>JAVBRM010000051.1:0-95732 GCA_031548025.1 Victivallaceae bacterium | reverse complement strand
AACAGAATTAACAACCCATAATAATACAAATAGATTTATAATTTAAGATAGAAATAATTAAATACAGTATATATAAATGTAAATAAAATAAGGAAGAGAAATATGAAAATTGTAGTAGAAAGAGAAAAATTCATAAAAGCTCTCCAGAAGGTTAGCAATATTATCGGCAGCCGTTCAACGCTGCCGGTGCTTGCCAACGTTCTGATGGAAACCAAGGATGGCAAGCTGGTCTTGACCACTACTGACCTGGAAATAAGGATCACCACTTCGGTTGAAGCCGAAATCATCAGCGAAGGCAAGACCACCATGCCGGCCAAGAAGCTGTTTACCCTGGCCAGCAAATTTACCGGTGACAAAATTGATTTCAGCTGCAATGAAAACAATCATGCCGATATTGTTTGCGGTACCAGTAATGTCAAACTCCTGGGCCTGGGAACCGATGACTTTCCCACCCTGATTGAATTTGAAAGCCGTAAGTCTTTGAAATTCAAAGAAAATGATTTTTCCAGAATGATCGATCAGATTTCTTATTCGGTCAGCCTCGATGAAACCCGCAAGGTATTGCATGGTATTCTCTGCTCGATCAAGGAAAACAATGTGACTATGGTTGCTACCGACGGTAAGCGTCTGGCTCTTTCGGAAAAGGTTCCGGAAAGCTTCGAAGGCGAAGACGGCGACACCATCATTCCTTTGAAAACCGCCCTGGAAGTCAAGCGTCTGCTCGGCGGCGACGGTCTTGTGACGATCAATTTTGCGGAAAAGCAGATTGAATTCGTTACAGACACTGTCATGATTACGTCCAAGCTTATCGAAGGCAACTATCCGAATTATCGTCAGGTTATTCCGAATTCCTTCTCCAAGGTGGTGGAGATTCCGACTGCGGAAATGTTGTTGAAACTGGACCTGGTATCGGCCGCGCTGGCTGATAACAGTTCTTATATTGTTTTGACTTTGGAAAATGACATGCTTCAGCTCGAAGGTTCCAGTACCAGTATCGGTGAAGTCAAGGACTATATCAAAGTTGAGTTCAACAGTGATAAGCTCGATGTTTCATTCAACCCGACTTTTCTGGCCGATCCGCTCAAGCATTCTGATGCGGACAAGGTAAAAATGAAGTTGAATGACGGTTTCAGCCCGGTAGCGATTGAAGGCAATGACGGTTTCCTCTATGTAATCATGCCGATGCGCAATCGTTAATTGTTGTCAATAAGTTAATTAAGCCGAGCCGGGTAGTAATATTTTACTGTCCGGCTTTTTGTTTTATGTTAAAGAAACTATATCTTAGAAATTATCGTAACTACAGTGAACTTGAGCTGAAGGTCGATAAACCTGTCAATCTTTTTATCGGCCGGAATGGACAGGGAAAGACCAATTTGCTTGAAGCGGTCTTTTTTCTCAGTATGCTGCGTTCGTTCCGTACCCAACAGATCAGGGACATAAAAAGCATCGGTCAACGCGGATTCATTATTGGCGCCGAAATTGACAATCCCAATGGGTGGAGTGAGTATCTGGAAATCGATTATATCGACAATAAACGCAAACTGACGATTGACGATAAACCGATTCCAAGAGCCAGCGAATTTATTAAAAAGATCAAGACGGTGGTTTTTTCTCCGGATGATATTGCGATAGTCAACGGCAATTCTTCCAATCGGCGACGGTTTTTCGATTTTCTGATTTCGTTGCTCGAACCGGATTATCTGGTAGCCATGCAGAATTATTCGATTGCTTTGAAGTCCAGAAATATTCTTCTGAAAAAACACAGTCATGATTATGCGGTCTTAAAAGCATATGAAAAAATCCTGGCCAGGGAAGGTGCGGTGATATCGGCGTTCAGAGATGAATATACCAGAATTCTAACGGAAATAATGAAGAAAATATTAGCTAATTTTTTCGATTATGCGACGATATCCTTCAAAATTATTTATCATCCGGTTCAGCTGGAATTTTCGGAGGATAAAATATTGGAACGATTTGATTATGAAAGAGAAAAGGATATAAAAAGAGGTTTTTCATCTTTTGGCCCGCAAACTGACGAATTCGATATAGTATTGAATGGCAAGCTTATGCGTAATTATGCCTCCAATGGTCAGTGTCGTTTGATCGCTTTGTGTCTGAAAATGGCCAGTGTCGAGATTCTGGCTTCCAGAGAAGACAGCAATAATATCGTCGTTCTGGTTGACGATGTAACGGGAGATCTTGATCCGGTAATTAAGAAATCTTTTTACAAAGTAATTGAAAATGCGGGTCAGATTTTCTTCACTTTTACCGAAATACCCAATGATGAATATTTCAAAAATGCCGGCATATATGACATAATTGACGGAACAGCGGAGGAGAGAAAGAAATGAAGGTTTTTGATGTTGCAACCATGCGTGAACTTGATCGCATTACCATTGAAGATAATGGAATACCGGGTGAGGTTCTAATGGAAAGAGCCGGAATTGGAGCTGGTGAAATAATCCTCGATTTTATCAAAAAATTTAATCCGTCATTTAGTCGTCGATTTGTAATATTAACAGGATCAGGTAATAATGGAGGTGATGGTTTCGTCATTTCCCGTTATCTGGCTAAAATGACGAATCATGAAATTGTACTTTGCAGTGTGGTGGACATCAATACTTTGAAGTCGACAACAGCCTCTTTTCATGCCGCTCTGATTCCTGAATCAGTCAGCATAATTGATGTGGAAAATTTATATATAAAGCATAACGATATAATTATTGACTGTTTGCTCGGAACCGGATTTAAAGGACTGCTTAAAGAACCATATAGTAGTATTATTAAGAAAGTAAATGATTCAGAAAATATTGTCATTTCCATTGACATTCCTTCTGGCCTCAATGGTGATGACGGATCAAACGACGAAAATGCTGTCAAAGCGGATATGACCATAACCATTGGATTTCCGAAGATTGGTTTCTTTCAAAATGACGGTCCGTCACATTGTGGAATCATTAAAACGGTCGACATCGGTATTGGCGATAATAATATGGAATCTTTATTAGATACTGTTTTTATTGACGATGTAAGAAAGATGATGCCGAAAGTGGCTTTCGACGCTCATAAAAACAGCCGCGGTTCCGTTCTGGTGATTGGTGGCTGTGCATTATATGGAGGAGCTCCATTTCTATCCGGTTTGACTGCTCTGCGGGCCGGAGCGGGTATGTGTCGGATTGTTACCCCGAATAAGGATGTGATCAATCATAAATTGGCATTGATCGTCAAAAGGGTAAGTGGCGATTACGGTTATTTGCAAGATTCGGATATTGATTTGATTCAGGAAGAAATTGACAAGTCGAACAGTATCGTAATTGGGCCTGGAATGGGAAATGACGAGAAGTCCGTCAAATTTTTAAGAAGAATATTATCTCTTGATCAAAAGATAGTTATAGATGCGGATGCTCTTAATATTATCAGCGTAAACCGTCATATTTTACGAAATAACGGATGCCGGGTAATGACGCCACATCCCGGTGAAATGAAGCGCTTGTTGAACGGTTTTGATCTGAATGGATATCTTAACAAAGAGCGTCATTTACAAGCGGTAAAATTGGCGGAAGTGACGGGAGCATATGTGGTTTTGAAAGGTTTTCACAGTATAATTGCATCGCCGGATGGCCGGTGGCGGTTGAATTGTTCCGGCAATCGGAACTTGGCGACGGCCGGTTCCGGTGATTGTCTGTCCGGTTTGATCGGAGCTTTCCTTAACCGGATACCGGATCCTTATGATGCGGTGAGCGCTGCTGTTTTCATCCATGGCCTGGCCGGTGAAATGAGTGAATATGGAACAGGAATGATCGCGGACGATTTACCGGAGTTAATTGCGAAAGCGATCAAAGAGATTTGAAAATAATTTTTTAGCGGGTTATATTTCGCTATTAACAGGCAGGGTTTAATGCTGGAAAAATTTATAATTAATATTATATTCGGGGCATTGGTAGGTGCCGGAACCAATGCGCTGGCCATTTATCATATATTCCGATTCGTTATTCCGAAGAAAAAAGCGGCAATGGCGGCTTCGGTGCGCGACGTGATTTCAGAGGAATTGTTTTCCACTGAGAAAATAATTTCACGTTTCGAGTCCGATACGGTGAATGAACAGATTTACAACAATATCAACACCTGGGTCGAAGGTTTGATTGACCGCGATCTTCCGTGTATTGATGAGTTGTGCGCAAATCACCTGAACGATGTGGAAAAATTCAGCAGAACTCTGCGCCATATTATTGTCGAAGAAATCATGAATCAGTTCGGTTCGGACAAATTCCGGGAAGAAATATTGCGCGATCACCTTCTGAAAAACTGGGAAAATCTGAGAAATAAATCACTTAATGAAGTTTTTCCGCAATTATCGCAGGAAATACCCGGGTTTATCGGGCCGATTATGTATAAGACGTTGAATTCATCCATGTTCCGTGCCAGGATCAGTATGACTTTGGGTAATATTATAATGGATAAGCTCGAAGAAAGCAATACTCTCCGGGATATTTTGCCCTCGGGAGTTACGGATACAATCCTGAAACTGATTGGTGATCAGTCACGTTTTATGGTGGAAAAACTGGCGGACGCCATCGAAGAACCGGAAATGCAACGGGTGATTGGCGATACGGTCTGTAATGCCGTTCACGATCAGTTGTCTTCACAGGGGGGAATTTTCGGACGAATTAAGCAGATTGGAGCTCAATTTTTGGGTATAGACAATGATATTCGCGCCGTTTGCAATCGTCTGCCGAATACGATGCGCAAACATTTTATGATGCCTTCGTCGCAGGATCATATCCGTGAAGCGTTGTTGAGGGCCGGTAATGAATATCTCAGTAAAGATTGGCGGACCGCTTTGAACAATCCGTCGCTGCGGCAGATCCAGGAACTTATTTATATCGGGATAAACACAGCGTTGGACAATCGCCAGACCATGCAGTCTTTTGACGATATGACTATCAGCGGCATCAGTAAATTATTGGACCGGCCGATCGGGGAATTGAGCGGGATCGAGCAGGAAGGACAGACCATCGAACAGGTTCTCGCGGCAATCCAGAAGCTTTTAACCAGTAATGAGATGAAATCAATTCTCAATGAAAAGGTCCGGGAATTTACCGACAATATCAGAAAGATGCCGATTGGGCGGGTCAGGCGCTATGTTTCAGAAAAAACCCGCAAACAGGTGGTTCAACTCGGCGTGAGCGAAGTGCGCACCATTGTCATTCGCCGCCTGAAAGATTTCACCGAACGAACCGGTTTGTGGAATATTGTTTCGGAGTCGATAGAAGATTACGACAACAAAGAAATCGAGAAAATGGTCCGGAGGATTGCCGATCAGGAATTGCGCTGGGTTACCTGGCTTGGCGGAATTCTCGGGGCATTCATCGGGATTATTCAGACTTTTATTACTTCTTTATGAGCAAATTATGAACAAAACTAAACTATTCAAAAATTTCATTCGTTATTACGGTCCACATAAGTTTCTGATGATCCTGGATTTTTCCAGCGCACTGTTGGCCGCGGTTTTCACTTCGGTCATACCTTACGGAATCAAGATTATTCTGGATGATTATCTGCCGGCGGGCAATCTGAAAATGCTGGCCTTGGCCGGAGTCGTCGTCCTGACCATGACAGCGGTCATGGGTTTATGTTCGTATATCAACACCCGTTGGGGACATGTGCTCGGGGTAAGGATGGAGGCCGACATGCGGCGCGATCTTTTCGCCCACTTGCAGAAACTTTCGTTCAATTATTTCGACCGGACCAAAACCGGCCATATCATGTCGCGGATTTCCAACGACTTAACCAGCATTGCCGAAGCCGCGCACCATGCGCCGGAAGATCTTCTGACTTCAACTTTGACGCTGGCCGGGGCGTTTGGGTTTATGTTTTACATCAATCCGTTGTTTGCGGTACTTTGCCTGATTCCATTGCCGTTTATCATCGGCTGGGGGCTGATTTTCCAAGGACGCATGTTCCGCGGATTTCGCCTGGTGCGTAAGAAGGTCGCGGATATCAACAGCCGGGTGGAAAATTCCATTCAAGGGATCCGCGAGGTCAAATCGTTTGCCAACGAAGAACAGGAAATCGACCGTTTCCGCGAAACCAACAGTAATTTTGTCCGGGTCCGTGAAGATGTTTATGCGGCCATGGCCGGATTTCATTCCGGTATTCAGGTGCTGGTACAGGCTTATTCGATCATGATTCTGTGCGGCGGCGCGGTGCTGATTTTCTATGGCAAAGCGGTTATTTCCGACGTCATCACATTTTATGTTTATAACCGCTTCATCACTCATCCGGTGTTTCAGCTTTGCGGGTTTATCGAACATTTTCAACAGGGAGTTGCCGCATTTGAGCGCTTTGTCGAGGTGATGGAGGAACAACCGGAGATCAAAGATCCGGTGAACCCGGAAAAACCGGACGTTATTTACGGCAATATCAACATCGATCATCTGTATTTCCGCTACCCGGTCACTCCGGAAAGCGAGTGGATACTGGAAGATATCAACATCAATATCCGGGCCGGGGAAAAAATCGCCTTGGTCGGAGAGTCCGGCGCCGGGAAATCGACGCTTGCGACCATGATTCCGCGTTTTTATGAAGCGATTAAAGGAAATATCAAAATCGACGACGTCAATATCATGAATATGACCCAGGGATTTATCCGCTCAAACATCGGGATTGTCCAGCAACAACCATTTCTGTTCGATTCAACGATCCGCGAAAATATTATTTTCGGCCGTTCCGGTGCGACAGAAGACGATATTATCGAGGCGGCCATGAACGCCAATATCTACGATTTCATCAAGAGTTTACCGCAGGGATTTGACAGTGAAGTGGGTGAACACGGAGTGAAACTCTCCGGGGGCCAGCGCCAGCGCATAGCCATTGCCCGGGTATTCCTGAAAAATCCGCCGATCCTGATTTTCGACGAAGCGACTTCATCGCTGGACAACGAAAGCGAGGAGTTGATCCGCGACGCCATGGAGCGCCTCTGCCGCGGCCGGACCACCATCATCATTGCCCACCGCCTCTCCACCGTGCGCAATACCGATTATACCTATGTGATGCGCCATGGCAAAATAGTCGAACATGGCACTCATGATGAACTGCTGAAAAGAGAAGGTTACTACTTTCAACTTTATTCGCTGAATACTCTTTAACTTATTGGTTATAAATAATTGACGGAAAAGTGACGAATGATTGTCGGATTGTATTCTAAGAATATATTTGGGTGCCATAGTTCAAAACAGGAATTTAAACTAATGAAGAAATATTTAAACGTTTTGAGTCTTGTCTGCATTGGGCTTTTTTTGTCCGGATGTTATTGCATGGAATATGTAGCCACAATTGGAAAAAGGGGAGAACGCTATAAGGAAGGTTCTTTCCATATGACGAAAAATTCACCGGATACCTATCAATATCAGATGGAGTCGGGATATTATGTCCCTGGGTCAGGGGCTGGTATTGTCATGGCAAGAAAAGCCGCACTCATTCCAGTAGAGACGCGTATGTGCACAGAAATAATTGGAGATATTCCGGTTCACCAGTTCCCGCCAAACTGGATCGATTTGTGCCGCGCAGATACTGCGCCGGATGATATTCCGGTTTATGGTTTAGTGTACCCCAGTCAGAATGAACCATTTCCTTCTGAGCTTTTTATATTTAGGAATTACTTTACGAGTTATTATGAGAATATATTCTATCTTTGTAATCCGGAGAATATGACAATGATCGAAGTCGTTCGTTTTTTACGAGATGGATATTCCTGGAATACGTGGTGGGCATGGCCTGTGCGAATTCCATTGTTTCCAGTTGCTTTTGTCGGTGATACAGGGATAATTCTTTTTGGACTTATCACTTTACCATATTTTCTGTTGAAATAGAAATTAAAGATTTTTTAAATTGTTGCGGTATCTGGATTAGAAGAGAGCGGCATCTGCCATAGAAAAATAATTTTTATTCAAATTTACCAGTTACTGCGGTCGTAGTTGCGGTAACTGATTGCTTCGTACAGATGGTTTTCACCGATTTCAGGGGAGTTCGCCAGATCGGCAATCGTCCTGGCAACCTTTAAAATGCGGTCATAGGCGCGGGGGCTGAGGTCGAAGCGCTGAATGGCGTGGCGTAACAGGACTTCGCTTTTCGGATTGATCTGGCAGAAATGGCGGAGTTCGCGCGGAGCCATGTGGGCGTTGCAATAAATTCCGGCTCCCTTGAATCGTTCGGCCTGAATCTGGCGGGCGGCGATGACACGGTCACGGATTACAGTGCTGGATTCTCCGGAGGGGGCTTTGATCAGTTCGTCTTCGTTGAGCCGCGAAACTTCGACATGCAGGTCGATACGGTCGAGCAGCGGTCCGGAGATTTTGCCCCGGTATTTGCGGACTTCGTTGGGTTTGCAGCGGCAGCCGTGCGCTCCGACCATGCCGCAGGGACACGGATTCATGGCGGCGACCATCAGGAATTTGGCAGGAAACGTACAATTGCCGTTAGCGCGCGAGATGGATACGCTTCCTGTCTCGAGCGGCTGACGCAGAACTTCCAGCACGCTGCGCTTGAATTCGGGGAGTTCGTCGAGGAACAAAACGCCGTTATGAGCGCGGCTGATGGTACCGGGTGACGGGTTCTTTCCTCCTCCGATCAGGCCGATATCACTGGCGGTATGGTGCGGCGACACAAACGGACGGCGATTGACCAATGGCTGACCGGGTTCCAATAATCCGAGAACACTGTGAATGCGGCTGGTTTCGAGAGTTTCCTCAAGCGTCATCAGCGGCAAAATACCGGGTAAACAAGTTGAAATTAAAGATTTTCCGGTTCCCGGGGGACCGATCATCAGGACATTGTGGGAGCCGGCGGCGGCGATTTCCATGGCGCGTTTGGCAAGGCTCTGGCCTTTGACGTCGGCAAAGTCGGGCATTCTAATTTGAAGTATGCCGTTTGACAAAGCTCCCGGTTGATATGGCAGCATCGGCTTGCCGGAAAAGAAATCTACGGCATCCTGGAGGCGGCTGATCGGAAAAACCGGAGTTTTGCCGGAAGCTAAAGCGGCTTCGGCGGCATTGGGCTCGGGGACCAGCAGGGCTTTGATGGCTTTTTCGTCGCGCATACGCAGGGCCACGGGCAAAACGCCGCGCACTGGCCTGACGGTGCCATTCAGGGCCAACTCGCCGATAATCGCCGTTTCCTCGAGTTTTTCTGGACTGATAACTCCCGAAACCGCCAGCATAGCCAAGGCGATCGGCAGGTCGAACGCCGTACCTTCCTTGCGGAGGTCAGCCGGGGCCAGGTTGATGACCGTGGCGCCCTGCGGATGAGCATAGCCGCAGCTCTGCAGGGCGGATTTGACCCGGTCGCGGCTCTCTTTGACCGCGGCATCGGGTAATCCGACAATCGAAACGACAGATTGTTCGCCCGCTCTGGTGGCGTTGATTTCGACCTCCACCGGGAATGCATCGATTCCCACCACCGCAGCAGAATACGTTTTTGCCAGCATACCAGCCCTCATGAATAAATTTTCACTAATCTACAGCGAAAGAAGCATTGAGGCAAATTTATTAGCCGAAAAAATGAAAGAAAAAATCCGCAAGAGAGTTTTTGACGGCAGACTCTCTTGCGGATTGTGATTACGGTCAGTCTCAACCGATCTTGATCGGCTGGCCGATTTCGGCGCTTTTGTAGATGGTATCCAGCAGTTTCATGACTACCAGACCTTCCTCGCCGGAGGCGGGGTGGGGTACGTCGTCGATGATGGCCTGCAGGAAGGAGTATTGCGCGTTGTGCGCTTCCGGTACCGGGGGATGCAATTTGCTGTCGTACTGGCAGCCGGCTTTCTCCTGGTACATTTCCACTTCGAACTCGTAAGTGCCGTTGAGGTTATACTGGTGGAGCCCGCCTTTGTCGCCGAGCAGCCGGGTTTCCATCAATTCATTTTCCTTGATGTTTCCGGCCCAGGATGCTTCCAGTTCGAGCGTGGCGCCGTTTTTGAATTTAATCATGGCCGCGGCAAAATCTTCCACGTCATAAGGTACATTCTTCCGGGCCGCCAGCTCGGAGGCGATCGGGTTGTAGGTGCTGCCGAAAACCCAGTCCGGCTCGGGATAACCCATCAACCACAAAGCCAAGTCGAGCCGATGCACGCCGAGGTCGATCAACGGGCCGCCGCCGGCCAGGCTTTTGGTGCCGAACCAGCCGCCGAATTTCGGCATGCCGCGGCGACGCTGCCAGACGGTGCGGGCAAAGTAGATGTTGCCGAGCTCACCGGCTTCCACCAGGCGTTTCATGGCGAAACTCTGCGGACGGAAGCGGAAACTGAAGTTGATCATCAACCGGCGGCCGTATTTTTTGGCGGCCTGGATCATTTCTTCGCCTTCAGCGGCGTTCATGGCCATCGGCTTTTCGCAGAGGACATGCGCACCGGCTTTCAGGGCGGCAATGGTCAGATCTTTGTGAAATTTATTCGGAGTGACCACGGAAACGATATCGAGGTTTTCCTTGTTCAGCATCTCTTCGGCGGAGGTGTAAGTGCTGCCGACATTATACTTGGCGGCTATTTCCTTCAACAGGGTTTCATTCATGTCGGCAATGGCGACGATTTCGCCGTTGGGATGAGTACGGAACCCGTCGATATGGGATTTACCCATACCGAGTCCGATGACGCCGATACGGTATTTTTTCATTTATATGCGGTCCTTGTAGGGGTCTTCCGAACGGACTTCTTCCAAAGCGGGAGAGTTCGGGCAGGTGATCTCGATGAAATTGAGCGGAGCCGCCCAGCGAACCGCATTGCCGATGACTTTGACGATGGTCGGATCGTGGAAAATCGGGAAGGTTTCATGACCGGGCTCGAAATAGAAAATTTTGCCGTGTCCGCGCTCAAAAGTCACGCCGGAGCGGAAGACGTTGCCGCCCTCGTACCAGCCCATGAAAATGATCCGGCCGTCCTGCGGAATATCAAAGCGTTCGCCGTACATTTCAGTATGCGGAATAACGAAAGAGCTCGGGATGCCCTGGGCGATCGGATGGTTGGGTTCGATGGTCCAGATGCGTTCTTTTTCTGAAACTTCGCGCCACAGGAGTGAACAGGAAGTGCCCATCATCCGGCGGAAAATTTTGGAAAAGTGACCGGAATGGAGTACAATCAGCCCCATGCCTTCGAGGATGCGTTTCTGAACTTTGTCTACGATCGCATCGCAGACTTCTTTGTGGGCGATGTGTCCCCACCAGATCAGAACGTCGGTATTGTTGAGAACTTCATCGGTCAAACCGTGTTCGGGTTCGTCCAGAGTGGCACAGCGGATATTGAGATCCTCGGCCTGCAGATTGCCCGCAATCGCTCCATGGATTCCTTGCGGATAAATTTCCCGGATGATGTCGGCTTTGGCGCCTTCTTTCTTCTCATGACGGAACTCGTTCCATACGGTTACGTTGATCTTTTTGCTCATAAAACAATCTCCTGTGATTTGATTGTGATATTAAGATACAACCGTGTTTGGACAAGTCAACACTCAAGCGATATACAATTTGTGATATTAATAATCAATATGTGACTACATGTTTTAATCTCATAAACCCGCAATCACCTCGACCCGGAAACGGTTGTCGCGGGCGGAAAGATCCAGTGCCTCTTCGGTGGTCAGATGTGAAAATTCCACATTATCAAGATATTGCCGCGCCAGTTCCACCGCACCGCTCATTTCCGCGTCGTCGGGCCGCCGCCAGGGCTGTCCCGGCACCGGAATATACCCCATGATATGGAACGGTATTTCGTGGCTCAATCCGCTGAGAAATCCCGCCAGCCCCGCCAATTCGTCCAGCCCCACGAGCTCGGGTACGAACACCAGGTTGGCGGCCAGGGTCATGCCCGACTCCCAGGCCGCGCGGAAATTGTCGTAAATCAACGCTTTGGGGCGGCCGGTGATCCGCAAATGCAAATCCTCGCTCCAGGCCTTGAAACCGATATTGGCTCCGTCCAGGTTCGGCAGCGGTAATTTACTGCCGTTGGTATGGCCGAGCTTGGTTTCGGCATTCAGGGTTTCTTTGACAAAGGCCAGCATTTCGGGGAGCTCAGGGGCAGTGGTGGGTTCGCCGCCCATGAAATAGACCTTTTTCGGCCGAACTTTGAGCAGGGCTTCCTTCATTTCGGGCACCGAAAGAAATTTCTCCGGCTTCGGGTAAGCCAGCCCGGGAATGCCATCGGCTCCGCTCCGCAATTTATAACTGCAGAAACAGCATTTAAAAGTACACCCGTAGTTATGCAAAGTGGCAAATTCATACTTGGGGTGCCAGGTAATCCGGTAAAATGACATATCAGCGCTCTCCTTTGAGATAGTTTTTCAGCACGTCCACCGCTTCGCCGGGATTGAGTCCGGCAACAAAATATTTGCGGTCAACGGCATATATCCGGTTATCACGGACTGCCGGCAATGATTTGAAGCCGGGCCGGTTCGCGATTTCTTCCTTTGAACCGAAACCGTCGATAAAAATGATGATTTCGGGGCTTTTCTGAATGACCTGTTCAATATTGATTGTGCCGGACAATTTCATTCCGGCGGCGATGTTATCACCTCCGGCCAACTGAATCAGATCGTTAATATAGGACTCCCTGCCGGTGGTTTTGAAGGGCGAGTAGAGCTCTACATAAACCCTTGGGGGTTCCTCGGCGGCGGCTGTCGGTCGGGTCTTTTCCCTGAATTCCACAATCAACGGTTCGGCGGCCCGCGGCACTCCGGCCAGGGCGCAGATTTTTCTGACGGTTTCCGGATAATTACCCAGGCGGAGGACCGGAATGACCAGCATTTCCACCCCTTTCGGTAAGCTCATGTGACGTTGATAATCCCAGACAATGGCATGGGTAATTTTCAGTTCAACGATTTTTTCCAGCGAAACGGCAGAGCCGCGCCCAACCACCGGAATTTTTTCCGTCCCCGGAACAATCCTGCCGAACTGGTCGATCGCGGCCAGTTTATCCGCCTGGCCGCTGCGGATCAGGATATCATTGGCGGCGGCGCACAGGGAAAGGATTTTCACCTCGGACGCGAGTACCGAGCAGAATAGAAACAGGGGAAATAATATTTTTCCGGCGTTGATCACGGCAGGTCAATACCCTCGGCAAACCAATTTCTGAACGTAGTTTCGCGATAGTGCAGAGACACGGCATGACCATCGCAAAACAGCGCGTTAAAGAGATCGCCACTGTTGTTATCATGCCGGAAACTGATGTATTTGGAGGAGTCCGTTCCCGATCCGACATAATATTTGCCGGGAACACAGTCCGCCATGAAAATAGTATTGGCCGGATATCTGACGTTTGTGGGGCTCGGACCATACCAGAAGCTGTAAGTTTTCTGACTGGCATGGCCGGTGCCGTACAGATTCACCGTATTGATGCCGTAACTGGTGATGTCGGCGTCCGTCACCGTGCCGCTGTCGATTTTGGTTCTTTCATAATCCTGGGGGCAGAGATAGACGCCCTTGCCTTTGTCGAGATACGGCTCAAGCATGTCGAGATAACGCTTGCCGCCGGCGGAGATGGGGACATAGCGTTGATAATCATCGAGGTACAACTGAACCGCGGCGCCGAACTGTTTCAAATTGCCGATACAGTTGATGGAGTTGGCTTTCATCCGGGCGGCATTCAAAGCCGGTAACAGCATGGCGGCGAGGATGGCGATGATCGCGATCACCACGAGGAGTTCAATGAGGGTGAAAAATTTTGATTTTCTTTTGCAATTGAGCCTATGCATGGTATTTTACTTTGATTTAATTGATTATTACGAATTTTAAAAACGTAATAATTTAACATAAATAACCTACAAAGCAAACAGGATAGTTGGAAATATGTCGGAATTGACGCGCTTGAGCTTGTCGCTTGAAGACTCTTTGTGCCGGAAACTGGATAAAATGGTTCTTGAATCCGATTACCGCAACCGTTCGGAATTCATCCGCGACCTGCTGCGGGAAAAAATCGTCGATCAGCAATGGGAAACCTCCCGGGAAGTTCTGGCGACCATCACGCTGGTTTACGACCACCATCAGCGAGAACTCAGCGACAAATTGACCACCATCCAACACGATTCCAAAGCCCATGTCATGGCCGGGACCCACGTCCACTTAAGCCATGAAATCTGCGCGGAAATGATCATGCTCCGGGGCCGCCCCGGCGATATCCGCGAATTATACCTGGAATTGCGTAAGCCCAAAGGCATTCTTCACGCCGCTATCAGTATGAGCTCGACGGGGGATGAATTGGTGAATTCGTGAAGGACCAGGTTTTTTCCAATACTTTCTCCATATCTGGATACTCGCCCGGGACGTAAGAAAAAATAATATTTTCCAAGTGTCGCTTTTCTCCGGTTTGCAGATATTTTTGGAAATCGCGGCTTTCCTGCAGGCGCTTATCGCGCCACTCCCGGTAATGACCGGCAAGCAACATCCTCGGGGGCCAATAGGCGACTTGAAGAAGAATGTACGCAGCGGTAACCGAAATCATCAGCCATTTCCAGCGGATATGCATCAAAATAATGGCAATCGCGGGAATTAAAACCAAAATGACCTCCATGTGGCGGTATCCGATTCCACCCCGTTTCACGAAGATAACCGCGGCGGTAAAAATCGATGCGGCAGCCAAAGCACAAACCGCCTGAAAATGGCGGTCTTTCAAATTCCGCGGATCAAGCGCAGTCAAAATTGCCAATCCGGTAAAAGCGAGAACGCCAAGGACAAATACCGGAATCAAAAGCCGGGGAACCCCACGTCCCATATGGTCAAACATAATCTCCCAGAATTGTGTTTGCCATGGCAGCATAGCCTTTTCCATGGCTCCGGTTTCGGGCCATACCATAATAATGGCAAATATAACCGCCAACACGGGCCAAAGATACCGGAGCCATTGTTTTGGGGATCCACGGTTGAAATAACATTTGCTCCAGAGGAAAACCGCAAGGATACCAACTGCATAAGTGAATGACATGGAATAGATTCCCAAAATCAAAAATACGGTAAACAGAAGTAAATCGCGGAAAGAATCCTTCCGCAAAAATCCGAAATAAATGGCGAGAACCGACCATAATATCGTAAAAGTCATGGAATTTACGAATGGCCACAGACGGTTATCACGCAATAAAATGGAGAACATCGGCAGCATCAGAAGCGCCAGCCAGGGATATTTCTTGAAAGATGGGCGGTACAAAAGATAGACTCCGGCGAGCATTATCAAAAACAGGACATAATTCAGGCAGATGTTCAACGCCACATTCCAGGAATTCAAATGATATTGCATTTGCATGAAAAACTTTGTGAAGATAATCCGGTGTTCATTATGCGGCGAAAACAACCACGCAGTGCTCCAATGTTCCGGCATGTCGGCCATTACATACCATTCATCGGAGAACGGAATATTGACGGCGGAGCGATAAACTTCCACTCCGTTGATAGCGGCGAATAGAACCAGAATTGCGAAAACAATTTTCAAGCCATGGAGTTTCAGGCTGTTTCCGAGCGCCGAAAAATACCATTTCAAATACTTTGGAAGCCACTTCATCAGTTTGAAGTTGGATTTTCCTGCGACTCTGTCAGTCCAGACGGTGGAAACTTCGGCGACTTTGAATCCGTTGTTATGGGCCTTCACCGTCAGTTCGATCCCCAATTCAAAGCCTCCGGTACTTTCGATAGTGATTTGGTCAATGAATGACTTGCGGTAAAGTTTGAAGTTATTGGTTGAATCATGACTGGGAACACCGGCGAGGTAATGCAGGCTGAGACCCGCGGCCCGCGACATGGATCTCTTGATAAAAGGTCCGCCGATTTGCCTGCCGCCTTTCATATAGCGCGACGCACAAACCACATCGGCATTTTCGCGTTCCGCCGCGGCAATCATGTCGTTCATTACGGCGGGTGGATCGGAAAGATCGGCCATGGTAATGATTGCATACTTGGTATCGACGGCTTCCAGTCCTGTTTTCATGGCATTCAGGACGCCACGGCCATATTTGTTCCGTATCCGATCGACCTTCATACCGAGGCGCGCCTCGACTTTCGCCAGGGCCGGCAGGGTGGTATCTTCCTCGAAATCATAAACCACCGCAATCCGGGCGGGAAAATTGAGCTCGGCCTTCATCTGTTCGAGCAAAACCGCAATATTGTCGGCTTCATTATAAACCGGAACAATGATGGTACAGCAAGGAGGATCATTCGAATTCATTCCTAGATACCCCCGATTTCGACTTGCTCCACAATCCACGGGATGACTTCATCCAAGATCTGTTCCAACGATGTGTCGGCTTGGAATCCGAGCAGGTTCCTCGCCTTTTGAACCGCCGGCACCCGCTTCTGTACATCATATTTGAATGGAGCATCGGAAACATAGCGGAACGGTACATCCGGCCCCTTGATTTTGCGCCAGATCATTTCCGCTAATTCCGTCACCGGGGTGGAAACCGGAGTGGAGAGATTGAAATCCTGATTGACCGCTTCGGGTTTTTCGATACAAAGCCGGATTCCCCGGGCCAGGTCGCCTCCGTAAGTATAATGGCGAACCTGTTCCCCCGATCCCAGAATATGCAGCGGATCCTGTCCCTTTACGATTTTTTGGACCAGATCGGGTACTACATGGCTCATGGCCAATTTGATATTGCCGGAGCGGATGTCCGTATGGCACAATGCCCGTTTTTCTCCGGTCCCTACGCAGTTGAAAGGACGAATAATGGTATATGGAAGCCGGTATTGTTCCCACGCTCCCTGGGCAAAATATTCACAGGCCAGTTTTTGAAATCCGTAGGTACTCAGCGGCGGCGGCGATTTTCTTTCGTCCCCTTCCACGCTGGGAAAGCTGACGGCTGATTCATAAACCATGCTTGAACTCAGCACATTGATTTTTCGCAGTTTTTTCGTTTTGAAAGCCCAGATCGCGGCATCGAACGTTGAGGCGATGATGCGTTCGTTTTCAGCCAGCAATTCGTAGGCCATCTCATGGAAATAAGAGATTCCCCCAATCATTGCCGCGGAGGCCACAAATTGGTCGCAATCCCCGGCCAATTCTTTCAGGAGGGCCGTATCTTTGACATCCCCCTCGACAAAGTGGTAATTCGGGTGATGGTCGTAACTTTTTTCCACCTTCCCGTATTTTGAATAATTGTCGATGCCGTACACCTCATGCCCGGCATTCAGCAGTTCCTCCACCAGATAACCACAGATAAAGCCGGCTGAGCCGGTCACCAGAATTTTCATAATATCTTCCTCATGATTAATGCCATACTCCCCAACAATCGACAAACGGACATGCCGGACGCAGATTCAAATATTCCCGGTGCGGGCTTCCGAGGATGATTCCATCAGCCAGCGCCAGCGCTTCCTCCAGAGGGGTTGAACCGGGTATATACGGGTCTGACATGATCACATTGGCCTCCTGAAACTCCAGCAATTTTTTTATTTTGAATGACAGGCTTTCACGGGTGTCGTCGTTGTTCGCTTTAAACGTCATCCCTAGAATCGCCACTGATTTACCGGACAGATTGTTATCCAGCTTCCGCTTTATTGCCATAACCAGATAGTTGGGCAATCCCTCGTTTACCAGCATGGCGGCCTGTCCCAAAAAAAAGTTGTTATTGCTGAATGCCGCCAACTGCATGGTATCTTTGAACAAACAAGGGCCGGCGGCCAAGCCAGCTTTCGCAAAACTTGCAGCACGTGGATAATCTGCCGTTATCGCTTTGAAAATCCGGTAAAAATCCAGTCCATTTTCCTCCGCCAACAGATAAAATTGATTGGCAATGGCAAACTCCAAATAACGCCATGAATTCGTAAACAGTTTTCCGATTTCAGCTTCCTTCAGTGATAATTCAATCACCCCTCCGCCGATATCGCCGAACAACTTTCGGGCTTCTTCTACCGTTTCCGCGTTACTGCCGGAGATAATCTGCGGCAACTCGTGGATTTCGGCGATTCCTTTGCCTTGCACGATTCGCTCGGGGCAAAATGCCAGTTTCACGGTTCCGAATCTGGCGGCAAATTTATTGACCAGATACTCCGAAGTCCCCGGAAACAAGGTGCTGCGCAAAACAATCAACTTCCCCGCGTCCAGATAGTCGATATAGGCCCAGATGCCGTTCACCAGGTCGGTAAGCCTTGGATTGTGGTGTTCATCGACCGGCGTCCCCAGAGAAAAAATCACCACAGAACAATCGCGCAATACCTCCGGATCGGTGCTTGCGGTTAAAAGATTCCCGGCATATTTTTCCAGCAATGCTGCCGCTCCGATTTCCTGAAAAGGAATATTTTTCCGGTTGATACTGTCAACCTTCTCCTGGCTGATATCCAGCAATGTTACCTTGTAACCGCTGTCCGCCAGCACTAAACCCAAAGGAAAACCGACGTGCCCGCATCCGCCGACAATAACGACCTTTGCTTTGTATCCCAATTTATTCACAATGATATCGCCTTATATTTGATAACTATTAACCAAATATAATGTGGTTTTCATTTAAACAAAATCAATTTGAGAAAAATCACCAGAAAAATCAGTCTTATTCCTGGGTGATTTGGGTTTCCGGGGTCTGGGAGTAGATCAGTTTTTCTGGGGTGCTGCGGAGCCAGTCCAGCTCGTAACCCATGGTCAGCAGATATTCAAAGGCCAATTGACTGTCCCGGTCTACTCGTTCGACGATGCGTCTTTTTTCCTGTTCCCTGGCTGTCGCTTTGGCTTTGACCAGGCTTTTGAGGGGTTTTTCCACGTTTTTGACGAAATCGCCTTTCTGGCGGATATCGAACATCCGGTGGACGGCGGGGTACAACCGGGGGCGCCAATTCCAGCAATTGCACCATGAACCGGAGTTGATCCAACCGTAGTAATTCAGGTATTTGTCTTTCGGGGGTGCTTCGCCGGGATGGCCGGAATTGTACATGTTTTGATTCAGGGTTTTGTGCCATTCGGCCATGCTTTCGCCGGCTTGCGAGCCGTAGTAATTTTTGCAGAAAAGATTAATGATCTCGTCGATGCTTTCATCGGGGTTCCACAGCAGCCTGGCCATGGCGAAATGCAACAGGGCATTGCTATCCCAGTAACGCGCGTATTGTTCCGGCGGCAGAACCCATTTGACGTAGGCTTCAGCCGGGGCGTTGCTGCCGTTTATGCCGTCCGGGGCGGTTTCCGGCACCAGTCCGATCAATTTCAGTTCACGGTAGAACTGGATGTCGCGTTTGAGCACTTCCAGTGAAACCAGCGAAAAGCGATCGGCTTGCGTCAGATAATAATCACGGACATAAATGTTGGAAGTTTTGGCCGCCCAGCCGCGGAGCCATTCGGCAAACATGACATTGCGGGGGCAGTTCGGATCGTTCATCGGGTGCTGGTAACAGCGGTAAAGAGGGGCGAATTCCACCAGCAGATTTGGATTGACCTCGCAGTTCGGCGGCGCAATCGTCCCGCCGTTCCAGTTGTACGCATAAACATGGAGTTTCAGGTCGGGATAAGTCTTATTCAGACCGGCCACCACCTGATTGGCGGCTTTGATATAGCGCGTCGTATAAAAACGGGGGCGTTTGGAATCTTTCGGCGGAATGTCGGCCGGTTCATCCAGTTTCAGGCACAACGGATCTTCACCGAATCCCATGCCCTTGGCGTCGCTGTCGTTGGCCC
This sequence comes from Victivallaceae bacterium, assembly GCA_031548025.1. GTDB lineage: Bacteria > Verrucomicrobiota > Lentisphaeria > Victivallales > Victivallaceae > UBA5239. The sequence continues at coordinate 76,111 of JAVBRM010000051.1, read as the reverse complement.
CGAAGGCTATTACTTCGATTTCCGGGTACTGTTTTTTGTAATCGGAAATTTTCTGAATCAACAACTGAATGACGTCCGGGTTGCCGAAAGCGAGTTGGGCTCCTTTGGCTTTGGCAACTCTCTTACCGTCGATCAGTGGAAAATATTCCGGATGGGATTTGCCGTATTCTTCCGGTGGAACCCAGAATAAAAACGAATGACCGCTGTTCTGTCGCTTGAATCCGCGCGAGGCGTACGTCTGGGATACATACGGATACGACGCCATGCTGTTGGCCTTGTGATTCAGCAGCGATCTTGCCATCCAGTCCATGGATTCGACCGGCGGAGTTTTCCAGTATTCGCGGGAATTGCTGAGTCCACGCAGGCCGAATGCCGGTTTTTCCGAATAAGGAAGCGACAAGGCTTGGCTCTGCCGGATAACTTCGGGGAATTCCAATCCTACCGACGGGCGCGGAACTGTCACGCCGAGCGTTTTTTCCAAAACTTTGTAAACGCCATTCAATACGCCTTTGCCGGAGTAAGCGGCGATAATCAACCCGCGTTTGCCGTTGCCGGCCACCAGAAATCCTTCGTCGCCCAGTTTTTCCGGGGTCATGCCGTGTTTTTCCATGGCCTGGTCCGCGACGATACTGGTGCGATTTCCGGCAATGCCGAGGCTCAGGGTAAAATAGCCGTTGTTGCCGCCGTAGTCGACACAACCATTGGCCGCCGCGACAAAGCGGACCCATTCATCCGAGGCGAATGCCACTGCCGGATCGTGCGACAGTGCTTTCACCCGAACCGCGGGGATTCCTTTAGCCAGCGGCGAAAATTTTTCCAGGTCTTCGGCCGCGGTCAATACGGTGACTGCCGACAGGCACAGCAGCAGGATAATTCTGATTTTCTTCATATTTTGATCTTTCTTTCGGGATTATAATTTACGGCCGCCGGACCACTCGACCGTAGCGCCGGAAGTCAGGTCATTGTACGGTAAGTAATAGGATACTTTCTTCGCTCTGGCACTGCCGTCCAGATAAAGAATATTGAGGGCTTGCGCATGTCTCGCATCCGGCGCGCCGTATCCGGCTGTGGTCGACGCCGTATTGTGAACCCGGTAACATCCTTGCCGTTTATTGCCTACATAAGTGGAATCCATCATCAGATAACCGAGGGACGGCTTGGTAAGTTCACTCAGCTTGACCGGTATCTGCCGCCGGGGATGGCCGGATGGATAGCACATCCCGGAACCGATATACATCCAATTGTAGCCGTAACCGGTATATGAGATTCCCCAGTTGGAATTTGAGGTCTGCGGGGTGGCGTCATCTGTTTTCAGGCTCGGACAGACAAACAATTTAATATCGGCGATATAGTTGTTTTCCAATAAAGTATTGCCCCAGGTTTTGGTCTTGGAGGCAGCGGGGCTGTAGGAATAAAGCGGGTAGAACTCCTCACTGTCCTGGGTATAACTGTAAAAAGCGATACCGAACTGTTTTTCCTTGTTCAGGCACGCAATGGCATTGGCTTTGTCGCGCGCCGCATTGAGCGCCGGCAACAGCATTGCCGCGAGGATTGCGATGATCGCGATCACCACGAGGAGTTCAATGAGCGTGAATATGCAATATCCGTATTTTGTCTTTTTCATAAAGATGCTCCTTGAAAGGGTTGATTTTCTTTATATTATCATTATAATATCAATTAAAAAAATATGCAATACCTGATTTGATTGAAATATGTGATATCCTTTCAAAACCATATGGAATATTTTCAAATGTGAAAACTTCCTTGAAAAATATTTTGTTGTTGCCCCCTTGCTTTTTTTAACAGTGGTTGTATAATATTCTTGTTGCGCGGGCAACAACGAATAAGGAAGATGAATTGTTTAACAATGAAAAAATAACAGTCAACCAGCAAGTTCCGGTATTGGGGGACTATGACGTCGTGGTTATCGGAGCCGGTCCGGCTGGAGTTGGGGCCGCATTGACTGCGGCGAGACTTGGAAAGAAAGTGATTTTGATCGAGCGTAACGGTTTCCCCGGAGGAATTGCGGCGTATGGATGTGCGAATGTCCTTTACCAGGTGGCCCTTGAAGGACGCCAGGTCGCCGGGGGAATTGCCGATGAAATTATCCGGCGGCTTGGCAAGCTGAATGCGGCATGGATTGTTCCTCCGGAAAATGACAATGCGGCAATCGCCTATCAAGCTACCTTTCCGGTTGCCGATAAAGAGCCGATTCTGACAAAAATCAAATTCGATATTGATGTACTGACTGTATTGCTGCATGATATGCTTTCGGAAGCGGAAGTGACTAAACTTTTTTATTCCGAACTATGTACGGTTCTTGCAGATCACGGGAAAATTACTGCGGTCACAGTTAATTGCCGCGAGGGCTTGCGGGCCATTTCGGGAAAAATTTTCATTGATGCGACTGGTTGTGCACAAATGTTTCATTTGGCGGGAGTCGAAACAATATCCGTCAATTCTGAAGCGACGATGCATAAGTCATTGTTTTTTTTCGCCGGTGGAGTCACCCCGCATGATCCACAGGTAAATTATCAGCATTATAAAGAGCTTCATAGAACGGGAAGAACTCCAAAACATACCTGGCCGCATATGGGACAATGTCAGGTGACACCGGACAGCATGCAGATTGCGTTCGGTTATACCAACGGGGATGACGGCAGTTCTCTCGACATGACCCGTATGGATCATGAAATGCGCAAGCGCAACCTTGAAATTCTTGATTTCCTACGGCATAACATGGCCGGATATGAAAATGCCCATATCGCCCGTTCAGCCGGTCAGGTTTGTGTTCGCGAAGGCCGCCGCATGGTTGGAGAAACAATATTGACCCGCGAAATGTTACATAGCGGAGTCTCTCCGGATGACCCGGTCATATCAATTTGCAAAATCTACGGTTCGCACGGACAGGCGCCGCCCGGAGGATTTCAGGCTTTGGCAAACAGCAGGGAAAGTGGTTTTTATGCCATTCCGTTCCGTTCATTGATCTCCAGAGATTTTTCAAATGCCATGGCTTGCGGCAAATGTATCAGTGTAGGAGATCATATACTTGGCACGGTCCGTATGATGCCGACATGTATGATTACCGGGCAGGCTGCCGGCGCAGCAGCAGCTTTGGTTCTCGACTCGGGCAATATACCGGTTCGGGAGTTACCATATACAAAGCTGCGGAAAGTCATGCAGGAAATGAACTGTATTTTTTATGATGATGATCGCCAGGCGGGAGAAAGTGATGATGCTGATTAAAGCGAGTGATCCCCGGATAAAATGGCATGGTGCTGTTTCTCTGCAATACATGAATGATTCGGTGAAACCGTGGCGTATTGATTATAATGACCTGGATTTATTTTATTCTCAAAAATTGATAGACAAAGCAGCCAATCCCTCCGGAGTAAGGATGTGTTTTTCGACGAATGCCGGTCAAATTCGAGTGAACCTGAGTCACAAAGTAGATTTCTATCGATACGCTCGCCGGGATGGAACATTTGTAGAACTGCCGCATTGTCTCCTGGAAACAACCGCCAACGGAAAGACCGTCAATTTGGTGAATGTTCCGGATGAGGCGGAATCCGTGATGATAGATCATTTACCGGAGGGGAACAATGATCTGGAAATCTGGCTGCCGCCCAATTGTCAGATAATGATCCATTCACTGGAATTGCCGGATAACGCTTTTTTCGAAAAATCAGAAAAGAATTCCAGGCCGTTATGGATAATATACGGCAGTTCAATTACTCATTGCGTCCGGGCGGAATCACCGACGAAAAGCTGGCCGGCTATTGCCGCTGCGGAATTGAATCTGAATTTCATTTCGCTGGGATTCGGGGCCCAATGTAAACTGGATACTTCAATTGCGATGATGATTCGCGACATGTCCGCGGATTTGATCAGCTTAAAATTGGGAATCAATGTCTGCAATACGGATTTATCTCCGCGCACTTTTGGTCCGGCGGTTGTTGGAATGGTCAGAATTATTCGTGAAAAACACCGCCATACGCCCTTGATTCTTTGCTCGCCTATTTTCAGTCCCCCACATGAAACGACTCCTGGAATTACAGGTTTGAGTTTGGAAGTAATACGAAAGCAAATTGCTGAAATAGTTGAGATTTTCCGTCGCCGCAATGATAAAAATATCTACTACATTAATGGATTGGAGATTTTTGGTCCAGAGCTGGAGGAGCGCCTTCTGGATTTGGTTCACCCCGATGCCGATGGTATAAAGCAGATAGGGTATAATTTTGCTCAAAAAATCAGAGAACTCAACCTATAAATGTTGAATTTTTTTATTGACCACTTGTTTTTTTCGGCAGTGGTTGTATAATATTTTTGTTGCGCGGGCAACAATGAATAAGGTAAAGTGAATGGCAAGAACTGTAACATGCAAAGAAATCGCTGAAATGGTCGGGGTGTCGCGTCAGGCCTGTGCTTCGGTATTGAATGACAGCCCGGTCTGCCATGTTTCCCAGGAAAAGCGGTTGGAGATTTTGGAAATCGCGCGGCGGATGCACTATCGGCCGAACTATGCGGCCCGGATGCTGAGCGGCGTCAAGCCGAAGATCGTCGGGTGCATTTTCGATATGCCGACTGGTTCCGGGGCAACACAACTGGATGAATTCTCCCGGGTGATGTATCTGGCCGGTTACACGGTTGAGTATGTAAACTTTACCGGGTCGGTGCGGTCGCACAAAATTCTCGACCATTTCATCAGCTCCGGAGTGGAGGGGATCGTAGTTCCCAGCTACATCATGAAGGAAGTCCGGCATGAAGATTATCCGGTTCCGTTTCTGATCACCGGGAATGATAGCGATGAAATCCGTTATAACTATGAGCAAGGGGCAGAATTGGCGGTGAATCATCTGGTAAAAGAACACGGGCATAATGAAATCATTTTGTTGATGACGGAACTGCTTTTCAGCAATGCCGATATTGCGAGGGGATATCATGCCGCCATGACCAAACGTGGGTTTAAAACCATTCAACCGATAGAGTTGATCGGCAATTCCCATTTTGAAAAGGATCTTCTGGATATCGTGAAAAAGAAGAAACGGATTGCATTTTTGAGTACCTCCGAGGATATTGCATTCCGTCTGATCGGTTTTTTGCGGGAAAGAGGCATCGATGTGCCCGGCCAGGTGAGTGTGATGTCTTTTGGTTGCAGTTCGCATTATCAGAATATCAGTTATGTCTGTTTTCCCAGGATGGAAACCGGTCGGCAAATGGCCAAAACCATGTTGTATAAAATCGAAAACAACATCATCGGCAAGCTGGAGCCGCCGGTCCGGGTGGATATGTCGCTGTATCTGGCGGGGTCCTGCGGTTGTCCGTCCCGAAGAATCCATTGTATTTTCCCCGAGTATATAGAACCACTTATTTCAGAATCAACTTATCAGATAAAGGAAGAAACATGATGAGAAATAATTATTACCGGTCGGCTTTTTTCACATTAATCGAACTCCTGGTTGTGATAGCAATTATTGCGATTCTTGCGGCATTGCTGTTGCCGGCGCTGGCGAATGCGAAAAGTACCGCAAACCGGGCACATTGCATCAACAATCTGAAACAACACGGTATTGCCGCTTCCTTATATGCAGACGACAGCAGCGGTTGGCTGCCTTATGCCGAACAGTGGACCCGGAAATCATCTTACTATACTTACATTAGTGGGGCGCCTTACAAGGAAAACGCTGATGGTTATCCGGCCAAAACGAATTACAAGCTTGCTTCATTCTGGTGCCGGGAAGCTATCGCCGGAAATGTCGGTACCACCGCTGACCGTCGTTATCCCAGTGAAGCTTGTATTTCCTACGGATCGAATATTTACCTGAATAAAGGCGGTGTCACTAAAACCGAATTTCTGACACACCCGGGGAAAACATTTCTACTGATGGAAAGTTCCGGTGTGAGGGGCGGCATAGTGATTTCATCCATCGGAGCCAATAAGGTTATGACCGGCGCCACCGGCGGTTCCACCAGTGAGTGGGACGCCGGATACCCGTCGGAACGTCATAACGGAGTTGTGCCCGCGTTATACGGGGATATCCATGTCGCTACCCATCGTTCGTCGCTGTTGAATAAAAACCTTCCGCTGTTCAATCTTACCCACCCGTTCAGGGGTATCAAAATACGTAACAAGCCGGATACCGGGGCATCCGGTGGCGCGGCATTATGTTCCGACTGCAATGCCAATCGCCCGTGTCCATGGCAATAATGAGGAGAGAACCTATGCTGAGAAGAATCGTGCCGGCTGTTTTATGCCTGATTTGTGCCTATTCAATCCGAGCCGAATTGCCGCTGGCGGTCAATGGCGCTCAATGCAGTGTCATCGTTTGCGCACAGAACGCGGCGCCGCCGGTTCGTTTTGCCGCTGATGAGTTGCAGTATTTTATCCGGGAGATTACCGGAGCGTGTCCTTATTTGCGTACCGAAAAATTCGGATTGAAAACCACTTTTATTCTCGGTTGTCCCGGTTCATGGGGAATCATCAATCCGGATTCATTCAAAAGCGACCTGGAAAAAATCGGCAATACCGACGGTTATGCGGTCCGATGCAAAGGCAAGGATATCTATATCGTCGCCAACGAACCCAAAGGCGTATTGAACGGGGTTTACGATTTTCTGGAACGCAATACGGATATTATATTTTATCGCCCGAACGGCTCTCCGATTTTCAGCAAGAATCCAGATTTGAAGGCCATTGATACTGATTTTCTGGCGGTTCCGGCTTTCATTCAGCGTGGTTTCCAGACCAATATCGAAGAACAATATGAACCGTCCGAATTGTGGCTGGCGCGCAACCGCAACAATATGCTTGGCGCCGGCCAACCGGCGTTTCGCGATATGCGCCTCAAATACGGCATGTGGCAGAGCTTCGGCGGCGGTCATAATCTCAAACTATGGATACCCGCAAAAAAATATGCGGAGAGCAATCCGGATTTTTTTCCGCTGATCGACGGAGTCCGAAAATTCAAAGGCGGTATCCAGCGCTGTTTCACCAATCCGAAGCTGGTCGAAGAAATGGCCCAGCGTGTTTTTGAGGAGATCAAAAAAGCTCCCGCGCCGGATTTTTACAAGACCTACAATATCATGACGGAAGACTGCATGGGGCTTTGCGAATGCCCGGAATGCCTGAAACCGATCAAGCTTGAAGATGGTTCGTTGCTGATGTCCGAGGACCCGGCGTTCCGCTCTACCCAGCACTTTATTTTCATGAACAGAGTTACGGAAAATGTCACCAAAGTCTATCCGAATGTCTACATCAATTCCTACGCCTATATGTGGACGGTGAATCCATCGAAAGTGAAACTGCATTCGAACCTGACGGCACGTTTCTGTACCGCGGTAAAAAATGACAAGGAATCGATCAATGGATCGAGCAATGAAAAATGGTTAAAAATGGCGCAGGATTGGTCGAAGATGGCTTCGACTCTGGTCTGGCGCGAATACTATGGATTGGGCGCGGATTTCTGCCGCCCGGTGGCCGAGGTGATTGCCGATGACCTGAAAACGATTCATAAACTCGGTATCAACCGTGCGTTCGCCGAATCTCATTTCAAGGAGAACCCGGACCGCAATAAAACCCATTATCCGTTTGATGTTTCCGGCATGGAATATTGGGTGATCAGCCGTCTTTACTGGAATCCGGAGCAGGATGTGGAAAAATTGCGCGATGAATATTTGAAGCGCATTTTCCGCGAAGCATTTGAACCGATGAGAACCTTCTTCGGGGTCATCCGCAAATCGTGGTACAGCAATCGGAAAGCCTCCACTTATCATGATTCTCCGCTGAAATCGGCTGATTTCTATATCATTCAGGCTGGACTGGAAAAGACCTGCCGCGACACATTGGCCGAAGCGGAAAAGCGGGCACAGCATCCTGAGTCCTTGAATCAAATCAAAGCCATTTGCAAGGTGTTTGAGTACTGGATGGCGGAAGCTCCGAAAATGCGCACTCCCGAGATTACCGTGCCGCGCATCAAATCGGCCGCCGAAATGAAAAACTTGCCGTGGCAGATCGACGGGTTGAATGTTATGTTGAAAGCCGAACCGGCAAAGAACAAAACGAAAATCAAAATGGCGCATGATTATAAAAATCTCTATATCGAGTTTTATTGTGAAAATCCAAAGGCCTCTGATATCAACGGCGTCAAGCCTCCGCAGCTCCCGGATACCTGGCCTTCCGGCGAGCATATCGAATTTTTCCTGGATGGTTCGCTGGCCGCGCAAGACAGTTACTATTTTCTGGTATTCAATGCGTTCGGCATCAAGCGCGGCGGCATTGGCACCGAGGGGATATGGCACGGTGAATGGGATGTGAAAACCGAGATCAGGAACGACCATTGGATCGCTTTTATGACGTTATCTCTGGAATCGATCGGCGTCAACGTAACTCAGCAGGGCAAGTTGAACGGGACCTTTTACAAGCAGACCAATGCCAAAGGAATCCCGTATGAAGGGTCATCCTGGGGCGGAGCGGGATTGCATTCGCCCGCCGGCTTCGGACAATTCATTTTGGCCTGGGATTAAAGCAATGAAAAAATTCAGTATACTGCTTCTTATTTTCGCCGCGGGGATTATTTTACCGGCGGCGCCGCTCCGGCATAATTTCACCCTGGTATTCAAAGCCGAAAAAGGCAAAGAAATCTCCTTTGAGCTCGAGTCGAAAAATGCCGGAAAACAAGATCGTCCGATCATTTTGAAAGCGGTTCTGCATGACGATAAAGTTGTAGAATTGGAGGCTCTGCCCATCAATGCCCGGCAAAGTTATAAACTCATGCCGGAAGCGGATGGACTCTGTACTTTGCCGGTGGCGACCGGCGGAGCGGTTGTAACCGTCCATCCCGGTAAAAACTGCCGTTTTGCCATGCACGGCGGCTATGACCGGTCATGGAAAGGAGATTTCATTCAACTGTATCGACCGCCGGCCAATACCCGGCTTTATTTCACTGTACCTGCCGGAGTCAAGGAGTTTCAGATTGAAATCGGCTGTAACGGTCCCAATACCATCACGATCATCAACGGCGAAGGTTATGAGAAAGTCCGGCTCGAGGAGATCCAGAATAAACAGTTTGTTTCCTTGAAGCGGGAGAATGTCGAGGCTGAAACCTGGGCGATTATCATGGAAAAATGCACACATACCGGATTCCGTTTCCTCGAACCGCTTTCTCCGGTAGTGGCATTCAACAAAAACGACCTGGCGGTGGGTAAATGAAAACAATTTTATTCTCATTTCTGATGGCTTTAGCGGTAATGCTCTCCGGTTCCGATGCCGTTAAAGCTTCGAGCTTCGGATTTGACCCCGTAAATTCGACGGAATGCCTGCAGAAAGCGATTGACTCCGGAGCAAAAAAAATCCGGATTGACAATACCGGAAAAGACTGGATTCTGGAGCCGATTCGCCTGAAAAGCGATCAGGAGATTATCATTGAAGCAGGCGTTAAAATCATCGCCATGGCAGGGAAATTTCACGGTCGGGGTGATTCGTTGTTTCTTGCATCCAAGGTTAGAAATATCACTATCCGCGGCGAAAAAGGCGCCTCCATCGCCATGCGCAAAAAAGATTATCAAAACAAGGAACTTTATAAACATTCCGAGCACCGTCATACTTTTCGGCTGATGAATTGTGATGATATCACCATCAGGGATCTGGACATCCGCTCCAGCGGTGGTGACGGCGTTTATGTTTCCGGCGATAAAGACCGGAATTATTCGACCAATATTCTGCTGGAAAACCTGATATTGGACAACCACCACCGGCAGGGGATTTCGATTATTTCCGTCAAGGGGCTGACTATTCGCAATTGTACCATTTCCAATACCAAGGGGACCGCCCCCGAGTGTGGTATTGATTTCGAACCGAATCAGCGGGATGAGTTTCTGGAAAACATTCTGGTGGAAAACTGCCGTTTCAGCAAAACGATGGGAGATATAGTCCTGGCAACCAGGTTGCGTACGCCTTGTTCCATTACGATTCGAAACTGCCACATGAGCAATAGTTACGCCGGTATCATGGCCGGAATATTCCTGAGCCCGGAAGATCCGGAAAGAGCGCCTCCGGGGTTTTTCCGGGTGGAAAACTGCGTAATCGAAAATACCAGGGCTTGTGCTGTCCGTCTCCGCGATCACCGTACCGATATGTTTGAGTTGACGCTGAAAAATCTCACCATTCACAATCCTGGCGGGACGGCCATTCAATTCTGGGCGGAATTTCCGGTCAGCCGCCGAACCGGCGCGGCGGTACTTGACAATATCGTCATTGAAGATAAAAAGAATACCGGTTTTCTGGCTTTTGATACCAGAAAACTGCCGGGCGCGGTTCTGGAAAAGGTCAGCGGCGATGTTGTTTTCAACGGGGAAAAATTTGATGTCGAGCAATGGATAAAACAGCAAAGATGGGATGCAAACGAGGTGTTGACCGACGGACAGATTGCCGATCTGCAGAAATTGGTTCCCGTCGGTGGGGCTGTGGAAAAAGAGGCTCCGAAAAAATTGAAACTGCGGCATGATTTTCGATATCTCTTTGCCTGCCGTAAAGGGGTACCGGTGGCGTTTGAACTGGAGTTGATTTCCGTCGGCAAGCGGAGTCCGACTCTGGATAATTTGATTTTGACCGGACCGGACGGTTCCCGGCAGTGGCTGGAATTGCTCGCCACCGGGGAAAAATTGCATCATCGTTTTACACCCCGAGCGGATGGGATTTATTATCTGGATGTGGATACCCGCAATATGGTCATGACTTTGACTCCACAGGAAAACTGTATCTGGTCGATCACTCCGCTGCCGGAAAAAAGAAGCGGCGCCCGGTATCTGCAATCTTATGGGAGCCCTCAAAATTCACGTCTTTATTTTCAGGTTCCCACCGGGGTGAAGGAATTCAGAATCAGCGCATTCGGCAAAACAAAAGCGATAGTTGAGGACTCTTCCGGAAAAGCTGTGATGGAAATTGATAATCCCGGACAGGATACGATTTATACTCTGAAACGTGAATCCGGCAAAGCGGAAATCTGGTCGATATTGATAAAGAGTTCAACGGCTGGTCTGCGGATGATCGAGCCGCTTTCACCGGTATTCTCCCTCGAGAAACGTAATCTGTTAATCGGGAACTGAAAACTTTTTCCGGAGGTTGATTTTTCCGAAGTATGTGATATTTTTTCAATTATGAAAAGACGTTATGTAGAATTGACGGAGGGAGACTCCAAATTATCCGGCTATAATGTCGGCAAGTATCCTCTGCATAAGTTTTCCCCCGGTTATTACCGCAACCTGCCGCATGTCGCCATTCCGCTCCGTTTGGTGGCGGTCGGCGACGACGAATGGGTGGCCGGATGCCTTCGGAAAAGAGAGAACTCCAGTACTTTTGCGTTGGAATTCGTTCAGGAAGGGGTTTTCCATTTCACTCAGAATGGCAATAAATACGACGTCATGGCAGATGAAATATTTCTGGTTCACAAAAACGAAGACTGCGAGATGACCGTCGACGCCTACGCCACGAAAAAAACCATGATTATCGACGGTTCTTCCATCCGGCCGATCATCAAACAGCTGGGATTGGAAGATGCCGACGTCATCAAAGTATCGCAGCCCGACGAGCTCCGGGAAAAGTTCGATTACACCTGCCAAGTATGCAAAGAGATGAAACCCGGCTTCAGTTGGATTGCTTCGTCAATGGCTTACCAGGTGCTGCTGATCCTGGCGAACGACCATCAATACAGCGCCTATCCAAGAGTTTTGACCGAAATCCTGAATTACATGCAGGAAAATCTTTTGCGTCCGCTGACGATTCATGATCTTTGTCACCAGAGCGGCATGAGCTCGGTATCGCTGAACCGCCTTTTCGCCCGGTATTTGAATTCCTCGCCCATCGATTACCTGATCAAAATGAAAATGAGCCGGGCGGAGGAACTGCTGTTTTTCCCTCAATATTCGATCAAGGAAATCTCGCAGATGCTTGGTTACTCCAACCAGCTCTATTTTTCGGCTGAATTCAAGAAGCGCATCGGGCTCTCGCCCAAAGCCTACCGCAACCGGAAATAACGTTCTACATCCAGCGGTCCAGGGTGAAATAATAAAAGAGAAACAACGCCAGCATTAACGGCATTGGTGTGAGACATAAGTATTGTTCCAGGCGCACAAGTGGATGACGTGATGGCGGTGCCCGCAACCGGGATTTGAAAATATCCAGCATCCGCCAGATCCAGAAAAAACTATTGCGGTATAACGCAAAAAACAACCACTGAAAGAGAATGATTCCGATCATCAATCCAATCAGCCATCGGGGCGGAAGGATCCTGGTTGGAGTAAAAAAAGACAGTACTCTATCGCGAACGGCGATATTCTTACCGTTTACCAGATAGCGGAAAGAACAGAATTCCTTCTCGAAATGGTCGCCGGCCACCGGTATTTCCGAAACTAGCGAGGTCAGGAGGAATATTCCTCCATCTGCGAAAATGAGCTTATGTCCGCCCCTGCTGCCTTCCACTGCCGAAACGATTCCCTCTCCAGTTCGGGTAAATTCCTGATGAAACGCACAGCCGCCGAAAAACACCATCATCACTGTAATGACAAACATCGGAATGAATGCAATCAGAAATGCCAGTCCTTTTATTCCCAAATCCAATACATCTCTTAGGCCGGCTACCCCCTGAAATCGCGACAAAGGGTTGTTCTCATCATACCACGACTTATAAATCACCAATAGAAAAGTTGTTATTACAGTGGCGACCACGCCGGAGAAAGTGGCAAAGAAAAGATACCCCGAAACATCCAGATTTTGCGATGCGGCGTAGGACAAACCAATAGCCTCGCAGATGCCCAGCAATACGAATATGGTTATTACCAGGTTTCTGTCCGCTTTCACCGGAATTCCGGCCGAGGATAATTTTTCCGGAGACCTTACCCGGACAACTCGCGGTTCTTCCGGTTCAGACGGAAGATCCGGCAGAACCCTCATCCGGGGCAGGAAATACCGCCAGAACAAGCCGGTCACGAAACCGGAAACCGGAATGGCCGCGGCTATGATCGCCCACCACCACCATGCGCTCAGACCGCAAAGATTGGCCATGAAAATACCGATGCAGCAAAACAAAATCAGAAGATACAAGAGGCTATTGTGTACGGACTGATCTATTTGTTGCTTTTCCTGCGGGGTGATTTCTGAATCCATTTCACTCATTCGGAAACCTCATTTTTCAATTTCGTTTGCATTTTCACTGGGCCACAGCATCGGCTTCAGTACTTTGTGGAGGGCGCGGCTTTGATATTCGCCGCCGAGTATATCAATAAAGACAGCGTCGGAATAAGATTTAGTTGAACTGCCGACCCGGACAAGAAATTCCTTGCCATTTTTAAGCTGGATAGTCAGTTTCCATTCCTGCGGTATGCTTTCACGGTTCCGCATATAAGCATAGGATTTTTGCAGCCCGGAAAGAATTGCTTTTAATTGTTCCGGCTCCGAAACCACAACCTGGCGTTCGTTCCGGCGCATGACGATGCTTTCTATTTGATCCGGGCGGACAGAGCGGAAGTGCATCATTCGGTAAATCGCGGTACTTCCTTGTATCAGGACGAAGATTCCTATGATCAAAAAAATCCACAAAACCAGCCGAAGGGGACTTTGTTTCACTTCTTTCTTGTTGCGGATAATGATGGCACCTCCGAATGCCGCCATCCCCCAGACCAGCATGAAGGTGACATAACGTAAAGAAAGAAACAGAATAACCATCGTCAATAAGGCAAAAACGATTCCCCCAATCCGCGACTTCTTCCAAATGACCACCGAAAAGCCACCGAATGCCCCTGCTGTCCAAGCATAACAGAACAAAATACTAACGCACCAATCGCAATACAGAATATAGTATGCCGGAAAAATGATTAGGAAAAGGAGCATCATCGCACCGAGAAATTTTTCCGGCATAGATGGTTTATCGCTCATTGTTTATCCTCTTGAAGTAGCGAATTTCCGGTTCGTTGAATAAGACATCAATGGTATCATTATATTCATAACTTGTCACTTTATCGACGAGTTTCAGCAGATTTTGAAGCAACTCTTCCCGTTCGGTACTTTCCGGCATGCTCCGGACCTCATCCCAGAGGTCATTGAGGATATTGGTACAGTTGTCAATAGCCTCCGGCGGCGGTTGCCCTTTTTCAATGCGCAGGCGTAATTTTCGGCAGAATTTAGGGATATTCGAACTGCAGTATTTGTTCAACAACACAATCAACAGTCCAAAGGCGGCTCCAAGAAACAGATAGAAAATAAATGCGATCTTCATGCTTTGGGTAAAAGCCGCCCGGTCATCCAAGCCGAACCAAGCGAGGAGCAGATAACCGCCAATCAGTGCGGTCCAGGCCACACTCCGGTGAATCAGTCCGAACCACATGCAAATCAGCGGCAGAGATGCTCCGAAGATAAACCACATGGGACTATCGAATTTTCCGATTTCCGGTGGAATAATATAGGCAAATACCAGCCAGAAAATCCCTAATATAAGTCCGGAAGCGAAGAAGAAAGCAATACTTATTTTATCCGACAGGGGATTGGGAATTCTCCCAAGCGGCTTATTGAAAAAGCGAGAAACAACATTATCCTTTTTCCGGTCTTTGCTCATTGCCTTTGCCCCCTGCGTAACAACTTACAGAAGAAAATACATCCAGGCTGTTCTTAAATCAAGTTTCCATTCTAAAAACATTGCAATAAAGCAAAATCCGCCATGAATCTTGTTGACCATGGCGGATTGATTTTTTAGTTTGGAACTACAGATTGGCTCCGGCGGCGGCCAGTTTTTGGCGGATTTCGACGCCGTCGAGTTCGGAGGGTTTCTTGCCGGAGGCGGTCGCCATGGCGGCCGCCATTCCGGCGGCTTGGCCGATCGAGCAGACCGGGGGCATCACCCGGGCGCTGCTGTGCAAGGCGTGGTCCAGCGAAATCGCCCGGCAGCCCATCAGCAGGTTTTCACTCCCCGCCGGAACGAGCGCCCGGTAGCTGATTTCGTACCATTCGCCGACCGGTAAGCTCTCCAGGCGGGTGCCGGTGCCGGACGGATTGTGAATATCGATGGGATAGCGCACTTTGGCGATACCGTCCGGGTATTTACGGGCGGCGGTGAAGTCTTCCGAGGTCTGGAGAATCAGACCGACCACCCGGCGGGTTTCACGGATGCCGATATGGTGAGCGATGGAATGAATACGGGCATTTGCATAGCCCGGAACATGTTTGCGCAGGAATTTGAGGTATTCGCGAACCTGGCGGCGGGCGTCGATTTCCGCCTCGGACAATTCCAGGCCATTGACGCCGCTTTTCTTGATCACCCGGGTGGTATTGAAGTGAATCACGTCTTTCTCGTGGGTCAGGAACCAGAGGACGTTTTCCCGGATACAGTCAATTTCACCGGCTTCCTTGGCTTTGTAATAATATACGTTGACTCCGGCCCGGTCCGGCATGATTTCCCAGTCCACCCCGGAAAGTTTGAAGCACAGGGTCATCGGCTGGCAAAGGCCTTCTTCGTTGCCGAATTCGCATTGACAGCCGGAGAGCTTGGCCAGGTCGCCGTCGCCGGTGCCGTCGATGAAAATTTTGCCTTTGATCACGCCAATTCCGGATTTGGAGGTGAATACCGCCGCGGAAATCCGGTTTCCGTCCATAATCACGTCGGTCAGGTTGTGATGATAAATCAACCGGACTCCGGCTTCCTGGCAGAGATCTTCTCCGGCCAGCATCGCCAGGTCCTTGGCGATCATCCGGGAACGGAGCTTGTAGACTTCCGGATCGAAGTTTTCAATCATTTGATCGCGCTCCGGGAGATACTCCCACATTTTGCGGCACCAATCCACGTAGAGCGGGCGGTCAAGGGTCTCTTCGCTCACGTGATTGAGCATAAAAGGGTTGACTTCACCGAAAGAAGCCATGCCGCCGAGCGCGCCGTAGCGCTCCACCAGCAGGACGTCCGCGCCCTGCCGGGCTGCCATCACCGCCGCGCAAATTCCTCCGGGACCGCCACCGACCACTACAACATCGGCTTCGGCCAATACCGGAACTTCCTGCTTGAATTCATACTTCATCGTTGTCATTTTTTAAGTTCTCCTGCGAAGATCATATCAATATAAAGCGTCGCCGTCCAGCCGTAATCCCGGAGCGGGCTCCTGAACGCCGAATCTTCTTCCAGCACCACGGGGGCTTTCCGCAGCAGTTTGTCCGGATCGCCGCCCATATCATCGTAATATTCGAAAAATGTTCCGAGCTTGTGATAAAATTTTTCCAGTTCCAAACAGCTTCGCTTCTGCAAGTCGTTGGCCTCGGCGATGAATCCATAGCGTTTCAGGCCGCGGATAATCAGGTAGTTGATATTGATCCAGACCGGACCGCGCCACATATCCTTGCTGTAGAATTGCGGCTGGTCTTTGCTGATGGATGGTACGGAAAAGGGCGTGCCGAACCGGGCCGGGTCTTTCAATGCCGCGACCAATTTGGCGGCCATTTCCGGCGTCGGAGCTCCGGAGATCAGCGGCAGGAACCCCGCCGAAGAACAGATTTCCGCCTGTTTTCCGGCCGGAATGTCATAGTCCATGTAGAAGCCTTTTTCTTCGTTCCAGAGCTTGGCATTCATCAGTTTGTTGATGCGTTGATGATGTGAAGCCCAGAATTCTTTTTCTTCCGGCAAATTCAGGGTTGCCGCGAATTCGGCCATCAACTCGCATTCCAGCGCCAGAAAAGCGTTGAAATCGGGCGCATCAAGGGGGACAGCCGCGTCGAAACGCGGCGAATTGTCCATGCCGCTTTCGCCGCAGCGACAGCTTTTTACCTGACCGGTTACCCACTCGACCAATCCGTCGTTATCGACGTCGCGATTGGCGAATATCCATCTCAGGAATTTGGCATTGCGGGCAAAACAGCGTTTCAGACGTTCGAGATCGTTTTTGCATTCGAAAACCAGCGACATTCCGAGGCCGAGGATCGGCGGTTGAATGTATTGGATGCCGGGATGAATCGGCGAAATGGTCATGGGGATGAATCCGTCGTCAAACTGGGCATTGAATACCGCTTCCAGCGCATCCCAGGCGACCTCGGGTTCGAGGCGGCGCAAACCGGCGATGTGAAATGTGGTATCCCACAGCCACATATGGCGGTGCGGCCAGCGGTCGGGCGTGGTCCACAATGATTTGATCTTGTCTTCGGGCGAATAAACCTGAGTTTTCACCTGCGAACAGGCCGCCCGCAAAGCCGTGCGGGTTTCAGCAGTGATTCCGGTCGGAAGCGATAGATTGTCCAGCCATTTCCGGCGTTCGGCGATCAGGGTGCCGCAATCCGCGTCCAGCCATTTCATATCGAATTTGCCGCGAACGCCGAGCAGGGTTTTGCCGCTCCGGCTGAGGACTTGCAAGTCATCGGAGAGCCCGACCGCTTTACAGGAACCTTCCACCAGGATATGATAGGCGTCGGGCAATACTCCCCGGGTCACGCCGTTTGAGGTTTCCAAATGAAAATTATCACCGGCCAGCCAACACTTTTCCGGCGGCGCGCCGTCGATGAAAATAGCTCCGGAGGCCGGTAATTTCACCTCGATGATCGACACTCCCTCCACCGTCCGCAGGACAAGACCGTCGACAAAATCCGTTTTGCAGTCCAACCCGGAGGTTGCCAGCAGATGACCGCCTCCCCAAACGTTCCAAGTATTGTTCATGGCATTGTTCCTTGAATTGAGATTATTGATATTATATCATCAAGGTGTTGATTCTGCTGTGAAAATCAGGCAAAAAGTATATCATATTTTATCAATAGTATGTGTTATCATATCAATCTGTTGTTGTCGGAATTCGGAGGGAGGAATGCCGTTCATGTCGCGGAAAAATTTGGCGAAGTAAAATTGATTGCGAAAGCCGAGTTCCCGGGCGATGTCACCGATGCTCATGTTGCTCTCGCGCAGAAGATTGACGGCTTCGTAATTGCGGAGTCTGCGGAGGTATTGAATCGGCGAACAGGCGTATTTCTGATGCCACTGCCGCTGAAAAGTCGAATAGGACCAGCCGTAATCGTCCGCTACCTGGTTCAAATCGACGTCGTGACGAAAATTTTTCTGCAGATACTCGGTAATACCCAGGGCAATGCGTTCGTTTTTACTCAAATGCTCCTCGTGCTGCGGATAGACCGTTTCCAGCAGAAGCAGGAGTACCAGATGGTCAATGCGATCGGCGGCTCCGGGCAGCGAGGGTGAAGACGCGACCTTCAGCATCTCATTCAGATAGTGGCGGCATTCGGCGGGACGCGGAATCGGGAATGGTTTCCGGTGAAAAAATTCCGGATTCAAATATTCCCGCAGAGCTTTCTCGGCGCCTTCCCGGAAGCCGATGTACAATTCGTTCCACACCGGCGTCGGCCAGTATTTACGGTGGTCGCCCGGTATATTCCACATCATGAACGGCGCGGTCAGCTCGGTCCGTTCGCCATTTTCTTCCATGATACCGTTTCCCTCGAAAATGAAGAGGACGCAGGGTAGAATGACGCGACGGTCGATGACTTCGGTTTTATTCTGGATATAGCCGATGCGTTCGACGGCAACCGGGTGGTTGAGCATTCGCTGAACATGTTCCAGGCTGATGACCGATTTTTGTATATTAGTGATTAATTTTTTCATGCTTTCACTGTTTACAAAATGCTAATAATCCGATATATTATAAATATAATTCCTGAAAAATGAAAAATCAAAATAAATTGGTAAAAAGATATATGGCTCGAAAAAAATTATTGACTGCGTATTGCCTGAGCTATGGCAATTGGACGGTGATTCCGAAACAGTGGAAAGAGAGTTTCATGGATATGCGCGACCATGGATTCGACGCCGTTGCGCTGTCGTTCAGCGAGAGCGAAATGCGTTATTCGAGGCGGACGATCGAGCTGCAGATCAAATACGCTCATGACTGCGGGTTGAAAGTATATCTGATTCCCAGTCGCCTCGGCGGGCGCTTCGCCGGAGCTCCGCTCATGCCGGGGTTGTGGCTCTCCAACCACCCCGAATGTCAGTTGCCGGAAATGCCGGGCATTGCCTGTATCGAATCGGCGGCTTTCCGGGCATGGGCGCTGGAGTTTGTCTCGACTCTGGCCCGCGAATACGAGATTGACGGCATCATCTGGGATGAGCCCAAGCAATCCGGCACCGTGACCGCGCATCCCGATACCGTCACCAAATTCGGCGGGGTGCCGACTTCTCAACAGATGCAAGACAGTTTCATTGAATTCCTGGCCGAGCTGACCGCGGCTGTCAGGGTGCGCCCGGGCGTGGAGATCATCATGTTCAACATGCCGGGCACATCGGAATACTTCACCACGCGGGCGGCCGGGATCGCCGGGATCGATTACTGTGGATTCGACGGGGTATTTTCACGGCAGAGCTATTTCCATGAGGAACCGTGTTATCACAAACATACGCTGGCTTCCAGTTGGCAGCGGACGGTCAAAGAGTGTGCGGCAACCGGCAAGCAAACTTTCGCATTGATTGAAAATATTCTGATTCCTCAGACTGCTCATGACGAATTGAGGCAGGAACTGGAACGCTTCCTCAGCGAGGCCAATCCCGATCACCTGGCCTGTTATTATTACGGACACAACAACGAATGCCCGGACGAAGTCCAAAGAATCACCATGGACACCGTCAAACGATATCAATAGGGAGATGGAAAATGCCGAACTACCAATTTTTGAATCTTCCCGGCGCTTTTTGCCGAATTTGCTCGTTACATAACTTGTTATGCTCCTCACAAATCCAGCAAACATCACTCGGGAATCTTTCAAAAATTAACGGTATTTCTGCAATTTCCAACTCCCTAAACAACGGAGATTTATCAAGATGAATACGAAGCAATTTTTCACCCTCATTGAACTCCTCGTGGTGATCGCGATCATCGCGATAATCGCGGCGCTGCTGTTGCCGGCGCTGAATAAAGCCAGGGAACAGGCCGCCAAATCGGTTTGTATCAACAATCTGAAGCAAATCGGGGCTGGAATTGCCATGTATGCCAACGATACCAATGACCTGCTACCTTATTCGACCTACAATGATCCGGCGGTAAGCTCCAAACCACAATTCAGCTACCGTCTGTTCTATACGGCCCTCAACACTTTTGAGTGTGACAACCTGGGGCGGCTTTATGGTCCGCCTCCGTACTCGGTTGTGGGCGGAACCAGTCTCATCAAAAATCCCAAAGTGTTTTTCTGTGCGACTATCAACAATCCGAGTTATCTGTACAATTCGCCTGGAAACGGCTTCGGCAAAGGCTGTAATTCGGGATATGTCTACCGCGGCGGTTTGTCCGGCACAAAAACCTCCAAAGTGGTCACGAGTTATCAGCTTAAACTCACCTATTATACCAAAAGAATTTCCCTGGCGACCGACGTCTATACCATCGCCGGAACTTATGCCCACCGGGGCGAAGGGCAGTCGGTTCTGTATTCCGATGGTAGTGTGGAATTTCGCCGCATACGTTACGTCGAGGGCCAGTGGGACAGTAACGGCAACAACAACCGGCTCCTGTTCTGGAATATTTTGGAAAACTAAAGGATTACCGGCAATGATGAAATACTGTATACCCCTGTTATTCGGGCTCCTGCCGGCAGTTGGCATGGACGTAGTCAAGGACGGCAATGCCGCCTGCGTGATCGTGATTCCAGCCAAAGCCATTCCGGTGGAATGTTACGCCGCCGAAGAACTGCGCTACCACCTCGACCGTGCTGTCGGTACGAAATTTAAAATCGTTACCGAAACGGAACTTGCGGCCCAGCCGGAGAACCGGATTTATATCGGCAACTGCCGGGCGACGGTTGAGGCGGGAATCGCGACCGCGGACATGGGACGTTTTTCCGGGGTGGTCAAACAGGTCGGCAACCGGTTATTTCTGGCCGGCCGTGACGACCCCGGCGAGGTGCTTGAGAGCCTCGACTATATCGGCACCTGGCGGAACTCCGCCGGGACCTTGCTGGCTGTTTACGATCTGCTGGAAAATGAATTCGGGGTGCGTTGGCTCTGGCCCGGCGAGCTTGGCGAATTCATCCCGTCATGCCGGGACCTGACACTCTCCGAAATCGACCGCGTCACCGCGCCGAAACTGCGCCAGTCGCGTTTGCGCGTGGTCAACTGGGGAACTATCGGCTGGGAAGACCCCGCCAATGGGGTGAAGTTCAGCTTGGAACAGCGCCGTTGGCTGTGCCGTCAGCGCTTCTGCCTGGCGGACGACCTCAGTTACGGACATTGCTTCAAAGATTACTGGAACCGTTTCGGCCAGACCCATCCGGAATATTTCAGCATGTTGCCGGACGGAAAACGCGGGTTACTGCCGGGCGGTATTTCCGGCCGGGCAATGCTCTGCGTTTCCAATCCCGCATTGCACCAACAAATTCTGGCCGATCATCTGGCCGCTACCGCCAATATATCGCCACCAGCCAATGAATATGACCGGTCCAATGTTGTTAATCTCTGTGAAAACGATTCTCCCGGACTGTGTACATGTCCGCAATGCCGCGCCTGGGACGCGCCGCAAGCCGCCTTTACCGGCCACCCCTATTGGGATAAAGGGGAGATTCCGACTTTGGCCAACCGCTTTCCCGCTCTCGGTTCCAGCGATGGCGCGGGACAGGACGGCAATGCGCCGTCGCTGTCCGACCGGATGGCGAGATTTTATCTGGCGGTACAGGCCGAGACCGATAAAATCAAGCCCGGAATGCTGGTTTTCGGCTATGCCTACGCCAACTACGCGGCTCCGCCGTTGGAGGTGAAGCTCAATGACCGGGTGATTATTTCTTTCGTGGGTTGGCCTTTTTATCCGTTCACTCCGGAGCGGATGGCTGCCGCCCGCAGGGATTGGGACGGCTGGCGGGCCGCCGGCGTACGAATGGTGCTGCGCCCCAACTCAATGCTGGTGGGGCACAATCTGCCGGTATTTTATGCCGCCAAACTGGGCAATGAATACCGCTACGCTAGTGAGCACGGCATGATCGGCAGCGATTTTGACAGCCTGACCGGCCAATGGGCGACTCAAGGCCCCAGCCTTTACGTGATGGGACGGCTCAACTTTCATCCCGAATTGACCGTCGAAGCCATTCTCAACGAATATTACGCCGCGTTCGGCCCGGCGGCAAGCGCCGTTAAGGCTTATTTCACCCACTGGGAAAAAGTATCCGACAGCATGACCGAAACTAAATGGCGTTCAGTCACTAAAAAACTCGGGCGAATCGGCTTCAAAAACTGGCTCAATGCCGGTAACGCCATGCTTCCGCCTGCAGCAATGCTGGAAGGACGACGTCTACTCGACGCTGCGGTTCAGGCGGCCTCCTCCGATGTCATGGCGGCCCGGCGGGTCGCCTTTCTGCAAGCGGGCCTGACTCATGCCGAACTCACGTTGGCCGCACTAACCGCGCAGCAGCGACGGGACACCAAAGCATTCGCGACGGCTCTGGAACAACTGCGGCAATTCCGCAACCGCGCCGAGGCCGAAGGCATTGCCGATATGGCCTATCTCTACCGTTTCGAGAAAAACGGCTCCGGCTGGTGGAAATAGCCACTGCTTAATTTCGAGGACGGCGACTTTTTCGGGAAATCTTCAAATCATTGCTTGAAAAGTCCCAGTGTGGGACTATATTGTTCCCATTGAGAAAAGGAAAACTCGATGGAACTGCAGAACAAAAACCGTCTTGATGAGTATATGCAGAATCATGCCGACAGTGTAACGCCGTTGACGAACTGGATTAAACTTGTCCGTTTGGCGCAATGGAAAAGGCCGCAGGACATACGGAACGCAATCGGAAGCGCAGATTTTCTTTCCGGCAATCGGGTAATCTTCAACATCGGCGGCAACAAACACCGCTTGCTTGTGGTGGTGATATATGCAGCCGGTCGGATATATGTCCGGTGGATCGGTACCCATGCGGAATACAGCAAAATGAAGTTTTAAGGAGGTGAACACAATGGAAATCAGAACAATCAAAAATGATGATGAAATGCGACAGATGAGCGCACGGATTGACGCATTTCTTGATGCTCACGCCGACGAGCTGGACAACCTCAAGCCGGAGGATGCCGAAGAGCTGGAACTCATGAGCATGGTACTGGGAGCGTATGAAAACAAGCGTTTTCACTTCTCCGAACCCGACCCGATAGATTTCATCAAGTTCATGATGGAGCAGAAGCAGCTCAAGGTAAAAGACCTTGTCCCCTGCTTCGGAACCTCAAGCCGCGCATACGAAGTCTTGAACCGCAAACGCACTCTTACACTGGCGATGATTAAAAAATTGCGCGTGGCGTTGGAATGTCCTGCGGATGCTTTGATAGAAGCATAACCGTCGTCCCGTTCGAGAAAAACGGCTCCGGCTGGTGGAACGTGGCGGCTTAGCGCCATTGGCGAAATTCGCCAGGGGACATACCCGTTTTTTGGCGGAATATACGCGAGAAGTAATGCTCATCCCGCCAGCCGCAGAGCAGGGCGATTTCTTTGATCTGGTATGGTGTCGTCTTTAAAAGGCGCTTGGCTTTGATCAGACGTTGATCCAGGATATCGGCATGTGGGGTTGCATGAAAGAACTTCTGGTACAAAACTGCAAAACGTCCGGGGCTTAAATTTGTTTTGCCGGCTAACGCCCTGATCGTGTATTCCTGTTCTGGTGCTTCTTGAAAGCGATTGCGTATTCGGATGAATGCCGGGTAATGATTAAGTTCAGAATTCGTCATGCCGGAGCGAGCGTTCCGATATTCACTATAGCTTCTGCGGATATCGAGAAGCATGCGGAAGATTGTATCGTTGATAATTTGGTGAGAGTAATCGTCTTTCAACGCAAGTTCTACGCGAATCCTCCGAAGAGCATCCTCCAGTAAATCGGGAGTACCAGTCGGCAGCAGAACATTGCAGGGAATCGCAAGTTTTTCGAGAGCGGGTTCAATTGCTTCCGGGGCGATGTAAATCCAATCATTACAGAAATCGCCGGAAGTTCCCGGCATGGAAGCATGCCACAATGGGAACTCAGGATCATGAATAATACAATCGCCGGGAGCGGCGGTTTGCCGCCCGGCCGCGGTGTGAATAAGCGCCGGGGTCCGAAAGCACATCAGAAGATAGTTGCCATCCGGACAGCCGTGTGGACATTCGAACATAAATCCAGCTTCATGCCTGGTAGCAATATCGATCAGATGAGGAAAAACAATATCTTTCATTTACAGAAGTTTTCTCCACTTAAACAGATATTTTCTCTATTGGTTGTTATTAAAAGATAGTGTATAATTACAATAATTCAAGAAACCAGGAGTATTATCGAATGAAAAATCTGAATGTCTGTTTTATCGGCTGCGGAGGACATGCCAATGCTTTTATCTATCCGGCGCTTAAAGGAGTTGCCGGAGTGACCTTGCAGGCGATTTCCACCCTGCCGGCGGATGATCCGGCCGCATGTGCCAGGCGTTGCGGAGTTGAACGCTCCTATGATGATTTTCGGAACATGATCGACCGGGAAAAGCCGGACGCGGTACTGATTGTCGGACCACCGCAACTCCATTATGACGCCGGCATGTATTGTCTCGAAAAAGAGATCCCGTTTTTCATCGAAAAACCGATGGGGAAAAATCTGGAACAAGCCTTGTCCATGGCGCAAAAAGCTCGTGAAATCAACGGGATGGGACAAGTCGGATTCATGATGCGCCATAGTGCCGTGGTAAAAAAGATCAACTCTCTGATGGAAAGCCGGAGTATGGGAGCACCGCTTTACGGTACGGTCCGATATCTGACCAGCGGCCCATATCGGTCGGAAGAAATCTACGGCATGCCGGGTACCGATGATTTGTCATATCTGTGGCGTTACCTGATGGTTCAGGCGGTACATCCGGTGAATCTGGCGGCATCCTTTCTCGGCAAGATCATTGAGATTACTCCGGAGGTGACCTGGAACGGCGAAAACATTATCGTGGAAATCCGTCTGAAAGATGAGAATGGTCGTTTATTCCGGGTTTTGCTGCATACGCTGGTTTCGCCCGGCTACGGCAATCTGCAATTCGGGGTTGATCTCTATTTCGCGGATCGTTCGATGATTTTCACCGATGCGTTTCATTCGCTGAATTACTTCCCGCCGGAGCCATCAGCCAACGGAAATTGTGAACATTGGCAGTTTGCTTCATTCGGCGACAACAGCGTCAAGATGGGCTATGGTACTGAAATTGCTTATTTCATCGACAGTGTCCGTAATGGAAACCAGGGGCCGGGGTTGACCTCTCTGGAGGACGGTTTGAAGACGATGGAAATTCTCGATACTGTTTATAATATTATGAAAGAAAGGGCTTGATCATGATTCAGAAGATACTTACTTTCAGGGGCTTTGATGATGTGACTTTCAATGAATGCGACTATGAAGTACCGGAAAATTACACGCCGTTGACAATGGACTATTCGACAACCAGTCCCGGTACCGAGCTCTTCTGTATTCGGAAGGAGGCTGAGACACAACCCGGTTACATCATGGTTGGGCATACTCCGGACGGCAAACAGTATTTTGTGTTTCCGTCGATAGAGGAAAGCTCTGCGGCGCATTGTAACGTCCGCGCCTTAAGCCCGGAGTCCTTGCTGATTCCATTGGGTGATAGTGTAAAACCGGAAGAAGCCGGTTTCCTGCGGTTCATCAACATCGGCATGCATCCGCTGAACAATACGGCGGAGCGACCGGTCAAAGCAATCGTGATCGGGCTCGGACCGGTCGGCAACCTGGCCGCACAGACCGCGAAATTGACCGGCGCCGATGTCATCGGTATTGACTTGTCGGCAAACAGAAGGTTAATCGCTAAGCAATGCGGCATCCGTACGCAAGAATCAATCTCCGGAAACGCCCCGGAATATGATCTGGTCATCGATACGGTCTGCAATTGCGCAACGTTGAAATTCTCTGCCGAAATATTAAAGGAAAACGGCACCTGTTCCATGGTCGGCATCGTCAAAAACAACCCTCATTCCGATAGTGCGATTTTTCAGAAAATCTGGGAAAAGAACTTGCATTTCCGTTCCGGCTGGGAGATGAAAAATCCGATGTCCGCGACTCGCAACAACCTGATCCGTGCAATGAATTTGTTGGCGGCGGGGGCCTACCAAATCAAACCGTTGATTTCCGGTATTATCCCGGCAAACCTGGAAAGCATCAAGTCGGCCTATCGAAACTTGAACGAAAACCCGGACGATCATTTCTGCTATGTGATCGATTGGAGAGCATAAACGCAGTAGATTGGTGATTTGACTTTCCGGCAAGATGATTCATTTTAAAAAGGACATATATTTTGCAGGATTGAAAACGAAAAAAGATTTGACAAAACTTTTTTACTTTGAGGATTGTATTATGAAATTTTTTGTGCAATTATGTCTGTTGACTTTTTCCATAAGCCTGTTTTCGCAGGTCAGTTTGACCGGGGATACAAATTTTCCACGCAGAAGCCTTTATATTTCCGGACAGGCAATCGAGGCGAATTTCCAGGTAAACGGACTCAAGCCGGAAGAACAGCTTGAACTGCTCGTCGACATTAAAGATTACAGGGATCAGCTTTTGAAGTCATTTCGAATTCCAGTGAAAGGTGACGATAAAGGCCGTTGGAAACACGTTGTATCGGAGTTGCCTAACCGCGAATGGGGATTTTACCGAGTTTACGCGATGCTTTCCAACGGTGTGATTCTGCCGAAAAGGGGAACGCGTCCCGCCGGATTTTTGACATATGCAGTTGTGCCTGACCCGGCGTCCCGCCCGGTTCCGGAGCAGGATGAATGCGTTTTTGGTTTTCATGCTCACTACTATTCTCCCTGGCTTGGAGCTCGAAGCGTAATGAAAGGACTTGCGGCAACTCCTGAATTGTACCAAAAGAGTCAGGAAAGTGCAGTCAAACACCTTCGTGATGTTTATGAAAACATTGATTTTGTGACCTATTTTCATACTGCGTTTGTTGGGAGTTCCGATCCGTTTAAACAGTGGACCTCAGAACAGTTGGAGAAACATTCCCGAGTGTCGAATCCGAAAACCGGAGCAAGAATGTTTATCGGAGAAGAAGGGGAAAGATTATATAAGGAGAGCGTCAAAAAGATCGTTTCTTCTGCGGTTTTTCAAAGAGGGCACAACAAGTATATGAGCTATCAGCCAATGTGGGAACCGAATATAGGCTTTACCCCATCTGAAATTCTATCCACACATAAAGCAGCGTTTGAAGCCATTCGTGAAGCTGATCCTTCCGCGAAGATCATGGGACTGACCTATTCAAATTTGAGTTGGGATGGAGCTGCTTTGGAACAAAAAAAATTATTCGAACGCGGACTTTTGGACTATATGGACGTGTTGAGTCTGCATCCATATTGCCCCCCGCCACTTTCTAAAGAAACACTTATTCAGAGATTACGGGATCTGCGCAGATATATCAAACAGCATGCGAAGGAACGTGATATTCAGATTCATGCGACGGAATTCGGAATTTCGATGGAAAATAATTTGGACGGAGACTTGAAGCAGTTGAATCATATGATGCAGACCTGTCTGATTCTTTTGGGTGAACATGTTTCTGTTATCCAGCCATTTTATACTTATGATTTTATGAGCTATGACAATCGTCCGGAATGGACATTCGGAGTATGTTACAATCTGGATTCAAAAGGCAAATCCCATCCTTGGAATGTATCCCCGAAACCGTGGTTTTCGGCATATTCATTTCTGACTTTTTTGCTGGAAGGGTTTCATTCCAACGGGATGATTTCCGTGCCGGGAGAAGAATCCATGCTGATCTATCGCTATGCCGATAAAAATGACAATTGCATCGTTGCGGCATGGGATCATGAAAAAAACTCTGTTCTGCGTCTTCCTGTAGGAAAAAACGAGATTGAAATTGCGGATGTGATGGGCAAACGCACTCTCCTTCAATGTCCCGGAATGATCGCGGAAGTTACACTGAGCCCCACCCCTGTCTATCTGATCGGAGTAGCCCCGGAATTATATGGGAGCAATGTGGAGAAACAAATTCAACCAAATTCGGATACTCTTTCTGTCGGCTATGGCAATCCGCTGTGTTTGACCGGCAAACTATTTCCTCCCAAAGGGAAAGGACCGCTGGAATTGCGGATAACGTTTCCTGAAAAAAGCAACATTTCGCCATTACGCAGGGAACTTGATGAAGATAGTTTAAACAAAGGACGTTATGTTGTGGAAATACCGTTCAGCAATGATTTTCGCTGTGGCAAATACAATGTTTCATTAAGTCTTAATTCAGGAAATGATGTGCTGGCTCTGGAATGGATTTCAATAGAGCTTCTGCCGCCTCTCCAACTGGAAAATGTTTCTCCGAATACAGTGAATGGGAAACCCGTATTCGCTTTTCAGCTTAGAAACATTTGCGATAAGACGATTCGCGGTGAATTTCATACAAAAATCAGTAGACGAAATAATGAAACATTTAAATTGAACCTCGAGGCGGGAGAAACGAAAACTTATGAAATATATCCTCCCGAGGGAATGGAAAAATCATTTACGTTTCGATTTGTCATTTTGCAGCTTGATTTTGAACTGGATAACAATTACCGCTTCAGCGAACGGCTTAGAGTTAATTATCTCAGTGCCTCTTATTTACCACAAGTCGGCTTGGACAATGATTTTTCCGGTTGGAGCAATCCGAAATACAGCCCTATTCCAGATGTTCCGGTTCGTTCCCGTCAATATTACAAAGGTGTAAAGGATTTGAAGGCTTGTGCCGCATTGGGGTGGAACGAACATTTTCTGCTGTTGAATGTTATCGTGGAAGATGACCATTTTGTCCAGCCGTTCAGCGGCCTTAAAACTTGGAATGGCGATTCCATTCAGTGTGGGTTTGCGAAAAACTCAAATGTTCCGGCAACGCCGAACGAACAGGAATTTCTCTCCATGCAAGCGTATTCTGAAATAAATTATGCGCTGAGTGCAAAAGGGCCGGAAGCCTATCGTACCATCAGTTTTGATCGGGCCATTTTACCGGAAGAGCTTATCTCTGCCCATGATGCACCGTTTCAGATAACGAAGGAGGAGTTGCCGGACGGAAGAGTCAAAATTCACTATTTGGCGGCTATTCCGTGGCGTTTTTTGAATATAACTTCACCGTATGCCGATATGAATGTCTATTGGGCGATGACCGTGAATGATCGTGACGATGCCGATATCAAGAAACAGCCTGATGTCTCCGCAATAGGTGCATATTCGCTAAAGCATCAGGCTCCTTGCTTCTTCGGTCCTGTCAAATTGGAAAAATAACGAGGATTTATTTGCAGCAAAAATCAATCAAAATAAGCAAAAATCACGGTGCCGGAAAATTCGGCGAGTTTCCGGCAGCCGATGTTTTTCATGATTTCGAGTTGGAGCGTATTTTGGGAAGCGATGCTGATAAAGAGCGGTTCCCCCGGATATTGTTCCCGGAATTGGCCGGCGGTGAATTCCAGCAGAGCCGGAACATCGCTTGCGTTATCGGGATGAACGGTGAAGTCGAGGCAGTTCTGTCCGAAACATTTCAACGCGAAAGCATAGGCGACAATTGTTCCCGTCCTGTTTTCCGCCACTGTCACGGCGCCGTGCCCGCACCGCACCTCCTGAAAAGCTGTGCGATAATCTGTGACGAACGACGCCGGGCCAATCCGGCGAAACGATTGACTTCGCAATGGACGGGTATAAAATAAAAATTTATCGCAATCATACTGATCGTCGATCGTTCCGCAACGGATATTTCCGACCGGCGAGCCATCAAAAGCCGCGGTCTCCACCTCACCGAAGTGCTTGCCGTACTCCGGCTTGAGAAGGCACAACGGTCCGGTTTCGCCGTCATAAATTAAATGAAAGCCATCTTTCAGATAAGAATTTACCGCGATTTTATTGCCGCTGGAGCAACAGATCATTTTGGCCGGGGAATTGGAAAAATCGTTCAGACACGGCGCCATCAATTCATTCATCAGTCCCCGGCGGCGGAATTCCGGCTCCGTGTAGACATTGCCGAAATTTCCATAACCGGAACGGCGCGAATAAGCAAACCAGACCCTGGCCGCCAATTCGCCATCCACTTCCGCCAGATATAGATGATCCACTGCCCCTTCGCCATCGAACACCGCGCGGAAATACAACCGCCAATAATTCAATTCATTGACCGCGTTACGGTAAGTATCATAACCCAGTGACGCAATCATGTACCGTTTGACCCGTTCCGGCACGAAATCCGCCGGAGTAATCAGCCGCAGAATGCGCAGGTTCTCACCGGTCGACAACTTCTTTTCCGACAAGACTTCAAGCATGTTTCTTACTCCCTAAAATCTGCGCCCGAAAATTACAGGCTTGCCGGGTTCTTCGTTCCAGATAGCCAAACTCCAGGTGGAACTTTTATCCCAGACCCAGAGCCCATTCAAATTTTCCGCATGGCCGTCTAAAAAGAGCTGATTGCTGCCGTTCGGGTGAGCCGTGTAAGCTCCGACGTCAACTACACTGCTATCGGTATAATAGGTGGCGTTTGTATTTAAAAAATTATTTTTTACCAACTGCTTGGCGCGCCAGCCGTCCATCAGGTAAAGAGTCTTTGAAGGCATATGGTTGCGTTGCGAAAGTTTCAAGAAGCACGGTATACCGTCCCGACTGTTTCCCCAAACTCCACTGTTGGGATATTTTCCCAGAAAAGCGTTGTAGGCATAGTCTAACAGATTAACCTGAGAGATCGAATGTTCCTCGGTATACTGTGCCATTGGGATCGGGTTGGCGGGACAGAGAGCATATTTGTAATGAGCAGTCGGCAATGTTGCGTGGAACTTACTGCCTATTCCTTTGGTTGGCGCCCCCCAGAGTTGATAATAACTGATATGGTTCATCCAGAGAAGATAGCCGCTTGTAGGCACTAGAATATTCGGTACATAGTATGGCAAAATATAGTCATCAGATTCCAGGGAATAACTGATCAGGTTTTTGCCCATCTGATTTTGATTGTTCAAACATCCGATGCTGTACGCCTTGGCACGTGCTTTACTCAGTGCCGGCATTAGCAACGCCGCCAAAATCGCGATGATCGCGATCACGACGAGGAGTTCAATGAGTGTGAAATTTTTACGGTGATTCATAATAAAATCCTCCTGTTAAGTCCGGAATTTGACCGGTATGGTGAAAAAGTTGACGCCGTTGCGAAAATCGAGTGGATTGGCAAGGCGGATGGTGTATTCCGGGATTTCCCGCAGTTCCGGCGAGGCGTCCGGCAGCCACAAACCTGCCTCGTAATCTCCGGGTTCCATGCTGTCGGGAATGATGGCGTCCAATCTTAGAATCTGTTCCGTATTGTGCCCATACCAACGGCGGATATCCGTATTGAATTCAAACTCATGCCGGGCTGTGGTATTGGCGAGAACCAATTTGACCGGGCGCGGGTTGACCGGAGCGGAGAAGCCGCGGTTGATGAGTTTGATTTCGGCATTCAGGATTTCTCCGGGCCGAATTTCTTCCGGCAGTTCGACGCTCTGCAGTTCCAAACGATAACCGAAATGATCTCGGATATATTCATAGTAACTCCGCCAGATATGTTTGCCGGCGGCATCGGTGAAATAACCGTCCGACAACGGAATTTTATTGTCGACCAGAAACATCGGATCCACCGGCACGCGTTTCCAGACATCGATGGAATATTGGTCGTCCAGCTCGAACAATGAATTTCCGTGAACCATGCCGAACGTATCATAATGCCAGTCATAGAAGAGTTTCAGGGCATCATTCGGCAACGCCATCCCCCTCAGGTCCCGCCAGAATAATTCGCCGTCCATAGGCAGGAAGCGGCTTTCCTGTGTGAGATAGGCCTGTTCTTCTTCCAGGGGAGCCGGACTGCCATTTCGCCCGAAGGTTCCGCCGTGCTGTTCTCCGGCCAAAAAACCGTCGTTGAAATGTCCGATTCTGGCCTGCGGCAGGTTGGTGAAAGCTTCGCATTCGGTAAGGGCTTGGGTACCGTACAATTCCATCTTGAGCTTGGGATAGCGCATCATGGTCTGTCGATCCGGCGGCAGGCTTTCCAAGACAGTTGCCATGAGTTCGCGGCGGAAGCCGAGGTCATCCTGCAGATGGTGATAACTGTTGTGCCATTCCCCGAATTTGCCGACGAAACCGCATTGCAATACGTAAATGACGTCGGCATACCGGCGCAGCAACGGCGTCACCTGCTGCAAGTGTTTCAGGACAGTCTCCGCGGTGGGACCGCTCAGGGTGGGCGAAAGTTCGTAAGCGAAACGCAGCAGGGTTTTGACCCGGCTCTGACGGAGCTTGAGGAAGAAAGTTTCGATGTCATCCAGCTTTTCTTGAGGGAGCGGCCGTCCGTCGTCGTATTTCATCAGGAAACAGTAACTTTGCATGATGGTGACGCCGTCATAAGCGAGGAAATCGAGCTCATCCTGCCACTGGGCATGGGAAAATTCCACACCGTCGAGGCGATTGCCGCGGATCAAGTGCGGGACTCCCGGAATATCGGC
This sequence comes from Victivallaceae bacterium, assembly GCA_031548025.1. GTDB lineage: Bacteria > Verrucomicrobiota > Lentisphaeria > Victivallales > Victivallaceae > UBA5239. The sequence goes on along the minus strand of JAVBRM010000051.1, from coordinate 43,639 downwards.
ATTCTGGTATACCGGTTTTTCACTGCGCCCATCCAATTTATTCTGCTTGAAATGACACGAACACATACCGGCGATTTCGCCGGGAATGGCGCTGAAATACATTTCCGTTCGGAATCCGCGCTCCGGATTTCTCAATCCCATTCTGCCATGCGGATCATCCGGACGAATGCCGCGAAAAAGTTTGATACTCACAAATCGTTTCCTTACTTGGTTGCAATATGATTCCCTTGTCATATATTATTATAACCGGAACGGAGATTGCTGTCAACAGATTTCCGGACTCCGCAATATTATTTTTCAATCGATGAATATATATTTTCGATCAAGATGACTGTAAAAAAAATCAATAAGTTCAAGCCGGTGAACAACAGCGAATCCTATGATGTGGTTGGCGACGGTAAGATGGAAATTGTATCGCAGATCCGGCATTCATGGCCGGCGAAACAGAAGTTTCCGATTTTTCCCAGGGCCTTCACCGATATCTGCCGCCGCGATCACTGTTGGCTCCGCCATGTCAATTATTCTCAAATGGCGTTGGAAATGGTACTGGAAGGGGTTATTGAATATCGCGATGGAAATCGTCGTCAGATTGCCGCCCCCGGCACACTCTTTGTGATTATCCGCGGCAGCAATGTCCGAATCAGGAATATCGGCAGTCAGATACGGCGCAAGATGACGTTGCTGGTCAGTGGAAACAGCTTGAGCTCAATCACCGAGTCGCTCGGATTTTACCGGGATACCCTGTTTCAATTATCGGATCCGGTCCTGATTGAATCGAAAATCCGACGGATCGGCCAAATTATCGCTACCTCCGGATCGGTGGTGGAAGCATCGCAGTTGACTTATGAATTGCTCCTGTTGCTGGCGGAAGACAGCCGGGAACAGCGCTTGCCGGAGGACCTCCAGCAGGCAGTGGAATTGTTGCAGGAGAACTTTACCACCAGACTCACAGTTGAACAACTGGCAGCGGCGGTCGGACTCAGTACCACGACCCTGCGGCGGCGCTTCACTGAATATTTTTCCATCTCTCCACTGGAATATCTGAATTCGCTACGAATACGCCATGCGGAAAACCAGTTGCGGAGTACTTCTCTTCCGATAAAGGAAATTGCCGTCGGCAGCGGGTTCTCCTCAGCACTGCATTTCAACATTGCATTCAAGAAATATTTCCGCCAAACCCCCGGCGATTACCGGAAATCAAATCACTCGAGATAAAACGGCTCCGGCTGGTGGAAAAATTACCTCGACAGATGAACCGGTTGCCGGCTGTTATTTACGGTTGCGGAAGCGGTGTGGTGGAGAGCCGGTTTTCTGTTTGATCCGGCGGGAAAAATATTCGGGCGTGGAGAAACCGCAAAGCTCGCTGATTTCCGCTGCGGTAAAATTGGTTTCGTCCAACAGTCGCAACGCATGATCCAGCCGGACATTCTGAATATATGCGCTGGGCGCCATGCTCAACTGGTTTTTCAACAATCTGACCAATGTGGTGCGGTGGCAATGCAGGCGGCGGGCGATTGTTTTCAGGTTCAACCCATTATTCATGTATTCGGCCTGGACGATTTCCCGGAATTGCTCCAGCAGCGGCAATACCTGGCCGATAGGATTCTCCGGATTGATCGGTTTATATGTCGCGGCCCGGGTCAAGATCTGATAAAGCAGGGCGCTCTCCCGGTAGCGCGCCGCCACGGACAGATCTTTCAGGCTGTCCTGGATTTCGAGGAACAACTCACGCGGCGGCGCTCCCGCCCGAGCCCCCTCCGGTGGAAACTGGAATTCCCTCAGGACCTCCTCCGCCACCATTCCGTCGAACGTCAGCCAGTAATATGAAAATTCTGTCGACACCGCCTGCAATCGATGCGCTTCAAAAAGATAATAATAAAAAAACATGCCGGCCTCTCCGTGACACCTCGTCCTCTCCCCGATGGTGATTTCCGCTTCGCCATCGTTGATCCAGAAGAAACCGCAATTATGGCGCCTCTTTCCCAGATTATGCTCACTCCAACCCTTGCGGGCGCTGTGGAACCCTGCCGACCTCAATGAAATCGGCATCGGCGGCATTTTATTCAGGCTGAGCGGCCGCTGACAGAAAAAACGCAAACTGGATGTCATGCCGTATACTCCCGCATGGTTATATCATTATCCCACAATACAACCAAAAGATAATTTTTGCAACCTCTGTCCAATTGACAATTGCAGACTTTTACTGTAAAATATAGAGACAGACAAAAACAGTCCTGATTTTCGGAGATCGAAAAATGAGCAATGTCATCCATAAATGTTTTACACTTATTGAACTCCTGGTAGTGATAGCCATCATTGCCATACTGGCCGCCATGTTGCTGCCCGCATTGTCCAAGGCACGGGATAAAGTACATATCATCAGTTGCATCAACAAACTGAAGCAGCTGGGATTGGCCGAATCTCTTTACGCCCAGGACAATTACGACTGGCGTCCCTCAGGTAACATCAAAATCAAAGACTACAGCAGCTTCGGCAGCGACATCGGTTCCAAAGAAGTCAACGGCTGGTTGATCCTGATTACCGGCGGTTATTTCGGCAACAATCGAACCAGTGAAATCAGTAGCCTGGAAGAAGCGTATTACCGTTGTCCCGCGGACCAGAAAAATTTCAAAGTCCATGATACCGCCAGTTATATGGGGCTGTGGGTGAGCGAAGCCAAAGCAGAAGATTATTTCGGAGCGGTATTCACCCAATCCGGGCAGAATGTCCGTTACACCGGCAAGGCCAATCCAAAAAACAAAGTGGCTATCGACAATGGCGTGGCCGCGCAGATTCCCAACCACCCCATGACCATAAACCTGTTGGCCTTGGGCGGACACGCCATCACGGTACCGCTGCCCTCCACCGCCATTACCGGTACCACATGGAAAAAAAATATCGTCAAATGGCTGAACGAACAATAAGGAGATCCACGCAATGAGACTGACCTGCCTGATGCTGCTCTGGGTATTCACTGCTACCGCCGGTATTTTTGAGATTCGAAACTATGACAATCTGCAAATCAATTTTCAGGGCGTTCCATTGGTGGCCGGAGAGCGTTTCAGTCTGCGCGGCGAAAACGGCTTCGGCGGGGACAAAACGCTGAAAGAGGAACTCGGAGGACGGACGGTGGTAAACCACTGGGGCGAACTCGCGGGCGTGCCGTATCGGCGCGAAGCGGCCCTGAACGCCGCCGGCAGCGAAGTGGAAGTGAATTTTCAGATGGATTTCAAGGCTTACCTCGATCACCTGACCGGTAAACCGGTCAGTTACGAATTTACGCTGCCGTTTGAGGCCGTGGAGGGCATGCGATATACCGCGTTGACCGGACGCGCCTCCAGCCCGCAGGAAAAGAGCGGCGTCATCGACGCCAGAGCCCCCGTCAACTTCATCGGCGCGACCGTCAGGCAACTGGCCCTGGAAGGCAACGGGAAAAAATTAGTAATCGATTTCTGTCCTCACGTGCCGAGCGACCGGACCGACTACGGGCCGAACGGAATCCAGGGCCTCTGGAAGGTTTCCCGTCAAAAGGATAAAATCCTGTGCAACCTGGTTTTTGTCCCGAAATACTTCGGCGGCACGCACAGCGCCAAAGTCATCTTTTACTCCGGCTCCGCCGCGGATTACGACTTGCGCCATGCCGCCCGCAAAAATCCGTATTACACGGTGATTGCTCCTGACCGCCAATATGCTTTCGGCGCGGAAAAATCCGGCAAGCAATACATGTCCGCCGGTACCAAACCGTTCTCCGCGGCCGCTGCCTGCGGCTGGCTCGAAAACCGGGATCTGAAAGTGGAAAACTATCGCCCGTCCGGGGCCTTCTATTCGGCGGTATACTCCGACAAACCGGCTGTGTTCAAGATGACCGGTCTGCGGCCGGGGCTTCATATCCTGACTCTGATCAGCGCCACCGGCGATCAATCGTCGGGTCCTTTCGATATTGCGGTCAACGGGCAGGCGGCCGGTGAATCTTTGACGGTTCCCCCGCGAACGGTAAATGTACTGAATTTCCCCATCTGGCTCGAAGAAGGGACAGCAGAAATCCGTTTCAGCGGCCAATGGCGGATTTCCACGCTTGGCGATCAATTGTTGATGGCGTCGGCGGAGGATTTTATTTTTCGTCGGGGCTTCTGGATCAGTGAACGGGCCCCCGTTCCCTCCATCATGTTCAATCACCGGGAATATACCGGCAAACCACGATTGAGAACCGCCATTGATGCTTATCCGCTACCTGAGCCGGGCCAGGAAATGGCGTCGGCACGACGCGAGATGGAATATTTCTCGTGCCATGCGCAATTTAACGGCGGCGATTGGCGTTTTCAAGCCCGGACCGTGGGTCTCGGCCCCTCCAATACCGGGCACTTGAATGAATTTGCCGATCCGGCTGCCCTTTTGCGGCGGCTCACTGAAATCAAAAACGACTGGAGCAATGTGATTGTTACCAACGGTTTGCTGGTCCGTCACGCCTATCCGGCACACCTTGAACGTGTGGAACAAGTCTTGGCTGCCACTGTCAAAACCGCTCATGAACAAGGGTTGAAAGTCATGGACCACCAGGATTATTCCATACTGCGGGGTGAAAATATGGGTTACCGGATTCTTGCTGCCAACACTCCGTTTCTGCAGCAGACTGTCGACGACAATCTGCCGACCCGGGGATTCTGCCCGGTAAACCCGGCCAAGCTCGAACAGTATTTCAAGTACATGGTACGGCATATTGAAGTGACCGGGATCGACAGCATCAAAATCGACGAGATGACTTTCCATGGCATTGAATTTTGCGGCTGTCCGTCATGCCGCAAAACCTTCACCGCCGAAACCAATTGGCAGCTCCCGGCCGACGAACTGTCGGAGCATCTGTGGAACCAGGATTCTCCCTTATGGCGGACCTGGCTGAATTGGCGCCGGAAAAAAATCGGCGACTTTTGGGTGGAGTTGATGCGCCGGATCAAAACGGTCCGCCAGGATTTCGTCATTGCCGGGTATTCCACCCACAATGGACTGACCACTCCGCATGCGTCCCGCGAATATGGGGCCGACCTGGAGCAAAGCGCCCGCGGTTGGAGCATGATCGGCACGGAAATCATGTCGCGGAATATCTTCGAGAGTTACCGTTCCATCCAGTCATTTCGGCAGGCATTTAATATTTACCGCAACAGCAATGGCCTTCCGGTGTATGGTCTCATCTATGCCAACAACTGGAACCATCTCTATTTCGGCTGGGCACTGAACAATATGTACGCGCAGGTCACCCAGGCCTCCGGCATGCAGTGTCCGGAGGGAATGACCAATTTCCGGATTTTCACGCAGGACCGGGGCAATATGAATTTCGAACAGACCGAAGCCGTCACCCGCATTGCGCTGCTGTTCTCCCATCCGAGCCGCCATTTTCCGCAGAGGTCCAGCTATTTTCAGGATATCGCGGGTATGTCGCAGTTGCTCAATTTGCGTCATATCCAGCATGAATTTATCCACGAGGGCAGCCTGACCGCGGAGGGATTGCGCAAATACCGGGTACTGCTGGCCAACAACGCCATGTGCCTCTCCGCCGGGCAGATCGCAGCCATTCGAGGTTTTGCCGAAGCCGGCGGAAAAGTACTGTTGACCAGCCATGCCGCCCAGGCGGACGATTTCGGGACTCCGTTCGAACAATGGCCCTTTCAGGATATTTTTCCGGGAATGAAGGCCAGTTCAAAAATGAGTTCGGTCAAAAGCGGTAAATTTTTTGATCCGGCCGCTTCCGATGTGTTCTGCGCAACGGAGGAACCGCTCAGCGGTCTGCGCTGGTTTTTCTCCCGTAAACCCGGGCGTCTGGAGGTACTGCTGGAAGCGGAAGACTCAAACGGCAAGCGGATTCCGGCCCTGGTTGGAAGCGCTTACGGCAAGGGAGTATTTTATTTCTCGCCGTTTCAGGTTGGCGCTCCGGCCTGTGCCCGTGAATTTGGCGTTCGGCAGGGTTCGAAAATGACGTTCCGACGGCTTCCTGGCGCGGAGGCGGTCGGGCAATTGGTGTTGGACAAAATCATCGGCGGCGTTCGGGTATGGGACCCCGGCAACACCCCGGAAAAAGTCCTGGTCAGCATTTACCGCGAGAATCATGAAACCGTCATCCACTTCCTCAACGCCACCGGGACCAGGCTCCAATTTGATGAAGTGGTGCCTTTCGGTAATCCCGTCAATCCGTTTCCCCCCTTGCCCGAGGACATTCGCTTCAGCATGGCCCTGGACGGTTTGTCGGAAGCTTATGCCGTCTCTCCCGATTTCCCGGGCAGAAAGAAACTCGATTTTCACAAACAGCCCGACGGCTCGTACGCGATAACCCTGCCGAAAGAACTCCTGTCCGTCTATACCCTGGTCCGTCTGAAATAGGAAGATTGCAAATGTGAGCTTGATAGGGCACTTATCTCTATTTGGGTTCAGGAACGGCAAATTCGCTGTCGGGGATTTCGGGATTTATTTCATACTTGATGTTGCGGAAAATAGCTTTTATCGGGTCGTATTTGACCATCAGGCCATTTAATACGAGTCCGTCTTGCAGATGATAGTTGAAAAAATCGTTGGTGTAAAGTTTTTCCCCGGAATCGAATTTGATTTTAGTGATTATCCTGACCGGCAGGAAATTCGTGGCATCGAGAAATAATTCTTCCTCGACCGGAACGCCGTCAAGTTGTCTACTGCCGCGGAGGTAGAAACATTGATGTTGCAATACGCTTTTTGGGCGGGAGGAGAGGGTCAGGCCGGTGGAATACGGGGCGGTCGGGTCATTGATCACGGCTTTAAGGATATTGAGTTTGAGTTCAACGATAGCTTCCAGCGACAATTGTTGGGTGACATCGCCGGTAATATCGGCGCCTGCGGTTCCGTTGTACACCTGAATCCGGTTCGAGCCATCCGTACCGGACGAAATCAGTTTATATTTATCCGGATGTTTATACAGAAAGGTCAATTGGCGTGAATCGGCCTCCAGATCGTAGTCTCTTTCCCAGGTGATCCGGACGGTTTTCAGGTCATGAACGGTATTGGGAACCTGCCGGATTTTCGTCAATAAATCGCGGAGCTCGTTTTCAGGGGCCGGCGGAGCCGGACAACCGCCGACAGCCAGTAAAACGAGACATGATATCGATAAAATTAAATACTTCATAATTTAGCTGGGATTTCAAAGTCGGCTTTATTGAATTCAACATTGAATTCGATTTTTTCGATCCGCACTGTCATGATGTTGCTGAGAAACAATGAGACGGCCCTGGTGCTGATCATGAAACCGTCAATATATTTATAATCGTGAAGGTCGATTATTATCGGGACTGCCCCCATAGCGGTCGGAACGGTAGCGTTTTGGCGGATCATCAGGAATGTTTCAGCATCGAAAAACATTTCCATCGGATCAATACCCATTTCCGGATCCATATAGCCGGTAATCCGATAGCAGGAACGGCCGTTGATCTCTTTTTTCTCCGGATCAAGTTCAAGTTTGGCGTAGACGTTATTCAATTTCAGTCCGGGATTGGTGGCGAGCAGATCATACTTTTTGAAGTTTGTTTCCAGCACGGTAAGCTCCCGTGAACCGAGGCCTTTGGTAATTTCCACCGCTTTTTTGCCGTCATAAATGGTTACGACTTCCAAGCCGTTGACCTTGGCATCCTCCCGGAGCCGGTCCGGCAGCCAGTAGCCGGCGACGGCTTGCGATTTGAAGCCTATGGCTGCGATATCTATTTCGAAATAAATCCGCATGGTTTTGATATCTTTGCCGCGTCCTTCCGGATCGGCAGCCGCCTCGATTTTCTGAAGCAACAGATCCAGGTCGCTGATTTCCTGTCGGCTTGCACATCCCGCCATGAAACAGCAACTTACCAGTAAAACCAATAAACGCATGATCTTCATAATACTTTCCTCGCAGTAATTGATATACAATAATATCATCCGGCGGGATGAAATTTCAATCGGAATAAATAAAATTTTGCCGGGGAAAATAAATTCGACCTTTTTAATTAAGTTGACTTGACAAATTAAATCGCCGGAGGTATAATTAGTATCATAAGATTAAAAAGGACCCACGAAATGATTATGCCAGTCAAAGCCCTGATGGAAGCAGGAACAAGCACACATGAAGTTCTGAAACTTCTGTATGAATTCGGTCCGCAGCGGCAAGGCGATATCGCCGGCCGCCTGAACATTACGAATTCGGCCTGTAATCAGCATTTCCGCAAACTGGCGGAGGAGAACCTCATTATCCCGGGCGAGGAACAGATGAACCAGCGGGGGCGCCCGTCTCAGTTCTGGCGGTTGCAGAACCAGGGAAATTACTTCATGGGAATTCTGTTCTACAGCAGCAGTCTTACCATTACGCTGGCCGATTTTGCCGGGGAAATGGTCTATCACGAAACGACTGCGATTAGCGATAAAGACAATACGGAAAAGCTACTGGCTCAGCTCGAAGAAGCGGTGGCGAAGGTTTGTCGTGAGATCCATCGTTCCGGGGGGAATATCCTGCAGACTTTTATTTGTGTAGGCGGTACGGTCACCTCGGAGGGCGAGATTGAAAACTCGCCGTATTTCCCGGGATTGAACGGAGTGTTTCTGGAAAAAGAGCTTCAAGCGCGTTTTGGGTTGAACGTCTATTGTGACGGGCCGCATTATGCGAACGTGCATGGTGAAACCCGTGAGCTTGCGGCTGATTCCACCGCTCTGATTATGGACTGGGGCGAAGGCCTTTGCGGCAACGTGGTAAACAATTATAACATCCTTAATTTTGCGGTTCAGCCATCAAAATTGAACCGGGGTTTGTGGAATCTCGGCCATGTGCCGATCGCCAAGGAAGGGCGGGCGTGTTATTGCGGCAACCGCGGTTGTCTCGAAACTTATACGGGAGGACTCGCGTTGCTGAAGTATCATCCCGAGCTCGGTTGCCGGACTATTCAGGAATTTGTGACCCGGATCAATGCGGGTGATCCGGCGGTGTTGGCCGTGATTCGGGAAGCGGCCGGAGTATTGGCGGAGTCGCTCTACTGGCTGTTGGAACTTTTCGGGGTGGATACGATTATTTTTGTCGGTAATTTCTGTCAGGTATTTCCGAAATTCGAAGCGGAGTTCCGCGAAGGATTGCAGAAAATGCGCACCAAAGCGGCAGCGGACCGAATCCACCTTATGGCCAGCGGCAATCCATTGGAAAACATTCAGATCGGGACCGCTTTGATGGCGCGTCATGTCTTTTTTTATCCGGACGAACCCCGCAAAAGTCGCGGAGCATTCCGGCGGAATCAACAGTTATCTTGAAAATACCAATCCAAGGAAAGGAGTCGAAAAATGTGGCGGTTTTACAGGAAGAGATTATCGGAAAACGGGAGTTATTTTACACTTATTGAATTACTGGTGGTAATAGCTATCATAGCGATCCTGGCTGCGATGCTTCTGCCGGCATTGAATACGGCCAGGGATAAGGCCAAGGGCACCAGCTGCATGAATAATTTGAAGCAGATTGGACTTGCGGCGTCCATGTACATGACCGACAGTAACGATTTTCTGTTTTACTGGAGCGATAAAGGGGCCTATTACGGGGTTCCCGCCGCGGTTCAGGCGCGCTGGACTCAGGTTATGAGATACTACAAATATCTGCCGAAGGATTATGTCAAACTGATTGTTTGTCCAAGCCAGATCAGCCGGAATGCCTATGCCAGCGATGGCGCGGATCTTTCTTACGGTTCCATCAACGACGATGCTACCAGGCTGAAAGCCGCCCAGTGGCAAACGAATTTCCGGGGACTTGCGCTCCGGAAGGTTCCTCAAATCTCGAAATACGGCGTAATCGGGGATTCGTACTATACAGCTAACAAAACTCCGATTGGCGCGATGTATATCAACCAGGTGACCAACATGATGTTCAGCACCCACCACGGCGGGCGCGGAAACCTCCTCCTGGCCGGGGGGAACGTCTCCGCGTTTTCGCCGGAGGAATACCGCGAGAACATGGCAACTGCTGTCGTCGGCACGCAAAATATCAGTGTTGCGGTCAAAAACGTCAAAATCACTCTTTCCGCCACCGGAAATTAAACAAAGGATTGATTATTCATGAAATTGAAAGCCGTATTATTGAGCGTGTTTTTTCTGCCGTTGACGGCAGTATTTGCGAACGACTGCCCGGATCTCTCCACTTTCAAGGACCTTACGTATCAGGATGGCCCCTCGCCGATTCTGCTTTTCGAAGATTTCGAGCGCGAGCTCAACGGCTGGACGCTGGGGCGGCTCTGCAAGGTTGAAGCACTGGCAGGCATGACGGGTTCCAAAGCACTGGCCTGTGAGCGTACCGTCAAGGCGGATTACGCCTCTGCTTTGGCTAAAATTCCGCTGAAAACCGTGCCGAACAACGTTTATAAAGTCTCCGGCTGGTACCGGACGGAGAATATCATTCCTGAAAAGGCCAACCTCCATGGCTTGAGTATCGAACACTGCAAAGATGGGAAATACGTCAGCATGGTCAACACGGGGACGAGACCCAGCACGGAATGGAAAAAAGTCGAACTTTGCTTTACCGCGAGTGCGGAAAATAATCTGATTCTGCGGCTTTTTTACGACGTCACCGGAAAAATCTGGTGGGATAACCTGAAAATTGAACTGTTAGACGGCGAAAAAGGCAGTATATATCTGACCGCGCCGAAACAGCTCCAGTTGGATGATACGGGTGCATTTACGCTCAAATCTCACGTTTGGCTCATTCCTTACGGAAAGCTCGAGAATCATGCGGCAGTGGTCGAAATCGAAGGGAAAAAACTTTTCCTCGAAGTTGATTCTGCCGGCAATGCGTCGGGGAGCTTCGGCAAGTTGCCCGAGGGGACCTATCCGGGAAAACTTGCCCTGTTGAACATGAAGGAAAAGACCATTGTCGCCAAGAATGATTTCACCCTCATCCGCCGGGGGGAAATCGAACGCCCGGCGGGTTTCAGCACCCTAGATCCGTACGGCCGCGTGCTTGTCGACGGCAAACCGTTTCTCCCGGTCGGCGTCTATTGCACCTGGATTCGGACCGAAGAAAATCTTAAGCGCATCGCCGATGGCGGCTTCAACTATGTTTTAACCTATACGCCCGGCACCATGAATATTCAGCCGGAAAACAACGCGCTTTCGGAACTCTCATATCCGGGGAAGGCGCCGCACCACGGAACCGAAAAATGGCGTCAGGAAATCCGCGCATCGCTGGATACGATCGGCAAGTATAATCTGAAACTGATGAATTTTTCGGCGGACGATCTGTTCCGCCACGAAGTCCTGCTCGCGGCCTATACTTCTGACGAGCTGCCGGTGACGATGTTGCCGAAGCTGAAGGAAGCCAGGCTGAAGTACGCCGAGAAATTTCCCGGTTACCCGGTGGTCGCCCTGACCGACAAAGAGTCCGATTATCTCGCCTACGCCCAAACCGCCGACGTGCTGGGCATAGACCCTTATCCCATCCGGACCGACAGCTCAAAATCCATGCTCATGGTCCGGGAAGCGCTGGAGGCTGCCGCGAAAGCCGGAATCCCGGTCATGATGGTGCCGCAGGCTTTTCATCACGGCGCACACAGCGGTCATCCATACAATACTTACCGTTATCCGACCGCGGAGGAAATCCGCGCGATGACGCTTCTGGCCGCTATTTACAACTGCAAATGGTTCTGCTTTTACAGTTACACCACGATCTGGGAGCGACAGGAGAAGAAGGATCCCGGTTCCGCACCGGAATTCTGGCCGAAGGTCACCGCCTCGGCCAAGCTGTTACGGACACTTGAGCCCTGGATTTTGAGCTTGGAGCAAGCCCCGGCAGTTGAAATCGAAAATAAAACGGCATCCATCGTTGACGCCAAAGCCATGGTTCACGAGGGTAAGCTCCGCGTGCTTGTCACCGCCTGCGGCCCCGGCCAGGCGGAAGCGGTTCTCTCTCCCGGCAAATCCGGCCTGAAATCCAGATACGGACTGACTCGGGAATTGAGCCCCGGCAAGTATCTCTTTACCGGAACCGATATCGCCTCCGACGTGCTGGAAGAGGAGTGACTATTTCAACTCCAATAGCGGCTTACCGCGAACAAACGACGCTATATTGAATTCATCGACCGATAAATTAACCATGCGATAATCAATCGAAGGATCCCGTAAAACCTGCAGAAGATTCTGAGCCTGATTGCATTCCGGCTTGACATGTCCGTTCATGATTACTTCCCGTGCTTTTGGCAAATACATGACATTTGCCAAAAGCAGAAAAGATAAAATAGTAATAACAATATACTTGTTGCCGCGAAAATCATAGGTCGAAAGAAATGAATTTATCGAGATAGCGAAGAAGAATAAAATAACCACCATAAATGGATTGAAATATCCACCGCGGATAACATCCGGCCATAAGAGAGGTTGATGTCTGAAAGTCATGATATTGACAGAACCAATAAAACAAATCATTACGTAAGCATATGCGGTAAAGCAGTATATGGACTTATCGACAATCGCCGGATTGGAATTTCCTTTTATCAGTGGCGATAAAATCCCGATACCAATGAGAATAGCAAACAAATATCCGGCAACAGTACCCAATCCGCCAAGCATTCCTCCCATATTGTACATGATGAAAGTCAAACCTCCCCGGAAATTAAATAAACTCTCCAGTCCCATACTCTGAAAGGCGGAACTGGGATAATAACCATTTCCGGCGAAAATAATTTTCGGGCCCAGATATAAATTGTAAAATGTTCCCCAACTCAATGCAATCAAGGTAAATATCAATAATTTAACCATCCATCCGAATCCATCCGTCTGCCTGCGCCATGATAAAATGATCAAGGCGAGGCATGAACCGATTGAGATAATAACCGTAAATATGACCCCTTGCCGGTCCATCATCAGCATGAATACTTCAAATACGAATATAAGCAGAAGCGCTTTTTTCTTTTGAGCATCATTGCCATCCTTTCGGAAGTTATTGAAGAACCAATACAATCCGAATGAAAGTACTGTCAGTGATAACATGCATGCCGGTTTGGAAGAGCGAAAGAAACATAAACCCCAGAATGTGCCGGGCATGATCAGCATCATCAAGCTGATGATCAATATGGAATAATCATCTGTATTTTTGAATTCTTTCAATCCGAAATACATGAAGGCGATAGCCGCTGAGATATAGAAAAGAATAGTGATAAGTGAAAAATAGTGCGGAATACCTGATTTGATGCAGGAAAGAATGAAAGAAGCATCGAGATAATCAAAAAAATAACTGAGCTCCCGAGCCTGATACAACCCCCAATCATTCGTCAAGGGGTCAAAAACCAACGAAAAAAGCGAACGCGAACGGTCCCAATAGTTCAAAAGAAAACTACTGCTTTCATTGTTAAGATACAATCCCCCGTACTGAACGACTATGCTGATAACGACGGGAGCCACAATCACTAAAACGAAAAAGGGGATTATAAATTTTTTAGGGATCGTCATGGTTTCCGCTCCAATGTCTTCACGAATTGGATCGAAGCGGCATGGATTTTCGGATCATTATATTCTTTTGCCCATAGCATCGCCTGTTTTGCCCAGAATTCTGCCAGTTGTGTATTCGCGGGAACTCCGTTTCCATTCTTATACAGGTTCGCCAGCATATATGCCGATAAAGGATTATGAAAATAGCCGGCATATATCCTGAATTTATACCAGGCGGCCGGATACATGCCATTTGCCAAATAAACTCTCACATTGGTAAATGGATCACCTTGCTCAATGGCCTGATCCCGGAGTTTCATTACCTGGATATGGCGCTGATTGACCGGATTCTCCGGACTGATATAGCCTTCTTGTTTTACTGTTTGCAACAGGGCCAGCAGACAGGATAAAACTATACCGAAGACAGCGGCCAGCCGCATTGTTTTTATCTTTTTATCATCAGTCATTTGTTGATAATCCTACTTGAATGTAAACTATCATACGAATCGATAAATTACAAATAAACAAGCTAAGAAAACGAGACAAAACATGCCCGCATGAAAAGAAAGAATTTCCGGTAGAAACTACCGGAAATTTCCTGGCGACCATTATAGGGGGGTGCTATTATTTCTTGCGGAAAATAATGCGCCCTTTGGTCAGATCGTAGGGTGACATTTCCATCGTCACATTATCCCCAGGGAGAATGCGGATGAAGTTCAGGCGCATTTTGCCGCTGATATGAGCATCGACAATATGCTGGCCGGCTACTTCCACCTTGAACATGGTGTTTGGAAGCAGCTCTTTGACCACGCCTTCAACTCTGATTACATCTTTAGACACGTTAAAATCTCCGGTTCGGTTTCAGTGATAAGTACCTGGTGTTCAAAATGAGCCGACCATTTGCCGTCGCGAGTGCGTACGGTCCAGCGGTCGGGTTCGGTATAAACTTGATGAGAACCCAGATTGAACATGGGTTCGATAGCCAGAACCATGCCGGGAACCAGCCTGGGGCCTCGGAAGCCCGGCAGGACGAAATTGGGTATTTCCGGCGGTTCATGGAGTTTGATGCCGCAGCCGTGTCCGACATACTGACGGACAATGCCGAGCTTGGCTTTTTTGGCGATGGCTTCCACGGCGGCGCTGATGTCGCGAATATAATTTCCGGCTTTGGCCTTGGCTATGCCGGCATAAAGTCCTTCTTCGGTGGCCCGCAACAGCCTGGCGATGTCCTCGGGGACGTCCGGCTTGAAAGTCAGGGTAATGGCCGTATCGCCGGTGGCGCCTTCCAGCGTGACTCCCAAATCAATGCTGAGAATATCGTTTTCGCCGATCACCGCCCGGTCCGAGCCGATCCCGTGCACTACGACATCATTGAGCGAAATACAGATATTTCCCGGGAAGCCGTGGTAGCCGAGAAAACTGCTGGTGCCACCGGTACCGGCAATAAGTCTGCCGGCGATATCGTCGACCTGCCGGGTGGTCATTCCCGGAGATATCATTTCCCGGAGTTGGTCGCGGACTCTGGCGGTGGCCTCGGCGGCCCGCCTGATTCTGATAATTTCTTGAGGAGTATGAACTATGACTTCGCGCATTTTTACTCTCAATTCAAGACCTTCAACAGTTCAGCGAACACCTGGTCGCGCTCGCCACAAGATACCTTCAGCAGTAAGCCTTTTTCCTGATAAAAATCAATCAAAGGCTTGGTCTGGTCGTGGAAGATCTTCAGCCGTTTGCGCGCGCTTGCTTCGCTGTCGTCGTCGCGCTGATAAATTTCCCCGCCGCAATCGTCACAGACGCCGTCGTTTTTGGGAGCCATATTGAATCGGTTGTAAATGCGGTTGCACTTGCGGCACATGATCCTGGAAGTCAGGCGGCGCAGCAGAAAATCATCGTCGGCATACAGGTAAACCACGGCATCCAGCGGACGTCCGAGATGCTGGTTAAGCAGTTCTTCAAGCAAACGGGCCTGGTTGACGGTACGCGGATAGCCATCGAGAATAAAACCGTATTTTTTCTCATCGTCGGACAGGACATCTTCGACCATTCCGGCAACGACTTCGTCGGGTACCAGCTTGCCTCTGTCCATGAGTTCCTTGGCCTTTTTACCCAATTCGGTACCGGCTTTGGCTTCTGCTCTCAATAAATCACCGGTTGAAATGTGTAAAAAAGGCGCGCTTTCCCTCAGCATTGCTGAAATGGTTCCTTTTCCTGCGCCGGGACCACCCAGCAGGACCAGATTACGCTTTTTAAACATTTGCTTTTCCTCTTTCTGCATTATTTATCTAAGATTTTCTGAGATAACTTATCAGATCTTCCGGTTTAAGCTGTTCCTGTGTACCGGCTTCCATGTCCTTGCAGATCACAATGCCGGCATTCAGCTCATCACCGCCGCGGATAACCACATAACGGCTCCCCACACGATTAGCCGCCCTCAACTGGGCCTTCATGCTTTTGTCTTCAAATTCCACCACGACCGGAACATTCTGCCGCCTTAAGTCAGCGGCCAGCTTGATATTGGCGTCACGGGCTTCGTCGCCCATGGAGATCAGGAACAACGGTGGCGACGGGGGCGGAGGCGCGGCCACGCTCAGGGCCTGCTGCACCAGGAGCAACCGTTCCATGCCGGCGGCAAAACCGACTCCGATCACCGGTTTTTTCATTTCCGGCAAAAACAGTTCGTAGCGCCCGCCGGCGACAATCGCCGACTGCGTACCGAGTCCGGCGGTATGTACCACTTCAAACACCGTATGGACATAATAATCCAGGCCGCGCACCAGGAACGGATCGATTTCGTAGCTGATTCCGGCCTGATCGAGCAATTGGCAAACCCGTGTGAAATATTCCTGGGATTCCTGTGAATAGCTGTTGACGTACTCCGGTGCCTGTTTAACGATTTCGCGGCACTTCTCCTGTTTGCAGTCGAGAATACGCCAGATATTGCGTTCGATTCGGGCGCGGCAGTCGTCGCACATGGCTTCGATATGGCTCCGGAAATATTCTCTGAGCATTTTTTCGGCGGGTTCACGGTCGGCTTTCACCCCACGGGTGTTGAGCAGCAATCTGCCGCCGGTGATTCCCAGTTCATTGATAAAATGCATCATGGAAGTGATGACTTCGGCATCGGTTTCCGGGGAGATTTTGCCGACGTTTTCCAAACCGATCTGGTGGAATTGGCGGCGGCGTCCGGCGGCCGGGCGCTCTCCGCGGAACATCGGGCCGATATAATATACCCGTTTTTCATTGCCGTTCATCACGTCGGTATTCAACAGGGCGCGCATGACCCCGGCGGTCCCTTCCGGGCGCAAGGTCAAACTGCGGCCTCCGCGGTCCTCAAATGTGTACATTTCCTTCTGTACCACTTCGGTTTCGTCGCCGATACCGCGTTTGAAAACTTCGGTGTATTCGAAAATCGGAGTCCGCAGCTCTCCATATCCGTACAACGGAAAAACCTTGGCGGCGGTTTGTTCCAAACGCTGCCACCAGACTGTTTCGTCCGGGAAGATGTCCGCGGTTCCCGGAGGAGGTGCGAAATTTGCCATATTTTTTTGTCCCTTACAAATATAAAATTGCGCCAAACGTCAAGTCAGGCGCAATTAAATTATACATATCGAATCATCGAAGCATGGTTACTTAATCTTTTGAGGATTAAGTTTTTCAACGCGTTCTTTAAGTTCCTTGCCGGCGCGGAACTTAACCACGGCACGCTCCGGAATCACCACTTCATTTTTCGGGCGGTTCGGGTTGCGGCCTTTGCGGCTCTTGCGTACTTTTACTTCAAAAACGCCGAAATTGCGTAACTCTATCGTATTGCCATTCGCCAATTCATCGGCCACATAATCCAGAGTCTTCTGAACGATTTCAGCGACGCTGTTCTGAATCAGGCCGGTTTCTTTGGCGATTCTCACAACCAAATCTCTCTTAGTCATATCTGCGCTCCTAATAATAAATCATTTCAATTTGTCATATATCAATATCTGAAATAGTAACTTACATTCATTTGGACATTTTGCAAGTGCCCTGAACAGATAGTTTAAAAATTTTTTCCCGTTATCAGACCCAGATAAATTGCAATACCCCAGACTGTAGCCATAACAATACCCCGTGAACAACCGATTTCCGGTTTCAGTTTCGGATGAAACCGAACTTTTTGCGGTACTGCATCGGAGAGAGGCCGTTTTCCTTCTTGAAATAACGGGAAAACGAGTAGACGCTGTCGAAACCGCATTGTTCCGCGACTTGGGTGATATTCAGGGTGGAGTTGACCAGCATGTGTTTGATCATATGATATTTATGCGCTTTCATGACTTCCGCCGGGGTTGTTCCGATCTGCTTCTTGAAAAGACCGCACAGGTGCTCCGGTGAAATACCGATTTTGCGGGCGATGAGCCGGTAGGATTTTCCGATGAATTCCGGCGAAAGAATCAGTTGACAGGCCTGGCGGACATAGTCGCTGCCGTTTACCGAAAGTTTCGAAACATCTTCGGACAGCACCATTTCCGAGCGCAGTGAATCCAACAGGAGGCAGAAGTGATAGGAACATCCCATTCCCGCGTTGGCTACGTGATTGTTCGAGGCCTCCAGGAAGCTCCGGGAAAAATCATCCAGGCAGCTCAGTGACCGGCCCGACATATTCATTACTTTGTCCAGGAACATGTTAAACCATTTCGGGGTGATTCCCGCGAAACGGATCAGCAACCAGGTAACCCGTTCTCCTTCCAGCGATACACGCATATGCCGCTGACCCGGAAACACGATCATGGCGTTATTTTCCTGCAGAATATAGGATGTGCCGTCAACCATCAGGCAGCCGCACCCCTCCAAAGCGATCCACACGACGTAATTATCATGCATGCTGGAAAACTGGATCGGTTTCCCGGGGGCCGGCTCGTGCCGCAGAAAGGCGTGCAGACGTTGAATAATGACCGGTTCCAAGTGCATCACCAGAGAATCACTGTGGTCATGGGTAAAATTAAGTGCGATTTCCTGCTTCGTTTTCATTCGTTATTACTATAAATGTTAAAAAATGCCTATTTTTTGCCATTTTATTTAAAATAGTTTTGCTGTATAATATTACAAGTGAAAATAAGGACTATTTTATTTATGATAAAGAAGAATTTTACCCTCATCGAACTCCTGGTAGTGATCGCGATCATCGCCATCCTGGCGGCCATGCTGCTGCCGGCTTTGAATAAAGCCCGCAGCAAGGCGCACAGCAGCAGTTGTTTCAGCAATGAAAAACAAATCGGTATCGCTGTATTGGCATACAGTTCCGATTGGGATGACATGCTGCCGTATGGGTATGACGCCAAATCCATTTTGCAGGAGTGGACCGGTCCGATTGCCAAATATTTCGGTGATTTTACCATCGACAATAAGGTTGGATTTGAAAAAGTCACCAATTGCCCGGCCAATAAAAAACTTGACAGTTCGATGGATTACTCCACCAACGCCAGGGTCTTGCCGACTTTGGTTTGGAGCGGATTGAGCAAAACATTCAACAAGCTCAGCGAATTCAAAAACAGCAGCGCCGTCATCGTGCTGGGGGACAGCCCGACCATCAACAACAACAAGTGTTTTGAATCCCGCGGCAATTCCAGTGTTTCGAGTAGTTCAAAGGCTGCTTTCAATCCCTTTCCGACGACTCCGTTCCGCTTGGGCGTAGTCCATAACGGTACGACCAATTTTCTCTGGGTCGACGGGCACGTGGCCAATCTGGCCCCGGAGCAAATTACCAATCAGATGGTCACCTGGAAGTAGTTTCCAAATACTGAATGAAAGATGCTAAACCGCCCGGTAATATCCCCGCGGCATGAAGCAGAAAGGCGTTGCGGTCACGCGGTACCTTTTTATTTCCGGTGAAAGTATTATGAGTCCCCGGGTATTCCTGATAGAAAATTTTATCTTCAGGCTGTTTGGCAAACTTACGCATCATGGCGACAAATAATTTATTTTCTTCCTGACGGCAGGGAAAATCATTGTCGCCGCACTGTAAGAAAATCGGAAACGGCGTCTTCCGTACATAATACAACGGAGAATATTCATCCGAGATTCCCCTGGATTGCGAAATGCCCTGTTCCTTGCGGATTTGAAAATGAGTAATCATCTGGCCGCTGGTTGCCAGCAATCCGGCGATCTGGTCCGCATCAATATCACGTTTTTCCAAATAACGCTTATCCAGAGCAATCATAGTGGCAAGGTAACAGCCCGCGGATTTTCCCCCGATAAAGATACGTTTGAGGTCGCCGCCATAATTCTGGATATTTTTGAAAACCCACGCCACTGCATCCGCCGCATCGTTGAGGTAAGCCGGAGCCTTTACTTGAGGAGAAAGACGATAACCGACCGAAACCAGTCCAAATCCCTGTTGGGTGATCGGAACAGGTCCGCCGCGGCGCCCTCCGGTCAGGCCGCCGCCGTGAAAATATACCAGTACCGGGAAATCTTTCTCGGGCGTCGCCGGTAGATACAGGTCAATACGACATTGCTGTTTTTGATACTCGTCCCCATCTTCCGGCCCGTAGTAAATATCCTTGACCACGCGTTCAGGAGAAGCAAGCAAAGCTGTCCCAGATAAGAACAAGCCCAACAATATAATACTGGATATTTTCATTTTTTCCCTTGAATCCTCTAAGTTTTTTATCAACGGCTGATCAGATAGATCATCGTGCCATTGTATGCGGCGGTATCGAGCCGGAAACTGATGCCGCCGGCAGTCGCACTGAACGGGATATCGGCTTTCGGC
Organism: Victivallaceae bacterium; assembly: GCA_031548025.1. Lineage (GTDB taxonomy): Bacteria > Verrucomicrobiota > Lentisphaeria > Victivallales > Victivallaceae > UBA5239. Next base: position 23,472 of record JAVBRM010000051.1, on the reverse strand, counting down.
GTGCCATCCAGGCTGAGCGCCTGAAGTTGCCGGCAATCCGGCAGATTCAGCGTAATGTCGGCGGCGGCTTTGCGGATCAGCCGTTTCATTCCGCCCCAATGCTCCACGGCGTTCATCGTCCCGGAGCTGAAGCGGATATTTTCATTGGTCACGTCGCTCTGGTGGAATACCAGAATCCGTTTGCTTTCCGCCAGCGGGAGATTGTCCAGGGCGCTGACCGTGATCGACTGGAAGGAATCGACATTATTCACAGCCAGGACCGAGCCCTTCAAACCGCCCTTGCTTAATGTAAGGCTCTCGGTTTTCGGAGAAATCACTCTGAAGGTTTCCTGCCCGGGATTATAGGAAATCTCGCCCGTTTCGCTTTTTTTCGGGTTACGGCCGGTGATTTTCTGGAGTTCCGTAGTGAGTTTGTTGTCCGGTAGTGTCTGTACGCCGGGTAATTTGCTCTCTGCGGGTATCGAGCCGATACGGCAGTAAAAACCCACTTCTTGGAAACTATGGGGGTAATGCGAGGCATCGACACTGGCCAGTTTCTCGAAACTCTTATCGCCGAAGGTCCAGCCGACCGCCGAAGGGGCCGGTTTAACGTCGCCGCGCACGAACATCAGATTGATGATGCGTTCGGCAATCAGGGAGATCGGGTCACGGACGATATCGAAACGCTCGATCGGGCGTTGGTGCATGGTGTTTTCATAGCTGTGCGACCAGGAAAAGCGGAAAATGCCATCCCAATCCTGCAGCGCCGCGTAAGCCCCCAGCACCGGGCCGCCTTCCGCCCGGTAGCGGTTGGGAAACACATAGTTGATTTCAGTAACGGTGAACGGTTGCCCGAATATCCGCGACGCGAAAAGCATGCGCGGTACAATGGCGTTGGCCCGGAGGACGCTGTTCTGGTTGTGGATATAGGGAAACGACCATTTGTTCTGCGGCGAAAAGCGGGGATGATCCCAATAGGAGTGGGTATCGGTGAAGTCGAGATGCCGGCGAATTTCCGACTGGATGACATATTCGCGGAAATTGAGGTCGGTAATCAGTCCCTGGTAATTGACCTCTTCCCGCAGGAATTTCCGGAAATCCTGAATCATATCGACGTGCAGCGCGGTCAGGTATTTAAGGAAATGAGTACCGCGCGACGAACGGTTTTCCGGGGTATCAAGCTGGTTTTCCTGAAGATACTTGACATAACCGGCCAGGTAGAGTTCGCGGACATTTTCCCGGTTCCAAAGGGAATAAATATTGTTTTCGTTGATCAGCGACACCCCGAAAAGCGTCGGGTCCTCAGCCCAGGTCAGTCCGGTGTAGGGATTTTTGTGACCGAGGAACTTCCGTACGTAGGCTTTCCAGTTTTCCCGCCCGGAAGCGGCAATCGGAGCGATTTCCTTCAGCACCCGGCCGGTGGCGTCGGGAATATCGGTAATTTCGCCGGGGCGCAATTTGCGGCTGCAGTAGAGGTCGAGGGTGACATAGATGCCGCGTTCTTTCAGGCAATGAAAAAAGTAGTCGAGCTTGTCCAGTTGCTCCGGCAGGAAAACTTTGGAATCGGGACCGTTTTTGTCGCCTAATTCGTTGTCGAAATGGTGCAGACGCACGGCGTTGTAACCGAGAGCGGCCAGTTCATCCGCCACCGCCTCGGCTTCTTTGCGCTCGAGAAATTGGCCGGAAAAACAGAAGTTCGGGCCGTAAAACCGGAAGCGTTTGCCGGCGGCGGCGAAATGACCGGCGGCATCGACTGTGATCCGCCCGTATTTCCCGGCGGGCGCATCCAGCATGCCGGAGAAATCCAATGCGGAACCCCGCTTGACAAATTCGGCGCTTTCCAGCGGGACCCATTCATCCCCCGGACGGATATAGACGATACTGTCGACATCGCCAACCGGTATTTCCAAATCGGTCAGCGACGCTCCCGCGATAAACCAGGGAGACGCGGCGGAATTGGTCAGCCGCAATTCGGCGATTTCTTTTTTCTCGAGCGGGAAATATGACAGGTAAAGTCCCTGATAGGTATCGTTGTTCGAGGCTACGACGGCGCCGTTTGGCAGGCGCTGGAGCGGTTTTTCACCGGAGAAGTCCTGCCCGGCGGTCAATTGGTATTTTTTCCGGGCGCCATCGGTATAAACGACCTCCAGTTCCGGCCGGAGGTCCGCGCCGCCGCCGTGCATCAAATACAAAGCAGCCCCCACAGCTTTTGCGGGAATGACGGCGCTTTTGCCGTTCGCCAGTGTCAGGAAACTGTCCAGCTTGAACTGGATGCCTTTGAAGGAGTCATTCTTCGGATTCAGGCCGAATTCTTTCTGAAAGGAGTTGGCTTTGGCACCGTTCAGGGCGAGCGCCTTGGAGGCAAAGGGCGTGACTGATAATTTCGCTGTGAACTTGGAGCTTTTGATCGTGCCGCTGGATTGCGGAAAAAGCAACCGGAGCGAATATGTACCGCCCTTGAAACTACGGTTGTCCTGGATCTGCAGCGAGAAATCACCGTTGATCCTGACGATCTTTCCCTCATTGACGAGCTCGAGTTTTTTGACATTTTTGAGAATATCGATTTTCTGGCCGGTCTGTTCGGGGAGCTCGAAACTCTGATCGTTGATTTTGAGCGTTTTTCCCGCGAATTGCTTGATCGGCAGTTCCACATTGAAACACAGTATCCGCAGATCGGCGCCGGTTTCATGCTGCATCTCCATGGAATAACTTACCGTATCAGCGCTTTCTTCGCGGACCCATTGCTGAAAAGTAAAACCGGGCGGATTGCTGCTGATCGGGATAAGCCCCTTCAGCTCATATTGTTTGTCCGAAGAAACGGGGTAACCGGGTGTGGGCGTGACGCTTTTCTGTGTTTGGTTGACGCTCTGCCACTCGCGATCGTAAAGCCGGATATAGGCATTGAGTCCGCCGAGTTTTAGAACCCCACCCTTTTCGATTTCAATGCCGGGGGGCATGGCCTGCAGCGCGACGGCGGCGAATAACAACAAAATAATTGATCTGAACATAAGATGTTTACCTCAGGGTTTCGGGGTTCTTCTGGCCAGGTCCCAGTATAAATCGTTCATATCATACCAGTACCATGAGCTGCTGTATATCTTGGAAGTTTTGACGAAAGTAGCCGAGCCGTCCTGATAGCAGACGGTGAATCCGGGCGGACTGTTGTGGTTGCGGGCCGCCGGAGTGCCGCCCGCGGGCTGGTCAAGCGACAGCGGCATGTACGGCTTGTTCAAACGGTATGACCAATTGCTGGCTTTCACGGTCAAATCGAGCCCGTAACTGGTTTTATTCCGGACTTCGTAAACATCGAACGCCACAGTGGCGTATCCACTCATCAGCATCCGTTGGCCAACGTTTTTTTCAAGATAGCGGGCCGTGTCATAAAACGCGGCGTATGACGCCATTGCTTCATAGGGGCCGTTCGGATACAGATTGGGCGTCCGGGGGCAGGTGAAAATATGGGTTGAACGCAGATAATTCAGCTCGAACAAGCGCCCCGAGCTGGAATAATTGGAGGAAGTTTTTATCCGGTTCGATTGCCGAATCTGATTTTCGCGGCTGCTGTTGGCGGGTACGGCGGGAGAATTATCGCGCCAATAGACGTTCATCATGCCGTTATTGTCTTCCGTGTAAAGGATATGGCCCAGACCTAACTGTTTGAGATTGTTGAGGCACTTGGCGTCTCTGCCTTTGTCCCGGGCTTTGTTCAAAGCCGGCAGCAGCATGGCTGCCAGGATGGCGATGATCGCAATGACGACCAGGAGCTCAATAAGTGTAAAAAATGATCGACGCATGATTTGTTCCTCCACCTTATGATATATCTTTGATTGAATTTCCAGGATAAAATGTCACATTGATCAACCGATGCGATTCTTTCAGTTCCGGCTGGATCAGCATTTCGGCGCCCTCCATGCTCATTTCGGAGGTTTTCCAGCACACCGAAGCTATATCGTCGAATTTCTTGCCGTAACAGATCATGGAGACATCGCGGGGAATCTCCATGCCGGCCTGTTCCAAGCCCCGGCGGACGCCCAGCGTCCCCCAATCTCCATAAACGATCACCGCAGTAAACGGAACATTGCGCCGAAGCAGAAGCCGCGCGGCGTCCGCGCCGCCTTCGATGCCGAATCCCTCGTAATCAATCAGCAACCTGGCGTCCGGAACCACTCCGGCTTCGCCGAGGGTATTGAGGAAAGATTCGCGGCGCTCGTCATAACTGGCCTGATGGGACGCCCGGCGGTCGATCAGGGCGATCTGACGGTGCCCCTTGGCCAGCAGAGCCTCCACAGTGGTACGCATGCCTGCCACATGATCGGTATGAATATAGGGAATATTGGAAGCCTCCGGGCGACCGATCGTCACGACCCGCATTTTCGCCGCCAGCAGCATATCGGTGATTTCCCGGGTGAAATTGAACCCGGCGAGCATTACCGCGCTGCCGGCCGTATTTTCCCGGATGAATTCTTCCACCGTCGTCTTGCTGCGGTCGAGGTCCGGAAACATTTTCAGCCGGATCTGCCAGTTCCGGGCGTCCAGCTCGGTATGCAGTCCCGACAGCAGCGCCCCGATGAAAACATCCTCGCTCCCTTGGCGGTGGGGATTGCATACGATCAAAGTAATTTGCTTGAGAATATCGTTCGGCACTTCCTGCACATAGGTACCGCTGCCTTGCACCCGGTAGAAAACTCCGTCGGTCACCAGTGACGAAATCGCTTCGCGCAACGTGTTCTTGCTGATTCCCAATTCCCGGGTCAGATGATTTTCCGAGCTGAAACGGGTTCCCGGCGGATATTTACCGCTGCGTACTTCCGTCAACAGGTATTCGCGGACGGCTTCTCTTTTTGAATTTTTACCGAGATTCAACATAGTGTTCCAGTGTCTTTAAAGTTATCCTAACACTTTTATTATACCTGAAATTTTGGCATTGTCAATATGTCGAAGAAATAAAAAAGAGAAAATTTTCCGTCGTTGAATAGCGGATTTGCAAAATCTTCCTGATGATGCTATTTTGTATTCTCAATTTCAGGAAAAGATTATGGCGCGATGTGAAAATCTGAAAACTTCAGGAGTCCGTGCCCGGTTGCGGGAAGAGATTACCCAGGGGTATTACAAACCGGGTACTTACTTGCCATCCGCCCGGGAACTGGCCAAGCTGATGAATATTTCCAAGAGTTCCATCCATAATATTCTGAAATTCATGCAGGATGAAGGGCTTATTCAGATTTACCCGAATATGGGTGCTCTGGTGCTGCCGAATAGCAGCGGCAAATTACAGCGGGTATTTCTCCGGCCATCGGACTATGGTACTTTCAATTACCGGCCGATTGCCTCGGCGCTTTTGATGGGGATCATCCGGGGAGCGGAAAAATCCAATGTCGAGGTCAATATCTCTATGACCGACTCCGGGCTGGCCCACGAAGAGATTATCGCCGGGCGCGGCAACGGGTTGTGGCAAGGCGCCATTTATCTGCAGTGCGCCCAGTATGACGAGCTGATCGGCCCCCTGGAAAAAGCCGCGGTCCCTACCGTGATCGCCGGCGATGAACATGGGCATACTAAAGCCCTCCGCACTTATATCGATTATCGTGATTGCGCCCGCCAGGCAGTGCGTTATCTTGCCTCAAAAGGGCACCGTGATATCGGGATGATTTGCGGCAGTTCCACCTATTTTCTGTACAAGGAATCGCTGGCCGGATTTCGTGGCGGAATCGCGGAGGAAGGACTGGAATTGCGGCCGGAGTGGGTCTTGACCGAATTGACGAATTTGGATAAAGAGCACCCCGATGAACGACTGTTGGAATATCTCAGCCGCCCATCCCGTCCAACCGCGATTTATGCGGTGCGCGACTACCGGGCCGAATGGCTCTACATGGCGGCGGCCAAGCTGAATCTCCGTATTCCCGAAGATATTTCGGTGATCGGATACGGCGGGACCACCTGGCCGGAAGGTTCTTATCGGGGCTTGACCGTTTTAGCCGAGCCATTACACCAACAGGGCGAAGAAGCCATTACCCTCCTGAACAAATGGCTCCGGACCGGCGAACGCCCCGAATCCAAATGCCTTCCCGTCACCCTGATCGAAAGAACCAGCGTTAAATCTCTGTGACTCCGACATAAATCAGCTTGTCGATGTTCTGCTGTTTGCTTTTCATCCGATAAAGATGGCCTGTTTCGAAGAACATGGTTCCCTGGTAATGTTTCGGTTGAGGCAATTCCAGGATATCCGGCGAAACTTTTCCGTAATCGTCGAAATAAACCGGATGCCAGGGAAAAAACACCAGGATTCGATCGGTTGCAAGGTCTGGGGTGAGGTGAAGACTGACCGTGTTGCCGAGCGAGTCTTTCGGGGCGACCACCAGAGAACTTTTTCCGTTGAGTTCGAGCGTTGTCATTTCCCATGGACCTCCGGAAAAAGGACGCTGCCGGAAGGTCTGGCTGCGGGTCGGACTGAGGACAATCTCTCCGAAGTCCGTCGGGCGATTGCCGGTAAAATAGAAGGTACGTTGGACGCAACCGGGAGCGGTGATTATCAGCTCATAAGGAATTCCGGAAAGTCCGCCTGCGTGGAAAGGTTCTTTATCGCGAAGCGTTTTCTCGGCGACCGTTCGGTGAATTGGGGCGGCGCACTCGTGCCCGTGGTCACGCCAGGTAGGGGCGGGCCAGCCGGTCTGCAATTTGACTTTTGCCTCTTTGACGGACTCCGGCAGCGCGAGCGAAAAGGTCAGTGAATAGGTTTCTTTCGCTTTTTTCAGCACAATTACGCCTAAATCAAGGCGCTTTGGATGATGTTTATTCGGATCGAGCCAAACCGCCAGAGGCTCATATCCAGATTTGAAAAACTGCAATTCACGCTCATTTAATGGATAAATCGGATGTGCGAAAACACCATCGGCCAGAAAGGTCGTTTGGGAGGCGACGCCGGTAAGATTCGCGGCATCTTCGACTTGGAGTTGTCCTGTTACGATTATCCCTTTGCCTTCCCAATAGGAATCGGAAATTTTCTCCTGCAGATCAGCGATCCGTTTGGCGAATTCCGGAATTTTATCATAATCAACCTCGCCGGAATTCATCGGGAAGCTATGGTAAAAATGTTTACCGGGCGGCTGTTCCGAAGCGGGTAAATTGATCTTGTCGTTCCGGCGCATAATAGCATTCGGCTTCAGTGCCGGCTTTGGCGTCTGCTTCGGTAGAAGCTGCCGCAATTCAGTGTCCGGATCTTGGCTTTTCAACGCCGCCGTGATTTTTTCAGCGGAAATCGTGGAATCGGAAAGGCATTTTTCCAAGGTGGAAATCGTATGACTGTATTCAGTCACGTGAGTGGGACGATCCAATATATGGTTCAGCAAGCTCACCAACAAAATCGGAATCAGCGTAATGCCGACCGTATATAAAATCTGTGAAAATATCGATTTTCCACAGCGCCAGATCATTGTGTAGATGATTCCGGTACAGCAAAGAAATCCGAAAAGGCAGAGCCAGCCGTAGTTCATGGTTTCACCTCGATTTTACAGAGTGCATCCTTGAAATTTTTGTTCAAGTCGGGCAAAGAAGAACCGGTAACGCCGGACAGTTGCCCGGAAAGTTCCTCCCTTTTTCCCTGTTCGAGAAGAACGGCGCAACGTTCAAGATTCTGCTGGAATTGTGCCTCTTCCGATGAACGTTTATGTTTGGCGTAAAACATCGCATCGCTCCAAGCGCCGGCCAGTAGGATCCAGATGATGAGAACACAGCGCAGAGCCCAGCCGTCTTTGGGCAAATAGACGGCACACCAGACCTCTCCCATAAAAGCGAGCCCACAGAATGCCAGCACCAATTCAATCGGGAAATATATCTGGAAATCAGGGGCGAAAGTGAATCCGCCAGTAGCCAAAAAGGCGATCTCCGCCAACAATAAAAACGCAGCAACCGGGAAGTACCACAAAAACGTACGCCTGGAAATCCCTTCTCCTTTCCGGTACTTCGCAAGTGATCGTGCGCCGAGAAAGAACAAAACAATACTTACTGCCAGAGTCATCGCTTTATCTCCTGCTGCTGTAGTTCAGTATACAACAGAAAAATTTGAAAATCAAATCACGAAAGAAAGAAATCTCCAATTCGAATTGCCCATAACAGGGGATTGACATGGTCCGCTTATTATTTGGACATCGCCCATCTTGTATTCATCCGGAATTCCGAAATTTCTCCGTTTTTTTTATTTTTCCTATTGACATTTGGTAAGATTTTCTGTATAATATTAATTATTGGACAATGTCCACAAGCGTAAGGAAGAGGATTTATGAATAAACTCGTCATCATCTTTTTGACCTTGTTTTCAACCCTTACCGCCATGAGCCAGGACTTTTTCAAGGTCTATCCGGATGCCGGAGAGAAATTACCGGCGGAATTGATTTATCCGCGTGGGCGAAAATTGCTTTATTCCGGTTTTTCGCCTCGTTTGAACAAAATTCCGGAGCTTCGGGACGCCGGTTTCACCTGTATGGGCCCGGCGTACGGCAAACAGAAAAATTTCATCGAAGCCTGTCGCAAGGCCGGAGTCCAGCGCTTCCAACCGATCTGCCCGGAGGGGTTAACCAAAGATAAACTGGGCAACAAGGAATCGGTCGACTGGGAAAAAATCAGCGAGGAGATCAAAACACAAGTACAGAGCTACCGTGACGACGAGGGAGTTGCCGTCTGGTATCTTCAACCGGAAGAGTTGCGTTACTGGCGGAAAAATGAGTATCAATATCTCCAGACCGCTTATAAAGTTATCCGGGAGAACGATCCTCTGAAACGCCCGGTTTGGATGTATTTGCCGGGGCATTATTCCAAAGGCGCCATGATGAAATATTCCGATTACATAGATTATCTGGGCAAAGGCATGTATACCAATTACTCCGGTCACCGGGAAAGTAGGATCTGGTGTCGTTGGTCAACAGAGCAGGAGCTGGCCGCCTTGCAGGAAACCAAATCGCCGGCGGTGCCGCTGGCCGTCCCGGAAATGTTCCGGCAGCCTCCGGAAGAAATCTTGCCGCTCATTCCGGCGTGGGTCCGGCATGATGTCTATAGCAGTTTGATCGCCGGAGCCAAGGGGGTTGTGATTTTCTCCCTGGCACAGCGGAAACAATTTTCCGCCTGGGAGGCTTATTACAACAGTTATTTGAAAGTTGCCGGCGAGCTACGGACACTCGGCGAAATCTTTCTCTTTGGGACCAGGTGCGGTGAGATTAAAATCATCCAGCGCGGCGGCCCGGAAAAAATACCCCTCGAGATTCGCTCCGGCAAAACCAAAACTCAATATGAAATGCCTTCGGTATCATATGCCGACATTTCCTATCATGGACGGAGATTTCTTTTCGCGGTGAATTCCGCCAATGAGGCGGTGACGGTGCAATTTTCCGGCATGCCGTCAAATGGCGTAGCTCTTGTTGACGCCCTGACCGGCCAGGCGGCGGAAGCTTTGAAAAACGGCGCATTTGATACACAGATCACAGCCTTTGAAGTAAAATTATATGAAATAATCAGGGAGAAAAAATGAGATATCCGCTCTTTATACTGTTGTCCTGCTGTATGCTCGTTTGTCATGCCGACAAGGTCAGCGATTTTTTCCAGTCCAAGCCCAATGATGCTTATCAGAAACTGCCGGCGGATCGGATTTATCCGCAGGGACGGCTCTTTCCGTTTTCATTTTATTCGACCGGCGGCGGCAGCGAGGAAAAGCGCGGCAATCTGTTACCCGACGTGATCCGCGAAGCCGATCAGAAACAGATTATCGAAGGCGGAGTGACTATGATCGGCCCTCAATACGAGTTGAACGATTCCTCGCTGGAAGTGGCGAGAAAATACCGGGTCAAAATGATTTATTCAATCAGACCGGTGGTCGATGGAAAATTGATCAACCGTCCCTATTTAAAAGAACTTGAGAAGAATAAGGAAAGACTTGATTTCGACAAAGTGAAGACGGCGATTGCCGAAAGGGTCAAGGGAGTGGCCGATTGCCCGGAAATCGCCTGGTGGGACATCACCCCCGAGGAATTGCGCTCCTGGCGGGCCGACGAACTGAAATATCTGGAAACAGCCAGCCAGACAATTAAGGAAAACGATCCCTTGAAACGGCCGGTTTTCATGTATGAGCCCGGGCACCGTACTGCCGGAGCACTGGCGAAACTGTTGCCTTGGCAGGACCTTTGTGCCAAAGGGACCTATACCAATTATTCCGGCGCGAAGAAGCAGCGCATTTGGGTCCGGTATTCGATCGAGCAACAGGTCGAGGCCGCCGCCAAAGCGCCGCATCCGGTAACTCCGGTCGCTCTGCCGGAAATGTTCCGCCAACCGGCCGACGATGAACTAAAACTGATTCCGGCATGGGTCAGGCATGATGTTTACTGCAGTCTGGTGACCGGAGCCAAAGGAGTGTTGGTGTTTTCCGCCAGCCGCCGCCCGAAATTCACCGCTCGCGAAGCCTATCTGCAGGCTTATCTTGAAGTCTGCAAGGAGCTCACCGGTCCTAAAAAACTCGGCGAAGTATTTTTATTCGGAGAACCCCGGACCGATATCGAAATCGCTTATCTGGATGGTCCGCGGGAAATCACGTTGAAGACCAGGAAACTCGAAAAGAAATATCCTTCGGTCTCCTGTGCCGATTTTTCCTGGAATAATAAACGCTACGTATTTATGGTCAATTCCGCCGAAGAGCCAGTCAAGCTGACGATCGGCGGCGTGGTTTATGGCGACAATATCATGGCTCGTGATCTTTTTCGCGACGACGCCACTCCCTTTGCGGTTCCAAAAGGCAAGTTCGAAGTGGAATTGAAGCCGTTGGAAGCCGCCGCCTACGAAATTTTCATCAAATAGAAAAGGAGGATTTATGGTTGAAAAACATGAGATTTTCACACTCATCGAGCTCTTGGTTGTGATTGCTATTATAGCAATTCTTGCGGCGCTGCTGTTGCCGGCTTTGAATAAGGCCCGCAATAAATCAGTGACCATCAAATGCCTCTCGAACCTGAAACAGGTTGGTCTCTCGCATGGGTTGTATCAGCATGATTTCGACATGATGTTTATGAACAACAATTCCTCTTCGGGAGGCAGTGCAAACATGCCCTCTACGGGTTGGACCTGGAGCGGCTTGATGAAATATTGCCGTTATATCCTGCCCGGAGCCGAATTCATTTTTTGTCCGGAGCATGTATCTAAATTTCCGGACAATGTCGAAAACAACATGCGTGCTTATGGAGCGCCTTATACGACGCTTTCAGTGTTGCCCGCGTATGACCTGAAAAGCGCGGACGTTCAGAAGGCCGGTTATTCCAAAGTTGTCATGAACGCGGATGCCGGTCTGCCGGGCAACAATAACGCTTATTTCAAAATGCTGGTAAGCGATGGTACCAACGCCTACTCGCGTCCTTTTGCCATTCACGAAAACAAGGTGAATCTGGTATTCATTGACGGCCATGCCTCCGGTAATGACCGTAAATACATTACCAAAGAATATAAGAGACTGAGCAACAGCGGCAAGAGTACCATTACCGGTAATTTCAATTATTATCTGGTCGGTAGAATCGGCAGTGCGGTCTTGCTCCAATAATCGAAAAACAAATCCCACATTTGGACATCGCCCATCATGCATTCTTCCGGAGTTCCGGAATTTCTTCATTTTTTTCTTTTTCTCCCTATTGACATTTGACCGAGTCTCTGTATAATATTTATTAATGGACAGTGTCCACTAATGTAAAAAAGAGGCTTTATGAATAAGTTAATTATCATCTTTGTGGTCTTATTGTCGGCGTTTGCCGCTGTGGCTCAGGACTTTTTCAAGGTTTATCCGGATGCCGGGGAAAAATTGCCGGCGGAACTGATTTATCCGCGTGGACGGAAGTTGCTTTATTCCGGTTTTGCGCCTCGTTTGAACAGAATTCCGGAGCTTCGGGATGCCGGTTTCACTTGCATGGGCCCGGCGTACGGTAATCAGGAGAGTTTCATTGAAGCTTGCCGTAAAGCTGGAGTCCAGCGCTTTCAGCGGATTATCCCGGAAGGACTGACCAAGGAAAAGCTGGATGACAAGGAAGCGGTCGACTGGGAAAAAATCAGTGCGGAAATCAAAGCGCAGGTTCTGGCTCACCGCGACGATCCGGGGGTGGCTATCTGGTATCTCATGCCTGAAGAGTTGCGGTATTGGCGGAAAAATGAATATCGGTATCTGCAGACCGCTTATAAGATTATCAAAGAAAACGATCCCCTGAAACGCCCGGTCTGGGAATATCTGCCCGGTCATTACAGCAAGGCCACGTTGGTGAAATATCCGAACTACATGGATTATCTGGGCAAAGGCATGTATACCAATTACTCCAACCAACAGAAAAGCCGGGTTTGGTGCCGCTGGTCCACCGAGTTGGAAGTAGCCGCTGTACAGGAAGCCAAATCATCGGCGTTGCCGCTGGCTGTACCGGAAATGTTCCGGCAGCCTCCCGAGGAAGCGCTGCCGCTTGTTCCGGCCTGGGTCCGGCACGATGTTTACTGCAGTCTGATTGCCGGGGCCAAGGGCGTCGTGATTTTTTCTCTGTCGCAGCGGGCTAATTTCAGTGCCTGGGAGGCTTATTACACCAATTATCTGAAAGTGGCCGGAGAATTGCGGAAACTTGGTGAAATCTTTCTTTTCGGAACCAGGTGCAATGATATCAGAATTACTTACCGGAGCGGTTCGGAAAAAACCTCCTGTACCATCCGCAGCGGCAAAGAGAAGGTTCCGCAGGAAATGCCGTCGGTCTCCTGGGCCGATATCTCTTACCACGGCAGGCGATATCTCTTCGCGGTGAACTCTGCCAACGAGGCGGTAACGGTACAATTCTCCGGCATGCCGGAAAATGGCGTAACTCTGCTCGACGCCCTGACCGGCCAGGTCATGGCGGAAACTCTGAAAAACGGCGTCTTTGAAACCAAAATCGCGACTCTTGAAGTCAAATTATATGAAATAACCCGGGAGAAAAAATGAAATATCCGCTCTTTATGTTGTTGTCCTGTTGCATGATCGTCTGTCATGCCGACAAAATCAGTGATTTTTTCCAGTCCAAATCCAACGAGGCTTATCAGAAACTGCCGGCGGATCAGGTTTATCCGCAGGGAAGGCTCTTTCCGTTTTCGTTTTATTCGACCGGCGGCGGCAGCGAGGAAAAGCGCGGCAATCTGTTGCCCGACGCGGTCCGCGAAGCCGATCAGAAACAGATTATCGAGGGCGGGGTGACCATGATCGGCCCTCAATACGAATTGAACGATCCGTCGTTGGATGTGGCGAAAAAATATAACGTAAAATTGGTTTATTCGATCAAGCCGGTGATTGACGGCAAAGTGGTCAATCGCCAGTACCTGAAAGAGCTTGAGAAGAACAAAGAAACGCTGGATATGGAAAAGGCGAAAGCGGCCATTGTTGAAGCAGTCAAAAAGGTGGCTGATCGCTCGGAAATCGCCTGGTGGGATGTCACTCCCGAGGAGTTGCGCTTCTGGCGGGCCGATGAGTTGGAATACCTCAAAAGCGCCTATCAGATCATCAGGGAAAACGATCCTTTGAAACGCCCGGTTTTTATGTATGAGCCCGGACACCGTACCGCCGAAGCGCTGGCGAAACTGCTGCCATGGCAGGATCTCTGCGCCAAGGGAACTTATACCAATTATTCCGGCATGAAATATCAGCGGGTCGGGGTCCGGCATTCGATCGAACAGCAAGTCGAGGCTGCCGCCATGGCTCCGCACCCGGTCACTCCGGTTGCCCTGCCGGAAATGTTTCGCCAGCCGGATGACGGCGAACTCAAACTGATTCCGGCCTGGGTCCGGCACGACGTCTATTGCAGTCTGGTGGCCGGGGCCAAAGGGGTGCTGGTATTTTCCGCCAGCCGGCGCCCGAATTTTACCGCCCGCGAGGCCTATCTGCAAGCCTATCTCGAAGTCTGCAAGGAGCTCACCGGACCCCAGAAACTCGGCGAAGTATTCTTATTCGGTGAGCGCCGGGATGATATCGAAATCGCTTATCTGGACGGTCCGAAGGAAACTCTGTTGAAGACCAGGAAACTCGAAAAGAAATATCCTTCGGTTTCTTCCGCCAATTTCTCGTGGAACAATAAACGCTATGTATTCCTGGTCAATTCCGCGGAAGCCCCGGTCAAACTGATGGTCGGCGGCCTGGTTTACGGCGAAAATATTACGGTTCGCGATCTTTTTCAGGAAAACTCCGCCGCTTTTACCGCCCCGGAAGGCGAATTCGAGGTGGAACTGAAGCCGTTGGAAGCCGGCGCATTCGAAATCTCGGCCAAATGAGGTATTCCAATGCATTTTGAGCGAAAAATCAAGCCAGTTCTAAACGCCATCGAAATGGATCACGGTGATACGCTGGATATTATCATGCCGGACGGCAGAGCCGTCTGCCTGAAACTTCTGGGCACGGATGCATTCATCACCGACACCAATTTGAAAGAGCCCGGAGCCGGCGAAGTCCGGGGACGGACCAACTATAAATTTCATTGCGATCTGGAAATAAACGGCTCACCGGTGCGGATTGAGCGCGAGGTGGCTTCGCAGCGTTCTTTCTATGAACCGCTGTCGATTGCCGGTCTGCATATCTGGCTTGATGCTGTGGCCGGTATTTTTAATTTTCTCCGGGAAAAACATGGTACTTGCCGTCCCGGTAAAGCCGCGCGGCTGGCCTTTCAGGATGCTTCGCGCTCGATTGCTCCGGTGAAAATACATCCGTGGTGTCCGCTGCCGCCGGGCGGGCTGAAAATCGAGGACTGCTACAATGGCGAGGACTGTTGGCTGGGGGCTTTCCACGGCGTCGACGCCCATGGCGGGCTGGATATCAACCACCCTTCCGGCACTCCGCTTTATGCGCCTTTTGATCTGGACGAACAGTATCTCTACAACCGGGTAGCAAACGGCGACTACAACAACCGCTGGCGGGCATTTCACCGCTGGCCGGATGGTTCGCAATGGATGATCCAGTCTTCGCACATGCTGAAGATGACCGTTGAAGACCATCAAAGCGTCAAGGCGGGCGAGCAATATGCCGAGGGCGCCGGAACCGCGGTTCATGGAGTGGGCTCTCATGAACATACCCATTTTGTTTTTGCCGTGGTCGAAGGTGACCGGACGATTTATCTGGATCCCTGGATTCTTTTCCGTCAGATGTATTTGGATAATTCTCAAAACAAGGAGGACTTATGATTGAAAGACATCAGATTTTCACACTTATCGAACTCCTCATTGTGATTGCTATCATTGCAATCCTCGCGGCCATGATGTTGCCGGCCTTGAACAAAGCCCGCAACAAATCGGTGACTATCAAGTGCCTCTCCAATCTGAAACAGGTCGGCCTGTCGCAGGGACTGTATCAACATGATTTCAATATGATGTTCATGAACAACAATTCTGATAGCATGAGTAGTTCAAAGATGCCGGATAGCGGGTGGACCTGGGGTGGTTTGTTGAAATATTGCGGTTATATCCAACACGACGCAAAATTTATTTTTTGCCCGGAATTTGTATCCAAAATACCCACCGTCGTCGAAAACAACATGCGCTCTTATGGCGCGCCTTATACGACGCTTTCAACGTTGCCGACGTTTGACCTGAAAAGCACGGACGTTCAGAAGGCCGGTTATTCCAAAGTTGTCATGAGCGCAGATGCCGGCTTGCCGGTCTCAAATAACTCCTATTTCAAAATGCTGGTAACCAATGGCACCAATTCCTATTCGCGCCCCTTTACCATTCATGAGAACAAAGTGAATTTACTGTTCATTGACGGCCATGCCTCCGGCAACGACCGTAAATACGTTACCAAAGAATATAAGCGACTGAGCAACAGCGGCAAGAGTACCATTACCAGTAATTTCAATTATTATCTGGTTGGTGAAATCGGCAGCGCGGTCTTGCTCCAATAACAGAAAGAAAACTCCATGCAAAATCCCATTCGAATCATGCCCGCTTCCGTTCGACGGTGTTATTATCGCGGTGAAAAAGCGGTAATAAAGTTTGAAGTAGCCAACTTTTTGGCTGAAACATTTACCGATTGCCGCATGGTGCTTGAAGGTCCGCTCCCGCAGGAATTACCGGTTCCCAAGCTCGCCGGGCATACTGCCATGGAATTTACCATCAATACCGCGCTCCTGGAGCCTGCCGAATATCAATTTACCTGCCGCCTTTATTCAAGAGATATCGTCCACGCGGAATATAGCGATGTTTTGGCAGTGGTACCGCCTCGCCGGCAAAATGCCATGGCGCTCTGGCATTGGCCCTCGACCATACATTATGACGCGCTCGAGGCGGGGTGGGATTCCGCGATAGAAGAACTGGACAAGCTGGCGGAACTGGGCTTCACCTGGAGTCAGTTTTCCGCTGACTGGGCATTGCTTCATCCGCACCGCGCCATGCGGTTGATCGAGGAAGCCATGAAGCGCGGTATCGAGCTGGGAATCCTGATCAAAAACGGTAACGGCGGTATTTTTGCGGCCAAGCCCGGCGATCCGCCTCAGGCGGTGGCGCTTAACGCCGACGGAACCAAATCTTATCTCCTGGACCCCGATCATCCTTACACCCGGGAAAAAATCAAAAATCTGGTGATCTCGCTGATGCGCCTGTTCGGGGAATTTCCCTCGTGTACCACCATTTTCGCCAACAGCGAAGTCGAGGATAAGCTCAAATTACCCTGTTCTCCGGCTTCCCGCCGGAAACACGAAAAACAACTGGGATTTCCGCTCTCCGAATTGCGTTCGGTTGAACGGGTTTTTGCCAACAGTTTTCCCGATGTTCCGGAAGTCGAGCCCGGCGTAATCGCCGACGATGAAATAGAGTGCCGCTATGCCCGCTATTACTTCGGCCAGGGCGATGGCTGGCGGCCGATCAATGAATTGATTGCCCAAACCGCTCACCGCTTTCGCCCCGACATTCAAACTCTGTCCGATCCTTTTCGGCTGGCGCCTTTGGCTGAGCGATTGCGCGGGCTGGATATCGCCAGCTCCTGGACATACACCAATCCCGATGCCAAAACTACTTTATTTATCGAATCGCTTGTGGCGGTTGCCCGGCGGAATCGCCAGGATTTTCTTCATACCATCACTTTGTGGAATTATGCCGGTTCGCTGGTGCCGTGCTTCGACAACCGTTTTTCCCGCAAGCAGACCTTGCGCATGGGGCCGGATCGCTGGAGCGAATGCGCCTGGATCAATTTCTCCCGCGGACCGCGAGGCATCGGCTGTTATTTCGGTAGTTCGCTGGAATTGATTCAGCAGAACGGCGATCCCTTTATTCTTTCACCCGAAACGGAACAAAGTATTGCCCGGTTCAGCCGGGAAGTTCTGAAGCCTTTCGGTGAAATGACCCGTTTGACCCAAAATGCGCCGCGCCGGGTCGCCGTTCTGGACAGCCTGACCTCGCGAATCTGGGGAGATATTCCGCGTTTCCATACCCATTACCAGAATTATCAGATTTATAATTTTTACAGCCTGCTGGCAATGGCGCAAATCCCGGCGGACGTCATTTTCGAGGAAGACATTCTGGAGGGAAAACTCGCCGCTTACGAGGTGCTGGTTCTGCCTTGCGCCGGGACCTTGCCGGCATCAGTAGTAAAGCATATACGGGATTTCAACGGCAGAATCTGGAGCGATCAATACCTGAAAGCGGACATCGCCACCGAATACCGCTTTGATTTTGATTTCACGACCCGCAAACGGGTCAGTGCCAATATGATCAACAAAGGGCAGGATTTCAGCGTCAAAGACGAT
This sequence comes from Victivallaceae bacterium, assembly GCA_031548025.1. Classification (GTDB taxonomy): domain Bacteria; phylum Verrucomicrobiota; class Lentisphaeria; order Victivallales; family Victivallaceae; genus UBA5239. Next base: position 5,749 of record JAVBRM010000051.1, on the reverse strand, counting down.
ACCAATTTCCGGAAAGAATGGCAGCTCGAGCAATCCGGGGGCGTCACTGCTGCTGCCGATCAGCAGATGATGGAAAATTATGCCGCCGAACTCCGCCGGACCGTCGGCGACTCCGTCAAACGCGATTTCGACTGTTCCAGTCTGCGAATTCTCTGCAACCTGCGACTTCACGGCCAGACGGCATTCCTTTACGCAGTCAACGATCACCGAACCTACGGCCCCAGGACCGGCCAATACCAGGCCATGTTGGAAAAAGGAGTCGACGAACCGGCTGAATTCACCCTATACGGATACGAGCACGAACCGTTCATTTACGAAATGATTTCCGGTAAACGCCTCACACCTCGCTCAAGCGGCCACCAAAGTTGGTCATTTTCCACGGTGATCCCGGCGGCTTGGGGTGCGATTTTCGCAATCTCCCAGGAAGAAATAACTTATGCAAACGGCGTCCTCAAGGTATTTGACATTTGATAAAAAACGACTACATTATTTAAAAGGAGCTGGGAAGACACCGGAATATTGTCAGGATTTTTTATCGAATGAATGAAGCAACGTAACCGAATCAAGAGGAGAGAACTATGAGTAAAATTCAGGAAAAAGTAATGATCAATCCGAGCGATACGCTCATGTTGTTGATCGATCATCAAAGTGGGTTATTCAATCTGGTAAAAGACATACCGCTGGCCGACCTTCGCCAGAATGTCACGGTGTTGGCCAAAGCGGCCACACTCTGCAAAATTCCCGTCCTGACCACCGCTTCCGTTCCGGACGGCCCGAACGGCCCGTTGATTCCCGAAATCCACCAATATGCCCCGCACGCGAAATATATTGCGCGCCATGGGCAGATCAATGCCTGGGACATGCCGGATTTCGTTCAAGCCATTGAAGACAGCGGACGCAAAACCCTGGTGATTGCGGGAACGCTCACGAGCGTATGCCTGGCGTTTCCGTCCATTTGCGCGGCGGCGTCCGGTTACAAAACCTATGCTGTGGTGGATGCTTCCGGCAATTGGAGTAAGATCGCGACGGATTTGACTATTGCGCGCCTGGCACAAGCCGGAGTTATTCCGATCGATACCCTGGCTGTGGTTTCGGAGTTGCAACAGACCTGGAACCGCCCGGATGCGATGGACTTCGCCAACCTTTTTGCCACCGCTATGCCGAATTACCGGCTGCTGATGGAGAGCTACGGCAAAGCCCAGGAAGTTGCCGCCAAAGGGCACGAAACCAATCTGGATCAAATCAAGAGTTGAATAATTATATTTCCCGGGGAGTGATTGCTGTCACTCCCGGGACGATTTCGTCAAAACTCGAGAGAAAATGACGTAAATGACATAAAGGATACAAAGGACAGTTGAGTTTCAAGTTGAATGCTGTCCTTTGGGTCCTTCAGTCTTTTCCGTCTTTTGCACCATTCCAAAGTCAAAGCGCTTTTTCTTGGCCCGCTCATAGACGTTTCTCTTCGCGATGAATGATTTCCCAGATTTTTGAGATATAGAACTTATAGTTTTCCAGCGGGATTTCAGCCGGAAGCCGATGGTCCAGGCTTAGTATGCATCCGCCGCCGGAATGAATCATCGGCGGAACTTTGTATTCAAGCTCTTTCTCGATCTCTTCTTTGGTCCGGGTCAGCACATATTTGTCAATTCCGCCGATCAACATGATCTTTTCGCCCCATTTCCGCCGGATTTTGACGATATCCATACCGGCGGCCGGTTCGCACGGATGCATACAGTTGATCCCGGCATCGAGAAATGCGTCGATCACCGGCTCCATGTAACCGTCGCTGTCCTGGTCAAATATCAGGGCGCCGCGGCTTTCGAGCATATCCCAGATTTTCCGGTAATACGGTTTTATAAACTCACGAATTTCGACCGGTCCCCAAAGCGGCCCGGACTTGCCCGCCATATCTTCATGAACTCTCAGTTGGTCAATCTTCACCGCCGCGGAAACTCGGTCGAGAACTTTATAGGCGGTTTCGCCGATGGTATTGAGAATATCGTGGATCAATTCCGGTGACTCGTAACAGGCGTAACACAGGTTCACTTCGCCAAGCAGTTGACGGGGTTCGTCAAACCCGCCGGGAATCCCCGCGGTAATGACTTTGCCCTGCTCAATGGCCTGACGGCAGAGACTTTCCCAATCCGGTGAAAAACGGGATTCGTCAAATTCATATTTATGCTTGATTTTCATCCAATCATCCATCGTTTTGACCGGATAATCGAGCGGCAGGGGGATTGTCGCGTAGCCGATATGCAATTCCAGCTTGCGGCCAAGATCATCCAGATAGTGAATGACCTTGTCATCCTCGTATATTTTTTCGCGCCTGGGAGCAAGCCGCCCACAGTTGACCGGAACGGTAAAACTTTCCTGGAAACGGTAACGGAATGCGGAAAAATTCAATTCTTCGGGTGTTGCCCCCTGTTCTTCCCAGTTTTCTTTCAACCCGACCATCGGCCCGAAGTATTCGGTAAAAACGATTTTCCCGCCCTTGAAGGTCATCCAATCGAGATATTCCTGCCGCGATAAAACTTCGCCCCGGCGCTCAATTGCCAAATCATCGTGTTTCAGCCATTTCAATTTTTTCATAGTCCAATCCTTGATTTGATATCTGACATGATTTATATTATAACGATTTGTCGGAAAAAATAAATGCATAAGGTCCGGAAAAATTTACACTGATACGATATATTGAGTATGTTTTCATATAAGTCAGGAAATGTGTTCAGGTGTTCCGAAGCCTGGGACTGGAAGGCGGATAACTTCAAGGATTACGATATCTGGCTGGTATGCGCGGGAACGGGAACCCTGACCACCAAAGACCGGACCTATCCGATCACCCGGGGAGATTGTTTTGTGTTTTTTCCGGGTTCCTCACACCATGCATCGCATTCGCGCTCGGCGCCTTTAACGGTGGTGGCGGCGCACTTCGATATTGCTCTTGTTCCCGAGGCACCGGTTTTTGCCTATCACCGGAAACTGCGCAAGACGGAGTTCATAGCCGAGATGCTGACCCGTTCGGCAACTTTCGGTCGCCGGGGCGATACTGCAAAAGCCAATTTCTGGTTGAACTCCGCCCTCCAGGCAGTACTGGAACACGATATGGAATCAGATTCAGCTCCCGATAACTATCATTTCGGAGTTATCGAAAGATTATACCGGTCAATTGAACAGGCCCCGGGCAAAGAATACAAGATTCGAGACCTCGCCAAACGCTGTGGCTTGTGCCATGATCACTTCAGCCGGCTGTTCAAAGAGCTGAAAGGCCAATCCCCGCAGGATTATATCATCAACTGCCGAGTCGAGCAAGCCAAAGACATGCTGATGGAGTCCAGTATCTCGATGACCGGAATCGCGGAGGAATTGGGCTATTCCTCCGTCTATTTTTTTTCCCGCCAGTTCAAACAGCGTACCGGCATCACCCCAAGCGAGTTCCGAAAGTCATAATCCCCGGCAGAGGCGGCGGTATTGCCCGGGGGTGATTCCGTGACGCTGGCGAAATAACTTGATCATATAATTACTGTCGCAGAAACCGTGTTGAAAAGCGATTTCGGAAATGGACAAGTCAGACTCCGTGAGCTGCCGCCTGACTTGCTCCATGCGCAGATCGATACAATAATCCAGCGGCGCCAGACCGGTCATGTTTTTGAACTTTTTGGCATATGACGATTTACTCATTCCGGCGGCTTTGGCCAATCCAATCAGATTGAATGTCTTGCCGGGACGTTTTTCCAATTCATTGATCGACTTCAGGATATTACCGTCGAAAGAGGCGGCCGCCTCTTGCCATTCCATGACATGCGACTGGCCGATCATCAGGAGGAGCTCCAACAGGGCGACTCTGGCTGTCAGGCGGTATCCGGGGGATTTCAACGAAGTAGCCATAATCATCTGGCGAATGGATTTTTCGGCCCGGTTGCGCTCGAACGGCGTCAAATGAATACGGTTGCGGAACACTTCAGGATGGGGCTTGAACAGAGCATCCCAGGATTTCAGTTGTTTCAGCTCGGAAATTTCATATTCGATCAACTTCATATCGAAAGCCAGGTTGTAGATGACGAGCTGTTTGCTCTCGCTGTACCCGTGTATTTCCCCCGGCATGATCGTAAAGAGGTCCCCCTGGATCAAACCATAAGAAAGAACGCCGCCGCTTTCGGTATGAATCGTATGAATCGTATGCCCCTGGGCCACCAGCACCAGCTCGATGAAATCATGATAATGCGGCACCATGGACGACCGCTGGGGCGCCCGGGACACCGTCAACGGAAAATCACGGTATTCAAACATTTTTTCCGCCAGATAAGCTTTCATGTAGATAATATACAGGTTTGTTGGAAATTTTCATCAGAAAAACAATTTTTTACTGAAGATTTGGAAGATTATTACATTTTTTTCCTGTTTTGTTATGTCGAAAAACCGGCGACGCGTATATAATATATATAACGCTCAGAAGGATTCAAAAATGACAAAGCAAATTCAGACCGCTGTTTATTATTTTCCGAACTATCATGTCGATCCGCGCAATGAAAAAATTCATGGCGCCGGCTGGACCGAATGGGAGCTCATGAAAAAGGCGACACCCCGTTTCGAAGGGCATGACCAGCCGAAAGTCCCGCTATGGGGATATGAAGATGAAGCCGACCCGGCGGTGATGACCCGGAAAATCGACGTCGCTGCCGATCATGGTATCGATGCATTCATTTTTGACTGGTATTGGTACGAGGGGCCGTATCTGGAGCGAGCCTTGAATGAGGGATTCCTGAAAGCGAAGAACATTGACCGCTTGAAATTTGCTCTGATGTGGGCAAATCATGACTGGAGAAATTTCCATCCGGGCAGTCGGGAAAGTAAGTCGTACCCGGTCAACTTTCCCTGGTCCACCACCTATGACACAGTCGGTTATGTCTGGGATTACATTATCGAAAAATACCTGACGCATCCGCAATATTGGCGGGTGGACGGCCTGCCGTATTTTTCCATTTACGCTATGAACCGCTTCATCGCGAAGATGGGAGGAGTGGAGGCGACGGCGAAAGTCATCGAAAAATTACGCGTCAAAGCCCGCGCCGCCGGGTTGCCCGGAGTCCACGTGAACGGCATCTGGTACGATATCCTCGAGACGCACCCGGCCAACTCGGAGTGTCCGCAGCGCGACTGGGTCGAAAAAATCGGTCTCAGCAGCTATACCAGCTACAACAATGTCTGTATTTCCAAGACATGGTTCAACCAGTTTCCCCGAGTCGATTACGTCGAAGCGGCCGACGATTACGCCGCCATCTGCCGCAAGGCCATGGCTACCCTTCCCGCGCCGTATTATCCGGTGATAACCACCGCCTGGGACTCCTCGCCGCGCACCGTCCAGTCGGAAATCTACGATGCCGCCCCCGGTTATCCTTTCCTGCCGGTAATGGAGGCGGACCGGGAAAAATTCACCCATGCGGTAAACCTCGCCATCGAATGTCTGGCCGACCGCCCGGCCAATGAAAAGATCATGTTCATCAACGCCTGGAACGAATGGACCGAGGGCAGTTATCTCGAACCGGACACCAAAAACGGCTACTCATTTCTGAAAGCTTTGAAAAACAGTTTAAGGTAAAAAATTCAATCCGGGTAGTGTCAAAAGTAATATGAAAAAATGAAAGAAAATTTTAGGCGGTCGGGGAGTACTCCGTTTGTCGACGGAGTCAAGACGCAAAATCGGCATAAAACCCCGTCCTGCGGACGAGATTTATACGATTTTGGCCGTTGA
>JAVBRM010000090.1:0-23495 GCA_031548025.1 Victivallaceae bacterium | reverse complement strand
TTAACAGTTTTTCCAATTCCAGCCGCGCTTCGGTGTCAAGTTTTATCTCATATCGTTTCACTTCATTCATCCCTTTGAGTTTTAGGGATAATATAGCACATTTTGTAAATATTACACTATTAAAGAGACGCTACACTAGAGCAAAAAGGTTGTTCAATAATTTTTCATCAGTAATTCCATATTTTCGCAATACCATTTTTTGTTCTTCAGTAGTATACTTGGCAGCAATAGGGAATTGATAGCATTGAGAGCATTTCAAGGTATCATACATTACTGGTTTGTTACAGTGATCGCATTGAAGTGCCATATGAAACTCTGTTTTTGAGTGTAAGTCATTGAAATACAGGAAGTAATGGCGGAGAGAGTGGGATTTGAACCCACGGTAGGGTTTCCCCTACACAGCATTTCCAATGCTGCGCCTTCAACCGCTCGGCCATCTCTCCGGATGTTTGCTTTTCGGCAAATGAACAGCTTATAAATTACCATGTCTTTCGCTGATTTCAAATCGGGATTGGTGAAAATTGTTAAATTCGGTGATTTATTTTTTTTATAAGTCGGAAAAATCAGGTCTGCGGACTTTTATTTTATGGCTTGTCATTTATATTACCTAATACCCTTGAAGAGGGCAATTTCATAAAAAGGAAAAATGCGAGCATGAGTATACGTCCGAAAGTATGGTACGAAAATCTTGATAATTATGCGATAAATCAGATACGTCAGGAAGCCGTGCGCCGTTTTGCCGTCAGGCAGATTCCACGGAAAACCGCCGCCGAATGGAAAGCTTACAGTAAAGAACTGCGGGAAGAAATCTGGAGTAAGCTCGGAACTGTTTATGATCCCAAGTTGGATTTGGATGTAAAAATCACCGGCAATATCAAAATGAACGGTTATACCGTCAAAAAAGTAGTCTACCAGGGCCGTCCGGGGATTTATGTGACGGGCAATCTGTATATTCCGAATGGGCGCGGGCCGTTTCCGGGCGTGATCAACGTGCATGGGCATTGGCAGCAGGGGAGGCTGGCGGAGCGCGTCCAGCAGCGCGGGCATATCCTGGCGATGAACGGCTATGTTTGTCTGTCGGTGGATGCCTGGGGCTCCGGGGAGCGTTCGTCGCACCATGGCGAGTTTGAGTATCACGGCGCCAATCTTGGCGGATCGTTGTTGAATATCGGCGAGACTTTGATGGGAGCCCAGGTGGTTGACAATATGCGCGGGGTCGATTTGCTGGCGTCATTGAAGAATGTCGATCCCAAGCGGCTCGGGGTGACCGGGGCCAGCGGCGGCGGCAACCAGACCATGTGGCTGGCGGCTATGGACGAGCGGTTGAAGGCCGCGGTGCCGGTGGTCAGCGTGGGAAGTTTCCAGTCGTATGTCGGCGCTTCCAACTGTATTTGCGAATTGTTGCCGGACGGATTGACTTTTACCGAGGAATCGGCGGTGTTGGCGCTGGTGGCGCCGCGGGCCTTGAAGATATGCAATTGTTTGGGCGACAGCAATCCGACGTTTTTCCCGGCAGAGATGCTGCGTTCGTATCATCCGGCCCGTGAGGTGTTTAAGGAGCTTGATGCGGAAGATCAGATCAGTTATCAGGTTTTCAGCCAGCCGCATGGTTACTGGCCGGAAATCCAGGAAACGATGTTGGGATGGTTTGAGTTGCATCTGAAAGGGAAGGGGATCGGGGCGCCCAAGTCATTCAAAACCTATAAAACACTGCCGGAAGAGGAAGTGATGGTTTTCGAGAAAGGCAAGCGGGATAAAAAAGTCAAAAGCATTGCCGAATATTGCGTGGAACGCGGCAGCGAGCTGCGGACAGCATTTTTGAAGCGGACTTCATTCAGCGAAGACCGGAAGCGTGATGAATTTTTGTCGGTGTTGAAAATTGAGGATGTATTGGAGCCGGTGGTGCATGAGTTCGGCGAAATGAACGGCTGGGAAAGGCTGTGTCTGGAGACTCAAAGCGGGACCATGTTGCCGGTATTGGTGAAAAAAGCAGTGAAGGCTCAGAAGGGCAACAAACTCAATAAGTTCCGGGTGTTCAGCCATCCGGTCGGCATGACGGAGATTCCGGATGCCCATATTGAAGCGGCCCTGAAGGATGGTTACAATGCGGTACTGGTCGACCTGAGCGGTACCGGGCAGACCGGGGAAACCAATTTCACCCGGCCGCCTGAATGGCGTTTCCACGATTATGCGCGCGGATTGATGTGGCTGGGGCGTACCTTGATGGGCGACTGGTCGCGGGAACTTGACTGCGTGATTTCGAGCTTGCGTCTCTGGTTCAATGCCGACATCGTCAGCCTGCAGGGATATCGTGAAACGGCGGTGGCGTCCTTGTTCGCGGCGGCGGCGTATGGTGAAATCGGCGATGTGACGATGTATGACGCACCGGTCAGTTATCTGTTTACCGGAGACAAAATACCGGCGTATTTCAATATGGCTTTGCTGATGCCCGGGTTTCTGGGCTGGGGCGATATTTCCCTGGCGGCGGCGTTGGCCAAGTGCCCGGTGAAAATGGTCAATCCGGTATTGTACGACGGTACCAAGGTCTGCGAAATCGAGTATGGCATCTGGCAGAAAGAATTTGATTCGATGCGGAAAAAATGTCATATCGACAGCGGCGGGATTGAAATGATAACGGAGTAAATCAATGATTATCAAGAAACTATTCATATTTTTCATCTGCATGTTGGCGGCGTGGGGCGGTGCCCAGACTCCTGAATTGGACGAAGCGGCGCAGCTCAGCGGAGACCGCAATTATCGCGAAGCCTGGCAGAAATACCGGGAATTGGCCTTGTCGAAAGAGTTGCCGGACGCTCAGCGGGCGGCGGCTTATCAGCAGGCGGTGGAGAATATGAAGCGAATCTCGATGATCGGCGATTTCGATAAGTTTACCGCGGAAGTGTTGGCGGCGGCAAACGGCGCGCCGCTGACCAGTCAAGCGGCGGCCAGAGTATTGACTTCGTGGGACATATCGCATTATGGGATGAATGTCGGCGGGGTTTTTACCCGTGGTTACCGGGTGGGCGGAGCGAGCTTGAGCAGCAATGCCCGGGATCGGGTCCAGGCGCTTCAGTTGATGGAAAAAGCCGGCGCCAGGCTGGGCGAGCTGAATGCCCGTGAACAGGCGCTTTTTTATCTGACTTGGGCCGATGTTCTGCTTTTTAACCGCGGCAATCGCCTGGCTTGGAAATTACAGGAAGTGACCGACACTGCGCGGTTGCCGGACTATGACGAGGGGCTGACCAGTTCCAATGACGCTCCGGTGAATGCCGACGGTTCGCCGTTGCTTTATCAGCAGCCCCGGAGTTACGAGGCGGCGAAGAGTGATGGCGAGAAGTGGCGCTGGACCTTGGGGATGGCGGCGAAATCCGGAGAGTCGTTTGCCGCTAAACTCAAGCTGGCGGAATTCCTCGACAGTCAATTCGGGGTCCAGACGATCGGCTACAACCTGCAAAATGAAGCGCTGCCGCATTTGGCGGACGATGAATTTTATGCCCGTTTGGCGGACGGAATCAAGAAATTTACCTTGCCTGATGACATGAATCCGATAAAAATTCTGCGTTCCTTGCTGGATGCCGAGCGGGCGGAACCGTATCTGGAATTGAGTAACATTTATATGCGGCGGGAGCGTTTTGCCGCGGCGTCGCAAGTGCTTGGCAAATGGTTGCATGAGTATGGCGAAGCCGCTTCCAAGGAAATTACCGTCCGTTACCGGGAGTTGACCGGGAACAGCGGCAGGCTGGAGGAGATAACGACTTTTGTGGCCGGGCGGAAACCGGTGGTGGTGTTGAACTATCGCAATTCTCCGACCGTGGATCTGGTGGTAAGGCCGGTCGATATCGGCAAGTTTTTTGCCGCGCTGGAAAGTGATTTGAGGGGCCAGAAGCATCTTCAGGATTTTTATGGGGTTGGAAGTTTCAGGAAGATATGGTCGCGCGAACAGAAAGAGCAATTCCTGGGTTCCACCATCGAGCAATGGCTGATCCAGCTTGAACCCGGCACTGACCATGTGCCGCAACGGATGGCTTTGACTTTGCCGATGGACAAACCGGGAGTATACCTGTTGACCGCCACGATGCCGGGGGTCAAGGAAATCCGGCAGATTATCGTATTGTCCCGCTATACTCTGGAAGTTCGGCCGCTTGACGGGAAAAGGATATGTGCAGTAACCAATGCCTTGACCGGAATGCCGGTAAAAGGGGCCAAGGTCAGATTCTTCGGCTGGAAAAGCGTTCAGGAGGAAAAAGCCCCGAAACGGTTGATCGATGAATTTGAAGTGGAAACCGACAAAGACGGATTGGCGGTCATTACCGATCAACAGGTTAAAGATCAGTATACATATCTGGTAAGGGTATTTGAGGCTAATGGCGGAGACACTCATGCTTTTATCCTGAATTATCAGAGTTATAACAAGCCGGGCAGTTTGCTGGTCGATAATCTGCGGATTTTCGGCATTTCCGACCGGCCGGTCTATAAACCGGGTGATACGGTCAATTTTCAGTTCTGGCTGCGGGAAATCCAGCAGCCGGAAGGGGCCGTGCAACCCTATGCCGATAAGGAATGCGAGGTGACCGTGACCACGCCGCGCGGCACTGAAATCTGGAAGGGGAATGTCCGTACCGACGGCGCGGCGATGGCTGGAGGGAATTTTAAACTGCCGGAAGAGGTTGAGCTCGGAACGTTGTTGATCAAGCTCTCGATCCAAAATCCGCAGAACCCCAACCCGGTGACCAGTTATCTGCAGTGCCGGGTGGAGGAATACCGCAAGCCGGAATACGAGGTAATGGTCAAAGTTCCGGAGAAAACGGTGTTGGCCGGGGAAAAATTCAAGGCCGCTATCAGCGCCAGGTATTACTGGGATGCTCCGGTTCAGGGGACGATCAGTTACCGGGTAACCCGGCTGGCCGCGGTATCGCCGTTATGGCGGCCGGATTCGTGGAGCTGGCTGTACCCGGAGGCTCCGCCGTATATTCGTTTTCGGGAGGAGCCGATCGTAAACGGGGTTGGTAAGCTCAACGGCGACGGAACTTTCGGCATTGAAATCGATACGGGCAAAACGGATTCCGGCTTGAAGGATATCGACCATATTTATAAAATCGAGGCGACGGTATCGGATGCGTCAATGCGGGCGATCAGCGGCAGTGGGGAAGTGATGATCGCGCCGGTGCCGTATCGGGGGTATATTGCTTTTAACAAGCAGTTCTACCATACCGGCGAGGAAGCGGTGGCCAATATCAATATCGTCGATTCCGGGCGCAAGCCGGCGGCGGGAACCGCGGACCTGGCTCTTTATTCCATCACCACGACTACGCTGCACAAGGAAATCAAAAAACTCCTGAAACAATGGAAAAAGCTGGAAATCAATGATAAAGGTACATTGCTGCATACTGTGAAGCTGGAAACTTCCGGATATTACCGGCTGGAAGCGGTCATTCGGACCGGTGGCGGTTATGCATTTACAGTGAGCAAGGATGTGGTGGCGGCCAGTGGGGAAGCGGACGAAGCGCCGATTGAATGCAAAAATTTGAAGATCACCGCCGATAAGGAGTTTTACGAGCCCGGCGACATCGCCGAAATCCTGATCTCCTCGCCGGTGAAAAATGCCTCGGTTATGTGGTTTGAGCGCATTAATGACGGTGAAGTTCCCAAGCTTGTTTATCTGGAAAACGGCAATTCCATTCAGCGTTTGCATATAACGGACAAGGATGTACCGAATATCTTCTGCGAAGCCGAACTGATTCATGAGGGGAGGCGAATGCGGACCGCGGTCGAGCTGAAAGTCCCGCCGAAACGGAAAATATTGAATGTGACGGTAAATTCCGCCGCCGCCAGTTATAAGCCCGGCAGCGAAAGCACTTTGAATGTCAAAATCCTCGATTCCGACGGCAAGCCGGTCAAGGGGCGTTTCGCCATTACGGTTTACGATAAAGCGGTGGAGTTCGTCAGCGGCGGGAGCAATGTCGCTGATATCAAGGAGTTTTTCTGGGGCAGGAAGCGTTATCTGGAAAATATTATCAGCTATTTCAATATGGAAACGGTTTTTCTGGAAGGTTTGCCGTCTTATCTGATCGGCGGGGCAGCCCGGAATTTTGACTCCTCCGTCAAGTTCGAGAAGAGCATGGCTATGGCGGCGATGGCCGGTGGAAGTGAAATCACCACGGAAATCCGTTCGGATTTCCGGGATACCGCTTTCTGGCGCGGCATTGTGGATACCGATGACGAAGGAAAATCAACGGTTACATTCAGGTTGCCGGAAAGCATTACGGCCTGGAAAGCCCGGGTGTGGGCGATTGACGGCGGCAATGCCGTCGGCGACGGTGAAACGGAATTTACGGTGAAAAAAGATGTTTTTGCCAGACTGCTGCTGCCGCGTTTTATGGTGGCGGGGGACTCGGCCACGATTTTGTCGATTATTCAGAACCAGACCGGGATCGAGAATGTCCAGGCGGAATTATCGGCCACTGGCGAGTTGGAAATGATTGACAGCCTGCCGCGCCAGGTCATTACCAAAAATGAACAGGCGCAGACGGGTTGGCGTCTGAAAGCGGTGGCTCCCGGCACGGGCAAGCTGACCATGAAAGCGACGGCCGGGCAGGAAACGGATGGATTGGTCCTGGAATTACCGGTTGTCCGGTACGGCATCAAGCAGCAACTGAGCTTGTCCGGCGCGATTGCTGCCAATCAGCGGGAAAGCATTTTTATTCCGGTGGATATTCCCAAAGGCATACAGGCGCAAAATGCCGAAATGCAGATACGGATTTTGAATTCTCCTTATTCGGTGGTGATCGATCTGCTGCCGGATCTGATTCTCAACGACCGTAAGGATTTATTGGCGGTGGCGGCGCGCATCAAGGCTTTGGCGGTCAATGCCGTCCGTGTCGCTCCGGCGGAAAAGAGCGGTGATGACCGTTATAACCGTGACTCGCTGGGGGCTCATGCCGGAGCCGCGGTCAAGGAATTGGACGATATGCAGAATGTGGATGGCGGCTGGGGATGGTTCTCCGGAGTTCACAGCAGATCGGAGGTTACCATGACGGCCACGGCGGTCAGTGCGCTGATTGCCGCCAGAAACAGCGGCTTGAAAGTGAGCGAAGTCACCTGCCAGCAGGGGATCGAATGGTTGAAAGCTTACCGCAAGCGCGATAAGAAAGACCTCGATTTCAATGCGTCCGCTTATGCCAATTATATTCTTTACGGCCTCGGTGAAACCGACAGTGAATTTACCGACTGGCTATATAACAATCGGGAAAAGTTGAGTTTGTATAGTCTTTCGTTGTTGGGACTCAGTGTGGTCGGCGAACAGCGGCAGATGGTTTTGAGGAATCTCGGGCAGTATCTCCAGAAGAACAGCGAAAATTTGACCGCTTATCTGAAGCAACCCAAGCCGGATTTTTCCGGTATTTTCGACAACTCGGAGTTGATTGCCGGCGCCGCATATCTGCGATTGCTGCTCAGTACGGATTCCGCTAAAGACCTGACGGATATGCTGGTTAAATATTTGATTGAAAACCGTGCTTATACCGCCGACGAATCCGCTGTATTGGTCAATCTCGTCTGTATGGAGGCCTTGGCCGAGTATTGCAAGGCGAATCCGGAGAAGGTGAGCGACGGTACGGTTGAAATAAAGGTCAATGGTACTTCAGCCGGAAAAATGGCGCTGAAAGAGATTTCCGGCAAGCCGCAGGTGCTCAAAGTCGACCCCGCGTTGTTGCTGGGGCGCCGCCAGACTGTGGAGTTGAAGCGGACCGGCGGCATGCCGGTTTATTTCACGGTGAGCCTGGAGTATTTCAATGAAAACAAGCCGATCCCGGCAATGGGCAAGGATTTGAAGGTAAAGAGAATGTATTGGAAGCTCCGCGAAAATGAAAAAGGCAGTTACGCCCGCACCGAATTGAAGAGCGGCGACCTGGTCAATCCCGGCGATCTGATCGAAACCGAATTGATTCTGAATTCCGGCTATAATTTCCGGTATCTGGTGATCGAAGACCGGCGTCCGGCGGGGCTTGAACCGGTCAACCCCCGCAGTGGTTACAGTTGGGAATATCCCGGTGTGTATATCGAGAACCGGACTAGTTCCACCCGTATCTATCTGGAACAGACCGGCATCGGCACTACGACCCGAAGCTACCGGCTCCGGGCGGAGGTGACCGGTGTTTTTACCGCTCTGCCGGCTACGGTTTCGACGTTGTATATCCCCGGAATTTCCGGTAACAGTTCTGAATTTGATCTTAAAATCGGTAATGCACCATGATGATTCCCTATGAATGTATCACTTGTGTCGTCAACACCATTGTCCATATGGCGCAATTGGCTACTGACGACGAGGAAAAGCGCCGCCGGATTATCACCCTGGCACTCAACAATCTCCACAATTTGGACCACACATTGACTCCGCCTGAGCAGGCCTCGCTGCTGAACCGGGTGATCGTCGATGTATTGGGGCCGGTGGACGTCTACCGCGAGGAAAAAGACAAGTCCACCGAGGCGGCCCTGGCGTTGCTGCCGGAAATGCATGAGATGCTGGCGGAACACGACAATACGTTTGAAGCGCTCATCCGGCTGGTGATCGGCGGAAATATCATCGATTTCGGGGCCACTCCACATTTCTGTCTGGACGACGTCAAGGAGCGGATCCGCGAGGTGTTTGTCATGCCGGTCGACAGGGTGGCGGTGGCTGAATTGAAAGAGGCCATGGACAAGGCCTCGTCGATATTTTATATCGCCGACAATTGCGGCGAGGCGGTTTTTGACCGGCTGCTGATCGAGAAATACCGGGACAAAATAACGCTGGGAGTCCGCGGCTTGCCGGTGCTGAACGACGTGACGCCGCGCGAAGTGCCGATGTCCGGGCTCGATATCGTGCCGATGGTGGATACCGGTGATTGCACGCCGGGGGTGTCGCTGCGTTTTTCCAGACCTGAGTTCCTGGAGGCTATGTGCCGGGCGGATCTGGTGATATCCAAAGGGCAGGGGAACTTCGAGTCGCTCCACGAGCAGGATTTGCCGATATTCTTTCTGCTGCGGATTAAGTGCGAAGTCATTTCAAAAATGATTGGGGGAGCTCCGCTCGGGAGTCTCCAGGTGATCAATAACCGGAAGAGGAGGTCGAAATGAAATTGGAAGCGGGAATGCAAGCGCCGGAGTTCACTCTGGCGGATCAGGATGGCAAAATGGTCAGCCTGAAAGATTTCAAAGGCTCAAAACTGTTGATTTATTTTTATCCGAAAGCGGACACCCCCGGGTGTACCAAACAGGCCTGTTCGCTGCGCGATTACTGGGCCGAACTGAAAAAAGCCGGGGTGACGGTGCTTGGCATCAGCCCCGATACGGTAGAGGAACAGCATAAATTCGCCGAAAAATATACGCTGAATTTTGCATTGCTCGCCGACCCGGACCATCAGGTAGCGGAGGCGTATGGTGTCTGGGATAAAAAATCGCTTTACGGTAAACTATTTTTCGGGATTATCCGTTCGTCTTTCCTGATTGACGAATCCGGCAAAATCGCCGAAACCTGGTACAAGGTAAAACCCGAAGAAACAGCCCCCAAAGCCTTGGAAGCCGCGATAAGCGCCCACTGAAAATTTTCAAACCGCGGAATACGGAGAAGGCGTTTTCTGCTTTCATTATTGTTTTTGACTTTATTTTGATTTTTTTTCTATTTCACGCCTTTTCTGCTGTTTTTGTTCATTCCTATCAGGGTAACATACGATAATGGCACAAGCCAGCATACCGAACCCGATAAGCAGGCTTATCACATAATCAAGCGCTCCCATGATGGCATTGATCGGCTCAATTATATTCAGAGTCTTCATAGAACTGCCGGAACTCAAAGGAATATGGTCGATTCCAAACAACGGCAGAAATCCGGCAAGCAGGAAAAGCAGCGAAGTACCAAAGAGGACAGCGCCCAAAATATGCAGCCAATCGCGTCCTCTCCAGAGCTGCCGTTGTCGTTTTTTGTCGGCAAAGAACAGTCCGTAAGCGAAAAGAATACATACAATTATGATCAAAAGGAAACCCAAAGCGACAATTCCCCAGCCAATAATTCTCCAGATACTGAGTTCTCCTTCTCCGTTTGCAGACATCGCCAACAACCCGAATAAGCCAAGCCATAATCCTGCCGCCAACTGAACTTTCCAGCCACTGGAACTGACTACAGTGTGTTTCCCACGGGCTCTTGATTTTTTCTTTGCTTTCGGACTGGTAGCGGCTTTCATTGTTACTCCCTCCAGCTGCTGTAGCGGGCGTTGGATAGGTTCCAGAAAAAATGTTCGGACCAGCCGCGGACAAAGGCGATTGTCGCTCCGGGCAGAAGGCAAAGCAATGTACTTTTGAGTGTCCATTCCCGGATGGCTTCGACTTTGCCGAAGATGCAAAATGCGATTATCCAGAGGATGGTGAAGCTCAGTAGCCACCATAGCATCGATAATAACCCGATTTGCCACGAATACCCTTTGATATAGTGCCGGAAAATCGGAATCGAGAATAAACACCATAACGGACCCATCATGATAAAGCCAAACGGGTTGGGCTTTGTCTCAAAAGCAAACGGCATGATGACGGCAAAGATCGCATATGCGATTAAACCGCAGCAGCCGAAAGTTCCGATGGTGTCGGAAATCCGCTTCCGCTTTTCCTCCCTGGCATCCTCCGAATCTTCCACTTCCTCGCATATTACCGTCTCGCAATCCGGGCAGAACACGGCTTCGGCTTCTTCCGCTTCGAAAGTGATATCGCATTGGGGACAATGATAAAAACTCACGGTTCACCGCCTTGTGTCTTTATCCTCAAACATTTGATTGGATACCAAAGCTCAGTTATCATAATACAGCATGCATCTCCATGAAACCACCATCCGTTAAAAATACATTAATCGACAGTGTAAGCTTTTTCAACTTGATTTACAAAGATTTCCGAATAGATAATATTTCTCTTGAGCCCGCATTCCAATTTTGCGATTTGTTCTCATCGTTGTTTGATTTTAAATGATCTTGCTGTATACTTTTATCAGTAAGAAGTAAAGTTATAATGGCTATAATTGGAATGATAACTTCGGGGGGCTCCATGACAGGGCAAGAAGTTGAATTGATCAATATCCAGGTGTCCGCTGATGACTGAAATTACTCCTTGGAATATATCCCGGCAGGTCGATACCGGCGAATTGGCAATCCATTACGGTAAAATAACGGAAGTCTGTCAGGGCGGACCGGAAATCGGAACGCTGTGGATCAATGGCAAAATGCCGTTTCATAGTGATATGTTCGGTGGACCGATGATCATTCAGGAAAATAAGGCGGTTTTTCTGCCACGCTTTGATCGGCGGCGCCGCCAGTTTGAATTATGCCGGATTGATCTGGATACATTGAGAATCAGCATACTGACTCCACCGCGAAATCTCATCTGGTTAGATAAACTTGAAGACGATATATTGTATTTCTATGAAGACTTGAACCGCGAGGCCTTATCGCACTTCGATCTGGCTGCCGGGGAACTTCATACGGCTAAAAAAAACGCTAAAGACGAGATGAGGTACTATCCGCTTTTCGCGCCTTTTCTTGTCATCATCGCTGTTTTTGTGGCAGCTTTCAGTATTTTGAGTTTGCTTTGTGCGCTTGGCATTAAAAGCGTGAGCAAATTATCAAGAAAACTTTGTCTCAAGGGTGAAAAATGAATATTGCCGATAATCTGGAAACGCTGCAAGAACATATCTATCAGCAAACGGAGGTGAAGCCGTGAGCCTTTTACGGAAAATTTGGTGTTGTTTGAGTGGACGTGATTACATCTATTATCCGTCAAAAGCAGAGAGGGCAGAACGTTTTTTGACATTTTATGATGTCTCTGACAGAAAACTTGCCGATGTTGAACTCAAAAAAGTTTCTGATATCTGGTATTGCAACAATACGGTCACGTTCATATCACGGGAAAAGCCGTCTTATGGCGGCCCGGAGACCTGTATTCACCTCGGAAACGCTGACGTGCGAGCCGTCATTGAGCTCTATTTACAGAACATCAATGGCAAGTCGCCGCCAACTGAGGCGCAACATTTGGATTTTCTGTTATGGGAGCATAAACCTTTGCATGGCAATGCCGTTCGTGTACGGATTCGGGAGTTCGTATTTGCCAGAAGTTTTTTCTATTTTGATTTTGTATGGGCCGCGCTACTGTTTTATGGATACGGTAAATGCCGGTGGATCGGCTTAGGATTCATTCCGCTTCTATTCTTTACTTTGCTCAATCTGATTGGTGCGACAGGCGGAGCGCGCGATCTGAAGCGCCTCGGCATTACGCCACGCTGGTTCAGCAAGACGGTCACTCCAAACACGGGGAAGCGTTCCAGGAAGGAGGCGAAGCCGTGAAAAGTATTCTTGCAATTTGCGGGATGAAGAGTTATCGTTACCGTACCGTGCGGCTCGCGCGAAAATCAGGGGTGGCGTTATGAGCATGAAGGAAACAGTGATTGGATATCTCAACGGTGTTCTTGTGGAATTCGGAATGCCTGTGGAAAAAGACGCTCGGCCGATTCCCGGCGGGAAGAAGAGTATCTTTCTCGTTATCTCGCTGATTAGCGTTGGTCTCCTGTATGGAGTCAAATCCGGCAGCGTAAACGTAAAGTGCGCCTGTTTGGCCGCTTTGGTGGTAATCTGGCTTCTGGTCGGTATCGTTTGGTTGATGGGGAAATGTTCGCGGCAGGCGGCAAAAATGTGGCAGATTAATGAGCGATATCTTGGTATTGTCAGTCAGCAAGATTATTCGCAACTTCCGGAATTTGCCTATATGCCGAACGCCTATAAAGATGGAACAATCGTAAACGGGAAAGCCGTCTGCAGCTGCTGTGGCCATGAAGTGGAATGGATCGTTGCGGATGGAATCTATTGGCAAGGCGAGGATCTGCCGGTCTGTCCGTGGTGTGTGGCCGGTGGGGCGGCATCCCTGAAATATAATTGCGAGTTCAATGTCGGGTGGCAGGGCGATATTCCTTCAGAAACGGTGAATGCTATATTGAACCGCACTCCAAGTATTTCCGGGTGGCAGGAGGTTCGTTGGGAAGCGTGCTGTAATGATGCCATGCTTTATCTGGAAGCCGTAAAGACCAAAACCGCCTTGGCGAAATACCGTTCCCCGGAATTCCAACGTGCCCTGGATGCTTTCAAGCCGTTCAAGGATTTCGACAAACTTGGTTCCGCACTTGATAAAGGGAAAGGCGGTCTGATCGTCCACGTCTTCCAGTGTAGTCATTGCGGACAATATACACTGAATTTTGACGCGGATTAAGAAGGAGGTATTTATGGGTATATTTGATTTTTTCCGTGGTTTGTCCCACAAAGACACTGATTACGCCCTGGAAATGGAAATGAAAATTATGACCGGCTTCGCGGAAGGAGCGTTCAAGGTCGCGGAAGTCCGCTCCATACTTGCCGGGGAAACCTCGCTGAGGTTTTCCGATAAAGATGATATCCGCCTGAAACATTTGCGCGATGGTGTGGCAAAGGGGTTCAAGGCAAGCCGCAGGCTCCGGAAGCTCATGGAGTTTCAGGAACATCTCGAAAACGGCGAGATCCAGGAAGAAAAATTCGAATCATCCGATGCCGAAGCCTTTAAGGAGGATGAGGAAGAAAAAACAAAATAATTGTTGCAGAGAATAACCACTGAGCTTTATCATAACAGGATGATATGAAAAAAATAAATGCCATTTTTATGTATGCATCAACCACTCTTATTGTTACGTATCACAAATTGTTCAAAAGGTTCATGAAAGATGCTTCCTCAAAAACAGAAAAATATTTTATGTATAAATTGTTTACGCATATAATTGTAAAACACCTTATGAAATATTCATTAAAAAATTGCAGCTCTACTTATGCATATATCAAATATGATACATTAGTACCTTGTCCTATGATTAATCCTAAATGGATAGTTATAACGACATACATGGATGAGAATTTAATATCAATTGCATCCGTTATGGAAATTGTGAATAAGATTTCAAGTAATATTGCAAAATTAAATCTTAAGGTTCTTAATATTTCGTACGTGAAGATTTTCGTTATTTCCAACGAAAATGTTGATTGGGACATTGTTCAATTTATGATTGATAGCCGATATTTGAATGAAATAAAAAATTTATCAATCGATAAAATCAGAGATCCTAATATTTATAATTATAAAAAAGATAGGCAACCAATTGGAATACGTTGGCATTATCTATATAGATTGAAAGATGAATCTTCTGAGTCCTGGAATATCTTCAAAAAATATTATCAAAATGCAATTCCTTCAACTCGCGATTTCAAAGAAACAGCGCCTAAGGATATGTAACACACAAATTCTCAATCCTTGGCGTTTTTACGGTTTCTGCCGAAAAGGTGGGGGGTGAAATAAAAATATGATGGGTACGATGGTGATTACGAGCGGAAAGATAAAACGTTGCCAATAATTCATGGATAGATTGCGCGAAATTACGGCTTCTTGGAGGTTTTTGGGATCGACATAGCAGGTGATCTTTTTGCCTGCAGGATAATCCGCAATGATCTTTTCCGGTATATCAGGATTATTATAGCTCCTGTAGCCAAATTCATAGCGCTTGCTGATATATCTGACACGATTGAGTTCATATTGGTATTCAATGACTATGCAGTACTCGTTTCGGCGGGTGTTGTCAATGGAACTGGAGATAACCATGGCTGGGGTAGCAGTCCAGAATCTTGCATCATCTAATTTTTTTAAAGGTTGAAACAAGATATAGCAACCGGCCAGGATGAAGACTACCAGAATAGGCCAAGTCCCAGGGAGTCTCGATAGAAAATTACTCTTGGTTTCCTGAGGTTGAATTGGGATAACCGTCTGCGGAGACTTCCTTTTCTTTCTTTTTCGTTTTCTCATGATGTGCCTACTCCAGGGGATATAAGGCTATAAGGTGCATGGCTATTGCTTCCCGGATCATTCCCTGCTTGCCTGTTAAGATAGCCGCAAGCCGGGAAATTACAAGAGAAATCCGAGATTGTTCCTGTATACCGAACGATGCGCGAGAGAAAGGGAAAATTACTCAATTTTCTCTCCTGCTCGATTTTGAAATGGCAGAAAAATGAGAGCGGTCAGAAGTTTTACCGCTGTAAAGGTGATGAAGAAAAGCAGAATGATGGGAAAAAGAACGATCTCATTGACGATGGTTTTATCCCAGGCGAGGAGAAAACTGATGAAGACTGCGAAAAGCTGTATGATCAGTAATCCAGCCCAGAGTTCGGAACCACATGCGAACATCAGTTTGCTTTGAAACGGAATGCTGATAGCCCAGAGCATTGTGAGGGAACGCGCGGCAATCAGAAGTTTGCGACGGTTCAGTCGAATTTTTTTGATTTCGTCTTTTTTGAGTGTCCGAAGCGCTTTGAACTTCTTGTAGTGCAACCTGGAAAATACCGGGCGAAAATGGTATTCCACTATCAATGTCGCCGCACATATTATCAGAAGCGGCGCGGCAATCACCACCCAAGGAGGAACTGTTTTCTCCGCTGCCAGAAAAATGGCTCCAAACAAGAGCTCCAGGAAAAGAAGAAGCCAAGCACAAAACAACATCCGGGCTGTAAATCTTTCGCGTCGGAATCGACTGTAGGAACAGTTTACCCCCTCCTTATTTTTCATGCACATTCCCAATCGAAAAGGAGTTGCAATTTCCCGTATCCAAGGCGAAATAGGGCAAAATGATTTGAACGTTTTGAAGCTGGCCGTGATAGCTCATTGTAATCTCAATCTTTTAAGTATGGCGAATGAATCACAAGAGAGGGATCAATGGCTTGGAGAATCTGTTCGCCGGTTTTATAATATTCCGGATTTTCCAGACTCGGATAAAAGAAATGGACATCGAAATCCCGTTTTACCAACGTGATCTGAAAGTATTTTGCCGCTTCTGTTGCAGTGAGTTGGCTCTCCTCCATTTTTGCAAATATCTGTGAAAGTAATCCAGCCAGGTAGAAGGCCTTGAAAAAATATCTATGATCCTGATCATTTCCGGAAACAATACTCAAGGAGTTTCCTGTTTCTACTCGGATATAATTGTATTCCTCGCCCAATGCCATATAGCTGCGGTCATCGTCAATCAGCAAAGTCCAGGGCAACTCTTCGCGGGGTACAACAACATCCGCCAGTACTTTCTTGCGATTGCCGAAAAAGATGGGCTGATACTTGCTTTGATCTCTAACTGGATACCGCGTATCGAAACAATCTTCTCGTGAAAAAATCC
This sequence comes from Victivallaceae bacterium, assembly GCA_031548025.1. Lineage (GTDB taxonomy): Bacteria > Verrucomicrobiota > Lentisphaeria > Victivallales > Victivallaceae > UBA5239. The sequence continues at coordinate 7,258 of JAVBRM010000090.1, read as the reverse complement.
GGATAAGGGGACGAATTTCCCTGGCTTCTTCTCCAAATGTCAGTTCAACAAAGCGGTCAATAAATTCAACGTTCCGCTCCTTTACCGCGGAACTGAAAACCACGATATTATGCCCCTGTGCATAAAGCCATTTCCACAACGCGGAAAATCCGGGAAAGATGAAATGTGGATAATCCAGCGCCGTTGTCATATGCCGATTCCGGAATTCTTCTCCATAAATTTGAACCACTTCCTTGGTGTCCCGCTTCCAGGTTTTCTGTTCCAGATGGAGGCAAATGGTATCATCAAGATCAAAAACTAAAGTTACCGGATGCATAAAACGATCCTTTATGTTTATTGACAATCTTACATAAATATAGGCAGAAAAGGAAGATTGTCAAACCTGTCTTCAAAATAGCGCAATATTTTGCTTGAAGATAAAAATTGAGCCTTGCAAGATACGATGGATTTGCTATAGTATTAAGATGGAATTCTGGAAATATGCTGGATGCAATATTGATGTTTAAGGAATATAGTAATCGTGGACTTGCATATAACGCCGCATGGCAATTTGCGGGATGAAGTCGGAACTTTTGCGGAAGGCAATGGAGTTGGACTGTTGAAGCTTGTCCGGCAGAAGCTTCCGGCGGAAGCGGTTGGCGCACTGTTTTTTCAAAAACTCTTTGATAGTTATATCGGTAAAATTTCCGCTATCGAAGTGGAAGATAAAAATCTTGCTCCGTGGTTTGAAGGACTGCGGCCGAGCGAAGCGGAGAACGGTTTTTCCGTACTATCCGCGCCGCCGATTGTCGGAGGAGAGTATCTGGACGGTGCGTTGCTGCATCGTTTTTACCTTGAGTTTGAGGGAGCGTTTCAGGAAGCGTTTTCCAGGTTTAACGGTACGCCGGCGGATTTTATCCGGAGCTTGTCGCCGGCTTGGAAAGACGTGGGCAAGGTGAGTTTTCATCTGGCGGAGAACAAGGCGGACGCCACCGGTCAAAAACCGTTTGCGTTCATGGCGAGTTTTGTCTATCGCGCTGAAGGAAACAAACCGAAGCATCTGCCGCTGGGGGTCGCGCTCAAAGCGTATGCCGGGGATCGGCATTCCATGGAGGCAGTGCTGGCTCCGATTCAGCAGGCTGGGCTTCACAGTGAAATCATCCGAAGTCAACTGGAAAGCCGCCGGATCTTTCAGCCATCCGCCTGGAGCGGGCAAGAGGCTTATCAATTTCTGCGCGATATTCCGCATTTTGAGAAATCAAATATCATTATCAGGATCGCCAATTTGTGGAAGACCGCTCCGGCGCGGGCAAAGGTATCCGTTACCTTGGATACGGCGAAAAAGAGTGTTTTCGGGGCTGATTCCCTGCTGCAGTTTTCTGTTGCAGTGACTTTGGGAGGCGTTTCTCTGACAGAAATGGAGCTTCGGGAGCTGCTTGACTCCGGGGGCGGTCTGGTGCGTTTGAAGGGGCAATGGGTGGAGGCTGAGCCGGAAAAAATCGCCGCGCTGCTGGAAGACTGGAAACATGCGGAAGCTTTGGCCGGAAGCGAAGGAATTTCGGTAATCGAGGGCTTGCGCCTGCTGTCCGGCGCCGACTCCCGAATCGGCAAGATGAGTGCCTCATCGGAAATCTGCAGTTTCGAGGCGTCCGGCGAATTAAAACGCTTATTAAGTGAGTTCGGCAATCCCGCCGGAATCAATATGCCGGAACCGCCTTCCGGGCTGGGCGATATTCTCAGGCCATATCAATTCGACGGAGTTAAATACCTCTGGCGAGCTTCTTCTGTCGGTCTGGGGTGTTGCCTGGCGGATGATATGGGATTGGGCAAAACTTTACAGGTGCTTTCGTTGATCGAATTATGGAAAAATGCCGGGGAGTTGAAGCAGCTTCCCGTGCTGCTGGCGCTTCCCGCCACATTACTGGCCAACTGGCAAAGCGAAAGCGCGAAATTCACGCCGGGCTTAAAATTAACGGTACTGCATCCCTCCGCCATGAGTAAGGATGAATCCGCTGCCTTTGCGCGTGATCCCGAAAAATATCTGGTGCAATTCGACTTGGCGCTGGTTACTTACGGTATGCTGCCGCGTCTGCCCGCGCTGGCGGAACTGGAGTTTCCCGCCGTGATCGCGGACGAAGCTCAAGCGATCAAAAATCCCGGGGCCAAACAAAGCAAGGCGGTGCGCACCCTGCGCGGTAAACGCCGGATCGCGCTCACCGGAACTCCGGTCGAAAACCGGCTCACGGATTTGTGGAGCATTTTCGATTTCGTGAACCCCGGACTGCTCGGAAATCTCAAGAATTTTCTTGAATTCTCCAAAAGACTCGACAATAATTACACGCCTCTCCGCAAGCTCACGCAACCCTTTATTCTGCGGCGGCTTAAAACCGACAAACGCATTATTTCCGACCTGCCGGACAAGATCGAGCTTAAGGTTTACTGCGGCATGAGCAAGCGTCAGGCGGCGCTCTATCAGCATTGCGTCGACGAAATGCGGGAGGCTTTGAAGAGGGAAGATGAAGGCATCAAAAAGCGCGGTGTCGTCTTGGCTTACCTGATGCGTTTCAAGCAGATATGCAATCATCCGGCGCAATTTCTCGGCAATGGCGACTACGCCCCCGACCTGGCGGGTAAATTCGAACGTATCGCCGAGCTGACCGAATCCATCGCCTCGCGGCAGGAAAAGGTCCTGGTATTCACGCAATTTCGTGAGTTGACCGAACCGCTGCACGATCACCTGAAAACGTGTTTTGGGCGTGACGGCCTGATTCTTCACGGAGGCACCCCGGTCAAGGAGCGCGCTGGGCTGGTCAAGACGTTTCAGGATGAAGACGGACCGCCGTTTTTCGTTCTTTCGCTGAAAGCCGCCGGCACGGGGCTGAACCTTACCGCCGCCAACCATGTGATCCATTTCGATCGCTGGTGGAATCCCGCCGTTGAAAACCAGGCCAGTGACCGCGCCTATCGCATCGGCCAGAAGCGCAATGTCCTGATCCATAAATTCATCTGCAAAGGCACCCTGGAAGAAAAAATCGATGAATTGATCATGAGCAAACAAAACTTGGCCGATGAACTGTTGAACGAAGGCGCAGAAAAATTACTGACCGCTATGAACGACGATGAACTTCTCGATTTCGTAAAACTAGATATTAGTACTATGGAGTTGTAAATATGGGCCGTTATTATGATGACTGGGGGTATCCCCCGTATGTGTCCGCCGCCGAGAAAAAAGCACGGAATGCCGCCGCTACCAAAAAACTCGCCGCCAAAAATTCGGATTTGAAACCGGTGGTGATCGACGGTAATAAAATCGTAAAAACATTCTGGGGCAAAGCATGGTGCGACAACGTCGAGTCCTATCAGGACTACTCCAACCGCCTGCCGCGCGGACGCTCCTACATCCGCCAGGGCGCGGTGCTCGACTTGCAGATCACGCCCGGACTGGTGACCGCTCTGGTCGCCGGCAGCAGCGACAAACCTTATTCAATAAAAATCGAAATCAAACCGCTGGAAAAGAGCCGCTGGGAAAACCTCAAAAAGCGTTGCACCGGCAAAATCAGCTCGCTCCTGGCCCTGGCACAAGGCAAATTGCCGCCTGAAATCCTGCAAGATTTTTGCGACCGCCAGGAAGGCCTTTTCCCGTCACCCAAAGAGATCAAGACCCAATGCTCCTGCCCGGACTGGGCATCACTGTGCAAGCATCTCGCGGCCGTGATGTACGGTATCGGCGCGCGCCTCGACCAAGACCCGAAACTCTTCTTTACGTTGCGGGGCGTTGACGAAAACGAACTGATCGGTGCCAACGTCGTCGACGTTCTCACCGAAGGCGTCGCTTCGGAAATCGCCCCGGAAAGCCTGGCGGATGTATTCGGCATGGATTTCGATTCGCTTGACGAAATAAAATCGGAAATCAAGCCCGTCGCTTCCCTGCCGGCTAGCCCCGAATGGACACCGGAAAAAGTCACAGCTCTGCGTAAAAAACTCGGCCTGACGCAAGCAGCATTCGCCAAAAAACTCGATACTTCCGGCGCTTCGGTATGTCTCTGGGAAAAAGGCAGGAATCCGATTCCTGCCAGGTTTATCCCGAAGCTCGACGCTCTGGTCAGGCCTCCACCGCCGCCAAGAACTGCCAAGCCGGGCAAGAAACTCCAACTGACGCCGTCCGAAATCGCCGGATTGCGCCGCAAACTCGGCCTGACGCAAACGGAATTCGCCAAACGTCTCGGCGTCAGCCAGATGACCGTCTGCAACTGGGAAAAAGGCAAAAGCGCTCCGCGCGAAAAACTCGAACAAAAAATCCAAAAACTGTCTGAACTTTAAAAATGGTAAAAAAAGCAAACCGCCGTCCAAATAAACCGGTAAAAAAACATCGTCGTGGAAGCATGACCAAAGAGGAACGCTTGGCTGCGGCTCCGAAAATGGCGTTAATGAAATCGCCGGATGTGTTTTACAAAATCCGGCGTTACGCCAGTTGGTATTATGTTTCAGCAGAAACTGCCATCAGTGAGCTTCGTAGCGTTGGAGTTGAGATCACTGACCGGGATGTAAGCGCCTTCAAACGCTATCGCGCAGAACAAAAACGAATGAAACGCGAACGTCGAGAAAAGTTGAAACAAAAACAAGAAATCCCACTTTTTGACGATTCCGACGAAACATATGCTTACATCGCCGGCTACACCCCCTGGGGCTTCCCATACGGAGTCACCTGGGAACAAATGGAAGAACTTAACGATACGGAGGATTCCGAATGGCAGACAGACGAAAATCCGTTCTGATTGAACTTGGCGCAGAAACCCTTGCCGACGCTCTTCTTGAATTCGCAAGCGGCCACAAAGAGATCAATGATCGCATAAATTGGTTGCTTTCCTCACAAGAAGAAAAATTGAAAATGATACAATCAAAAATCGCCGGTCTCCATGAAATTCAAGACTTTATTGACTGGCGTCACTCCAGAGAATTCGAAAGAATCCTGACCGGAATTTTGTACGAAATCAAATCTTTGAAACCGTCCCCGGAAACCGGACTGCTTCTGGTTGCTGATTTTATCCGCACGGATGCCCATATCATCGAAATATGTGAAGATGATTCAACCGGAGATATTTATACATTTAATGCAGCGGAGCTTTTTGTCGAATTCGCGAAACAATGCAAGCAAAAAGATTTTGTGATAAATCTTCTGCAGGATCTCCTGAAAGATGACGAATTTGGAGTGCGTGAAAGTATCCTCAAGAAAACTGAAAAACTCTTATCAAAACCGCAGTAAAGGTTGTAATTTATGAGAATTGTTTCTCAATTTTACGGATACACTTCGATAGTTCACCAAAATCTTATTTTCCCTGATCAGCAGAAATAGGCAAACAAAATCACCCAGTTTGAGCCGGCATGAGGGGCGTGTGCAACTCCTCGTTTCCCTTCCGTGGTTCGAAATTTCGAAGCTGTTAGCGGTTAATCTTCTTCTCGAGGAAGCGGATTGCTTCGGGTAACTGCTTGAAATCGTAGATGATGTAATCCGGTTCGATGTCCCGCGATTTGTGATCACCCTGGTTGGATTTGAAGAAGATTGTCTTCATGCCCATTTTCCCGGCGCCGTATACGTCGCGGTACATGTCGTTGCCGATAAACAGGACTTCTTCCGCGGTCAGTTCCATTTGTTTCAGGACCAGTTCGAAAATCCGGGGATCGGGTTTCCGGTAGCCCAGGTCGCTGGAAATGATTATCGGATCGAATAAATCGGACAGTCCCGCCGCGTGGAGCTCCGGTATGGCCCAGGTCCGTTGACCGTCGGAAAGGAGCGCCAGGCGGTATTGTTCGCGCAAGCTTGTCAGAACCTCCATTACCTTCGGATACAATTCCAGTTTGAACAGCGAGGCGGCCCGGAAAACTTCGGCCATTATTCCGGGGAGGGCGGTCTGTTTTTCCGGAGGCAGGCTGCGGGTGTAGGGGCTCGCGTGCTGCTTGATGATTTCGCTGAACAGCGCGACGACGTCGAATTCGGGGAATTCTTCGCCGCTGTCTTGCCGTTGGCGCTTGTTGAGCTCGTGAAACGTTTCCCTGATTTCATCCGCGCTCATGGCTATCCCCTGATACATCAGGAAGTTGGCGGCAACCCGGTACATGTCGTCGTAATTTTCATTGGTCAGGATATCGATGACCGTACCATTGGCGTCGAAAATCAATCCTTTGATCATATCGTCCATCTCCTTAAGCATTCTTTGCCTTCGTGCACGAGGCGTTTCCGGTAATTCCAGTCGAGCCAGTTGTTGCGGGCGATCCGCATGAGGGTAATTCCCATATAAAACGGCACCCTGCGGCTGGTCGCCCGGAAGGTCTGTTCCCGGTCGGGAAAATGACAGGAATATTCCCACAGGAAATGACCGATAAAAGGTTCCGCGGCATATTTATTGCCGGTGGCTTCGAGAAAATAATGCATCAGTTCGCCGGCAATCCGGCCGGTGTCGAAAACCCGGTCGGCCCGCCGGATTCGTTCCAGATCAAATGAAATGACGCTCAGGCCGTCGCCGAACAGAAAATTGGCCGGGGTCGCGTCGCCGTGGGTCAGCACTTGGACGTCTTCCCACATTTTGCCGTGTTCGCGCCAACGGTCACGGAGCCAGTACAGTTCGTTGGCCTCGTCCTGATTGATCATGCCGGTGCCCAGCAAACTGCCGGTCAAGCTGTCCATATATGAACAGGATTCGTGAAACTCGACCCGGTATCCGTTGGTGGTGCGGTTGTGAAATTTGGAGAGAAAATAGGCCAGCGCCGTCAGTTTGCCGAACAACAGACCGTCGTCCCGGTTGCCGATGGCCCGCGAAATAATACTGCCCAGTTGCTCGCCGTGACAGTATTCGACTATCATCAAGTGGTTCAACCAATCGTTGCGGCCGAGCGGCCTGGCGATATAATGCGGCCAGGTGGTGAATCCGTGATCGCGCATCATGCAGAGATTGCCGAATTCCCGGTCGAGCTTTTTGGCGGCATGTTCGCGGCTTTGGCGGCGGCGCGACAGAAAAAATTTACCGACAATCCGGGCACCGCTGTGTTTTTCCTCATACAGATAAACGTCATTAGAACCCTCTAAATTGAAAACCCGGTATTTGACATGGTCGAAAAATCCGGTGAGCTGGGGCTGGATTTCGTGCTTCAGATAATGGTGAAGCGGATCGGAATCGGACAGATGACCGAGATATTTTCCTGACATACTTTATAATACTCCCTACAACAATTAACCATTTCTTAACATTACCCTGACAGAGCGAAAATGCAATCGGGATTTGGT
>JAVBRM010000021.1:0-5953 GCA_031548025.1 Victivallaceae bacterium | reverse complement strand
AAAGCGGACTTGCCGACGTTGGGCCGGCCGACAATAACCACTGTGGGTAATCTCACCTCGTGGCCGGAATCAGTTTTTTCATTAACGGGCATATAATATATCTCCTGAAGTTTGCAACAGGTAATATACTGCCGATATGGCGTAATTTAAAGTCAGGAAGCGAGAAAATCAGCCAATTGAGCGATTGCCTCGTCCTTGCCGGGGAATTGCGGGAGCTGGGCCGCCATCCGGTCAAGGTAGTTTCTTTCGCGGAAAATCTCCCGCGAACGCGGCAGGTTCAGGTCGTAAATCCAGGCCAGTTGACAGAGCTTGAAGTCGTTGATCGATTTCAGTTCGGTCATTTTCACCGGTCGGCGGGAATTCAACGAAGCCAGTATCGACGGAGTGACTTCCGGAATATCCGGCAACTCAAGGGTTACCCCGTCGAGCGTGGACGGATTTTCATAATAATGCAATACCACACGGTAAATGTCGATCTTGTCGGCGTCCCGCAACATTCCGGCGAACAGGGATTCACGTGCGTTCAAGCCATCAGGGACGTGAGCCCGGTTGTGATACAGGATCGTATCGCGGATCAGCTGCCGGTCTTCAAGCGGCATGAAGTCGAGCAATTTGTGCTCGTCGATGACCGCTAACGCCAGTATCGAATGATTTTCCGAGCGGGCATCGGAAAATGTCCGGTATTTGCGGTACTGGATGAAACGCCCGATGTCATGATACAGCCCGGCGATTTCCGCCAACAGCAGATCGTGCGCGTCAACACCGGCCGACTTCATCAGGTCGAGCGCCACCGCCGCCACTTCCAGGCAATGATCACGCTTGAGCTGAATCATCAGGTCGCTTTCGGTGTCGCCGTTCAGAAAACTATCCGCATAGGCGATGAAATTTTTTCTCAGTTGATTCATAATGAGTCTTTATTATACTCCGCGTCCTTTGGATTTACAAATCCTTGGAAATTTTTCTCCGGGATATTGACATATTCGATATTTGTTGTATAGTTATATAACAACATGAAACAATATGTAACAATGCGATGAATTTCAGCTTATGCCAAGCAAAAAAGAGATTGTATACGAATATTTGAAAAAGGCGATTGCCTTCAACGAATACCCGGACGGCAGGATTCCCAATGAACGGGATCTGGCGGTTCAGCTGGAAGTATCGCAAGGGACGTTGCGCCAGGCGCTTGACCGCCTGGAAAAAGAAGGACTGATCGAGCGGATACGTTCGCAGGGGACTTTCGTCAAAGGCATTACCGAAAACGGCGGCAAGCGGACGTTTCTCTGCATTATGTACAGTATGCAAGAGGTTGAAAATCCGTTTGTTTATGTCCGGACCGGAATGGAGCTTGAGGCGAAACAGCATGGTTATGATATTGTGACGCTGGATTTTGGTCAGGTGGCGGATATGAAGCCGGCGAAGTTTAATCAGCTTTTTCAGGCGAAGGATTTCGCCGGAATTCTGCTTTGTATCGATTCGTGCTTGATTCATCCCGATTCACCCTGGTCGGAGTCGCCGCTGCCGGTCGTGGTAGCTTATTCGCACAGCAATCAGGTTCTTCCTGACAAGCTTGGTGTAATCAGCATCAATGGCAAAGAGGCCTGGCGCATGGCCGTACAGCATTTGCTGGACCGCGGTCACCGTCGAATCGGCTGTCTGACCAGGACTACCCTCCGGGGAATGTCGTTTGCCGAATATGCCAGGATGTTGAAAGTTAACGGCGCCGACCCGTCGCCGGAATTGATCGTATATGCCAATTACGATAAACTGGAAATTACCCGGGCGGTCGATAAATTGTTGGATTTGCGCGAGCCACCGACTGCTCTGATCTGTTTTTCTGACTTTTTCGCCATTTACGCCAGCGATGCCGTCAAGCGGCGTCATCGGGATATTCCCGGCGATCTGGCGATTATCGGTAACTGCGGTTACCCCGGGGCCGAGTTTTTCGAAGTTCCATTGTCCACTGTCAGTTACAATTACAATGAGTGCGGAGTCAATGCCGTGCGATTGCTGTTGGAGGCGAATAAATGGTTCGGCAAAGCCCAACCGGCTCCACGGATTTCCGTGCCGTCGGTCCTGCTCGAACGTGCCAGCACTGCTCTGCAACTGGCGGAATTGAAGAGATAAACTCCCTTGAAAATTTAAACATAAGAAGGAAATTGAAAAATGTGTAACTATCTATCCGGAAAACATAAATGCAGAAAATTTACTCTCATTGAGCTCCTCGTGGTGATTGCCATCATCGCCATATTGGCGGCTCTGATGCTGCCGGCTCTGAACAAAGCCCGCGAGAAAGCTCATTCCAGTACTTGTTTCAGCAATGAGAAACAACTTGGTTTTGTCGTTTTGTCCTACAGCAACGATTGGGACGGCATGTTGCCATATGGATTCAGTACCATTCCTGGCGGCGGTACTACCGGCAGATCCTCTTTTACGTACTGGGCCGGGCCGCTCGCCACATATTTCGGCCATTTTACCGCAAGCAGTAAACACCTCATGAAGACTGTTGTCCTCTGTCCTTCCCATAAAAAGCGTTCAACTGGAGTAGAGGGAGATTATTCAACCAATTCCCAGGTATTGCCGACACTGCTTTGGAATGTGAATTTCTATAAAGCCGAACAGATCAGAAACACCTCGTCGGTGATCATGTTGGGAGACGGTATGGAGACCAATATTAACCGTTGTTTCGAATCCAGGGACCCCGTCACCATGCGCAGCGGCAGCGTGGCGGCCCGAGCCGCGTACAATCCTTTTCCCGGCACCGCGGTCCGTTTGGGGGCGGTTCATAACGGAAACATCAATTTTCTCTGGGTGGACGGGCATACCAGTTCTTTATCAATCATGAAAATTCAGCCGGAAATGATCCAGTGGCAGAAATAATGGAGTGAAAATGAAACGATTGACTTTCCCTGTTCTGATATTGATTTGTTGTGCATCCGTCGGCGCGGCGCCGGAAGGTGATGGGTGGCAGCGGCCACGCAAAAAACTGATTGCTTTTGGCTGGGCGCACCCGGAATCGGCCGAATTCTTCAAAAATGATCTGGATAAAATCGAAAACGTACCGCTGGACGGATTCGGAATGCGTGTCGTTCTGCCGATTGCCGTGGACGGGAAAAAACTTACATATCATTCCAGCAGAACTCCAAATTCCAGCCCCATTGTCCTGAAAAAATCGGATTTCAGTGCCTGGATTGATATTTTCAATCAGGTGAAATTCAAGAAATTGAAGCACAATTTCCTGATCACCAATACTGCACAGTTCAGCAGCGACTGGTTTGACGATGCGGCTTGGGAGAAGACCTTGAACAATCATCGAATCCTCGCCTGGCTGGCCAAGGAAATCGGATTCGAAGGAATGGCTCTGGATATCGAATCCTATGCGCCGCCGCTCACCGATCAGGTTTTCTGCTACCGTCCTCAGTCCGGCAAAGGATTCGAGGAAACGGCCGCCAAGGTCCGGGAACGCGGGCGCGATTACGGCCGGGCGATCGGGGCCGAGTTTCCGGAAATGAAACTTCTGGCGTTTTATTGGCTTTCCGCCATGATGTCGTCGCCGGTGGCCTTGGACCATTCGAAAGAATATTTGCCTGTTCAAGGCGGCTATGGATTGGCTATTCCCTTCATCAATGGAATGTATGAGGCCATCCCGGATACCATGACCATTATCGACGGTACCGAAGCCCGCAGTTACAAAGCCGGCCTGAAAGAAGATTACGACAGCCTCGTCGCGGATTATTACCGCAATGCGTCGCGTCTGGTTTATCCGGAAAATTTGGCGAAATATCATAAGGTTACGCAATTGGGGCTTGCAGTGTATCTGGATGCTTACAATACTCAGAATCAGCTCTATCCGGTATGGAGAAAATCGTCCAACCCGACGTGGTTGCTTGGGCGGAACATTCAGCGGACTCTGGATTATACCGATGAATATGTATGGATCTGGAATGAGCGCGGCGGTTTCTGGCCGCAGGAATTTTTCGCCAAAAGAAAATCTACTTCCTGGAACGAAGTAATTCCGGGGGCTGTGGATGCGATCGAATTCGGGCGCGACCCGGTCGGCTATGCACAACGGATCGCTGAGGTGCAACAATTGCCGAATCTGCTTGTAAACGGCAATTTCGAACAGACCGGCGGCAAGGAAAATCCCGACAATCAATTGCCGCCCGACGTGAAAAAAAGTTCAATCCCGGGCTGGAATACCTGGCAGCGCAAAGGTTCCAATGGTACTTTTGCCCTGGATGCCGGGGCACTCAGAGTGAGTGCCGTCATCGATGGCGCCATCGTGCAGAATTTCCGGGATTTCAAGCAAGGTGAAGCCTATCTGCTGACCGCCAAGTGTAAAACTACCGGTAGCATGGTCGTGCCGAGCCTTACCGTTACCTTTCGCAACAGCAAAGGCGAGGGCCAGTGGCATATCACCCAGACTGCCGCCTTTACCGCAACCGGGCAAGACGACGAATGGCGCCGCGCCTCTCTGTTTTTCGATGTTCCGGAGGGAGATATCACCGTTATGAATATCACCTGCGGGGCAAAAACTCCCTTGAAGGGGATCCCCGCCGCGAAGGACGCCTGTTATTTTGATGATATCGTTCTGCAAAGAATTGACGATCTCGGTTTGGAAAAAATGGGCCGCAAATAAAAATTTCATGTCTGGCGATGTAAAGCATAGGACAAAGGGCAGTTGGGCTTTCGGCCGAGATTGTCCTTTGTCTTTTTCGTTTTTTGATTTTTCCGTCGGGCTTCTCATTCAATATCCGCTCTATTTTTGATTGAATTTTCACCAAATAAAGATTGACAAATGCGCGATGATGCTGTATAATGATATCGATATCATCAATAACGGAACAACGTGATTCTATGGACAACCGGAATATCAGTATTTATCAAGTGGCGGAACTGGCGGGCGTTAGCCCCATTACGGTGGCGCGGGCCTTCAGCGGCAAGCAGACGGTAGCGGCGAATACCAAAAGCCGCATCATCGAAGCCGCCGACCAGCTCGGATACCGCCCGAACCACCTGGCCAGTTGCCTGCGGTTGGGCTCGACGAAAAACGTCGGAATCATGTGGTCGTTTTCCGGGCCGCACAGCAATACGGAACTGGCCCGCAATTTTTCGAGCGGGTTGCTCGCCGCCGGATACGCCGGTTACATGTGCGATACCATGTCCAAGCCTGAATTGCTCAATCACAATCTCGATAATTACGTCAGCCGGCGTGTCGACGGGCTGATCATGCAGATCCGCAACGCCGAGGTGCTTACCGAGGAGATTCGGAGCAAATTGCGGATTGTCAAACAAGTGGTGATCGTGTGCGAGGAATTGCCGGAAACGCCGATCGAAGGTTTCGACGTTATTTACCGCGACCGGACTTCGGCGCAGACGGATATTTTGACGCATTTCGTGGAAAGCGGGCGGCGGAATATCCTGGTTTTCGGCATGGAGCTCTCGCCGGCCCGCGAAAAGAGTATTTCCGCGGTCAAGGACAAATATCATTTTCCGTTGAACATTTCACGTGTCCACGCGCTTCCGGAAGGTATGGGGTGGCCGGAATACACGTCCGCCGGATTCGATTATGACGCGTTTTTTTCGATGACGGACGAAGTGGCGATCGCCGTCATGAGCAACCTGCTTCACCGGGGTGTCCGGGTGCCGGAAGAGGTCGCAGTCGTCGGGTTCAACGACAACCTGGTCTCACGAGACCTTGTCCCTCCGCTCGCCAGCGTATACCGCCAGGACAAAGAAATCGCCCAGCTGGCGATAAAAATGCTGCTGGAACGCCTGACAAACCCGGAGCTGCAGTGTCGATCGGTCGAGCTGCAGATGTGTTTTATCCCGAGGGAATCCGCCGGAACAAAGATTTTACAACCATTATCATAAATAAATTCTAACAGGAGGACACAAATATGAAAATGAAAACGAAAAATTTTACACTTATTGAACTGCTGGTTGTTATCGC
>JAVBRM010000174.1:0-12617 GCA_031548025.1 Victivallaceae bacterium | reverse complement strand
CAGCAGCGTCAGCGAGAGCACCCGGGTCATAGTACGGGACGCCGCCGAAAAAATGGGTTATCGCCGCCCCGAGTTGGAGCATCGCCGCGGGCCGCGTCCGGGCTGTTCGATGCCTCGCAAACAACGGACTTTCAGGAATCTGGTTTTTGCCATGAATACCGAAGTCAATATGTCCATGCCGGTGTACATGGATCTGATGCAGGGGATTCAAGACGCGGCCACAGAGCTGAACTGCAACCTGTCGCTGGTTCGTTTCTCCGGCAATCGGATCATCACCCGTTCCGACGTACACGGCTGTATCGTCATCGCCGATACCAATGAAGTAGTCAAATGCAACGTCCCCCTGATCCGGACCATGGGCTCCGGCAGTTTCGACCGGGTTTCCGGCAGAGTTTCCTACAATAACCGGGTGATCGGCACTATCGCCGCCGAATACCTGTTGTCACGCGGACGCCGCAATCTGGCGGTTTTCAGCTTTTCCGGCAAAAATCAACCGTTATTCCGCGAGCGTCAGGAGCAATTCGTGGCCGCCGCCCGGAACGGCGGAGCGAAAGCTGAAATCTACGAAACCGATTCCTATTCGGTATTGGAAAAACAATTCGACTCGCTCATGACCGGCAATTGGAATCACGACGGTGTGTTCAGCGCGGCGGATATGATCACCCTGAAATTATATATGCTGTTTTCCCGCCACAATCTGAGGCCGGTGCAGGATTTTGACATTGTTTCCTGTAACAATGAGTTGCAGTTGGTCAACACACTTTCGCCCACTCCGGCGGAAATCGATATCCACGCTCGGCAGGTCGGTTATCGCGCGGTGGAAAACCTGCTCCACAAACTGCGGAAACCCGACACGCCCAATGAGCAAGTTTTTCTGACTCCTGAACTGATCACTCCCGATGAAAAGAAGGAGATTTTATGAACAAGCTTATTATCCTGATGCTGTTTCTCGCCGGTGCGGTTTTCGCCGCCGATCAGCACTATAAGCTCGACTTGCCGGAAAATCGCGGCCCCGCGGTCTACCGGGTGGAATATCAGCTCCGCGCTTCCGCTATGGATGCCGCCGGAATGCCGGAAGTAGCTCCAATCAAAGTCAAGCTGAAAAACACCGATCCGCGTAAAGACACCGAAATTCCGTGGCGGATGTTCGAAACCCGCTATGCCGTGCCGGAAAATACCTGGACCAGTCAGTATTTTGAGGTCTTGGCCCGAAGCGGAGATCGTTGGGTCGAATTTGAATTAGCCCCGATCAATGCCAAGAATTTTACCATCAAAGACATGCAGGTACGCGAAGTATCCGCCTCGCCCGATTTCTACCGTGGAGCCGCGCCGTATCCAAGTTGGATCGAATCGCTGCGGAGCAATCCAGCGATATTGAACGCCCCCTCTCTCGTCACTTCTGCTGAATCGGTCAGTGAAAATATCTGGGACCCGTTCAATTTCAAACTGTCGCCCGGAATGATTGCGGAACTACAAAGCGCGGTCGCTCCGTATCTGCAGCTCTCTCCCGAGGAATTGATCAAGCTCGTCCCCGAGCGCCGCCCCTTCGAAACCTGGTACAAATTAAAATCCGACGCCAGAAAACCCGATGGCAGCAAAGGTTCGGCCCTCTACCAGTGGTCACCTCTGAAACCCGAAGAACTGCGGGACGCCAACGGCAACCTCGTCGATATCGGCAAAATGTATCCGAAAAGCGGCACCGACCGCATTACCGGCCCGGACGGCCAGACCCGCGACTACGATTATTATCAGATTTCTCCGGAAAAAGCGGCCACTTTGCCCTGCCCCCCGGTTTTCGGAGATTCCAGGCTGCCGACCGTTTTTCGCCTTTACTCCGGGGACGAATCCTGGAACAGCCGGGAATTTTTCTCCGCCAAAAAGCCCGGACGCCCTCTTACTGGCGGGAATATCCGCTCCCTGTGGCAGATTGAACGCAAGTTCGACACGCCGACTCAATACGCCTATATTTACACTTCCACTTTGAACAATATTGCGGCGCCTACGGATGACCTGATTACGATGGGTATCCAATCCAATGCCCCGGTCGAAATCTGGCTCAATCATGAAAAGATCTTCGAATTGGAAAACTGCGAACGCGAGCTCACCTCAAACCTTTTTCAGGGTAAGCTCAACCGCCTCAACAATGTTCTGCTGCTGAAAGTAAAAAATCCGCCGGAAACTTTAAAGCTGTCACTGGCCGGTCCGCATGCAGTCCGCCGGGAATTCGAAAAACGCGGCTTGACTCCGCCCGCCGGGAAAATCTACCTCGACGAATTCCTGACCACAGTCAAGCACAATCACCTTCGCCGCGCGGCTTACCGCATGAGCGTCTTGTACCAGCAAACCAAAGACGAACGCTATGCGCTCCGGGCTGCGGCCTTGTGGTACGCCGTCACCCGGCAAATGCCGACTTTCCCGGTTTACGGTAAGCCGAACTGGGATTCCAACTACGAAAGCGAACGCTTCTGGCCGGACGACCATTATTTCTGGTTTACCTCCAACTTCGATTCACGGGGTTCGGAGTGGTATCCGCTCGCCGCCGGGTCGCTCGTTTTTCCGCTGAAAGGATTCGACATGATCAAAGCCTCTCCCGCCTGGGCGGAAATCGACCGCATCGCCGAAGGAAATGCCCGCGTCCAAATCGCCGACAATCTCCTTGAATGTTGCCGCCGGGTACTGTATTACGACGCCTGGCACCGGAACAGCGATTTCGTGCTTTTTCACAATATCGGCAGCGGACGGCTCCGCACGATCCTGACCGCCGGAATTGTGCTTGGTTCTCAGGAACTTTCGGGGTATGGCGACACTGTTTTTCAGGGATACATGCGGCGTATTTTTACTCGCGACTATCTGTTTCCGGAGAGCGTTTCCTACTTTCGGGATTTGCTTTTCGGTTTGCGTCCGGTAGCCGAACTCTTGAAAATAGCCGTACCCACAAGCAATCTGCAATTTTTCGATCAGATGAACCGGACCATCCGCCAACTGGGCTTCCCGGACGGCTCGCAGTTAACGATCCACGATACCCGCTCGCAAACGACTTCTCCCGAGCCATGGCCGGCCAGATCGCTGATCGGGCCCGATGCCCGCAATGCCGGCTCACCGGTGCTCTATCCCGATTTCGGACACGGTATTCTCGGCTCGGGAAAAGGCGAGAATCAACTCGAGGCTCACCTTCATTATTCGCGTTACTGCAACCACGCCCACGATGACATGCTGAATTTCACCCTCTGGGCATACGGCGATGAACTGGTCCCGGATATCGGCTATAACCGGGAACAACTGAAAATGACCTCGCTTGCCCACAACCTGGTCGTCGTCGACCAAGCCACCCAGAAAACCCACGAGCGCGGCAATCTTCTGGTCTGGAGTTCCATGCAGAAGTCATCCGTCATTCAGGCGGAGCAAGGCAAGGACGCCGCCTATCCGCAAGCTCAAACTTATCGCCGGCTCCTGGCCTCCGTCAGCTTCGGCCCCGGCCAAAATTTCGTCGCCGACTTCTTTGAAGTGGAAGGCGGAAAAATTCACGAATGGATGGCAAACGGCTGCGCGGATTATCCGCAGACTGTTGAGTCCTCGCTGAAGTACGATAATTTTCTGCGTACTCTGGACCCGAACGGAAAAATCTGGCAATATCCGCCGAACGCCGCCGATGTCCCCGGTAAACGGAGCAATTACTATGCCGCTTTCCTGGATTTCCATACGGCGAAAAATCCTCAACCGTGGAATCTTACGATGCGCGCCGAACAACCGTCTTTCGATTATCCCGGAGCCGGTCCCCGCGCCAAATCCCAAGCCCCAAAACCGGGCTTGCGGCTCCACTGGCCGGACCGGGAAACCGGGCAAGTCATGGTCGGCACTTCTCCCCGCAGCCGTTTCGAGAACCAAATGGCAAATCGCCACCTGGAATCGCGTAAGTATTGGGCGGAACAACGCATGCCGAAAATCATCATCCGTCGCGAGGGAAAAAAACTGAACAGCATTTTCACCGCCGTCTGGGAGCCGTTTCACCAGACACCGTTCCTCAAAAGCGTTACCTCCATCGCCACCGAAAATCCCTCTGTCCGGATTATCGCGGTCGAAACGCTGGACGGCAACTCTGCGGAACTCTATTTCAATCCCTCCGGCGCACTCTTCAAACATAACGGCATCGAGTTCAGCGGCAAACTTCTGATTGCCTACAAAAACCCGGCCGGTGAACGCTCATACGAACTTCACGACGGCGACCATCTGAATACCGTCAAAGAGCCACCGCTGCCGGAATTCCGGGTTATCGCCTGCGACGATCGCACATTCACCGTCAAACCATCCCAAAAGCTGTCTGATGCCGAGCTCAAACGTCTCAGCGGATATTTCCGCCTGTCCGACCAGGGCCAGGAGAACCGCTACTACCTCTTGAAAGAACTGACCCCCAACCCCGATGGCACTCTCACGGTGACGACCGACACGGAAACGGGCCTTCAACTGGATTTCAAACAAAACATCCTACGGGAAACCTTCTTTCCGAACCGCATGCAGAAAATGTCGAAGCCAGTCATTATTTTCCCGCCTAAAATTGCGCTATAATGCTAAAATAATAATTCACTAAAAACAGAAAAAAGGGATTACCTGCTTGTTTTTTCAAATCAATGGCTGTATGCTTATGCTGCCGGGATTTTTGAGGTTCGGATAACAAAACCATCAGTATTTAGCAAAAATGGTTTGAATCAGAATATGAATGCAGCAGTTAAAATCAGCACGGAAGATTGGGATAAAGTAATAAAATTAGCCAGTCTTGTCGCCTTGGAAGAGGATGACGCAATCAGGAAAGAACATCAGAAAAAATATTTACGCTATATGCGTTATCTGAAACAAAAATATGGCGAGCAGGTTGATCTGATGGCATCGACCGCCGATTTTTATGATTCTGACAAAAGAGCAATAAAATTACTGAAATCCGCATATAAATTGGCAATAGAGAATAATGATCATCGAAATTGTGTGTATATTGCCGACTCCATGCTCAGCAGATTAATTGAAGAACGAAAGCCGGATTTGGCCTCTCTGAATAAATGGCTCATTGAACTTGAGAATAATTTGAAATCTTACCCGGATAAAGACTATGCAAAAACATACAAGGAATACAAAAAGCGAATAGCAAGCTTGGAGAAACCAAAGAGTGGAAAGCCCCGATAACCGATTTACCGTTCTTGGTTACTATTCTTTTCATCGTTATTTTTTATTTTTTCAAATAATTTTCAATATAGTTGTTCATTATTTGTCGTTCTTCAGGGCTTCCTTTATCATCCATATTACTATGATTTATCGAAACAAGCTGGACGGTAATACCGTATTTTTTCTGTTCCTGTTCTGTTGGCAGAACACCTTCATCAGCAGGATAATCATTAGAACGGAGAGTGAAAATATCAGGCTTTGAAACTCTTGGCAACGGCATTCGTCGATTATCCATTGATATAATTCTGAAAACCAAATCAGGATATTTATGAGCAAACAACACTGTCATATCACCACCATTGGAATGTCCGATCAATGTCAAATGTTCGTAGTCTAATTCCGGATTGATTTTTTTGAGTTCGCTCAACACAAAATGTATATTATCAACCCCTCTCGCCCAATTCGGCCTGCGTGTGATTTGTAAAATTCCCTCCATTGCAAGTAACTCGTCAGTAGGAAGTTCATGTTGAACACTTACAACAAAGTATCCTTTTGAAGCTAAATTCTCAGTCAAGTATGAGTAAATTAAATAATCACCACCTCTGTTTTGTCCATAACCATGACTGAAAATTATTACCTGTTGATTTTTAATTTTCTTATCAGTATCCGGCAAATAGAAAGCAATTGGTATTACTCGATTCCTTGAATTATCAAAGAAGCAGGCTGTAGCCATTTTTACTTTATAATTAGGGCTTACTACATTTTTTGTATTTTGACAACTTATAAAAGTTGCCAAGATAAAGAATAGATAGATTCTTTTCACTTTACCTTCTCTTTGTCGGACCGGCCAGAGAGCGGATTCGCAGAGTCATGGATTGCTTTTGTATATTTGTCGTCATTCGTGATTACTTTGCTTGAACAGCCGTACAGATAATGCCATACTGTTTCATGTTTTTGGCATTCAGCAAGTCAAATGAAATCTCTTTGAAGGCGCTGAATCGCGGATCCTTTAATCCGGTCGGAATGTGTCCGCTGATTTTCAATTTCAATAAACCGCGTTCATATTCACCCAAATTATCCAAGTTAATGAGCAGTAGATACACAACTTTTTTAGTAAACTCAAAACCTTCGGCATATCGGCGAAGAAGAGAATCCTTGATTTTTGCGCCCATTTCAAGGTTGAATACAGATTTTCCTTCCTCGGTCGCCGCAATAAGCATTTTGTAGTCATTCAGGCGTTGTTCCAACGGTGCGTTTGGGTGTTGAAAATCTTTTACTTCTATAAAATACAGGCAGTCGGAAGTTTCGACGACAAAATCCACCGCTTTCATTCCAAACGAGTTTTTTGAGTGATCATCAAAGCGTTCAGCAATACCACAGGAAGAAAAGTCGAATTGCAACTTCCCTTCTTCCAATACATTACGCATCATTTCGAACCCCCATGGCGTCAGCAACAACAGCTTTGAATAAATCTGTGCTTGCTGATTCAAGAAGATTGTGGGATAGTTTGATGTATTTGGACGATGAATCACATTTTATTTGTCCGTTATCCGATTTTGACAGGTTGTGAAACATAACGGGGATGTCTTTATTTTCTCTTACATCAAAATACCGCGCAAGATTATAGTCGTGTGTCGCAATAAACATTTGCACGCCATTTCGCGACAGTTCGAGCAGAATATCTACGAGAACAGGCACAAGTTCCGGATTGAGGCTGTTTTCTGGCTCGTCCCAAAAAAGAACGGAACCGGATTCAAGCAAACCGTTACGAAGCAGTTTCCAAAGTAAACCAAGTTTGCGAAATCCACTTGCTTCCAGTGCAAAAGGTACCTTTTCTCCACTTATTTTGGTTATAAAGAATTTATCATCCCTGTAAAGTACTTCTCCGCCGATTTCTTTTTTGATTTTATCAAGTACTTTTGAGGCGTTGGGTGTGATCTCCTTGGTAACCGGAAGCATTGCATTCCTAATAATATCAACTTCAGAGTTGTTATAGCTCAAACTATATTGTTCCGTCATGGGGTATATTTCCGGATGCGCCAGCATCTCATTTGCCGGAATGAAGATATGCTTGTTTTTATTGTACTCCCCATCTTCAAATGGAAAAACTTCCACTTTACCCGCATTGCCAAATTCAACTTTGCGAAAAATCGGTGTATTTTCAAATGCCGTTAGTGCTATCTTTATTCCCTCAGTATAGGTGGAGCTCAAAAGTGGTTGAATGGCCGTTGCTCTCAGCAACGTTGTCTTTCCTGTTCCATTGCCACCGATAAGCACGTTCACACCGGGACAAAAGCTCGCCTCGAATTTACCTTTGAACATGAAAAAATCTTTAATCTCTATCCGAGCAACAGCCATATTTGCCCTCCTTGGTGGCATCAAACAAACTTGTGTATCTTAAAATATGAAAATAATTTACACCTCAAACACTTGAATACAAGATTCAGGTTTTAAAGATTTCATATAGTTCAGCCTTTTCATTTTTTCGTTCAAGAAACAGCTGTGACTGGCATCCTTTGGCTACGTTTTTTAAGGCTTTGGAAAAATTATTCGAGTTGGAATTTGCAAATTTTTACAATTGATGTTATATTCATAGTGATTTAATTAAGGAAGTTTCGTCAGTATGTTAAGGTTTATCAGCAGTCCAGCAAGATTGATTGCCATTCAGATCGGCATTATTTGCGGGTCTTTCCGTTTCTCCACGGAAGGGCTCGTAATGGCTGTGGAGAAGTGTTGACGTTTTTTTAGTACCTGAATAACGATTTTTTTTACAGCCATGAATTCGATTTGAGATTCATGGCTTTTTTTATTTTAAAGGATAAATTTATGCTGAAGACAAGCCCCCGATTCGATAAGTATGTGGAAATACTCGATACCACTCTGCGCGATGGCGAACAAACCCCCGGTGTTGCATTTACCCCGATCGAAAAAGAGCAAATCGTCCGTTTCATGCTCCAGCAGGTCAGGGTTGACCGGATGGAGATCGGTTCCGCCCGCGTTTCCGATGGCGAAAAAGAGGCGGTTGCCAGTATCATCTCCCGCCTGGCTCAGAAAAACATGGACGATCGCATCGAAGTGCTGGGATTCGTCGACGGCGGTAAGTCGGTCGACTGGATCTGCGAGGTCGGCTGCAAAGTCATCAATCTGCTCTGCAAAGGCTCCGAGCGCCACTGCCGGATTCAGTTAAAAAAAGACCCGGCCGACCATTGGGCTCAGGTCTGCAAGGAGATCGAATACGCTCTCGAGCGCCGGTTGACGGTCAACGTTTATCTGGAAGACTGGTCCGGCGGAATGCGGGAAAATTTCGCGTATGTCTACAATATGATGAAAGAGATCCTGAAATATCCGGTTGCCAGAATCATGCTGCCGGATACTCTCGGCATCCTGAAACCGCAGGAATTGGAGCTGTATTTGAACTGGATGTACTCGGCGTTTCCGGATGTCCGGATGGATTTTCACGGCCACAATGACTACGGGCTGGTAACGGCGAATTCGCTGACCGCGGTCCGGGCCGGGATCAACGGGGTTCATGTCACCGTCAACGGATTGGGTGAGCGGACCGGCAACCAGACTTTGTGCGAGATCGTCGCGTTGATCAACGATATGAGCGACCGTAAAACCCACGTTTCAGAAAAACAGCTTTTTCACATGTCGCAACTCGTCCAGACCATGTCCGGCAAGCGCATTTCCTGGAATGCTCCAGTGGTAGGCTCCGACGTCTTTACCCAGACTTGCGGAGTCCATGCCGACGGCGACAAAAAAGGCAATCTCTACGCCAATGCATTGTTGCCCGAGCGTTTCAACCGTTCCCGCCGCTATGCCCTCGGCAAACTCAGCGGCAAGGCCTCGATCGACAAAAATCTCGAGATGATGGGGCTGGAACTTGATAAGGAGATACGCGACAAGGTATTGAAGGAAGTGGTACGCCTGGGCGACAAGAAAAAGAATGTTACGCCGGACGACCTGCCGTATATCATTGCCGACGTCATGCGCAGTCCTCTGCATGAAGTGATCAAGTTCGTCAATTACGGCATCTACTCCAAACTCGGAGTCACGCCTTATGCGATCATCGAGGTGGAATTCAAGGGGCAGCATTTGCAAGCCGAATCGCATGGGGACGGCGGTTACGACGCCTTTATGAAAGCCTTGCGCAAGGCCCTGAAACAAGTCGGGATCAGCCTGCCGAAACTGATTGACTACGAAGTGCGCATCCCCCCGGGCGGCAAAACCGACGCCTTGGTGGAAACCACCATCACCTGGGACAACGGCAGCGCTCCTCTGGTTACCACCGGTATCGACTGCGACCAGGTCGTCGCAGCCATGCTCGCCACTGAAAAAATGATTAACCTTTTATTCGCGGAGAAAAAATAATGAGGGAGTTGGAACTGGATAAAATCGTGGCGTCGACACGCGACCGGGTGGTGGCAGTCGAGCCGGAAAACAAATCGGCCGTCCTGTTTATTGCCGACGGCGAACAGCGCCGCCGCGAAGAAATTCCGTTCCGCCCTTTTATTCTGTTGATGAATAATGAAATGCTGAACGGCTCCAACCTGGAATTTTCAGTAGAGCCTTTCGGCGGGGATGCTCCGTACCGTTTTCAGGTATTTTTCAACTCGCAGGACGATCTGGACAAGGCGCTCGCTTTTCTGAAAAAGAGCACCGGCCAGAACCCGTCCGCTCCCGGCGCGCCATACCGGCATATTTCCGATATGATCGAGCAGGTTTTAATCTCCGGGAAATTCCGTTTATTCCGGGGCATGGACTTCACCGGGCTCAAGCGTCTGCAGTTCGACATTGAAACCGTGGTCGAAGACGGCTTCGAATTCTCCAATCCCGAGCGGGCCGGCGACCAGATCATCATCATGTCGTTTGCTTTCAGCAACGGCGAAACCCGGGTGATTTCGCAGGAAAACATGTCGGAAAAAGAGCTCCTGGAGGAGTTCGTTAAAATAGTCCGCGAATACGATCCCGACGTGTTGGAAGGGCATAATATTTTCCGTTTCGACCTGCCGTTTATCGAGGCCCGCGCCAAAAGGCACAAAGTGCCGCTGGCTCTCGGCCGCGACGGCAAAACTGTCGCCACCCGGAGTTCGCGCCTGAGCTCCGCCGAGCGTACCATCAATTATACCCGCTACGATATTTATGGCCGCCATGTCGTCGATACCTTCCACTTGACGCTGTTCTACGATATCAGCCACCGCAATCTCGACAGTTACGGCCTGAAATATGTCGCCAGACATTTCGGCGTGGCGGCCCCGGACCGGACTTATATCGAGGGGCGCGATATCTGCAAATACTGGCAGGAAGACCGCCAGAGTTTGCTCGCTTATGCTGCTGACGACGTGATTGAAACGCGCTCGCTGGCAAATATCCTACTGCCGAGTTATTTTTACCAGACCCAGTTGATTCCGCTGAAATTCCAGGACTGCGTAGTTCGCGGCAACGCTACCTGTATCGACGCTATGTTGCTTTCGGAATATCTCGACGCCAAACGCAGTTTGCCGCGCAGCGAGGGCTCAAGGGCGTTTGAGGGCGCTTTGACGCAGGCTTTTTCCGGCGGGGTGTTCAAGAATGTCTGGCATTGCGACGTGCGCTCGCTGTATCCGTCGATTATCCTGGCGGAGCAATGGATTCCGACTCGCGACAGCCTCAAGGCTTTTCCGCGTTTGCTCGGTGAACTGCGCAAGTTCCGGCTGGCCGCCAAAGACGCCGAGCGCAAAGCGGAGAGTCAGGCCGAGCGCGACCGCATGAATGCGTTGCAGACTACCTTCAAGATTCTGATCAATTCGTTTTACGGTTACCTCGGATTTTCCATGGGGACTTTCAACGACTACGAGATGGCGGAAAAAGTCACCGCCCGCGGCCGCGAAATCCTGACCATGATGATGAATTTCCTGCAGAAATCCAACGCCAATGTCATCGAAATGGATACCGACGGTATCTACTTCCAGCCGCCGGCGGGAGTCGAGCAGGCCGAGGATTTCAAAAAACAGATCCAGAGCATTCTGCCGGACGGTATTGAAGTGGAACTGGACGCCACCTATCCGGCGATGTTCGGATACAAGAGCAAAAATTACGCCCTGCTGACCCATCATGGCGAAGTGACCCTGGTGGGCGCCGCGCTCAAATCCCGCGGCCTGGAGCCGTTTCAGCGGGATTTCATCCATGAAGTCGTTTCGCTGCTGCTGCACGAAAAAGGCCAGTTGATCGATGAACTGATTACCAGATACCGCACCGCTATCGAGAAACGTGAATGGCCACTGGAAAAATTCGCCAAAGGCGAGAACCTCGGCGATTCACTGGATGTATACAAACGTAAATTGAGTTCAGGTACCGGCCGCCGCTCCGCCGCTTATGAACTGGCGATTGCTTCCGGCCGCGATTACCGGGCAGGGGACCAGGTATCGTTTTACGTCACCGGCAGCAAGAAGAAAGTGTCGGTAGTGGAAAACAGCCGCCTGCTCGCTGATGCCCCCGCCGAACGCGACGAAAATTTCCCGTATTATCTGGACAAGCTCGTTGAACTGGTCAATAAGTTCAAAGAGTTCATTCCCCCTAATCCGGAAGAAGACCTTTTCGGCGGCCTCATCTAATTCCAAATAAAAATCAGATTGCTATTATATTTTGCTTCTTGCGAACTGATTGCCGCCTTGCGGAAAAGTCGCTGCTCCAGTAGCGCCTTATTCAATATCGTAAATTCTTTTCGGGAAGCTATGGAGTTTCGAAGTCGATATCGCCGAAACCGGCCGGATTATGCGGGCGGCTCCCATGCCAGAAACTGGTTTCCCGTTTCTGGCCCTTATGACTGTTATAACGCAGAAACATAATTGACATCTTTTCCGGTTTGCTCTCGTATCCCAACTCTTTAAATGAAATTGTCAGCATTGCGCTCCATCCATCGAATGTTACGGACGTTTGCAGTTTGTAATTGCCATTCCAGGAAATCTTCTGGTTCCGAGCATCGAAAAGGTTTCCGACCGGGTCAAAAGCAATTTGATAAGTATCGAATTGCTGACCCGTCAAAAACAATTCGAATTTTTCCCCCATGGACCAGTGATCACGAGGAAGTCCGGCCGTTGCGAAATTCAACGTATCGGGACTGCGGTCGGCACACTTGACACCGATATAAAGATGATGTTTATCATACAGCAGTTTAACGGAAGTTTTCTCTTTGGGTGTTTCTCCTTTGCTTAACAGAAATTTTCGGGTTTCTTCGGTATTTTGCCAGGCTCCGGTTATAAAATTCGGATCGAATGGCGGAGAATCTAGAGTTTCGGTCGCGGTGATTTTAAAAAGCGTCGCTTTTTTAATTTGATTTGCAAAAGTAACGCGTATAGCCTGAAGCATTTTAACAGCTTTGTGGTGCTCGGCTTTTTCCGCGGCCTGTGTCAATGCCCGGCGGCAAATTTCCACCATCTCCGGCCGGATAACCGTGGCCCGCCAACAGTTGGCGGCCAGGTCATCCC
>JAVBRM010000170.1:0-7746 GCA_031548025.1 Victivallaceae bacterium | reverse complement strand
GCAAGCAAAGCCGCTTCGTTGCAAAGGTTTGCAAGATCCGCACCGGAGAACCCGGGCGTGGTTTTAGCAATAAGATCCAGATTGACATCTTTGTCAATACGAATATTTTTCACATGAACATTCAGAATCTGGCGACGCCCTTTGATATCGGGCAGGTCGAGAACAATCTGGCGGTCGAAACGTCCGGGACGAAGCAGAGCGGGGTCAAGCACATCAGGCCGGTTGGTAGCGGCAATGACGATTACTCCGGACTGGGTTTCCAGACCGTCCATTTCCACCAGCATGGCATTCAAAGTCTGCTCGCGCTCATCATGACCGCCCCCCATACCGGAGAAGCGGGAACGTCCCACGGCATCGATTTCGTCAATAAAAATCAAGCTGGGCATGTGCTTGCGGGCCTGTTCGAACATATCGCGAACCCGGCTGGCGCCGACCCCGACAAACATTTCGACAAAGTCGGAACCGCTGATCGAGAAAAACGGCACATTGGCTTCGGCTGCAACAGCTTTGGCCAGCAAAGTCTTACCGGTTCCGGGGGGGCCCATCAACAGACAGCCTTTGGGAATTTTCCCGCCGATCATCTTGAATTTGAGCGGGTCCTTGAGGAACGAGATCAATTCTTCGATTTCTTCCTTGGCCTCGTCGGCCCCGGCGATATCGTCAAAAGTAATATTGAGCTCATTGGGCATAATCATCCGGGCACGGCTTTTGCCGAACTGCATCGCACCGCGGCCGGCCATTTTGAGCTGGCGGGAGAAAAGAAAATAAATCAGCCCGATAATCAGCAGAACCGGAATCAGCGTAACCAGGGCATTCCACCAGTTTTCACGGGTTTCGACCTCGCGAATAACGCCGCCTTCGCTCAATAAGCTTTCCAGGCGCTCGGAAAAGATGACCCGGGTTTTATACGCGACAACCTCGGCATTTTCAGCGGCGGGCTTGACGGCGTCTTTAACCTCGGTACGAGCTTTTTCTTTATCTTTTTCAGCAGCCGGTTCGGCGGCTTTGGGAACCTGGCTTACCGGCAACCGCATTTTGCCCTCGATAAAAATCACTCTGTTGGCTTCGGCACTGGTAACCGCGGTCAAGATCAATCCTCTTTCGAGGAATTTTTCAAACTGAGTCTGGGAAATTTTTCTGCTGCTCATGGAATCGGAGCCGCTTTTGAAAACCAGAAGCATACCGACCAGAATAATTAAACTGATCCAAAAGAAGGCGGAGGCGGGAAAACGGCGACCGGAAGTGGGCGGCAAAGGCGGCAATTCCGGCTTTTGACCTTTTTCCGGCGGAGCGGGCTTATCATTTTTGTTCATCAATTGTTTCCTGAAAATTGCTGTAGGAACAGGCTTGTTTACTGTTGCGGTTAATTATGCGCGATTCTTGATAATCAGGACGACAACCACAACCAACAGCGAAACAATAGCCAAAGCCAGCAATCCCATCAGGGCAATAATTATTTTCTGACTCATAATCCCCTTTTTGCGCTCTTCCTGGGCGAACGGGGAGAGATTGTCCATTTTGGTAACCACGGTTTTCATGGTAATGTCGGTACTGTCGAGGTCGATTCCGGTTTTCGTTCTGGTTAGCGACGCGGTGGTTGAGCCGTCATCAAAATCATAAAGAATTTCAACTCCACCCAACTGGATGATATCACTGCTTTTCAACAATTGTTCGGTAATAGGTACATTATTGACCCTCGTACCGTTGGTACTGTCGTTGTCGCGCAACAAATAATTGCCATCGTCATTGCGGATAAAATCACAGTGATGAGAGCTCAATGTTGAATCTTTAATGCAAATGCTCTGTGCTTCCGAACGCCCGGCACCTTGAATCTCTTCGAGCAATTCGAATGTCTTGCCGCGCAGTTTTTCAGAAAGAACAATAAGTTTGGGATTACTCATAGCCTACTCTCTATATTTATTATATTATAATTTACTTTTTTAATTTCTAAATATAGCGATGAAAGACGTTTTGTCAAAAGGAAAACGTTAAAAATGAAAATTTTATCGCAAAAAAGATTGCGGGGAGAGGTCTATTCAAAAGAAATCGGGTCGGGCCGACTGGTCCGACCGGTCCGACGAGTCGAAAAAGACGAACGATTTTGAGCATGCCAAGCCTGCGATATTTATTCTTGGAACTTGACAATTTTCGATTCAATGCTAATTTTCTGATACCATGAAAATCATAATTTTGAATGTTGCAAGAATTGACGCCCCTTATGCTACCGGATATCATTCGCATGATTTCTGGCAGATCGATTATTACAATGACAGCGCGATGCGGCAGAAAATCTGTCTCGACGGTACCTTTTCCTATCTCGACGACACCAAGGCGCTGATTATTCCGCCGGGCTGCCGACACAGCATCGAATCATTTTCCGCCTGCCGGATCAGCACGGTCAAGTTCGAAGTGGAACCCAATGCCGTGCCGTTTCGTTCACTGAGCGGAAGCATTATCGACATCGCCGATTTTAAAGACATTTTTACCAATATTTTTTCGGTTTCAATCTTTGAGGACCAGACCGAAGAAGAAATCCGCAAACATTATCTGTACATCTTTCTCCTGCGTTATAAACAACTGCTGGAAAACTCCCGGACCGATGAAAACAACCAGACCCGGGACCCGCGGATCCGCGAGGCGATTCTTTATATCCGCCGCAACATGACCGCCGACCTGGCATTGAATAATCTGGCGGCGCGCGCCGGTATGTCGGTCAACAGTTTCATCAAAACATTCCGGGCGGAAACCGGAACTACGCCGATGCGTTTCGTCCGTCAACTGATCGCACACCGGGCGATTGAAATGCTGGCATATTCGGATCTGACGCAGGCGGAGATCGCCAAGCGCTTGAATTTTCAGGACTTGCATGCGTTCTCGCGTTGCTTCCGTCGCGAAACCGGTACCACTCCGGGGAATTACCGCCGGAGAAACCGCGAACCCAAGGCTCATGCCGACATGAAGTTGCAATACGGAGAGCCCCGTTGATGAAATTCACCACCCTGCCGGAAATCAACAATATCCGCGTATTGGTATTTGAAACGATCTGGGCGCGGGATTTCCATCACTCGCACAACAATGAACTGCTGCATGTTTTATCCGGTAAATTTGAATTGACGTTTGACGACGGGCGCCGTTTTCCGGCAACGACCGGCGACACGCTGCTGGTTCCCAAAGGTTCCCGCCATAAAGATATTTTTAACTTCGAAGACGACCTGAAAATCCTGATCGTTCATTTCAACTGGGCTCATCTGGAGGAATTCCTGGCGGGAGTGGACAATTCCCGAATAAACAAGCTACGCCCGGAAACCCGTACTGAAATGCGTTGGATTTTCGAACACATGCGCGACGACCTCGGCGGCGGCGAGTTTGACCGGACCGTGGAGAGCGCGCGGTTGATGAATATTCTCATGCTGATTTACCGCGAACTGAACCGCGAGGAAGAGACCGCCGGCGCCGTGGACGCCCGGCATGAGCTGATTCAATCCGCCCGACGCTATATCGAACGCAACTACGCCATGCCGGTGCGGCTGGAAGATATCGCCATGCATCTGCAGATCAGCCCGTTTCATCTTTCGAGGATGTTCAGCCAGGAGAGCGACTTCTCATTGTTTGAATACCTGGCCGAAGTCAGGATCAATGAAGCCAAGAAACTGCTGCGGGACGGGCGGCTGCTGATTTCCGAAGTAGCCGAGCGGACCGGGTATGACAACGGCAACTATTTCGCCAAGGTTTTCCGGCGAAAAGTCGGTTGCAGTCCGGGTAAATACCGCTCTCATCATGATGGAATACGTTGACATATTATGAAAATAAATCACAAGAACTCTTGATTTTTGTTATAATATGTTATATTTTATTATAAAGGATAATGAATTATGTATGAAATCGTAATCCGAAAAAAAGCGCAGAAGAATCTGAAAAAACTTCCGCTGGAAGTGGTACAACTATTTCATATATTGCTTTCCGATTTATCAGGAAGCGGACCGAACAACCGTCATGGCCGAATTATTCCAAGCTCGGCAAAGGTAAATATCATTGCCACTTGAATTATCGATATGTAGCGTGCTGGGAATATGAAAACGGAACATTATTTATAGAGGTGTACTATGTTGGCAGTCGTGAAGGAGCCCCGTATTGAAATTTCGTTCGCCGGTTCTCTGGAAAATATTTCGGAGGTGCTGGGATATCTCCGCTCCCGGTATGAAGTTGATGTGCTCAACTACGAGCCGAGTTTTGACGATGACGGCGACGAAAAAATCAATGTTTTTGAGAGCGATTTCTGGAAAGAGACTGCGTATCCCGGAAGCATTGCCGCCGGAGCCAGATTAAAACATCAATTAACCCAGGCTCAGCTTGCCGAAATGACGGGAATCGCACAACCGACTATAGCCGCCTACGAAAGCGGCAAACGTCCGCTGTCACGCAAAGCCGCAATTAAAATCGGCGAAGCGCTTGGCGAGGACCCGGAAAAATTTTTCCGGCATTTTAAAGCGTAAAATTTGTAAAAGATTGAAGAAAGCGAGGCGTATTAGCGAATTCAAGCGCTCAACGCAATAAATTACCCTTATTGGCAAATTATTACGGTGTTGAACTGTTGCCGGGAATGAAATCCGGCTGTAAAATTATAGTCAAACCCAAGGAGTTTGGACTATGAATAACAAAGAACTTGCTATCTACGGCGGCTCTCCCGCAATCAAACCCGGTGACGTAAAGAATTGGCCTCCGGTCGACCATACCGACGAGGAACTGGTAATGGACGCCCTCCATGCCAAGAACCAGGCGCGCGGCCCCCACAACCTCGCCTTTGAAAAAGAGTTCCGCGAATGGAACGGTAACGATTTCGCGCTTTTCACCAACAGCGGAACCGCCGCGCTGCATATGTGTCTGGTCGGCTGTGGCGTCGGCGCGGGCGATCATGTTCTGGTGACTTCCTACACCTGGAGTTCCAGCGCCACTTGCATCCTGCACCATGACGCGATTCCGATTTTTGTAGACATCGATCGCGAAACCTTCCTGATGGACGCCGACAAAATCGAAGCCGCCATCACCCCCAGGACCAAGGCGATTGTGGTGGTCCAGCTCCACGGCCTCTGCTGTGATATGGACAAAATCAACGCCATCGCCAAGAAACACAATCTCTTCGTCATCGAAGACGCCTGTCAGGCGCACGGTGCGCTGTACAAGGGCAAAAAAGCCGGTACCCTCGGCGATTGCGCGGCCTTTTCGCTGAACCAGAACAAATGCCTCTCCTGCGGCGAAGGCGGAGTATTCGTCACCAACAATGAAAAGATCTTCCAGGGAGCTTCCAAGCTCTGGAGCTTCGGCGAGACTTCCCGCCCCGAGCAGAACCGCGATTATCACGCCTACGCTCTCGGCTGGATGTACCGCAACAACGAATTGACCGCGGCATATGCCCGCGCCCAGCTCAAGAAATACGATTATTATTTCAATACCCTGCGCGCCAACGGCGAATATCTGCTGGAAAACCTCCGCGGCATCAAAGGCTTGTTGCTTCCTTACGAACCGGCCGAGCGCACCCATAACTGGTATAACTTCAACCTGCGGATCGATTTCGACAGCCTCGGATTTAACGGAGACGACAAGGCCAAGGCCCGCTTCCGCGATGCCGTCGCGACCTCGGTTTCCCGCGAAGGGATGTCCTGTAGCGTCTGGCAGCGTTTCATCCTGCCGGAAATGACCGTATTTCAGGCCAAGAATGCTTACGGGCACGGTTATCCGTGGAGCATTCCCGGCGCCGATGAAGGAGTCGACTACGATCCGCAGAAATTCCCGGAAGCATTGCGTTACAGCCGTTGTCACATGTCGCTGGTTCAGACTCTGCGCGCTCCGAACGGTCTCGACATCGCCGCCAAGGTGGTCGAAGGCGTCCGGAAAGTCTACGAAAACCTGGATAAGATCGATCCGGACCGGATTGAAAAAATCCTGGCCGACGAAAAACTGGCCGCGGCAAAATGAAAATACAACTATCCATACTGATCATAAGCATGTTTATGCTCGCCAGTGTGGCTCAAGAGTTGAAAATCGGCTGGGCGGCGCGGGATATTACCCCCGACCGCCCGGTCGCCATCACCGGGCAGCACTATCTGAGAGTCTCCAAGGGGGTCGCCGATCCTTTGATTCTGACCGCCCTGGCGGTCGACAACGGGGAGGACTGTGTGATTTTCCTCTCGCTCGATATGATCAGCATCCGCGCACTTATCCTGGATGATATCCGTGAAAAAGTCGCCAAGCTGAATCCTGAAATCCCTGTTTTAAAAATTTTGGCAAACACCACTCATACTCACACTGCGGCAAACACTTATGACGCCGCCCAGTTAAAAATCCCGGAAACCACCCGCGACGAATCCGGGAAAGAACTCAAACTCATGACCGGAACTGAATATCGCAACCTCCTCACCTCCACCGCTGCCGAAGCTATTGCGGAAGCCTGGAGCAAGCGCACCCCCGGAGGAGTAGCATGGGGCTATGGCTATGCCACGACCGGGCACAACCGCCGGGCGGTTTATCTGGACGACCTCTCCAAGCGCCCGGACAACCGCGCAGCGATTAACGGACACGCCGCCATGTACGGCAATACCAATGATCCCATGTTCAGTCACTACGAAGCAGGTTCCGACAGCTTCGTCAATCTGTTGTACACCTTCGACCCCGCCGGGAAATTGACCGGAGCCATCATCAATATCGCTTGTCCCTCGCAGTGCTCGGAACACTCCTGGTATCTGAGCGCGGACTTCTGGCACGACATCCGGGCGGCAGTCCGAAAACAATTCGGCGACATCCTCATCCTCGGTCAATGCGCCGCCGCCGGCGATCTTTCCCCCCGCACTCTGCATTACAAAAAAGCTCAGGAACGCCGTTTCGCCTTGAAGTACGGCACCATCGCCAAAGATCAGGGTGAACGCAAAGATATCGCCGAGCGGGTAACAACGGCATTTGCCGAAGTTCTGAGCTGGGCGCGGAAGGATATCCGCAATTCCCTGCCCATAAAACATGCCGTGGAAACGGTCAAACTCAGCAAACGCATGGTCTCCGACGCGGAGCTGGCGGAAGCCAAAGAAACCCTCGCCAAGCTTGAAAAGGAAAACCTCCCGGAAAACCTGACGGAAGAACAACGCCTGATGGCCTCAACCCGCAATACTTCCACCCGCAAGCGGGAAGAACGTGTCATCGCCCGTTATCAAGAGCAGAAAAAAGATCCTTTCGTCAAGATGGAACTGCATGCGGTCAAAATCGGCGATATCGCCTTTGCCTCCAACCGGTTTGAATTGTACATGGACTACATGCACCGGATTCAGGCCCGCAGTCCGTTCGAGCAGACTTTCATTGTTCAGTTGGCCGGAACTCCGGGCGTTGCCGGCGGCTCTTATCTCCCCACTCAACGCAGTGTTGAAAACCGGGGTTACGGTTCCACATTATCCAGCAACCAGGTCTCCCCGCAGGGCGGCCAGGAACTGGTTGACGAAACAGTAAGAATCCTGAAAGAAATTTATCAAAAATAAGGAAATTTACCTCATGTCCAAATCACAGGAGTTGAAAATCGGCTGGGCTTCGCGGGACGTTTCGACCACCGAACCGGTCGGCATTCGAGGTCAGAGATATCTGCGGATCTCCGAAGGAATCCTGGACCCGATCACCGTCAACGCACTGGCTATCGACAATGGCGAAGACTGCATTGTGTTTCTCTCCGCCGACGCGGTGGGAATCCGCAGTTTCATCGTCAAAGCTGTC
>JAVBRM010000062.1:0-13236 GCA_031548025.1 Victivallaceae bacterium | reverse complement strand
GCGATCACGACGAGGAGCTCAATGAGGGTAAATTTTCGCATGGTTTCAATCTCCTGTTTGGGTTTATTCATGAACCGTGGTACCTTGGAAAAGCGCTTTCAGCCGGGCGCTGCCCCTGACATTCGCGGTCGTACCGAAATGCCCGGTGCGGGGATTGACGGTAATTGTCTTCTTCGCCGAAGCCGGAATCGCATTATAAAAAGCGTAAACGTTATCGGGGTAACAGGTTTCGTCGGTCAGCCCGGTGGCAAGGATGATTTCACACCGGATAGCCGGCGCAAAATTCACCATATCGTAATAAGCCGCGGCCCGGCCGACTCCGGGGTCATCGCTCCAACGTTTCATCAGTTGCGGCCGATTGAAGGGCAACCCCGACAGACGACCGGACTCGAGAGCGTTGAATTCGCATTGACTCGGCACACTGACCACTGCAAGCGTCACCGCCGGATCAAGCGCGGCGGCGGCGATAGCCTGAGCTCCGCCGAGGCTACCACCCTGGACAGCCAGGTCACGGCCGTTCCATTCCGGGCAGCTCTTCACATAGTCCAGCGCCCGCATGGCACGGATATACATATCGCGAAAAAACCAGCCATCGCGACTGTCGAAAGCGGCCCTGGAGTAAGCCGGCTGCCCGATGACCGGATGCTCCCGGTAGTCTTTTTCCGTCAAACCGGCCGGAGCCCCGTGCCAGGAAACCGCGAAAACCAGAGCGCCCGCCGCAGCCGAACGGAGCGCGGCATCACGGTCGGCGTCGCGCCAGCTCAGACTCAGAAAATTTACCTCGGCAACCAGGCTTTGCGGTTTCGCGCCGCGCGGCAGAGCCAGATATCCGGTAACCGGATGCGCTCCGTAACAGTCGACGGATACGGCAAAGCATTCGACCTTGCCGCGGTAAGCTTCGGGTAACTCAACCGGGGTTAATTGCGCACGGATCGGTACTTCATCAAGTTTGCTCCGAAGACTGGTCCAATAAGCGTCAAAGTCGGCCGGACGTGACGGTTTGGCGGTGATTTTTTCCGGCGAAAAAATCGCGCCGATTTCGTTGATAATGGTCTTTTTGGCATGATGTTTGAAGAGGTCGGTGCGGGGCTTGCCGTCGCCGCCAAGCGCTTCGAGCCCGAAATAAGCCCAGCCCGGCCGGTCGACGGTGAACTCGAACGATTTCGGTTTGCCGTCGACCTCGAAAGTGCCGGTTTGCTGTTGCTTGCCGCCGAATTTCAGTACATAGCGGAGGCTGCCGCCCGGTGGAATCTTGCCGCCGTCTGCAAAACTCACGGTAAAAATCGCGGTTTCTCCGGCCTCATACAGCCCGGATTCACGATCGAGGGCGATTTCCGCCCGGTAATCGGCCCGGACTCCACCGACGAAGGCAGTGAGCAGCAACAGCCATATTGCATGTAATTTCACAGATTGTTCCTCCTGTTATGGGTATGATATTTTGCGTCTGCCAAGCAGCCGTTTTTGATTATCCAGCCAGCCGTAATAATCCGCCGGTTCGCCATTGTAACTCACATGGCGGGCCGTATTGTCGAAGTTTATCGCTTTTTTGAGCTGAAACGGAACCAGGACAATATTCGGGGCATTACGCTCCTGAAGTTTGATCGTCAGCGGAATGTATTGAATGCATCCATCGGTAAAATTCCCGGGGATAACCTCCAGACTGGTGTTGGAACTGGCCCGGGCTTTCAGGATCATGGAAAATACATTGCCGGGCGAAGCGGTCCAGCCCTCCGGCAAGGTGAGCTTAAATTCGACGGCGCTTGAAAGCGTCATGACATCCGCCGCGCGTACCCGCAGTTTGACTGGCTTGCCCGGTTCGACGTCGGGACCGTTCTCATATTCCACCGATATTTTGCCCCAGGACAGGTCAAACGTCAGTTCATAGGGAGAGAGCGTCCAGATCCGTTTGGAAACATATTCGGAAGAAGCCAGCGCGGCGGTATCCGGCAGCTCAGGCGGATTGTCGGTGATCGGCAGAAGATTCAATGGATTGTCCCGGTATGCGTCAAGCGCCACCAATTCAACCCGTTTGCAAAGTTCATGCAGGCTTTTCGGCACATGCAAGTCCACATTATTCACCGCTATGGTCCGCAGCCCCATGCCGATCGGCTCGATCCAGCGCCGCGGAATTTTGTCCGCGCCGTATTGAATGCCGAGAATCGAGCCGACGGTAGCGCCGGTACAGTCGGTGTCGTCGCCGCAATTCACCGCGTATTTCAAGGATTTGTCAAAGTCCCCTTCCCCGTACAGCAGCCCGATAACCACGAAACCGATATTCAACGGCGCCTGAAACCAGCCGAGGTCTTTCGAATCTTCCAGAACCTCGTTGCGGGCATCCTTGAAAGATGTTCCCTTATCGTAAAGCCCACAGGCCAGATGGACGACCCGCGAGATCCGGCAATCCGCCGGGATTTTCGCCAAACCGATCCGGAGCAGTTCCCGGATGTCCGCCACTACGAAAGCCGCCGACTCGAGGGCAGCCGTGAACATCTCGGCAAATATCCCCTCCCCGTAATGATCGCAACAGGCATCCATATAGGCGAGCCGTGCCGCTTCGTCGGGAGACCCCGGAGCGATGCAAGCCCAGATTTCCGAGCGGATCCAGGCGCCATTGCTCCATTTCCATTTTTCGTTATTCACCGAGCCCGACAGCGGCGGCGTAAAACCGTTGGCGATATTGGCGCGACAGACGCCGTATTCATTCCAGGGGCCGGTGACATATTTCATCCAGTATTCCCCCAGCACACGCGGATTCAAACGGAAAACCCCGCGTTCCTCGGCGGCCAGCAGCCAGACCAGCTGAATGTCCAGGTCGTCATTTGGAATCGGTTCGCCGGGAATAATATCAGTATAGAATTCGGCTTCGTTCATGTGCTGTTCCCCTTCATGGGGCGCTCCGAAAGTCCCGCCGATATTTTTGCCCATCCAACACCCCAATACCTTATTCCGGTACTCGGTTAAATTAATGTTCATAAATCTTTCCTGTAAAATTTTTCTGCATACGATTGTATTTTCGTTTTACTATTATATTGTTTTTTTGTGTAAAAGTAAATGTCTTTATGTCTTTGCCGTTTGTAATTTTGTCTTAAAATATACTTTAAGGGAGATGAAAAATGCTGCAGTCCTCTAATTCTGATTTTCTGTCGGGAAACGCCACATACTCGCATACTCCCGGCGATTATAGCTGGGAAGGGCTGAGAACCACGGATTGGAATATGCTGTTGGTCGTGAAAGGAGAAGGCTGTAAAGTCGTTTCAAACGGAAAAACTCTTGATTTGCCACGCGGTTCCTTAACGTTGATTGCGCCGGGATACCCCCGGTTCTTCCTGAAAAAGAGGGTCATTCAAATTATTTGGTTTCATTTTCAGATGAACAATAATATCAATACGGAACCGACATGGCCGGAGCGAATTCCCGGGTTTCAGCAGATTCAACTCCCGGAAACTGAATTCAGACGGGTTCTCCGGGACCTGTTGGAGGCCCACCTGCTGGACGATGAACGGCCCAAGGGGTGGTTTCCTCTGGCATGCGGATTGATCGGCAATGCGTTCAACCGGGGCAATATGATCACCGCCAGCGAAAAAGACCAGGAGGACAGCCGCATCATATTGGCGAAAAAATTACTGTCGGACATTAGCGTCCAGACCGATATGGACGCGGTGGCGGCGCGGTGCGGCATGTCGCGGGCAATGTTTTACAAGCATTTCAAAAATGCGATGGGCATATCACCGCGTCAATACCGGGAAGCCTACCAGTTGAGAAAAGCTCAAATTCTGTTGAGCATATCGCATCATACCCTGGCAGAAATCGCCGTGGCCATAAATATGCGGGATGTGTACTACCTCTCCAAGCGTTTCAAGAAAAAATACGGTATAAGCCCATCCGCGTACCGCGAACGCGAACAAGCTTATCCCAGTTACAGTTCCCAAAATTGACGAGAAAACAGTGGGTTTTGTGCTTGTATTGTGTGAGCGTCCGGTGTATAGTTCCGATGGTATATTTTAATGTCGTGAGAAAAAAATAATCAATGAAGATAAAACGGATTACCGGAAAAGATGTTTTCTCGAGAATTTGGTATTCCGGGGGGAAAAATCGCCAGTAGGTGAATGATGGTGAGAAATGAAAACAAACGTGGCACCGCCCTGGTAATCGGTGGCTGCCGTGGTATTGGACGGGCGGTATGCGTTCGTTTGGCGCAGGATGGTTTCAACGTAATCGGCAGCAGCCGGAAAGAATCGGCCGAAAGCCAAGGATTGGCGGATGAGATTGCCGCCGCCGGAGGTTCGTTTGAACTGCTTCTGCTCGATGTCCGCGACCGCGAAGGAGCCCGGAAAACATTGGCGGAGCGTTTCGGCGAAGAATCGCCGGATGTAGTCGTCTACAATTCCGGCATAGCCCGCGACAATCTTTTCGTTTTCATGGCGCCCGGCGAATGGGACGAGGTGATCGACACCAACGTCAACGGGTTTTACAATACGGTCCAGCCGTTGATTTTTTCCATGTTGGCGCGTAAACGCGGCCGCATTGTGGTGGTTTCCTCCGCTTCCGGGCAGACCGGACAGGCCGGACAGGTCAATTATTCCGCATCCAAAGCGGCGCTGATCGGCGCCGCCAAGGCTCTGGCACGCGAGGTCGGACGCAAAGGCATCCTGGTCAATATCGTCGCTCCGGGCCTGATCGAAACTGAAATGACCAAAGATATTCCGCTTGACCGGGTCTTGCCGCTGATTCCGCTCCATCGGTCCGGGCAGGCCGTGGAAGTGGCCGGAGCGGTAAGTTTTCTGGCCGGTGATGACAGTACGTATATCCATGGACAGGTAATCGCGGTAAACGGAGGATTGGTCATTTGAATCAGCGGGCCCTCCAGAAACATTCCCTGGTGGTTGGCGGCGGCATCGGCGGAATCAGTATAGCTTTGCTGTTGGCGGAGGCCGGCAGGAAAGTGACCTTGATTGAGGAACGCCCGAAGATCGGCGGATTGCTTCAGCGCTTCAGCCGCGGCGGGGTGCCTTTCGATACCGGATTTCATTTTACCGGCGGCTTCGACGAGATTCTCAGCCAGATGCTGACGGTACTCAATATGGCCGACGCGGTGCGCGAAACTCCCTTTGCCACGCGGATTTACCTGGGTTCTTCCCATCGGCGGATCGTTTTTCCAACTACCGGCATT
Source organism: Victivallaceae bacterium (assembly GCA_031548025.1). Taxonomy (GTDB): domain Bacteria; phylum Verrucomicrobiota; class Lentisphaeria; order Victivallales; family Victivallaceae; genus UBA5239. The sequence continues at coordinate 8,066 of JAVBRM010000062.1, read as the reverse complement.
GATGACGTAATTGAATATTTATGCGGGGAGTATCCCCATGACCGAGACCGTATCGCGGCTTATTACCGGGCGGAAAAAGAGGTCATCGCCGCTACTCCGATGATGAATCTCACCGACCGGACGCCACCGGCCAAAATGTTGATGAACGATTATGATTTTATTACCATGGATGCTTTTCTGGACAGCCTCGGTATCCGGGGCGAATTGCGCGGGGTGCTTTGCAGCGCGGCGATGTGCCACGGCACGCCGCCGTGCGAATCCAGCGTGACCCATCATGCCCGGGTCAGTTACGGCCTGGCGCATCATATCGCCCAGGTCGACGGCGGCGGCGACGCGTTCATCTCCGGTTTTCTGCGGGAGGCGAAGCGGTTGGGAATTACGATTTTGACCTCGAATAAAATCGCCGAATGCCTGGATTACCGGAAGCGCGAATGCCGCCGGGTACGCCTGGCTGACGGCAGCGAACTGGAATTCGACGATGCTTTTCTGTCGATTCATCCGGAGGCGATCATGGAATTGATGCCCCCGGAATCCATCAAGCCGATTTTCCGTTCCCGGGTTGAAAACGCCCAGGACAGTTGCGGATTTTTCACTATTTTCGGGGAGCTTGACGAGTCGCTGCTGCAGCAACAGCCTGAGCTGACCAGTTATCTCTCCGAACCGGACTTGAACAATATTCTTCTGCCGGGCCGCGGGGCATACGGTACCGGCATGGTGATTTCACAGGAAACCGGACCGCGGGGGCCGGTCAAAACTCTCAATGCTTTCAGCAGTGTTTTCCCGGAAGAAACGGAATGCTGGCGGGCGATGCCGGACCGGCACCGTTGCGCCGCCTATCAGGAGTACAAGCTGCAAAAACAGCAACAGGTGTTCGAAGATGTCTGTACGGTTTATCCGCATTTTCGGGACAAGGTAAAAATCCGCGCAAGCGCTTCAATGCTCACTTTTCGCGATTACGCGCCACCGCGCGGCTGCGGTTACGGCGTCCGGCAGCGGGTCGAAGAACCACGCTTCTGGGGTCGGCTGCCGATCTGGAATTTCTATGCGTTGGGGCATAATGCCCTGATCCCCGGAATACTCGGCACAATGATGTCGTCTTTTCTGCTTTTCCGGCTGTTGATGGGCGAGGAAGTTTATAACGATTTGATTAACCGGCGACTTGGAGGTGGTTTATGAGGCGTGGAGACGGTTCCAGACGGGTTGTGGTGAGCGGGGCCGGAGTGGTCTCGGCTCTGGGATTTTCGAGTGCCGAATTGTGGGAGAATTTGCTCCGGGGAGCTTCCGCCGCCCGGTTGATGACGGAATGGCCTGAGTTTACCCCTGACCAGGTGCTGGCGGCGCCGGTGGAGTTGGACCAGGCGCAAGTCCGCCGGATTGACCGCAAATATCGGCGTTCCATGGGGAATCTCTCTCTTTATTCCGTACTGGCCGCCGATCAGGCGGTGACGGAGAGCGGACTTGACCGCTCGACTTTCAGTTCCGGCCGGGTCGGCTGTATGATCAGTTCCACCATGGGCAGCGGGCGGGCGATCGAGGAGGCGGTGAATATCTGGAATTCTCCCGAGCGCAAACTGATGCCGGCTTTGCAATTTTTCAAAGGCATTTCGCACACTACCGCGATGAATGTGGCTAATTATATGGGAATTAACGGCATCCAGTTGTCGCCCTGTTCGGCTTGCGCCTCGGCGCTTCAGTCGATAGGATCGGCTTATGAAGCCATCCGCTTCGGACGGCAGGATGTGGTGCTGGCCGGCGGAGCCGAGGAGTTGACTCCGATGGTGGTCGGATTTTTCGAGCAGCTCTTTGCCCTGGCCGGAAGTGGAGTGTTTGCTCCGGAGGCGATCTCGCGTCCGTTTGACGCGGCGCGCTGCGGGCTGGTCTGCGGCGAAGGCGCCGGAATTCTGGTGCTGGAGGAATACGAACACGCGATGCGGCGCGGCGCGCCGATTCTTTTTGAAGTCGCCGGTTACGCTACTAATTGCAGCGGAGCGCATGTCAGCCAATCGGAGCGCGACGCGATAACGGCTTGTATTCGCCTGGCCATGGCGGATGCGGAAATGACGCCGGAGAGGGTCGATTATGTGAGCGCCCACGCCACCGCCACACTGCAGGGCGACGGCGAGGAAGCGGCGGCGCTGCTGAGTATTTTCGGCGACCGGGTTCCGGTGTCGAGTCTGAAGGGGCACCTGGGGCATACGCTCGGGGCTTCCGGCGCGATTGAGCTGGCGGCGTGTGGTGGAATGCTGGAACATGACATGTTGCTGCCGACCTTGAATCTGGAAAATGTGGCCGACGATTGCACCGGACTGCGGCACCTGCGGGAGAATACTCCGGCACGGATAGAGGTCTTTTTGAAGAGCTGTTTTGCCTTTGGCGGAATCAATGCGGTATTACTTGGAAAACGAATTTAACACTTATTATAAAGGAAGGTTTAAACAATGGAAAACGCAGAAGTTGTAGCGGCGGTAAACGCTATTTTCCTGGATCAATTTGAGCTGGAAGAAGCCGAGTTGACGCCGGATAAGAAAATCTTTCAGGATCTGGGGCTGGACAGTCTGGATATGGTTGACCTGATGGTCGGGCTTCAACGCAGCATGGGAATCGCGCTGCGGCACAACGAGGAAGTCCGCAAGGTCGAGACGCTCGGCGATATTTACGCGCTTTGCGCCAAGTTGCTCGAGCAGAATCCGGAACTCCTGGCCAGGTTCAAGGAGCGCAATTGAATTTGAAACGGTTTTGCTGCACCACATATGCCTTTGCCGGATGTTTTTTGTGGACGGCCGCCTATCTTCTGGTGGCGCTGCTCCCCTTTACCATCCTGAAACTGATGGGACGGGAACCGCGTTCGGTGGCTTTTATCGCCCGGTATGGCCGCCTGATATCGAGGGTGGGAGTCTGGCCGGTGATGCGGGTCAGATTTGAGGATATGGCGCCGGAGGAACGCCGTCCGGGGATTTATATTTGCAATCACCGTTCGGGCTCAGATCCTTTTCTGGCGGCGCTGTTGGCTACGCCGCAGATCCAGATCGTGAACGGCTGGCCGATGCGACTGTTTTTCTTCGGTTTTTTTGCCCGTCTGAACGGTTTTATCGATTCGACCGCGGTCGATTATGAACAGTTGCGCGCGTTGGTGAAGCAAAAGCTGGATTTGGGTATTTCCGTAACGGCTTTCCCGGAGGGGACCCGTTCCGGCAGCCGGAAAATGAATCCTTTTCACAGTGGAATTTTCAAAGTGGCGCTGGATTTGCAAGTGCCGGTCTACCCCTGCTGTATCGTGGGCAATGAAGAACTGCCGGACCGCAAATTCCGCTTCAGCAGCGGCCGCGTCAGGGTCCGGCGGCTACCGCCGATGCCGCCCGAAGCGATGAAGGCGAAAACCCCTTACGTCCTGAAAAAACAGGTTTGGAACCGGATCAATGAAGAGTGTATCGCGATGGAGGGAAATGAAGCATGAGTACCTTTGATTGCCTGACTGACCGCCTGGCCTTCGCCGAGCCGTCCGAACTGGCCCGGGTGCAGACGGAACTGCTGAATGCGCACCTGGATTATTGTCGGCTGAATTCACCTTTTTATGCCGCACTGCCGACACGAAAAATCACATTGGAGGAGCTTGCCGCGCTGCCGACCACTACCAAAAACGACCTTGCGAGCCGCAACGACGAATTTGCCGCCGTAGCGCCCGGGCAACTCGCGGATATCTGTTTCACCAGCGGAACCACCGGCCGTCCCTGCCGGATCGCCTACACCGCCCACGACCTGGAAAGGCTTGCCTATAACGACGCGGTGGGATTCCACAGCGCCGGTATCCGCCCCGGCGACCGGGTGCTTTTGACTTGCACGCTGGACCGTTGTTTCATCGCCGGACTGGCTTATTATTCGGGCTGCGTCAAGCTGGGGGCCTCGGCTATCCGCAACGGTTTGAATTCACTGGAAGCGCATGCGGAAGTATTCCGGCATTTGCGTCCCGAAGCAATGGTGGGGGTGCCGTCCTTCCTGGTGAAGTTCGGCGAATACCTCAGGGCAAACGGCATTGACGGCGGTTCCATCCGGACCATCGTCTGTATCGGCGAGCCGCTGCGTACCGCCGACTTGACTTTGACGCCGCTCGGCCGCCGGTTGGAACAGGTCTGGCCGGGGTGTGCGTATTCCACTTATGCGTCGTCGGAAATCGCCACCAGTTTCACCGAATGTTGCGGACGCGCCGGCGGCCATGCCCCGGCGGATCTGGCAATTGTGGAAATCCTCGACGAGGATGGTGCGGTGCTGCCGCCGGGAGAGACCGGCGAGGTTACCGTGACGCCGCTCGGCGTGACCGGCATGCCGCTGGTCCGCTTCCGAACCGGCGATTTGAGTTATCTGATCACCAATAAATGCGTTTGCGGGCGCAACAGTGTCCGCCTGGGGCCGATTCTCGGACGCAAATCCCAGATGCTGAAAATCAAAGGGACCACGCTTTTTCCGAATGTATTTTTCTCGGTACTCGACGAATTGCCGGAGATTTCGGAATATTTTCTCACGGCGACCGGCGAAGCGCTTTCGGATATGGTGGAAGTGACGGTCGCGGGGCATGGACCGGAGCTCGACCTGGAGCACATCGGCGAGCTGCTGCAGGCGAAGACCCGGATCCGGGTCATGGTCAGGCAGATCGGGGCGGATGAAGTCAAAAGCAAAGTATTCGGGCGCTCACGAAAGGCCACGCGCTTTTTCGATTTGCGAGCCCGGGAGGATTAGGATTTATGGAAAACTCTCCATTTGACTATACCGATGCGGAAATCAATCAGGCTTCCGAGGCCGGGCGGCTGCTGTCGATCGAAATCGAATTCAGCCGGATTTGCAATTACCGCTGTCCCTATTGTTATGTCGGCGAACCGGATACTTCGGATGAAATGAGCAGCGAAGAAATCGCCGCGGTCATTCAGCAGGCGGCCAGGCTCGGCGCGCGCAAAGTGGTGATCCTCGGCGGCGAACCGTTGCTTTATCCGCAACTGGAGGAACAACTCAAGCTGATTGAATCGCTGGGAATGCGCTCGGAAGTCTTTACCAACGGCGCTTTACTGGATGAGACTATGGCGGCGCTGCTGGCGCGTTATCGCAGCCGGGTGGTGGTCAAGCTCAATTCCCTGAAACCGGAAATTCAGTCCAAACTGTCGGGTGTGCCGAATGCGCTCGCCGACGCCCTGAGAGCGTTGGATCATCTGGAACACGCGGGCGTGACGGGCGAATTACTGGCGGCCAGCTCGGTCATATCCCGTGACAATATCGACGGCATAGTGGAGCTCTGGAAATATTTGAGGCAACGCGGAATCCGGCCTTATTTCGAGATGATTACCCCGCAGGGGCGGCTCCTGGAAAATCAGGATCTGCTGATCGACGCGGCGAAAATGGAAAAGATTTTCGCCGAAATCGCCGCCTACGACGCCGGGCTCGGCATCGACTGGGTGCCGCAGCCGCCGCTGGTCGGAGGCAAATGCCTGCGCCATCTTTATTCCTGTCTGGTGGCCGCCAACGGCGATGTGATGCCCTGTGTCGGGATCACCGCGCGCATCGGCAATGTCCGCCGGACTCCCCTGCGCGAATTGCTGGAAAACAGCATCATGCTCCGCAATCTGAAGGATTACCGGCAGCGAATCAAAGAGCCCTGCCGCAATTGCGAGCTGGCGGAGAGCTGTTACGGATGCCGCGGCGCGGCGTATCAACTGACCGGCGACTATCTGGCCTCCGACCCGATGTGCTGGCGCAATGCCGGACGCCTCGCCGAAATCACTTTTCTGCCCTGTTCGGCCAAAAAGCTCGTGCCGCACGGCGAACCGATGGTGATGATCGACGAATTGATTTTGAGCGGCGAAGAATTTCTCGTTACCGGAATGGTTCCTCCCGATCATCCGCTATTGACCGCGGACGGCCGCCTGGAACGTTCGGCGCTGATTGAAATGGTGGCCCAGGGGGCGGCAGCGGTGGATACTTTCCGGCATGGCGGCCGGGCGGCCCAGGGTATGCTCGGGGGCGGCAGCGGAATTGAAATTTTCGATTCGGTCGCGGCGGGCGAAAAAGTGGAAATCGGCATTACCGAAACCGCGATCGTCAATGAATGGCACATGGTCACGTTCCGGATCAAGCGCCCCGGAACCGGCGAGAAAATCGCCAGAGGAGAATTAAAATTATGCGTATTTCACTGATTTGTCTGTTGTTGCTGGGATGTCTGGGGCTCTGGGGGCAAACGGAAAAAGTGGACGAGGTCATCGCCAAAGCTGCGGAGAATTTCGCGGGGCTCAAGACGTTGCGGGCGGATTTCAGGCAGACCCGGATTCTGAAAAATCTCGACATGGAAATCCGTACCGACGGCGAAATGCTGCTCGAAAAGGGCAAACGGCTCGGCTGGCATGTCCGTTCGCCGATCCGCTATTACTGCATTATTTCGGAACAGGAGTTTCGCCAATGGGACGGCGAAACCGGCGAAGTGATCAAACTGTCGGCGGAACGTATGCCGTGGCTTAAACTGCTGTTCAGTAATTTATCCAGTTGGATGGCGGCCGACCTTACGGAAATGCGCAAGCAGTTTACCTTTGAGCTGATCAACCCGCGCCGGCTGTCCCTGACGCCGACGGACCGTTTTTTTCAGCAATATATAAAAGGTGTGGAGTTTGAATTTGACGAAAGCTATACTTCGATCCGGCAAATCCAGATCGAAGAAAAGGGCGGCGATCTGATTCGTATCGATTTCCACTCCGTACAAAGAAACCCCGTAATTCAGGCAGATGCATGGCTGATACCTCCACGCTAGAACGAAAACTTACCCGGGCGGTTATCGCGGCCGTTCGCCGCCGCCGGTTGCTGGCGGTGGTGGTGATCGTGCTGCTGGCGGTGGCTGGACTGGCGGCGCTGCGGGGCGATTACAGTACCAGTCTGGAGGTTTTTTTCGCCGCCGATTCGGATATCGGGCATGCTTACCGGCTGCTTCAACATACGGATTCGGCCAACCGGTTGGTAGTGGAATTTGATTTCGGCAAGGAGGGGCGAATCGACTCCGCGCTGCTCGACCGTACGGCGGCGGCGCTGAAACCCTTGCCGCATATCCGGAATATTCATTACCGTTCCGGCGCGGAGATTCTACTGGAACGCCGCCAGGCGGCGATGGAGTCCCCCGCATGGAATTTTCCCGCTTCTGTATTGCAGACGCAGTCCCCGGAGGCGGTAGCGTCGCGAGCGGTACGGCAACTGAGCTTGCCGTTGGCCGGGGTTGCGGAGCAGTTGCGGACCGACCCGCTGCTGCTGGCCAATCGCCCGGCGGTCAAATTGCAACATTTTTATGAGTTATCCGGTATGGCGTTTGCGCCGGACAGCGAAATTACCGCTTCGCGTGATCACAGCCGGGCGTTGATGATCCTACAGATCGATATCGCGAGCGGGGACAGCGCAAAATTCCGGCCATTTTACGACGAACTGCAGAAAACCCTGCGCGAAACGGTCGGCAACGCCGCCACATGGGGAATTACCGGGCCGCATTTGCATGCGCTGGAAAACGAGGAATTGCTCAAACGCGATATTACCCGGATCGGAATTGTGGGAATGGTTTTTCTGGTGCTGGTTTTTCTGGTGATTTACCGGGGGGATTTTTACGGTTTCTGGCTGCCGCTGATTCCGTTGCTGGCCACGGTCATCGTCCTCGGAGTAATGAGCTGGGTTTTCAGGCCGCTTTTCTGGGTGGTGCTGGGGCTCGGCAGCGCCGTGGTCGCGATGGCGGTCGATGCCGGTATCCATGTTTACGCGGCCCATGGGGGTAAGATGGGGAGCCGGCGAATCGGGCGGCTCGGCCTGCCGCTGTTTCTTGGGCTCGGCACTTCGGCCGGGGTATTTCTGTTGTTGAGCTGCGGGGGAATCGCGTTTTACCGGCAGTTGGGTATTTTCGCCGGTTGTTCGCTGCTGTTGAGCCTGCCGCTTTTTTATTTTATTCTGCCGGGCCTGATTCCGAACCGCGACCGCACGGTACAGTTGCAGCGGCTGAACTTCGGGCCTATCCGGCGGCCACGTCTGGTCGCGGGAATTTGCCTGGCGGTGCTGCTGACGGC
>JAVBRM010000015.1:0-44921 GCA_031548025.1 Victivallaceae bacterium | reverse complement strand
CTGCTGCCGGGCGCCGGCAGCTTGCTTTATTTTTGTTTCGGCTTCAATATGTCCCGTTCGCGAACCGCCGCCATGGCCGAAAGTATGGCAGCGGCCAACCGGGAACGCTACGAGTATTTCAAGAGCAAATACAGTAGTTTTTATACGAAACTCGGCGAGTATTTGCTGGAATCCGAGGAAGAAGAATCGGATTACAATTGCACTCTCGATAAGTTATTGTCGGAAAATGCTTTCCGTCTCGGTGGCAACCGGGTGGAACTGATGCGCAGCGGTGAAACCGCCTATGCCGCCATGCTCCAAGCCATCCGCCGTGCGGAAACAAGCATCCATCTTCAGTCGTTCATCATCAGCAACGACTTGATTGCCAAGGCTATATTCAACGAACTGAGCGAAAAGGCCGCCCAAGGGGTCGATGTTCGAGTCCTGTACGACGGCTTCGGCAGCATCAAGGCCTATTTCAGCCATTTTTTCCGTCGGTACACCAAAAAACAGCTTCCAAGTTTTCGGATTCATGCCTTTTCGCCGATCAATATTTTTACGCCTTGGCGCATTCAATTGCGCAATCACCGCAAGTTGTTGATTGTGGACGGGCGCATTGCCTTTACCGGCGGCATCAATATTTCCGACGACAACATGGGCAAAGCTCTGAGGCGTCCGAAAACCAAACGGATTCACGACCTCCACTGCTGGATTACCGGTCCGAGCGTGTCGGAATTTCAAATGGCTTTCCTGCGGGATTGGACTTTTTCTACCGGTAAACACTTGAGTGAAGTCATTAGAAAAGAACATTTTCCGGATCCCCAGCCCACCGGCAAAGCCATCATCCGCGTAGTGGCCGGCGGCCCCGGGCAAAATGCCGGCAGTTCTATGAACGTCTTTTTCACGGCGGCGGCCACCGCCCGGAAAACCCTCTGGGTTATGAGTCCGTATTTTGTTCCGGATCAGGCATTTGTCAAAGCTTTGACTATGGCCGCCGCCCGTGGTGTCGACGTCAAAGTCATCGTTCCCAAATACAACAACCATTTCTACGTTGACTGGGCTGCCAAGAGCCTTTACCGCACGTTTTTGCGGGGCGGTGTGAAGATATTTTCCCGGACGGGGTCATTTTCCCATGCCAAGGCCATGATTGTGGATGGTCAATGGGCGTTCATGGGCTCCAGCAACTGCGACGTCCGCAGCTTCCGGTTGAATTACGAACTGGATTTCTGTACGGAAAACTCCGGTTTCATCGACGATCTCCGCCGCCAGTTCCAAGAGGAATTCGACCAGTCCGAACCGGTTACCCTGGAGGAAATCCAGAAGACCCGCATTTCCAAGCAGCTCCTCGAAAACCTCTGCGCCCTTCTAACGCCTATCCTGTAGAGCGGCGTTTTTCATGATTTTTGCAAATCCGATGCTTGACTAAAGATGCTTGTCGATATATTCTCTATTATTGGTTTTTAAAAGTATTGCAAAGATCAAACAGGAGTAGAACTGTGAATGCGAAGTTATTAATTACCAACGGCATGATTTATTCGGTGGCGTCTCCCGAGCCGTTCAAAGGAGACATATTGGTCCAGAACGGCAAAATTACCGATCTCGGGAAAAAATTGCCGCGCCCGAGGAAAGGTGAAATTTTCGACGCCGCCGGGGCTCGTATTTATCCCGGATTCATCGACGCCCACACCCATGTCGGACTGGCGGGCTTCGGGGTTGGACCGGCCGGGGCGAATGTCAACGAAGGCAGCGATTCCATAACCCCGCAACTGCGTGCCATCGATGCTTTGAATCCGGCGGAGGAGAACTTTTATTCCGCAGCCAAAGGAGGAGTCACCACCGTGGCTACCGGTCCGGGCAGCGCCAATATCATCGGCGGGACCTTCTGTGCGGTAAAAACCACCGGCGCCATCGTTGAGGAAATGCTGATCAAGGAAGCGGTGGCGATGAAATGCGCTTTTGGCGAAAATCCGAAATTCAAGTATAATTTTACCCGGATGAATATCGCGGCGAAGTTACGTGAAATTCTGTTCAAAACTCGCGAATACATCGCCAAAAAAGAAGCCGCCGCCGGCGATGCGTCGAAATTTCCGGCGTTCGACATGAAGCTCGAGGCCATGATACCGGTGCTGAAACGCGAAATGCCGCTGAAAGTCCATGCCCATCAGGTGGATGATATCTGTACTGCCATCCGGATTGCCCGGGAATTCAATTTGAATATTACCCTCGAACACTGTACCGAGGGGCATCTGATCGCGCCGTATCTGGCGGAGGCCGGTTATCCGATTGCCTACTGACCCTCTGTGCCCAGCGCGTCGAAAGTCGAATTGCGTTACCGTTCCTATGAAGCTCCCGCTATTTTATCTAAGGCCGGTTGTCTGGTGGCGATAATTTCCGACGGTCCCCATGTGTCGCCATTGCCCAATCTGGCGTTATATGCCGGCATCGCCGTCAAATACGGCATGGATCCCTTTGAGGCATTGAAGGCGATAACCATCAATCCTGCCGTTATTCTCGGGATCGCGGACCGGGTCGGAACCATCGAAATCGGCAAAGACGCGGACCTGGTTGTCACTGACGGGGATCCGATGATCTCGTCAACCCAGATCATTCGGACCTATATAGACGGGAAGGCTATTTTATAAAGGTAGCCCGGGGGCTACAGGACTGGAATCAGTCCAAATTTTGCTGCGTAAGGTTGACTTTCCGGCCTTTACCCGGTATATTACGTGATTTACTTTTTCATGGGATATTTATGTTTATCGCGATAAAAAACCGGGTATTCGGTTACTTCAGTATCCGCCAGTTTATTGAACCGGGCGGTTATAAAGAAATCTGGGGAGTGGCGTGGCCCCTGATTATCATGAATGCCAGCAATACGATCATGATGTTGGTCAACCGCTGGTTCCTGGCTCAGGCCTCGACCGCCGATGTGACGGCGGCAGTTCCGGCCGGACAGTTTTTCTTTACCTCCATGTCGTTTTTCTTGATTACGACGACCTTTACGGCCACGCTGGTGGCACAGCACCATGGCAAAGACGATAAGACCGGCTGTATCAAATCCGCATGGAGCGGACTTTATTTCGGCCTGATCGTGGCCGCCACCATCGGTATGATTCTGCCTTATCTGGGCACGTGGATTATTCAGACCCTGGGCTCCGGCGGCGATCCGGACATCCTGGCGCGACAGGTTGATTATTTCGTCACCATGAGCCCGTGTGCCGGGTTGGCTTGTATTGAAACGGCCTTCCTCTCGTTTTTCATCGGGCGCGGCCAGACCAAAATCGTGGGAGCGATCAAGGTCGGAGCCTGTATTGTCAGCATTCCTCTGAATTATATTTTCATTTACGGTGACCAGGCCATACCGTCGTTGGGGCTGCCGGCGCTGGGAATCGTCGGCGCGGGTATCGCTTCGACCACCGCCAGCATGTTTTCCACCGCGGTCGCGGCTTCATGCTTCCTGTTTTATCCGCAGAGCAGCTATCCGACCCGGCACCACCGTGAATTCGACAGCGGCAATATCATCAAGCTGTTGAAATTCGGTGCTCCGGCAGGTCTGCAGACTTGTATCCGCAACTCGGCGTTCGCCATCGTCCTGATGCTGATGGTTTCGTTGGGGCGCGAACAAATGGCGGCCATGAGTATCGCCATGCTGATCAACTTCATCGGCGGCATGCCGATTATCGGTATGTTGGACGCCACCTCGGTGGTCACCGCCAAATATATCGGCCGCCGCCGGTTGCTGGTGGCGGAGCGGGTGGTTTGGCGGTCATTGCGGATTCTCTATGTTTACATGTTGGCGGCTGGGCTTATGTATCTGGTTTTCCCGGGATATGTCATGGAGTTTTTTCATTCTTCCAACAGTTCCAACTATGATTTTGACCAGGTAATCGCCATCGGACGTCCGATCCTGGCGGTGATGTTCGTCTCCAACCTGCTTGACGGTCTGCGTTTCCTGTTGGTGGGGGCTCTGCGTGGGGCCGGCGACACCCGGATTCCTTTGGTGTTCAGTATATTAACATCATGGTTTGTCCAGTTGCCCGGTTCATTTATTCTGATCCGGCATCATGAAGCGGCTCCATGGCTGGTTTGGAGCTGGATTACCTTTTATGTCCTGATCGATAGCATACTGCTGGTATGGCGCCGCCATACCGGAGCATGGAAAAAAATAGAAGTAATCAAATTGCCTCCGGCCCCGCCGGAGATGGATGAGGTGGATTGATGAAATATTTGCAATTACTCGGTGCAATCGCACTCATGATCGTACTTTTCAGTGGCTGTTCCAATGCCATCGAGTTGAAGGAGGTCAGGCGCGGTAAACGCGTGGACAGTTTTGTGAAAGCCTCGCAAAATTTCAACGAACTTTCGGAGTTGACCCGGAATTACCTGAATACCAATCAATTGTATGCGGCGTTTAAGAAAAATCCGGATATCATCATTGAGCTGCTGACCCAGCGTTTCAAGCAATATCACGAGCGTGAAACCCTGGAAAGGCTGACCAATATCTGTAACTACCTCGGCCACTGTGAATCCGACGATGACAAGGCGATTAAGTATTTCACGACCTCAGCCATATTCAGCTATTATTATCTGTTTGGGGAAGATCTTTATCCGCCCAAGAGCACTTTCAGCAATCCCAGCGACCTGTTTGTTTCGCGTTACTATAACATTGCGGTCAACCGGATTTTCGACTATCTCAAGAAAAAGGATATGCTTTGGCTGGATGCGTTTCACTTGCCTACGGCAATCATGGACGTGCGGTTACATTTTGAGCCGCCTTTCAGTGATTTGTCCTTTCCGCGGGAATACTACGGCGAATTCATTCCGGTGACTAACTACGAAGTGAAAAATGCCCTGAGTGTCAGCGAAAGCTTCGGGCTCGGTATTCCCATGGTCGCGGTTTTGAAAGAAGGCATGGATACCAAATCCAATTACGTGCCGGACAAGCTGCCGTCCCCGGTGACGCTGTTCATGCGTCTGAAGATGAAGGACAATCAGGTGGAAGCCTGCATGGAATATTATGATTCGCACCGGAAGGAAGAAGTGGAGGTCGCCGGCAAAAAATATCCGCTGGAGCTTGACTACACCACCCCGATTGCCTACATGCTCAAACAGCCGGAACTGCTCGACGGCATCACCGCGTTATTCCATCCCGGGGACTATACGGCAAACGGCCTTTATATGATGACCCCGTATTCCAAGGACCGGATACCGGTGCTGTTTGTTCACGGCCTGATGTCCAATCCGCGTACCTGGTCGCAAATGCTCAATACGCTGATGGATTCCGAACCGATCCGGCGAAATTACCAGTTTCTGATGTTCGGCTACCCCACCGGCAATCCGATTGTTTATTCGGCCCACCTGCTCCGGGATCAACTCACCAAATTCAGGCAGAAGTTCGACCCGGAGGGTAATAATCCCAAGTTCAACAATATGATCATCGTCGCTCACAGTATGGGAGGTCTGATCAGCAAAACATTGATCCAGAACAGCGGAGACCATCTCGCGGAACAGCTTTTTGAGGATAAATGGGAAAAAGTTCAGGAGAAACTGGAGCCGGAAAAACTGGAAAAACTCAAAGGCATGATCAATTACCAGGCATTGCCGTTTGTGCGCCGGGTGGTGTTCATGGCGGTACCGCACCAGGGGTCGGATATGGCGACATTTTCATATGCCAACTTCTTTGCATCAATGATCACCCTGCCGCAGGACATCGTACAGACGGTTTATGCCGTTACCAAACTGGCGATTCTCGATATAAAACTGTTTAAGAGCAAAGATGACCTTGCCAAGCTTACCGGCATCAGCAGTCTGAACCCCCAAAATCGCTCTCTCTTGGCCATTGATTCCACTCCGTTTGTCGAAGGCGTGCCTTACCACTCGATTATCGGCAACAATCAGAAAGCCGGCGTTCCCGGCGGCACCGACGGTATTGTAACGTACCGCAGCGCCCACTTGAACGGAGCCGCCAGTGAGTTGATCGTCAAATCCGGTCATAGCGTCCAGACCAATGCGGCGGCGATTGATGAAGTTCGCCGGATTTTGCTGGAGCACCTCCATCAAAACGGCCTGCTCGACGGTTACGGTTTCAAAAAGGAGGCCAATAAAAAGTGAGCTTGAAAAAGTTTCTCCCTTTCTTGAAATATCTGGCCTGGGTTCCGGGTTACCTGCTGTATTCGGTAGTCACTGCGTGGTGTTTCGGGGCGGTGTGGTATTCGAATCTGCCTTGGGGCTGGCTTCGCTGTATTCTCGCTTTTGTGGTATTGATTCTGTTGCTGGCGGCGATTCTGGTGAGGGGAAAATATAAATTCCCGCTCCGGGGCGCGCTGGGGCTGATGGGTATCATCATCATCTGGTACATCCTGATTCCGGCTTCCAACGACCGCGACTGGCAGCCGTCGTGCTCCCGCAATCCTTACGCTGCGTCCAGTACGGACGGTAAACAGCTCACCATCCACAACATCCGCGATTTCGCGTACCGCACCGAAACTGATTTCGACATGCGTTATATCGACGAAACTTATAATCTTGACGACTTGAGTTCCATGGATTATATCCAGGTTCACTGGGGCGGCATGCAAGCGATCGCACACTCCATGCTGTCATTTGGATTTTCTGACGGGCGGCACCTGGTGGTGTCGGTGGAAACCCGCCTCGAGAAAAATGACATACAGGGCGGTCTGCCCGGCATGTACAAACAGTTCGAACTCCTGATGATCCTGGGGACTGAACGCGATATCCTCGGGCTGCGGACCAACTACCGCCATGAAGACGTCTATCTCTACCCGACCCGGCTGGACAGAAATGAAATCAGGACGGTTTTTCTGGATATCATCCGCCGGGTCAACGAGTTAAAAGATCACCCGAGATTTTACAACACGCTCTCACACAATTGTTTTACCTCACTGTTTCCGAGCATCAAACTGATTCGTCCGGAAATGAAGTTCGACATTGGGATGCTGCTCAATGGTTTCACCGACCGTAAAGCGTTCGAATACCGGGTCAGCCGCGGCGAACTCCATGGCGATTTCACTCAATTCCGGCACCAGCATTACGTCAATCCCAAGGTGGACAAATTGCCGTCTCCCCCCGCCAATTACTCGGAATTAATCAGAAAAGATTAATCTCAATTCTGCGCCGGTGATTTTACCGGCGGCAGAAAGAAGAATTGATTTAATCTTCGCCTGGGGTTTCGTTTTTCGGGGGAAGTTCGGCCAGGACGTGGGCTACTTCATAATAGTTTTCCCACCACTGATACAATGGGCGCTGCCATTTTTTCGCGGCCAGCCTTCCGAGGTCTTCGAAATCGGTGACTACCACTTTGCCGCCGGCTTGTCCGACCATAAGACATGAACTGTCCTTCATTTCGAAGCGTTTCATGACTTCCTGCGTAGCCTCATAGGCCAGGCGAGAGGCCAGGGCGCGGTCGAACGGAGTCGGCACTCCCCCCTGTTGGATCGGCCCGAGCGCGGTCTTGCGCACATCGAACCAGTCGCCGCCTTCTTCCTCGAAAAGCGCACTGATGAAGTTGAGGTCATAAGTCGGATTGGCATTTTCGTTGCGGATGATCAACGCGGTCCGGCGTCCACGCCGGTAAGTGTCGATCAGTTTGTGGGTATGTTTTTCCAGCATATCCACGGTCAGGCCCATTTCGTGGGTGTAAACGAATTCCGCCCCGGCCGCCACTCCGCTCATCATCGCCAGATAGCCGCAGTAACGGCCCATGACCTCGACCACAAACAGACGCCGCGCGCTGTCGGCGGAGGTTTTGATCTTGTCGAGAGCGTCCACGATGATATTGAGTGCGGTATCGCTGCCGATACTGATTTCCGCCCCGGGCATATTGTTGTTGATGGTGGCGGGGATACAGACGATGGGAATATTGAAAATATCGAAATTGGGCCGGGCTTTTTTCAGGCGGTTGATGAATTCATAAGCGGTCCAGCCGCCGATCACCACCAGCCCGGAAATCGCATGTTTCTCCAAATTGGCGGCAATCCGGTAGAAATCGCATTCCTCCGGCAGTGTCCGGTTGGTGCCGAGATGGCTTCCGCCGAAACCGGCCATGTGGTCGACATCCATCCATCCGAATTCACGGAGTTTATTGCCGATCAGCCCTTGCACGCCATCCTCGATGCCGAAGACCCGGTAACCGTTGTTCATACCGGCCCTGACTACCGTGCGGATCGCGCTGTTCATGCCGGAGGCGGGGTGCCCGACGGTCATCACGCCGATCCGCGGACTCCCTTCGCCCGGCTGTTTCTCGGGCTTAACCTGAGCACTGAGGTCCACCAGCCAGTTGATTTTGCTCCAGCCGATGCCGCGCATGCTTTCGGCCTTGGCGAAATCAAGTTCGTTTACGGCTTTGGTAATCGCCCGGGTTTTTTCCACAGTAGCGACCAGGGGTACGGTGACCACCCGGTTTTCTTTGGACACGACAATTTTCGCTTCATTTTCCGGGTCGTCGGTCAACAATTCCTTGACGGCCTGATATCCGTACGCGGTGCTCATATAGCGGTCATAAGCGCTGGGCGAGCCGCCGCGTTGAACGTGCCCCAGGATGGTAACCCGGCACTCCACATGAAGTTGCTCCATGATAATATCGCGAACCTGATCGCTGGTAATCGGATTGCCCTCGCGGTCCCGCGCGCCTTCCGCCAGGATGATGATGTTGTCGCGGCGTCCGGCCAAACGGCCCTCATTCAACTGCCGGCAAATATCGTCATGCCAGGTATCGGCGGGAGGATGTTCCGGGATAAATACCCAACTGGCACCGGTCGCGATCCCGCTCATCATCGCGAGGTAACCGCAATTGCGCCCCATTACTTCGACGATAAAAATCCGCTGGTGGCTGTAAGCGGTACTGCGGAGGTCGTCGATGGCGTCGACGATCCGGTGCAAAGCCGAATCCGCCCCGATGGTCATATCGGAGTTCGCCAGGTCGTTGTCAATGGAGCCGACCATACCGATAATCCGCAACTTGGGCACAGCCGCCCGCTGCTCGGGCGTAATTCTTCCCGTGGCCGCCAGCTCGTCGGCCAACGCGCCCCACTGCTGGCTGAAAATTTCCGCGCCGGTCAAACTGCCGTCGCCGCCGATCACGATCAGATTGTCAATCCCGCGGGTAATCAGGTTTTCAGCGGCCTTCAACAACCCTTCCTGGGTTTTGAAATCCTTGCTGCGGGCGGTCCCGATGATTGTTCCGCCGAGCCCGATGATCCCGGAAACCGACTTCCATTCCATTTTGACGATCCGGTTTTCGATCAGCCCCTGATACCCTTCATATATCGCATATACATCCATGCCGTAGGCAATACCGCCGCGGACTACCGCACGAACCGCCGGATTCATCCCCGGGGCGTCGCCGCCGCTGGTCAAAACCGCAATTGTTTTCTTCTTATTTTCAGCCATTGCAAATTTCTCCATAGTGATTCGTCATTAAATTTACTCCAAATTTGGATTTTCTCAAATCCGATGGGGAAAATTTTTCCCTTATTCCAAAATATCAAATCGATGAGGGGAACCCCTTGGGATTTTCATTCCTTTGTAATTCCTGATACAGCGTCAGCCCCTTTACGGTCAGCTGATATTTTTGCCGTGGATGCTTGGGCTTATCTGGATAAAGCAACCGCACAAAGCCTTCTTTAATTGCCGGCGTAAGATAACCATTCAAAAAATTTTCACGGTCATGCAATTCCAATGCCGCAAGCATTTCACGGACAGACATCTCACGCTCAGCAAGGGTGCCAACCAGTTTCATGAGATTCTGATTAACTACCCCAAGCATGTCGGGTGACTTGTCGGGTGACTTGTCGGGTATTTGTCGGCTTGGAGTGTTTTGCCCTTGCAGCTTTTCCGGTGCGTTGATGAGCAAATAGCGATTTTTTAATTCATTCTGTTCATTCATCAATAAATTGCGGAAGAACAGTTCCAAATATTCCAGGTTGGAACTGATTCCCTTTTGGTAATTACGGTAGTTCGCCCGCACCAGGGCATTGCGGAAGTACCATGAATTATCGGCAAACAAATCATTGCCGGCTTCAAATCCCATCGCGCGAAGATACTTGATGGCAAATACTGCCGTCGTGCGCGTATTGCCTTCGCCGAATGGATGAATCTGCCAGAGATTTGAGATGAATTTGGTAAAGTGAATTACCATTTCAGCCAGCGATAACCCCTTATAATCGAACTCGGATTCCTTGGAAAAATCATGCTCAAGCGCACCCCGAATTTCATCCGCGCCGGCATATAAAACGGTATCGCCGCGAAGAACCCATTCTTTCTTGGTAATATTGTAATTTCTAATTTCGCCGGCAAACTTGAAGACTCCTTCAAAAATACGCCGATGAATCGCAATATACCCAACCGGAGAAAATGAAAACGTCTTTTCGTTTAACAGTTTGGCGATATTGGCGGAAGCTTTGTCCGCTTCTTCCGTCTCACTGTCGTGCTTGATTTTTGCCGTTTTTGACTGATAATAGCGTTCGATTAGTCCTTTGACCTCATCGATGGTAATGTCGCCTTCAATATGCCGCCTGGCAGCCTCCAAAAGATAGGATGACGGCTTTAACCCATCAACAGCCTGCAAGCCAATGGCAGTTTTCCACGATTCCGCCCGTTCCTGCTTATTGGGATCACTCTGACGAAGGTATTCGTCAAAATCTCCACTATACTTTAAATTTTCATCGTCCATAAACCGCACTCCGCAGGCAATTACCTTACTTGCAGTTGAAGTCCTTTCAGGTAATAGCCTTCGGGGAAGTTCAGTGATACTGCGTGGTCGGGAGCCTGGGAGAGCCAGCGGATCGCCAGGGCGTCGCGACCAGCGTCCAGCGCGGCGTCGGCTACGATCTTCTGGAAAAGCGCACTCTCCATCAGCCCGGAACAGGAAAAGGTGAAAAGCATTCCGCCCGGGTTCAAGAGCTGGAAGCCCAGCAGGTTGATATCTTTGTAACCCCGGCAGCCGCGATGCAATTGCTGTTGCGATTCGATGAATTTCGGCGGGTCGAGGATGATCAGGTCGAACCGGCGGTCTTCGTCCCGGAATTGGCGCAGAACTTTGAAGGCGTCGCCGGTGACGTTGGTGTAGCGGTCAGTGCCGATATTGTTCAAGCTCATATTGCCGGCCAGCAGCGCCAGCGACGGTTCGGAGCTGTCGAGGTTGGTAACGTGTTCGGCGCCTCCCACAGCGGCCACGGTGCCGAAGCCGCCGGTGTACGAAAAGCAGTTCAAAACATTCCTGCCGGGGGCATAGGCGGCCACCGCGGCCCGGTTGTCCCGCTGGTCCAGGTAAAATCCGGTTTTGTGGCCGTTTCTGACATCCACCCCGAATTTTACGCCGTTTTCGATGATCTGGATCATTTCCGGCGGTTCTTCGCCGAAAATCACTCCGGTCCGGTCGGTCAGGCCCTCTTTCTGGCGGGCTGCCACGTCGGAGCGCTCGTAAATACCGGCGGGGCGGCAGATTTCGTTCAGGCAGTCGGCAATGACTTGCCGTTGCGCTTCCGCTCCGGCGCTCAGGAACTGGCAGACGATATAGTCACCGTAACGGTCGGCGATAACACCGGGCAAACCGTCCGATTCGGCGGCGATCAGGCGACAGGAAGCCAGTTGATTCGGGCATTCCGAAAACAATCCTTCTCGTGCTTTGACGGCCTCACCGACTTTCTTCATGAAAAAATCATGATTAATCCCGGTCCGTTCAAACGACCACACCCGGGCGATGATCTGCGATTTGGGCGACCACGCCGCCAGCGCCAGAAATTTACTCTCGGCGGATAGGATTTCGACGATTTCGCCGGACTCCGGAGAGCCGCTTACTTTGCCGATCGCTCCGGAAAAAATCCACGGATGACGGCGCAACAATGATTTTTCCCGTCCCGGCTTCAAGATGATTTTGTTCATAATTTCAACCCTTTATTGTATGATTACCCGGATGAGTCCGCATTAATAATTTCGAATGTACTTTGCGCCGGATGGTGGGCAGGTCGATGACCCCGGCAAGCCGGTAGTCGTTTTCGCTGTCCATCACCGGAATAACCGGTATTGATCTTTTTTCCAACAATTCTTTGGCTTTGACCAGCGGATCGGAGGTCATGACCCGGATCGTGACCGGTTCCATCAGGTCGGCGGCGACCAGCCACTCCCAGGAATCCCGGTCCGCCATTACTCCGCGCAAAGCATTGAAACTCAACATTCCGGCCAGTTCGCCATCCTGGTTCAAGACCGGATAACTCAGTTGTTCGGCCTCGGCGAAGCGCGTCAGGATATTCGGCAGCGGTTCGTTTTCCCGGACGGTGGCGCAACCTTTGGTGTAGACGTCGCTCACCGTCATTTCGGCCATTAAATCGTCGTCGCTGAGGTTGCGGCCGGTTTCGCCGGCATTTTTCAAAGCTTTAGTAGCGGAGAACGGCCCGAGTATTTGCAATATCAGCGTGCTCATTACCGCGGTGAAAACCATGCCTTGGGCGGCTTCCCGGTGTCCCGCCAGATACGACTCCGCTCCCACCGCCAGCGCAATGGTAAATGCACTCTGGCAGTTCAGGCAAAGACTCAGATACTTGCGGATATGCGGTGATTTTTCATAAAAAAGACCGCCGAACCAAACCCCGATCGCTTTGCCGATGCACCCGACCGCGACAAATACCATGGTCAATTTCCAGTAATAATCCGGAATCTGTTCAAATTCCAACTGCGCCGCCACCACCACCAGGAAAATCACATAGATCGGCAAGTGAAAATCCCGCAGCATTTGGGTTGCCTCGCCGCCGAGGCGTGAGGGCAGGTTTGCCAGCGCCGCGCCCAGCACAAAAGTCGCCAGAATCGTATCGATTTCGCTGGGGGCGGTCAAGCCCGACAAAATCAGGATAAACGCCAGGATCATTGCCGCCGCATGGCTTACCACCGAGGTGATTTTCATCGCCAGCAGCAGCAGAACAGTAAAGAAGATTCCCAGCAGCATCGCTCCGCCCAGCAGCACCACCAGCTTGCCGAGTACTTCGCCGCTGATTCCCTGCGAAATAAACATGCTGCAAATCACTCCGACGCAATACATGATGATCAACGGCAACACGCTCAATCCGGTAATTGATTTCAGAGCCGCGCTGACCGTCCCCCGCGAGCGGGTGTCCTGAATGATTTTATAGGTGGTCCATGGTCCGATGCCGCACGCCAGCGCTCCCAGCAAACAAGCCGCGGCCCCGGCCGTAACCATGTCCTGCAAAAGATGGTTCAGCAGCAGGAAAATCGCTCCGCCGGTAAGGATAAAAGTGATGGCTCCCACGCACAACACCATGTCGGCCAGTCTCCGGCCATGTTTGCGGATATAGTCAAAACGCAGTGTACAGCCTCCCATGAACCCCAGAATACCCAGGATCACCGGATTCAGCGTCTGGAGCATTTCGATATCGGTGTCATGAAACAGCTTGAAACCGGCTCCCAGCAGCAACCCGGCCAGGATATACCCGGCGGTCGGCGGAATTTTCACCCGGCGACAGCAGTAGCCACCCGCCAGCCCGCCCACGAGGGCGATACCGAGAATCAAGATTAATCTGGCAAATACGCTCATATTTCAGACAAAAGCTTGTAAAGTTCACCGGTGTCTTCGCATTCCATCACCCGGCGGTAATTATCTTCATGTTTCAGGAAGGAAGTAAGCGCGGCCAGCAATTTCAAATGCTGGGAGTGCTGATCTTCCCTGGCTACGATCATTACAATGATATGAACCGGCTTGGAATCGATGCTTTCGTAATCGCCGACTCCGTCCTTGACCAGCATGACCGCGACCGCCAGATCGCGGATCGAGCGCATCCTCACATGGGGAATGGCAATTCCGTACCCGATTCCGGTACTCATCAAATGCTCCCGGTGCCAGATCCCCTGATACAGCTCGTCCCCGGAAGTTACCGCCGAAGATACCGTCAACAGTTCAATCAGCTTGTCCAACGCTTCTTTTTTGCTTGCTTTCGCCAGAACCGCCGTCCGTTCAGGCTTCAAAATATTTTTAAGATCGATTCCCGGCATGCTCATAATTTACCTCTGCTATTTCAATACGGAATAATATACATCGTCCTGCAATATTTTACAAAAAATTTGATATTTATCTGTTGGAGAGTTAAATTTACCGCAAATACATAAGGGGTTACATCATGGACCGCGCACAAATTGAATCAATCGTGGAAAAACTTTATTTCATTACCGATGCCAGGGAGTTTTTCGAACCGCCGCATATAAAGGTAGCGGATGCCGCCGATCCGTTTTTTCAAAAGTTCAAAACCGTTATCGGGGAGTTCCATTGGACGCCGCGGGAAGTTGTGCCCGATGCCCAGTCGGTCATCTGCTGGTTCATGCCGGCTCAGGTCAATGCCCGGGAAGACAATCGCCGGGAAACCGCCCGCCCCGCCGTATCATGGGCCAGAGTCCGTTCTTACGGCGAGCTGGCCAACGATCAAATGCGCCACCAACTCTGCCGTCACCTGGAAGAAGCCGGTTACCAGGCTGTAGCCCCCCAGCTGTTGCAGGTCAAACAAGGTTTCGATGCGTATGCCAACGGCTATGCCTCGCGCTGGTCCGAGCGCCATGCCTCGTTTGTGGCCGGGCTCGGCACTTTCAGCTTGTCGGCGGGATTGATTACCGAACGCGGAGTGGCCGGGCGTTTCGGCACGGTCGTCACCTCGCTGAAACTTACGCCGGATATCCGTCCGTACGGTGATGATCCTTTTGCCTGGTGCAACCGCTGCGGAGCGTGCATCCGACGCTGCCCGGCTCACGCCATCGGCAAAGAGATCTCCGACCGCGACAAAAAAGCCTGTGCCACTTATATCGACAAAAATGTCGATCCCAAGCGGCTTGAGCAATACGGCTGGGCGGATCTGAACCTGGGTTGCGGCCTGTGCCAGACCGCCGTCCCCTGTGAGTTCAAAATTCCGTAAAATTACCAGGAATCAATCTCTTCCGGCAGAATGAATATGCCGCCGGAGGAGAATATGCCGCCGTTATTGACGAATGCCGCGATGCGTTTTTGCATGTCGGTGAGGTGCGGCACGGCATTGACGCCTTCGTTCTTGCCTTTTTCGCCGAAAATCCGCCAGATTGTTTCCTGATGATCACCACTGCCTTCGCTGAAGTCGAACAGATGTCCCATCTGCTGGAAAGCAATGATATTTGAGGTAGGCTTTAAAATCTGTTGCAATTGGCGGTCCAATAGCCAGGAATAACAGACTGCCGCTTTGATTCCGACCTCCGGCTGGTATTTACGGAAAAACGCCAGCATCTCTTTGATGGACGCCTTGCAGTCCTCGACCAACATCGGGCCGGAGGCCGGTATATGAATATTGATGGTCGGATCGTCATGTTTCAGCACGCATTCCCAGTCATTTCCCGGTGATGTTGCCAGCGGGTATTTCAATTCGCCGCTTGTCCGGTGGCGGTAAACCGAAAATTCACCATGGAAATTATGTTGGGTATTGCATTGCAGGCGGCCAAAGCGGACGGTTTGCCCCAGGAACATCGAGCGATACCAGCCGGCAATACGCCATTCCATGCCGACATAGCCGAAATTGTCCTGATGATGCTTGACCCAAATCGCCACATCGACGACCGTATTATCGAAAATCGTTACAGGCCAGCCGCGTTCCGCAAACTTTTTGCGTCCTTCCGGATACAGCGAGAGCGCCAGCAAAAGTTGTAACCGGCGCAATTCCGGTTGATTATAAACCTCCGCCAGAACTTTAGCATCCAATTTACCCTGTTCAAACAAGGCGGACCACTGATCAAACTGTTCCGTATTCAGAGTCCGGTAAAAAGGTGCAAGCTCATTCATCTGCGGCTCGGTCAGATCGCATTTCCGGCCGATTTGTTCAAAATCACTCCAAGCATACATAATCGAATTCCTCAATGAATTATTGATACAGTTACAGATAAGATAAACTTCAGGCGGAATTAAATCAAATCACAATTCAGTCAAATAAGTCATATTCGTGATTGGAGCTACATTTGATATTTGTCACAATTCTTTTATTCATGTCACAATATTGCGATATGTTCTTGTTGTTAAATACGGAATTCCGTGTTATTATAATAATCAAATCAGTTAATAAAATTTATATTTATGATGTTTTTGAAAGAATTTGATTTAATTATTGCGGGGGCCGGACCGGCGGGTTGCGCGGCGGCGGTGACAGCCGGGCGTGAAGGCCGCCGGGTTCTGCTGATCGAGCAGAATGATTATCCGGGCGGAGCGGCGACCGCGCAGATGGTCAGCGTGGTGCTGAGTACCAACGGAGTTGATTTTCCCGCAATCTGGTTTGAATGGAGCGCCGAGCTGAAACGGCACGGCGGTTTTACCGGGTTGACGGAATCGCCCAATACTCTATATCCGCAATTTACCTGGCGGCGCGGCATGGTGGACTCGGAAATCGTGAAGCATGTCTGGGACGGTCTGCTGGATGAGGCCGGAGTACGGAGACTGTATGGTTGTACCGTCATCGGCGCGGAAACCGCCGGGCGGGAGATCCGGGCTGTGGAATATTATCACTGCGGAAACCGTTATCGGGCGGAGGCGCCGTGTTTCATCGATGCCACCGGCAACGGCGATCTGGCGCACCTGGCGTATTGCCGGAGCCGTCTGTACCGGCAGGAGTTGTCGCTGTTTTACCGGCGGAGTCTCCGGGAAAACGAAAAGGGCAATTATGGCGGCGGGCGAATGTTGCAACGACGGAAAAACCGTCTGGGATGCGATCCGCTGAATCCGCGGCAGTGTACGGAAGCGTTAATCGGCATGCGCCGGGAAATTCTGGCGGAAACCACCCCGGCGGACCGGCTGGAAACCGCCGCTTCTCTGGGAGTGCGTGCTTCCAGGGTGATCGAAGGTCGCGGGTGCGTGAGCAATGAGGACGCCTGGAGCTTGAAAAAGCACCGGCTCAGTGTCGCCCGGTGTTCATGGGAACTCGACGTCCATGCCAATGACGACGGGGCGGTGGATGAACACCTTTATCACAGCGTCAGCGCTCTCTATACTGCGCGTCTGGCGAAAATCGCGGACGGCGATTGGTTCGACATCCCGCCGGAGGCGTTGATTGCCGCCGATGTGGACAATCTGCTGTTGGCCGGCCGGATCGTTTCGGCGGATTTATGGGCCAACGGCGCGATGCGGATTCAACAGACCTGCCAGGCTACCGGCGAGGCCGCCGGGATGATGGCGCTTTATTATGACCGGCAGTTCGATTTGGAACGGGCCGTTGGTGAACTCGATAAACTCAGGAGCAAATATCGGATATGAAAGTCAAAATCGGTACATGGGGAGCGTATGATGTCGTAGTTTGCGGAGGCGGTCCGGCCGGATGTGCCGCCGCTCTCGCCGCCGCCCGGCGCGGTATGAAAACAGCGTTGATCGAGGCGCAGGGGCAGCTCGGCGGCGTCGGGGTGTCCGGGCAGGTCGCGCATTGGCTGGGCGGCCGGGACCGGACTTGCTCCAAATGGGTGGTCGGCGGTATTTTCCGGGAGTTGGCGGAGGAGGCCGCTGCCGGTGGTTTCGCGCTGATTCCCGACAGTTCGGCCATGACCGGCAAATATCATCCGCATGGCTGGTATCTGGGGCTGCTGGCAGGGATCCCATTCGATGCGCACCGCATGGCCGCGTTTCTGGATGAAAAAATGGCGGCGGCCGGAGTCGAAGTGTTTTTCTTTTCGCAGTTGGTCGGCGCGGAGCGCGAAGGCAATCGCGTCAGCGAAATTCTGGTTGCCTCCAAAGAAGGTTTGAACACCTTGAAAGCGCCGGTATTCATCGATGCCACCGGCGACGCCGATCTGGTTTATTTCAGCGGTGCGGCGGTGATCAAGGGGCGCGAAGAAGATCACCTGATGGCTCCGGCGACGTTGATGCTGACGGTGGACCATGTCGACGTCCAAGCCCTGGCGGAATATATCGAAGGCCATGATTCACCGCGTTTCCGCCAGGAAATTATTGCGTTGCGAGAAAAAGGACTGTGGAATTTTCCATACGAAATTTTTATTTCCGTCCAGCTCGATCGTCCCGATGTCATGATGATCAACACCTCCCGGCTTTGCGATGTCGACGGTACCAACACCAGGTCGCTGTCCGACGCCATGCGGCGCGGCCGCCGCGAAAGCGTCGAACTGCTGGAACTGATGCGGAAATATTTCCCGGGGTTTCAGAATGCGGCGATCAAGTCGATTGCGCCACAGCCTGGAATCCGCGAAACCCGCAGAATCGTCGTCGAAAATCCGCTGACGATCGCGGAAGCCGTTTCCGGCAAGGTTCGGAGCGACGTTATCGGTTGGAGCGCTTATGGCTGGGATCTGCCCGATCCGAAAAAGCCCAGCTATCAGCCGATGCACGAGCATAAGGTGGCGAAACCGGAATTCACGGCCATTCCTTACGGGATCATGCTGCCGGCGGAGCTGGACAACGTCATTTGTCCGGGGCGGGCGGTTGGGGTCGAGCGCGATTTGCTCGGACCGTTGCGGGTGATGGCTCCGTGCATGGCCATGGGCGAGGCCGCGGGCAATGCCGCAGCCCTGGCCGTCGGCGCGCAGGTCGCGCTCAAAGATATTGATGTCGGAAAACTGCAAGCAGAATTAGCACTTGTAACTCCATAGGAAATATATGAAAAAATCCATTATTTACCGGAACGAAACCGGTGGTTATGCCCTGCACCATATCCCGGGGATCGTCTGTCTGCCGGACCAGTCGCTGTTGGCTTACTGTGAGGCGCGGCGGATCCGCGAGTGGGGCGACTGGGCCGATATCGATATCCTGATGCGCCGCAGCAGCGACGGCGGCGAAAGTTGGATGCCGCGCCAGCACCTGGCCGGTATTCCCGGTCAGACTACCAACAATCCGGTCGCCATTGTTAATCGGGTGAGGGGGACGGTTCATTTTCTTTACAATGTCAATTATTATCGCTGCTACCACATCTGGAGCCAGGACGGCGGCAGAACGTTTTCCAATCCGGTTGACATCACCTATGTATTGGAGCGGATTCAGAAAGAGCATCCGTTCAATCTGGCGGCGTTCGGTCCCGGGCATGGCATTCAGTTGAAAAACGGTCGGTTGATCGTTCCGTTCTGGCTGGGGCTCGGTTCCAAGAAATTCGGCGGCAGCCCGCGGGCCATCAGCCACGAAAATACTTTTACCGGCGTGATTTGGAGCGACGACCACGGCGATACCTGGGAGCATACCGCCCTGACGGCTATGAATATCCCCGAATATGGCACACCAAACGAGGCTCAGATTGTCGAGCTGGAAGACGGCGCCCTGATGATGAATATCCGCACCGGGCATATCGGCAACCGCCGCCTGGTTTCCATCAGTCGCGACGGCGGCGAAAGTTGGGAAAAACCGTATTTCGACGAAAATTTGTTCGATCCGATCTGTTTTGCCGGTTTTTATAAAATGCCGGACCGGGATATGCTTCTGTTTTCCAATCCCGATTCATCGATTCTCAACCCTGCGCCGGGATGGTCGCCGCGCTGCAACCTGACCCTGAGAGCCAGCCGTGACGGGGGCAAAAGCTGGCCGTGGCGGAAAGTCGTCGAGACCGGCGGCGGCGGTTATTCGGACATCGCGACCGACGCCGCCGGCAATGTATATTGTCTCTACGGCGGCGGCGATCCGGAGAAACCGGAAATGCCGATCGGAACCATTACCCTGGTCAAATTATCCCTGAACGAAATAGTGGAGGAGTGAATATGCAATACTATCAGGAAGAAGCACGGCAACTCGCGGTAACCGCTGCGTTTGACGTCATTGTAGTTGGCGGCGGTCCCGCCGGATGCGCGGCCGCCATCGCCGCCGCCCGGCTCGGCGCGAATACTCTGCTGGTGGAAAAAGACGGCTATCTCGGCGGCGCCACGGTGTCGCAGTACGTCATGCCGGTACTCAGCATGAACAAAATGGATTTTCAGGGCGTCTGGCACGAGTGGATGCATGAGCTCAAGGCCATAAACGGCGTTGGTGACCTTGCTGTTCGTAACGGCCGCAAGGTCGACGGCTCGGTCGACTGCGAATTGGTCAAATACGCCTGGGACCGGCTGTTGGAAAAAGCCGGGGTCAGGATTCTCCATCACACCTGGGTGGCGGATGTCATGAAAGAACGCCAGGCGGTGTGCGGCATTATCGCCGAAACCGTGGCGGGCAGAATGGCTGTGGCCGGTAAACGGGTGATCGACTGTACCGGTGACGGGTTGGTCAGTTCCATGGCCGGGGTCAAGTGGGACTGGGGCAACGGCAAAGGCGGCGCAGCTATGGCTATGACCAAACCTTTTCTGCTGGGAAACGTCCACAAGCCCGCTGATTTTCCGTCCGATGAATATATGGCGAAAATCGACGCGGATTTCGCCAAGTCCATGCAGGCCGGTGAATTCACCGATCCCATCATCACCTCCGGACGGATTACCCAGTACATCAAAAAATGGATCAGACAGCACGGCGCCCGGCCTGAAATGTTGATCGGCGGCCCCTCGCGCGTTCTCAATGTCGATCCGCTCGATCCGTGGCAGTTGAGCGAGGCGGAACGGACCGCCCGCAAACAGATCAGCGAAGTGAAGGATTATTACCTGAAATATTGTCCGGGTTGCGAAAACGCCTATTTCCAGAGTACCTCCAATCATATCGGCGTACGCTCCAGCCGTCGTTTGCACGGCATCGACCGGGTTACCGACGCGCAAGCGCTGCAGTTGCGGAAATCGCCTGATTCGATAGCCCGCTCGTCGTGGCACATCGACGTCTGGCCCTCCGACAGCTATACCGCCGGAGCCGATATTTCGCCTCCGGAATGGTTTGAAAAGATCAAAGGCGGCGATTATTTCGACATCCCATTCGGCTGTGTGGTGGCCGACGGCGTGGACAACCTGCTGATGGCGGGGCGCTGTGTCAGCGCCGACCACCTGGCGCAATCAAGTTTGCGGATTCAGCAGACCTGCCAGTCGACCGGCCAGGCTGCCGGGACCATCGCCGCCCTGAGCCTGCGCGAAAACCTGCCGCCACGGCAACTCGAACCGCAGATTGCAGTCAAACAGCTCGAAGCCGATCGCAATTCAGTGATTCCGTTTGTCTGATTTGATTTCTTCATTACTCTGCTGTATTTTTATTATCGTTCATTAATTTTACAGCAGAGGAAAAATATCAAATATGAATGCGCTGACGGCAAAATGGAACGGGATGCTCGGGCATCCGGATAACTACGATTTTCGGCCTTCTTTTGAATTGTTGAGTTCGTATGATCATCCGGAATTTGATGCTGAATTGTACCGCCAGGCCAACGGTCCCGGAACTTTTCAGCGGGTATTGATGGTGTTCCCCAAAAAACTCTCCGGGCCGGTTCCGGCTGTGGCGGTTCCGTTTTATTTTCCCGAGGCTTTGCTGGGGTTTGAGCCGGAAACTGGTGAGCCGTTACCTTATTATGCCGGAATTGAAATGATGCTTCATCTTGTCCGGCGTGGTTTTGCCGCCGCTTCCGCCGAAGCGTTTCATCTGACCTATACTCCTTCTTCCCGTGACCGGCGGGATGGCAAGCGGTGGCAGGAGGCCGCCGATGCACTGCTCCGCGATCATCCGCAATGGACCGGTATCGGCAAGCTGACCGCCGATACCCGGCTCCTGGTCGATGCGCTGGCCGCCGATTCGCGGGTGGATGCCGACCGGATAGGAATTGCGGGACACTCCCTCGGTGGAAAAATGGCTTTTTATACCGGATGCCTTGACCCGCGGGTCAAAGCGATTCTGACCAGCGATTTCGGAATTGGCTGGGAGCAAACCAACTGGCATAACGATTGGTATTGGGGAACGAAAGTTGAGAAATTCCAACAGGAGGGCCTTGATCACTCATCACTGCTGGCCGCCGCCGATCCCAAACCATTCATGCTGATTGCCGGAGAAGCCGACACCGACGCAAGTTTCGAATACATGAAAAAAGCCGCTTATTCCAAACCGGAAAATCTGGTGTTCCTGAATCACGCCTCCGGCCACAGACCGCCGCCGGAAGTTCTCAAAAAAGGCTATGATTTTCTGGAATATTGGCTTGGCTCCTCTATGGCTTGATTTGTTCCAAAACGGTAGACAGAATTCTGCTCGAGGGGGCGAGCTCGGCGAGCGGGGTGGCGTAAAAACGGTCGCGGATTTCCGCCTGGACACGGGCGAACTCTTCCTTGCATTCCATGCGGCTTCGGTCGCCGGAGTGTATTGTGTCGTTGATCCAGTTTGCGTAAAATTCCGCCTCGGAAATATAGATGCTCTGATACAGCTCGTAGATATAGGAGCGGCAGTAATTGTTTTCCGCGTTGCTTTTCAGCGTGGATTCTGAATATGGGTTGATGGCTCGTTTGGAACTGAGCTTGCGCAGTGATTCGTTCAGGGAGTAATCCGGGTGGGTTCCCAGCAACTCGCGCATGGCTTTGATCAAGTGTACCAGCCGGGGCGGATCGCCGTGGAATTCTCCACCCTGCCGCCATTGACACAATTCCAGTTGCAGCAAACAGCGTTCGCGGCTGATCAGGTTCATGAGGTGAGTCCGGCACAGATCGATCAGATCACGCTTGACCATATCATCACTACTTTCAATTGCGGCGGCTTTGGCGAAAAATCCGGGAAGCGGCGGCAGCTTGGCCGCTTTGGCGCGACAAGCCTCCATCAGCTTGTCCCGGTCCAGACGATTGTAGTGGAAAATATTGGAGAGCAGGTTGAAATGAAAGCGGAATATTTCACCGAGTGGATTGTTCCGATCATGTTCCCAGGAGTTTACCGCCAGTCCCGGCAAAATCATTTGCCAGAGTTCCTGCATGGGAGCGGCGGTTTCGCCGTAGCGGTCCGCGCAGAATTTCTCTACCGAGAAACTGCCCGATGAGGTTGCATGCACCGCCAGAAACTCCAGCAGCAGCGGATTGGCATGGCTGCTTTCCGACCACATGACCATGCCTTTGCACATGGGGTCGGCGTCGAGTTGATGGATTTGTGCTTCCGTGAAAGCGAAGTCGAAACCCAGGTCGCATTCCGACTCCAGTCCTTGGAATATCCCGAAAATCCACGGAAAACGCCGGGATAAACCCCATGTGGTGAAGTTGCTGTTCTCTGATTTGCTGTCGGTCGTGTATTCCAGGATTATGGTGTTGGCCGGATCGAGTTCTTTCAGTAGTTCCGGGACTTCATCCGCCCGCCAATGAGTCAAAAAAAACCACCGGAGTTCCTCCGGGACAATTTCGAAAATTAGAGTTGAGAGTTGAGAGTTGAGAGTTGTTTCTCTGAAAGTCTGCTGTATATTTATAGCGGTATAAACAGATTGGAGCCAGGAGGCATTTAAGTGAAAATTAATGAATTTCGCAAGAAAAGACCGTTCCTGTGGTTTCTTCTGGTCGGCAGCTTTCTCTGGATATTTCCCATTGAATTGGGTATGATGCTATTGTCATACGATCGAAGTGCGGGATGTTCGTGGCATTTTGCCGGTTGGGGAATTATGGGACTTTGGGGAATTTTTCTTATGGGAGCTGTTCCCTCTTTATTTTGTTATCTTTTTAGTTTTATTCATCGTTGGCTTGCTTGGGGAGTGCTGTTTATATTGTGGGGGCTGGCGATGTATCATAGTATTATCGTCACTTCCCCGGCTGCCTGTTTTCGTCGTGTATTGGGGGATGAATTATCTCAAATGGTGGTGATGGAAAAATTTCGTATCGGAGATTCTTTTGGTGATGGGCATTGGGCATTGGGACATTTCTCAGGAAATAAGGAAGAAATTTTAAAATATTTGAATGAAAATTTTGAAGTAACAGAAAATCGCGGTTATTTTACGATTAATGGGGAACAAAAGGTCGCGGTGGATGAAAAGGGGGATTTGGTGAAATCCACTTATTGGAAAAAACACCGATTATACATCAATCAGGATGGTAATTATTTTGTATTTCAATGGCGAGACGGGGATCCCCGGATGTAATAAGGTGAGATTTGGAGTCAGGAGGCATTTAAGTGAAAATTAATGAATTTCGCAAGAAAAAACCGTTCCTTTGGTTTCTTCTGGTCGGCAGCTTTCTCTGGATATTTCCCATTGAATTAAGTATGATGTTATTTTCCTATGATCGTATCTCAGGGTGTTCGTGGCATTTGGCCGGTTGGGGAATTATAGGCATTGGGATGATTTTTCTTACGGGAACTGTTCCCACTTTATTTTGTTATCTTTTTAGTTTTATTCATCGTTGGCTTGCCTGGGGAGTGCTGTTTATATTGTGGGGACTGGCAATGTATTATAGCATTATCGCCACCTCTCCGGCTGTTTACTATCGCAGTGTATTGGGAGAGGATTTATCTCAAATGGTAGTGATGGAAAAATTTCGTATCGCAGATTCTTTTGGTGATGGGCATTGGGCGCTAGGATATTTCTCTGGGAATCAGAAAGAAATCTTGAAGTATTTGAATGAGAACTTTGAAGTAATGGAAGTTCATGGTTATTATTCGATAGATGGAGAACTAAAGTTCGCTGTGGACAAAGAGGGGGATTTAGTCAAATCCGTTTGTTGGAAAAGGAAAAGATTGAGCATCTATCAAGATAGTGGTTATTTTACATTGTTCTGGCGGGGATCTACTCCGCAAGTCAATCAACAACCTTCTCAGGATTGAAAGTTGAAAGAGAATTCGTTTAAATTCGGACCGGTCCGACTTGTCTGACTTGTCGGACCGGTCCGAGTTAATTTTGGGCATCAGCCTTTCAGCACAGCCAGGGGGGTCAACCGGACCAGGGGCTCGATCAGGTCGAGCTCGGCGGCGATGACATCGTCGATCGGCTTGTAGGACTGAGGCGCTTCCGAGAGATCCAACAATCCGCGCTGGTCTTTGCGGGCCCGCGAATCGAGCTTTTTCCAGCGTTCGTGGGCGATTCCATCCATGGCGCGGTCGCATTCTTCGGCGCTCAGGGTTTTGTTGGCCTGGGTGCGGCTCATGACCCGGCCGGCTCCGTGCGAACACGACATGAACGAGTCCGGATTTCCCTTGCCACGGACGATATAGCTGGCGGTACCCATCGAGCCGGGGATGATGCCGATCTCGCCCGCCTTGGCGCTGGTGGTGCCTTTGCGGTGGATGATGTATTTACCGTCGAAGTGCTGTTCGCGTGCCGCGTAGTTGTGGTGAATGTTCACTTCCTGCAGGAAATTCGCTTCCGGGGCGAGTTCGTGCAGGGCTTCCTTGAACACCGCCATCATCCGGCGACGGTTTTCCAGCGCGTAGTCGAGCGCGAAATGCATGTCACGGAAATAATTCTGGCCTTCCTCAGATTCATACGGCAGAAACGCCAGTTGCTGGTCCGGCAATTGCACATGATAACGGGTGTTCCACTTCACCGCGAGCTTCTGGTAGTGCTGTTCTACCCGCGCGCCGAGGTTACGGCTACCGGAATGCAACATCAAATAGATGATCCCGTCATCGGATTTCTGCAGCTCGATGAAGTGGTTTCCGCCACCGAGAGTTCCGAGGTTTTTGCGGTCCAGCTTGCTCGGCCATAGCGAAGTATCGCCGCCCGCGTCGCCATAGTGCTCGAAACCTTCCCATTCCTGAATATCGTCGTACGAGTTGCCTTCGCCGACCGGGATACGCGCTTTCAGTTTGTTCAGCAGTTCGCGGCGGAGCCGGAGGTCGGCGAAATATTCGGCGGGGAGGTCGGTTTCCACCGCCACCATTCCGCAGCCGATATCGACGCCTACCGCGCTCGGCAGCAACGCGTTGTCGGCGGCGACGACCCCGCCGATCGGCATGCCGAATCCGCTGTGGCAATCCGGCATCAGGGCCACGTGCTTCACCAGGGCAGGGTGCATGGCCAGGTTTTGCGCCTGCTTCATGGCGCTTTCTTCGGTATGTTCACACCATGACTTAATCGGAATCCGGTAGGAATTTTCTTTCTTGATCCACTTCATTTGATCACCTCGATAATATGTTGTCCACTTTGAGTTCCCGGGGTTACGGATATGGATACGTCCAGGAACTTTTTGATTACTTCAATGTTGGTGGCGGTGTGCTGGCTGATGAAAAAAGTTTCATAGCGTCCGCCCGCGCCGAGCGCCAGCGGCAACAGCAACTGGTCCGCCAGATACGGCCCCACCGGAGCGGTTCCCGCCAGATACTCGTCAGCCCCTTTGGCGACCTGCTTGGCCACGGTCTGCCGCGCCTTGTTTTTCTCGCCGCAGATGCTGACCATTTCGCAGATGTTGGCGTAGCTCAATTTAACGTACACCACATTGCCGGGGCCGGGCGAATCCTCCATGCGGTTGATGGTTTTCGCCTCGGGCAGTTTCAGGATCCACGAAATTTGAGAGATTTCCGCTTCGCCGATTTTTTCCGGAATATTGGCGCTGACGGAGACGATTTCGTGCGCGAGCGCTTCGCCGCGCTCCATCAGTTCCAGGTGTTTCCATTCACCGCAAGGCGTAATTTTCAGCACCACCGCGCCGCCGCCCGCCGGATAAAATCCGCAGCCATCCAAAGCGCATTCCGCCTCGGCGCCCATCCGGCGCAACAGCGGCAGAAACACCTCGGCGAAATACTCATAAATCGGCGCCATGTCCGCGTGAGTTCCGCCCTCGAGCCGGACCGTGGATTTTTCTCCGGCGAACAGCAGTACCGGCAGAATGGTCTGAGCGATCAGGATGGTGCTGCCCGCGGTACCGACCGAGAACCGGTAATCACCGCCCCGGATTTTACCCGGCTCAAGGGTTATTTCCATGGAGCCGACCTTGTCGCCGCAGACTCCGGCGCCGCAGATGGCCGCAATGGCGTTCAAAGCGGTCAAATGCTGGCGCATCAGCCCCGGCTTGCGGCGGCCGCTGCGGATGTTGTAAATACGGACTTTCCGTCCGGTCAGCGCCGCCAGCGAAAGCGAGGTGCGGAGAATCTGTCCTCCGCCCTCACCGTAAGATCCATCGATTTCAATCATTTTTATGTCCTTTGTTTTTGATAATATAATGCATATAGTCCAGAACGGAATCGTTCCAGCCGAAAATCTGATAAATATTCAATTTTTCGGCCATTTCGTCCGAGATCGGCTGTGACTGATACGAGTCCGCCCGCAACAGGAACGCCGATGCTTTCGGATAGAGGGCATGATACTTTTTCCAACTCGCCAGCCAACCGGTTCCGTATTCTTCGGTATCGGTCAGGAATACCGCGTAATCCACCTCGGTTTTATGCGAAATCATGTGCTTTAACGCGACTTCCATATGAGTGCCGCCGCAGACCATTTTCATCAGTTTGTTGATATGGGTCATTACCGGTTTCTCCGGCTTGACCGTGTATTCCCG
Organism: Victivallaceae bacterium; assembly: GCA_031548025.1. GTDB lineage: Bacteria > Verrucomicrobiota > Lentisphaeria > Victivallales > Victivallaceae > UBA5239. The sequence goes on along the minus strand of JAVBRM010000015.1, from coordinate 17,654 downwards.
GACTTCGGTATTCCACGGCAGAATCGTAACATGATCCAGGCCCTTGTAAAAAAATCCGGTGAACATGGCGCTGATGTGGGCAAAAGTCAGGATGTCTGAATCACCCACTCGCGACTTCATCGAGCACGACATGTCCGGCGCGATCACCCAACGGTAATTGTTGAACTCGTTCCAATCATAAGTCGTGGTATATTCGTCCAGCAAATCGACCAGATAATTGCGTGTCATCCAGCGGAGTGTCGGCAACGCCAGCGACGCGGTGTAGATCCGGAACGGAAACACTTTTGCTCTCCGCAAGTTTTCCACCGTCAATTTCTCCTCCATCAACGGCAGGATATCGACACCTTCGCGCAGGAATTTGGCCATGTATTTCAAGAAGCGCATCACCGGGGTACGGCGCGCCGTTTCCTGCCACAACTCGCGGTTGAACTTACTGTAACAGTCCGTCAAACTGTCCACATCCAACGCGTGTTTTTTGATTACTTCCAGCGCCAATCCCAACTCGTCGGCTTTGATGAACTCCACGAAATCGCGGTGCGCCGCGAGCTCTGGATATTTCGCGTATGCCGCATCCAGTTTTTCATTGGAAAATCCCTTCACGCCGGTATAGGCATTCAGCACATACGCATAAATCGGATCATCACCCTTGAAGCGGCTCAGCCGGATGGCGTCCGCGATCTGACGGCGGTACTTCTGCGCATAATACGGAGTGGTTTTTTCCGCGATCCAGGCATTGATGGCGGTTTTCACCGAACGGCCGAGACCACGTACTTCCTTCGCCAGATCGATGAAGTCGACCAGATCGTTGCCGGTCAATACCACCTTCGGGAAAGCGCGCTTGAAAAGCTCCGCGTCTTTCATCGACAAATACACCAACCCCAACAGTGGAAACGTCCGGATGAACCCTTCATTACGTCCGCGAATAATCGCATTTGCCAGCTCACCGGCGTGGGCGCGCTGTAACAATCGTACCGCGTCGTCGGTTGCATCCTTGGCGGAGGCATAAAAGCTGTTGCCCAGCGTACCGGTCATGGCGAGCTGTTCCAGCCGCTGATGATCGTTCATCGTCCATGCCGGAAACGCATGCGCGTTCACCGTGTCGGCGGTGCTGTAAGTCGTGATGCTACCAAGAATCTGCTTTAAAGCTTTCATGTTCTTTTTTCCTTTTTGTAAAAATTGCGAGGAATAATTTTATCCGCCTCTTTATACTGTTCTACCGTTAAACTACAAAGACAGGAGTCGAACCTGTACCAGTGTAACCCGTTGAAAGCGGATAGGCACCTCACAAAAAATAATTTCCGAAATTGTGAGGAATAAGTTTGTCCGCTACTCTACCGCTCTAGCCACTGAGCCACCGGATAAACCGGACGGGATTCGAACCCGCGACCTGTAGATTCCGTTGAAAGCGGACTGACACCTCACAAAAATAATTTTCAAAATTGTGAGGAATAAATTTGTCTGCCTGTCGCCGCTCTACCCGTTAAAGCTACCGGATAAACCGGGCAGGATTCGAACCTGCAACACCGTTGAAAGCAGACGGACACCTCACAAAAACTTTTTAATCAACCGCGAATTTTCGTTTCGCAGCTATTTATAAAGCAATGGGCGTGCCAACTTTTTTCCAATTGTTGAAATTTTTATTTTATCCGCCTCAAAAAAATAATTTCATTGATTTATTTGTTGAAAAATCAAAATCATCGGTTATAATAAATATTGATAAAATATTATAAAAGATGATAAAAATGAATATATTAATTTCGTTGTTAGGTAGTACTCTGGACAATCATGGCAATAGGGCGAAGCGCTGGGAATCGTGGCGTCCTTCGGTGGCGCTGGCGATGCAAGAGGATATCCAGTTCGACCGCTATCACCTGTTGTATCAGGAGCGCTATGCCCGGCTGACCAATGAAGTGGTGAAGGACATCCAAACGGTTTCGCCGGAGACCGAAGTTATTATGGAGCGGGTTGATTTCGATGATCCATGGAACTTCGAAGAGGTTTACGGCAAACTTTACGATTTCAGCCGGAGTCTGAATTTTGATAACGACGACCACGAGTATTATATTCATATCACCACCGGCACGCACGTGGCGCAGATTTGTCTGTTTCTGCTGACCGAATCGAACCATCTGCCGGGCAGGCTGATCCAGACCCACCCCGGGCGGAGTCCGCAGGGCGGGTATAACTTGATCGACCTCGATCTTTCGCAATACGATCTGTTGGCCAAGCGTTTTGAAAAAGAACACCGCGACGATCTGGACTTCCTGAAATCCGGCATCGCCACGCGCAACCGCCAATTCAACTCCCTGATCGAAACCATCGAAAAAGTGGCGATTCATTCCACTGAGCCGATCCTGTTGACCGGACCCACCGGAGCCGGAAAATCGCAGTTGGCGCGGCGCATTTATGAGCTGAAATTTCAGAACCGTCAACTACAGGGAAAATTCGTCGAAGTCAACTGTGCTACGCTGCGCGGAGATGCCGCTATGTCGGCGTTGTTCGGCCATGTCAAAGGCGCGTTTACCGGAGCCGTCAAGGACCGTCACGGGCTGTTGAAAGAGGCCAATGGGGGTATTTTATTCCTGGATGAAATCGGCGAGCTCGGACTGGACGAGCAAGCGATGCTGTTGCGGGCGATCGAGGACGGCATTTTTCTGCCGCTGGGCTCCGACCGCGAAGATACCAGTTCATTTCAATTGATCTGCGGGACGAACCGCGATTTGGTGGCGGCCGTGGAAAGCGGCCGTTTCCGCGAAGACCTGTTGGCGCGAATCGACCTCTGGAGTTTTCATCTGCCGGGCCTGGCGGAGCGCCGTGAAGACATCGAACCGAACCTCGATTACGAGCTCGAACAATTTTGCGGTAAAACCGGTCGCCGCGTGACCTTCAACCGCGAAGCGCGTCAGGCGTTTCTGGCCTTTGCCATGAGCCCGGCGGCATTGTGGAAATCGAACTTCCGCGAACTCAACGCGGCCATGACGCGCATGGCGACGCTGGCGCCGTCCGGCCGTATCGACCTGGACACCGTAAGCGGTGAAATCCAGCGATTGTCACGTTCCAGTGGCGGCGAGAAAGATTCATACTTAGCCGACCTGCTCGGCAGTGATTATACCGAACGCATCGACTTATTCGAGCTCTCGCAATTGAAAGAAGTGATCAACATCTGCCGCAAATCGCGCAGTCTCTCCGAAGCCGGCCGTCAACTTTTCGCCGCCTCCCGCCGCGAAAGAGCCTCAGTCAACGACAGCGACCGTCTGCGAAAATACCTGGCCAAATTCGACCTGACCTGGGACTCACTCAGCCATTGAGAAGTAGAAAGTAGAAAGTAGAAAGTAGAAAGGGGGGAGAAGGCCCGATAGTATGCGATTTGTCCGCCGTATTACAGGAGATGGAAGCCTTGGCTAAGGTAGAAGCGGCTCTTTCTTTCTACTTTCTACTTGGAGCGAAGCGACCCTTGTATTCCGTGGTTAAAATTTTTTCGGGAAAAGTGGTGGCGGGGCTGTTGACAAATTTTGTTTTGGATGTATAATGATGGTACATTAAGTATAATCAGGTATAATCATGAATATCGCAGTACATATAGATAAGAATGGATCGGTTCCGGTTTACTTGCAGATCAAAGAGCAATTGCAGGAATATATTACCGGGAGCAAATTGAGCGGGGGGACGATTTTGCCGAACGTCAAGGTGATTGCGGAGAAGTTCGGCGTCAGCCCGCGAACCGCCGATCTTGCGCTGCTCGAGCTGGTCAAGGAGGGGGTCTGTTATCGCCGTCCCAAGAAAGGGACGTTTGTCAGTGAACAGGAAGAAATGACCGTGAAACCGATGTGCGGCATCTGGTCTTCTTATACCTCTCAGAGCATGCGGGAAAATATGTTGATTTCCGAGCTTTACCGCGGAGTGTCCCAGGTGGCGAATGCCAGGCAAATCAACGCGACGCTGGTGTTTGATGATCCGGAGAAGACGATACGCCTTTATGAGGGGCTGAAAATGTTTGATTTTCGTGGTTTGCTGCTTCTGGATATCGGAAACTATGGTGAGACCCTGAAATTGGCCGCGAAGTTTCCGGATAAGAAATTTATCTTTCTGAACTATCGCCTGCAGGGGATCGCGGAGACGCCGTCCAATGTTTACTCCATTGTCAACGACGACTTCGGTGGGGCTTACCGGCTGGCGGAGCATTATATCGCCGGCGGCTGCCGGAAACTGCTGGTAATGAGCTGGAAATTGCCGCAGTTGGAAGACTTGACTTATCGGGAGCGGGTTCGCGGCTACCAACAGGCGGCGCTGGATTACGGTCTTGATTTTGATCCGGCGACCGATGTTATCGAATGCACGGGAAAAGATTCCAACCAGCAATCTACCGTCAGTTATCTGGAAACCAGAAAGCATTTGCATAACAGCAATCAGCCGGAGGCGATTCTGGCGACCAACGACTTTATGGCGGAAGGGGTCAAGCGTTGTCTGGCCGACGAGGGGTTGACCGGCCAGATTCAGTTGGCCGGTTATGACTGTCTGGATCATGAGCTGGCGCAGAAGAACGGATTTTCTTCGGTCCAGGTCAGATACACTGAAATGGGTTCACAGGGGATAAAGTTGATCTGTTCAAATCGCAAGGATCTTTCCAAGATCATAAAAATCGAACCCCAGTTATATATCAATAAAAATTAGGAGAGTTTTATGTTGAAGGTCAAACGGTACGCGGGAAATCCAATTCTGGGTCCGAACCCGGATTTGTACTGGGGCGGGCATGAATCGAGGAATCCCGGAGTGGTTTACGACGGGCGGGAATTCCATATGGTTTTTACCGCGACTCCGGAACCGGGAAACGGAGAAATTTATCTGGGTTATGCCAAAAGCCGGGATGGGGTGAATTTCGAATGCGCTCCGGAGCCGCTGCTGCGGCCGTCGCCGGATGAAAATGATTTCGACCACGCCAGCGTGGAAGACGCCCGGGTTACCGAACTGGAAGGAAAATACTATATCGCATATGCCGGCCGTTCGTTCAACATGAAACGTTTTGCCAAAGGCGAGCGCCGGGTCGGCCCGAATCATAATTTGAATCCCACCTGGACCGAGAACTTCCGTCGCTGCGGACTGGCCGCAACCACGGATTGGAAAAACTGCGAGCGGCTTGGTCCGGTGACCAGTGAACATATCTGCGATGCCAATGTGCTGCTGTTTCCCGAAAAAATCAACGGCAAATATGCTATGCTTCACCGTCCGACGGCGTTTGTTCCGTGGATGCTGCCGCTGGTTTACAGTCCGGCTGCAATCTGGATGGCGTTTTCCGACTCGCTCACGCACTGGAGCAGTAATCGCCGGGAAATGCCGTGGAACATGGTTGACGGCGAGGACGTCCCGGATACTCATTTGCTGATCAAGCCGGAATATGAATGGGAAAAATTGAAGATCGGAGGCGCGGGGGTGCCGATTCCGACCGACGACGGCTGGCTGATGTTTTATCATGCGGTGGACCGGCAGAGTGTTTACCGGGTTGGATTGATGCTGCTGGACCGTGAAAATCCGCTCAAGGTGTTGGCCCGAAGCCCCCATCCGATCATGGCTCCGCAGACGCCTTTTGAAACCAACGGAACGTTGCACTGCGTATTTCCGTGTGCCAATCCGGTGGTGGATGGAGAGATTTTTATGTATTACGGCGGCGGGGATCTGTACGTGAATCTTGCGACAGTGAACCTGAAAGAAGCCTTGGATTTCATCAATCAATATAGGAGACAAGGAAATGTCAAACATGAGAAAGCAATTTACACTTATTGAGCTCCTGGTAGTGATCGCAATTATCACGATACTGGCAGCCATGCTGCTGCCGGCTCTGAGCAAGGCGCGGGACAAAGCGAAAGCAACTTCGTGCCTGACGAATCTCCGGCAAATCGGATTCTCTATAATCCAGTATGCGGAAAGCCATGGCGGATGGGCTCCTCCGGCTTTGGGGTCCACGACTGCCACAGCCTCTTATGCGTGGAGTTACACCTTGTGGCGTGCGGGGATGATCGAGTATTCAAATTTATTGTATTGCCCGACCGCGTATCCTTACCGGTATCGTCCCGAAGTGAATTACAGCACAAACAGCTATGATACCTACGGAATGAGGACCCAGACAAAAAGTGCCGTCGCCGATTATACGCATAGGTCTTTCCATATAATGGGAAACAAAATTGAAGTATTGAGAACCAATAAAAGCTATTCTCCAAGTGAGTTTTTCCTGTTGGGGGATTCCTATAAGCCGTCCAATGTTCCGCCTACCGCGGCTTCGATCATGGTGATAGCGGATAATTTCACGCACAAGGCCCATATCCGGCACAGCAAAAAAGCGAATCTCTGGTTTGTCGACGGTTCCGCGAGGCCCACTTCCAAGGATACCATGATACAATTGGGGACCGTCGCCGAGCAAGTCTACGAAAACTTAAACTAAAAGGTAAATATGATGAAGCAACTTTTTCTATCGCTCTTTTTCCTGATTTCCGCGGCCGTTTCCGGCAATGAAATTCTGGTTGCGAATGAGGGTGTCGGCGGGAATAATACCCGGCATGCCCTGAATCGAATCTATGAATGCGTCCTGGCATACAAACCGCAATGGGTTATTGTGGAATTCGGTTCGAATGATGCGAACAATATGCATGCTTTGGTCGGAATCGATGAATATGAGAAAAATTTGAATCTGATCATTGAAAAAATTCGAAAAAACGGAACCGAGAATATCATTCTGTCAAATCTTCACCCGATTATTGAAGAATATTTGCGCCAACGTTCGCCGAAGATTCCAAAAGATGAAGATCTGAATCTCAAAATAAAGCAGTATAATGAGGCCGTGAAACGGGTTTCCGAACAGCAGAAGGTCGCGCTTCTGGACCTGCATAAATTTATTGAAAGCAATGGCGGCGCGGTGGAAACGAAGGAATCGCTTCTGCGCAATCTTGCAAACGGTCAAGGCAAAGATGGAGTCCACTTTACGGCTCGTGGCTATGAACTGATGGCTGGACAAATATATGCTATGATGAAGGATAAGGTGAAACCGGGGGATCAGGTCATTTGTTTCGGAGACAGCATTACCTATGGCGCGAATCTGCGCGGAGCCGGCACGGTGGCGGGACAGAACTACCCTTCGTATCTCTGGAAGCTGTTGAACCCCGGGAAAGACAGCCCGTCTCAGCTGAGCTCTCCGTTGATTGCTCTGGATGGGAACCTGATCTTCAACCACGATTTTGAATATCTGGATGATAATGCCTTGCCGGCCAGTTGGATTTTCTGGAAGAAAAATCAGGATAAGGCCGAAATCAAGTCCGAAGGAGCATCGTCGGGAAATCATTATATGCAACTGACCGGAAGCGCCAAATCCAAGGTGATGTTCCGTAGTCGTATCATTCCGCAGGCGAGCGGTAGTTATCGTTTCTCCTGTATGGCCCGCGGCAAAGGGGAGTTGGAGATCGTTTCCGGGGTATATGGCGGCAAGAAGTCGGGACCGGAGTATATATTGCAGGGCAAACAGACATTGACCGACGCCTGGCAGGAAATCGTGCTGAATCTGGAGATTCCGGCGGGCTTCTCCCGCATGACGTTGATCTTTCAGACCACCGGACAGGCGGATGTCGATAATGTGAAATTATACCCGGCCAATCCTGAATGGAAGAATACAACCGAGCTGAAAAACGCGCACATGCGGATTCGTTTTGCCTCACCCGAAAACGGCGGGGGAATCGTCGATATTGAAAATTCCAAAGGTGTGGAATTCGTCAACCGGCAGCCGGATGGCAGTTTCTGGTCCATGCGACTGAAAAAGATCAAAATCGATGCGGAAAATCTCCCCTCGATCGTCAACCTTGCATGCGATCCGGAACAGGATGACGGACAGGGGCTCCGCAATGAAGATATCCATAAATCGGATATCCGGCTGGAAGCTTCCCAGGCGGGAGGAAAGGCAATGGTTTCCCGTGAAAATAATTCTGTCCGCTTCGACTGGAAAGGGATAAAAGTCGGTTCGGAAGACAATGCGCTGGATGTCTGGGTTCAGGCGGAGCTTAAGCCCGATGACACGTTCTGTCTGGTTGACGGCGGATTTGTCAATCGTTCCCGGGAATACACGGTATTTTATTTTATTCTGCCGCAGTTGAGCGGACTTGGGGCGATCGGCAATGATCCTGCAAAGGATTTTTTGGCGACCCCGTTTTATAACGGACGCCTGATCAATAATCCGGTTGAAAAAGATCTTCTCGGAAACAACCGCATTTTCCGGGCCAACGTTTCGGGGCATAGCCTTCAGTGTGACGCCCTGTATAATAACGGCAACGGATTGTATATTGCAACCCTTGACCCGGACCAATATGCCAAACGTTACGAACTGAGTTCCTCCGCCAACCGCGGTGTCGGCTGGGCGGTCTATAACATTCCGGACAATATGCGGCAGGTGCCGCAGAACTGGCAAGTGCCTTACCGCAGTGGATTCCGGACTTTTCAGGGAGATTGGTATGACGCTTGCATGATCTACCGGGATTGGGCCACTAAGCAATTCTGGTGCGCGGAGGGCCCGGTGGCGACCCGGAAAAACATTCCTCAATGGTTCAAGGATATCGACGAATGGTTTCAATGCAGCAGTACCACCAGTCTGGAGCAGCTGGACAAACTCGTTGCGGATTTCGGAAATTATAAGCTTGGTGCCTGGCTGACCCACTGGGGGCTCGACAACAAAACATTCTTCGGTATGAACCCGGAGCGTTTCCCGTTGACTCAAACGGATGTGAAAATAATGAACTACCTGAAAGAAAATAAAATCCCGGCCATGGGGTATATCCAGTGCACTTCCTGGAATGACCGCACGGAGAGTTTCCGGCAGTATCCGGAAGCCGATGCAAACATGGTCCGCAATTATTATGGGCAGAAGCTCCGTTGGCCGGCTCCGAAAGATGACAAAGACAGAAACGAGTTCATTGCGTACCCCGGAAAATTATGGCGCAAAGTCCTCGGCGACGCGGTCGTGAAAATGGCCGAAAACGGTTTTGCCTCCGCTTATATGGATTCGGGGAATCATGGCGGAACTTATATGAATTTCACCCCCGCATGTTCGCCGGAGTCCGGCGGCGGTACCGGTTATGTCAAGCAGAATCAGGAATTGTTGCGCGAGCTTCGGGACCGGGCTCGCCAGGTTAATCCGGATTTCTGCCTGAACGCCGAAAGCTTCTGGGAAGGAAATATAGCGCATCTGGATGGATTTCTGGTGTGCAATACCACCAATGCGTATCTGGAAGGCGCGCGGGTTGCTCCGATTCCGATGGCCCAGGCCGTTTATCATGATTATACCCTGATGTACAGTGCATGGCCGGGGCGTGGAGACGTCGAACGCGACAACGCCCGGGGATTTGTGGCGAAACACGGTCTGGCGTTCTGCTGGGGCGTCAAACCCGGATGGAATATCTTGAACCTGCTTTACAAATACCCGAATCATGAAGAAGTTCAGAGGACCTCCAAACTACGTTATGAAGGATATAGCAAAAGCAAAAAATATCTGGTCTACGGGCGTATGCTCCGGGAACCGCAAACTCAAGAGAAAGTACCGACCATTCCGGTAAAATGGCACCGCGGATACGGAATGAATTATTTTGATATCGTGATGGACAAAGTATTCAAATCAGCCTGGAAAATCGAGAATGGCGATTTCGCCCTCGTCCTTTACAACATCGACGAAGAAGCGGAGAGCCTGACTCTGATTCTCGACAAAAAAGAATATCAACTCGGCAAGGGCAAATTTTCAACCGTATATCCCGCCAATTTGGAATACGAAGCCACGGATACCGGCGATCAATACCTGGTAAAAATCAACGCTCCCCCGCGCTCCCCCGCAATATTGGAGTTGGTAGTCAGATGAAAAAAAATCAGCGGTCAGCCTTGATTTCTTTAATGACCGCTTTGCCGATCTCCACGATAGTCCATCCAGACAGCCCCAGCAGCAATAACAGCATCAGTCGGGGCATGCCGGAATAAAAAAACGTCATAAAAAGCAATAAGAAAATTGCGCTTCGATAACGTTTTGGGTACAGTAAATATCCGATTCCGAGTAGAGAGACGGCAATAATGATCAAGGTGCAATACGCAATTAGGCTCTTGCCCCATGGATATTGTTCCCATCCCCACGGTTGTATGACCGGCACACGATAATTGCTTGGCGCAGTCAACAACAAGGCTGCGGTGACCGGTCCGCAGATCCACAGAAGGGAACGCCAGTCATGTTTGCGGTGGCTGTGGCAGATGCAGAGCCCGGCTGCCGCCACCCAGCCGTAGTATGTGCACATGATAAAACGAGTACTTCCGGCTCCCATTGCGGGATATCCGGCAAAGAATAGTATCAATGGAACTGTCATCAGGATCAGGCTGATTCGTAAATTCCGGTTACGAATAAAAATCATGCCGGTAGCTCCAAGGACGAGATATCCCCACATGGTCTTGCAGATGAAATCAAATCCGCCCGGAAAACATGAGGGAATAAACCCTTTGTAGACCGCGGCGTCATGCAGAATATACGGATAGACGAAAACGGAGCCAAAATGCAGCCGGTTTACGAGCAGTTGAGCTGAAAAAATCAGAAAAAAACCAAGGATGCCAATTCCTGCGAATTTCAGGATATAAAAACGCTCATGGCAAAGTTTATGCCGGAAGTTGAGCCACAAGAGCCATACCAGCAGCGGCGCAAAGAATATATTATTCAGGCGTATCATACAGGCCAACCCGAAAAGTGCCGACATGGCAAACACGAAATAAAGTTTTCTGGAAGATGAGAGAGAAATCAAGGCAGCGCCCAGCATAGTCAAGGCGGCCAGATTTTCACTGCCGGCATGTATTCCGTAAATGAGAAATTTTGAATGAAGGAAATAATGCCAGTCGGACGGAACGATTCCGAAAAATGATTTGCAGACATAGATATTCTGATAGAAAAAATCCCGATACTGGTGGAAGAAGGCAAAAAATTCGATCAGTATCATCGACAACAGGCAAGCCGTGGGGCGCCGCGACAGTTTCAGCAGCAAAAGCCAAACCAGAACCAGACATCCGGGCACGACCAAATATGAATTGAACCCTGTAAATATTCCCTCAATGTCCTGAAATGTCGTAGCGTTCGATATTTTGATAAAAGGCAGGTAAAACAATGACAACCCGATTGTATACCGCCATGGACCGGAAAGATCCCAATGCGCCAATCCATACGCCGCTTCAAAATAACCAATCTCATCCGACGGATAAAAAATCGTGGCTCCGGCAATTTGCTTAATCGCGAATAAAGCCGCAAAATGCAATAATAAAATAGCAATAACAGTAATAAACCCAATATTCTCACTTTTACGTCTTTTCTGAAAATACCGGAACAGCGCAAGGATAAATCCTCCCAAGGCGATTAAGGACAATAACGTATAATTCACAGGTGAAACATAGCGGTATGATATCTTGCTACGGGAGTCTTTAACGGCTTTAATTGCGGGACTGTACCAGAATTCAGCATTATCCGGCATTTTGATTTTGTATATTTTGAATTGCCGAATCAGCGGATGCCTGACATAACGGTATAAGTCTTCCTCCAATACCTCAACCGTAGTCCGTTCTTGTACGATAATCGGAATATGCGCATACTTCTCCATATCCTGCGAGTGAAATAAAGGTGTTCCCGGTTCCAGGACTACCGTATACCCATAAAACGCTCCAAAAAGCAGAAAAATGCCCAAAAAACAGAATAATTTTATCAGCCGTATCATTTTGCGGTAATTTAATTAGATTTCTTTATATTATTACGTTGAATTGATATGATTCTTTTAATTTGAATGAGATTTATTGATATCATGGTCAGTTTGCTTGTTGTCAGAAATGGTTATTTTTGAGAATCTTTTTACTGGTGCCTTGGACCAATATTCTCTTGCCGCTTTACCCTGTTCACTTGGTAATACTTTCATTCGGTCTAACTCATTGATAATTCTGCTTACCGTATCTTTAGTTCTCTGGCTCATGGGAAGCATTGTTTGACCCTCTCATCATTATTTTTACTTAATAGTACAGAGATTGCTTGACTAATATTATACAGTAAAATGATGATTAGTCAAGTAAAATATTTACTTATTGGTGAAAAATTTGTTCTCTATTTGTTTTACTGTATTTTTATTGTAAATTAATGACAAAAGAGGACTTGACTATGGACAGCAAAACGGACAAGCGGAAATTATTTGGACAGCGATTAAAAATCGCCCTGATCAAATGCAAAATGAAACAGGTTAAGCTTGCGGAAGTTGCTGAATGTACCAAACAGTTTATTTCCAATGTCGCCAATGGTGCCAATAGCTTCAATAATGAACAATTCGATAAGGTTTATGAAGTACTTTGTGATGCCGGCTTAAGCGACCATGATCTTAATGAGCTTAACATGCTACACATTGAATCTCGCACCGGCGTTAATTTGGATGAGTATTTGAAGAAATATGAAATAGCCAATCCGTTGATTCGGGAATTGTGTCTGGAGCTGGAAGGTATGTCTGACCGGGAAATTAAAGATATTATAACCATGATTCGAACCTTCAAACGAAAAATGATTAATAAATAGTGAGCAACTCATTAATTCCAGTTAAAAATCAAACTGAGCTTTCAGATTTGAGATTTAACTGGAACTAATCATTATCATTTTTTGCGGTTTTCCTGTTGGATTATACCTGAGAAATTCACTTCTATTCGCTCATCGGATATCGGTATTCGCTGTTTGTGGATCACAAATTTAAAGCCGCAGATACACCGTATCTTGCGATTGACCAGAGAGTCGTAAACTTTGTACTTCTGCAGGCAGGACGGACACTTCACTTTCCAGCCATCCGCACTGGAGGTGGTCTTGATCTGCGTGTATATAATTTCCTCCGGCTCGTCCATGGTTTGTTCTTCACCGCACTCAAGCTCAATGATATTCTTTTCGTCGTCCTCTGCCACCATCACCGCCCCCTTTTTCTAAGTTTTTAAGATTTTCCTAAAAATACACGACAAACCCAGAAAGTCAAGCATTGAAAGAATTCCAGAAAATCATGAATTCCGCGTTTACGGCTCGGAGAAAGAGAAAGATTCGGTGCCTTTCTTCGGGGGGTAGTGGTTGGTGTTCTGAGCCCAGGATATCTTTTTGGGCGCGGTGATGTTGTTGTAAAGCACCGCCAGTCCGGAGGGCGGACAGATGTAGTCGCCAAGTCCGGCGTATGTGATAGTCACCGGGCATTTGATGCGTTTGGCATGGTTTACGGCATCGTAATAATCGATCGCGGGTACATATTTGACGCGCCAGGTGCCGGTCAGGCGTCCCATTTTTTCGTGCCCGGCCAGGTCGCAGCACCAGGTAACGGTGCTTTCGCAATTCGTTACATCGCTGTCCAGTGCCGCCCCCCAGATCGTCTGCAAACCGCCCTGGCTGCGGCCGCTCACCGTCAGGTCCTTGCCGTTCCATTCAGGCAGGGATTTGACGTATTCCAGCGAACGCATCAGCCGCAACGCCATGCCGTTGAAATAGGCTGTCTCCGGGTCGGAATTCTGTTGCGGATCAAAGCCATAAGTCAGCTTGTTGGATTTAATGGAGTTTTCAAACTGCTTGTAGTAGCTCTTATCTTTTTCCAGCTCAAAACCGTGGGCATTGATTGCCAGTGTGATTTTGTCCGTGACATTCCCGGCGGGGGCGTTCTGTTTGGAAACGCCATAGCCGAAATAGGTGACGCGGGCCGGCAGCGATTTTGCTTTGGCGTCGACCGGCACGGTCAGGAAACCGGTTACGGGACGCGGTCCGGCACAGTCGATTTTGACCATATACACATTGGCCTTGTCGGTCGAGTTACGGTGTTTTTCCAGTTCGGCTTTCATCGGCACTTCGGCCAGGCGGGCTTTTTGCCTGGTCCAGAAAACGTCGAAATCTTCGGGTTCGGGTGAACCGGTAAGTTTGTCGATTTCCACCCCGGCGCCGCCGTCAAAGGCAGGGGCTTTGCCCAGCTCTTTGCCGTTTATATCCACGATTCTGACGATCACCCGGACAAAACCGGGACGGTCGAGTGAGGTATTGAGTTGAAAGGCTTTGCCATCCTCAAGCAACTCCTTGCCGGTTTCTTTTTTCCCGTCATCGCCGGTCCGCTCCCAGGTAACAAAATACTCCCCGGTCGGCTTCTGCCCCTGATAATCGGCGGTAAACGTAAATATGATGGATTGCCCGACCTTGTATTGAACGGCGTTGGCATCGGTTTTGCCGGTGAATTTGATTTTGGAGACATCCAACTCCGAAACTTCCGCATAAATTCCCATGGTCAAGACCGCCGGTAAAATGGCTGACAATAAACGAATTTTCATCTTTATCCTCCTCATATTTTCAGGTTAACCAGAGCCGCCGCCCGTTGCAATTCTTCCAGCGATGCTTTCGGCAGGAGTACTCCGTTCTCCAGGGCGACACGCTCGCGTTCGAACTCGATTTCTCCCGGATAAAAAACCTTTTCCACGCCCGGCGCCGGCGGAGTGGAGGTCAACCGCTCGATCAACACATCGACCCGGCTCCGGAAGTCGTCGAGCCCACCGAAAAATTCCGGGTTCACGGCGATGAAACAATGCCCCGTTCCGGAGTCCGAACCGGGCACCGTATTCCACGAATGCACATCCTGGGTAATGGCCGCCCCGGCCAGAATTCCGCTCAAAATTTCGACCATCACCGCAAATCCATACCCCTTGTGGGCGGCAAACGGCATCATTACCGCGTCGCGGTAAATCTCCGTAGGGTCGTCCGTGGGTAAGCCGTCGCGGTCCATGATCCAATCTTTCGGTATTTTTTCGCCATTGGCCGCGGCAAGGATCAATTTGCCGTTGGCGACCATGCTCATGCAGATGTCAAAAAGAATTCCGCGGTATGTCTTTCCAGGGGCCGCGTAAGCGAAAGGATTGTTGCCGATAGTCGCCTTTGAGCCCCCCGTCGGGGCGATCAGAGGACAAGTGTTGCTCATGGAAAAACCGATCAACCCCGCCTCTGCGCAACACATGGCGTAATAACCGGCGGCACCGAAATGGTCGCTGTGATTTACTGTTCCGATGACCACCGGGACAGTCCTTGCTTTGTCGATTACCTTGCGGACGGTTTTGACCGCGGCGGGAATCCCCAGCCCTCCGGCGGCGGAAATCCGGATCGCCGTTGGCGTTTCGCTCAAAACGACCGGCTCGGTCGCCGCTTTTATTCCGCCGGACTGCAGGCACTCGATATAACGCGCACAGCGGATTACTCCATGCGAATGAATCCCGCGCATGTCGGTGGTGACTAGGACATCACCGAGGATGGCGGCATCGGTGGCAGGAACCTTGGCCGCCATGAAGATATCACGGCAAACCTGTTTCAATCCCGCTACCGGAATCCGGCGGTCAATTGCTTCGATCATATTATCTCCTTTTTCATCTTTTCCGCCAATCTCTGGCGGTCAGGTTCTGTTCAATATTCTGGCGGGTAATCGCCTCGCCACAAAGTTTGAGCTCATCTATGATCCGTTCTTCGGCGCCGCCCTCCAGGCGAAAACGCGGCACCGTGAGTCCTACGCAGCCGCAGAGCAACCCGGCTTCATCAAAAAACGGCACGGAAAATGCGGTGAAATACTCTTTGGTATTGACCATGATCGCCATCCGGTTCTCCCGGATCGGTTTCAGGAGCCCCTGGAGCGTCTTGAAATCCTTCGCATTGTCCCATAAGTGCCCGGGATAGCCCACCTTGCCGACCAGACCGCGCAATTCATCCTCATCCAAATATGCCAGCAGAATACGCCCGGTGGTGCTGCGCCAGTACGACAGATTTTTATAGATGGAGAGATTCACCATCAAGGCGCATTCGTACCTGGCCTGAGCGATGATGTCGATTTTCGTCTCCACCAACGTGGCAATTACCGCCGACTCGCGGGTCTTTCCGGCGAGCCCGGTACAGAATTCCATGCTCATCTGCTCGATCAACATCTTGTTGGACGACGGCTCACCGAGAGCCATGAAGTTCTTGCTCAGACGGTAATTTCCATGCCCGTCATTTTCCACATAACCCAGAGCGGACAATGTTTTGAAAATATTGCAAAGGGTTGCTTTGTTGATATTGGTACGCCGTGCGATATACACCAACGGCAAATCGCAGTCGGAGCGCAGCACCTCCAGCGCTTTGAACAGCTTTTCGAGAACTTTGATCATCTTGGCTTTCTCCGTAATTGGATGTTCCGTGCTGATATTATAACGCTGCTTTGGGGGTTGTCAATCGGGTGGAATCGGTGGGAAAATAAATTTATCAAATTTTCAGCATATTGTTTTACAATGTGAAACAGCCGGATTCTTTGATCAAAAACAGAATTTGTCGTTTTGCAATGTGAAACGATAATGCCTTTTTGGGGATTTATATCAGAGCCGTAACAATGAAAAGATTCTCGAAAATCAGTAGGAAAGGTTGAAATAAGCAAAAAAAGTGGTGGACCCTGCCGGACTTGAACCAGCGACCCGGTGATTATGAGTCACCTGCTCTAACCGACTGAGCTAAGAGTCCACTAGGAAATGAATTTTAAAGTACACGGGGATTGATGAAATTTCAAGCTCAATTCATGATTTTAACGTAAAAAAGTACTTTTGAGAAAAAACCGTTCCTCACGCCCGATAAAGTATCGATAAGGTAGCGATAAGGTATCGCCTCTTCTGAAAAAGTCAAGCCTCACTTTGAAGCCGGGTCGCTGATTCAAGCCCGGCAGGTTCACACCCATTCTATCCATTCTGGCAAACATACTGTAATCAAATCATTTGAAAAGCGGTTCAAAAATCGGATTGACGATTAAAAACAACGTACGAAATTTGACTTGAATAAGTCGGACCGCTATATTATCCAACAATTAATAACACAGGAGATGGTAAATAAAATAGAAAAATGAACCAATAAGACAACCAGAAACACGAATTTTTTGACGGAAAGCCCTACAAACTAGCACTTTGAATAACTAACCGTTGCAAGAAATCAAAATTACCGTGCCCGTTTATATAAAAAACGGTGCATTCCCATTTTGTAATTGCAACGG
The DNA here is from genome assembly GCA_031548025.1 of Victivallaceae bacterium. Classification (GTDB taxonomy): domain Bacteria; phylum Verrucomicrobiota; class Lentisphaeria; order Victivallales; family Victivallaceae; genus UBA5239. The sequence goes on along the minus strand of JAVBRM010000015.1, from coordinate 588 downwards.
CGTTGTGCTAGACGTGTAGGGCGTTACGAGTGAGAATGCACCTCTTTCTTTTTTAAGATAGTGCGTTCGGACCTTATTGCAAACGACTTACGAAGGAAAACGCACTAAAAAATGGAAGATTTTAAAACAACCTGCCCTTACTGCGGACAGAAATTCAAATTTCGGTCAGACCAAACTGGCGAAAGTATCTTATGTTCGAAATGTCTGCACACTTTTACTGTTCCTGAACCACCTGAAAGCAAAACGTTTGTCTTCACATGTCCGTCTTGCAAGCAAGAAATGGATATTGAAACTGAATGGATCGGACAAACCGGCGAATGTCCCCACTGCGGCAAGAATATCGAAATTAAACCACCTAAAGCTGAAAATCAGGGAAAGCCTAAAGTGGTTTTCATTCCCGGCATTGATGAGCCTATCAAAAGGGATTTCCTGAATAATTCAAAACCGGCAATTAAACCTTCGCTTTCTGCAAGCACTTCCAATTCCTCTACCTCTCATGATAGCCCTTTTACTTTGAAAAAAGACTCGCCCCCGGATTTACAACCAAAGATATCCCCGGATATACCCCATTTTTCCGCTGATAATTCC
>JAVBRM010000049.1:0-78621 GCA_031548025.1 Victivallaceae bacterium | reverse complement strand
ATCCCTGGTACAATCAGTAAACGGAGAATTACCAATAATGCTCAAATATTATATGTCATTTATGCTTTGCTCAATGATACTTTCAAACATTGCCGGAACCATCACCGACATTCCTCCCAAATGGCAATACCAGGCAGCAGTAAACAGCACCACAGCGCCCGATCCGGGTAAGTGGCGGACCAGCCGCAATGATGCTTTCAAAGATTCCGGCATGAAAACCACGGAAGTCCACAACCTCTGGCTGAGGCAGGAATTCGCTCTGCCGGAAACCTTGAAATCCGGGCAATATCTGCTGGATTTCGAGCTGATCAACGGCAACACTATTGTATTCATCAACGGACAGAAAGCCGGAGAGCGCCCCGGCCCGTTCGGCAGCATCGAGATCACCGGACAAGTACGCGGCGGAACCAACGAACTGTTGATTTTCCTGACCCGCAATTACACGGATACCCAACTCCGCCCGGAAAATGATTATCTATGCGATTATTCGCGGGGGCCGCGCTCGCAATCCCCCCTGCCGTACAGCCAGTGGCAACTGAACATACCGAAAAAAGCCGGCTTGATTTTTCTGCCAAGTCCGGCGGCCATTGCCGACGCCTGGGCGGAAACCAGTTGGCGCCGCAAGGAAATCACCATGCACCTGGAGCTTACCGGTTCCGGTGAAACCGCTGTATCCTGCAAAATTCTGGATGCCGGAGGTCAAACCGCGCTCGAATTCTCCCGTAAGCTCACTTTGAAAAAAGATTCTCAAGCCGTTGACTTGGTTCAGCAGTGGGAAAATCCGATCCCGTGGGAGCTGGAAGCCGGTTATCTTTATACCGCGCAAATCGAATTGAAAGATGCTCAGGAAAAACTTCTCGACAATCTGGAATTTCCGTTCGGTTTCCGCGAAATCTGGACCGAAGGACGCGATCTGATTCTGAACGGACATCCCTGTCGCTGGCGGACCGATTGGAATTACTTCGGCATCAACGAAGCCTCGGTTTCGTTTCTCAAACTTTATGGGCGGAATATGATATATTATCAGAACAATCCGACCACCTGGTGGCGGAATTGGCCGGATGAGATTTTTCATGTCGATCAGGCCGAACTCGATATTCTTGACCGGGCGGGAATTGCGGTCCTGTTACCGACCCTGCCGGGATTCCGGCTCGGCGACGACCTGATGTCCGACACTCCGGCTTTGCGGGAATTCCGGCAATTGTCCGGCGAGCATATCCGGCGCTACCGGCGGCATCCGTCGGTCATCGGCTGGTGCGTTTCCATGAATGCATTCAATCCGCGCGACAGTATTCATCAGAACACCATGGGACAGCATTCCAATTATCATCAGTCCCGGGCCAAGCAGATCGAGAAAAGCATCGAAATCACCCGCGAACTCGATCCGACCCGGTTGGCCTACGGCCATGCCGACGGCAACAACGGCGATATCGCCTCGGGCAATGTCTATCCGAATTTCTCCCCCTTGCAGGAGGTAGCCGACTGGCCGGAACTCTGGGCGAAAAACGGCAACATGCCGTGGTGGGCCGCCGAGTATGCCGCCGTTTATAACGGCAGTTATTTCAAAGGCGCGCAGTTCATGATGACCGAATACGGCGCTATTTTCTTCGGCGACAAAATTTATGAAATGGAATCGCCGGAGCAACTTGCGTCGATCATCGAAATCAGTAAATCACAAAAAAATCATCATGGCTATGTCAATGCTTTTCCCCAGGTTTATCCCATGAAATACGCCATCGAGGAGCTGTATGTCAAAGCCACCGACCGTGCCTGGCGCACCTGGGGAATCACCGGCTGGCATTATTTCAACTTCAGTGACGGTTACGGCAATCCGCCGGAAGCCGGTGACCGGAAATTGCCGTGGCAGTACCGTTACCGGGTGATGCGCCATCCGGTAACCTCGCGCCCGGAATGGGCCAACCGGCAGTTTGATATTTACAGCCGCTACATGCAACCGCTGCTGGCGTATGTGGCCGGCGCCCCGGTTCATACCGACCAGACTCACAGTTATTATGCCGGAGAAAAAATCGAGAAAAATATCGCCGTCGTGTGGGACGGCCCCGGCGGCAAACAGTTTAAAGCCAGGTGGCAACTGGTCATGCCGGACGGCAATACCGCCGCTTCCGGCGAGATAATCCGGGATCTCAATGTCGGCGATATCGCCCTAATCCCGGTTTCTTTTGCCGCGCCGCAGGTTGCGGAAAAAACCAATGCCGTAATCAAGCTCAGCGGAGCGGATATCCCCGATGATGAATTCAAAATTCAGATTTTCCCGCAAGCGGAAAAAATCAAACTCCAGCGCCGGTTGAAAGTCTTCGATCCGGCACGAAAATCCCTGGCATGGATCAAAGAAATATATCCGGCAGCGGTCGAGTTCAAAACCGGTGACGCGTTAACTCCCGACGATACTCTGATCATCGGGCGCGAAGCACTGAAAGCCGGTACGGAATTACCGGTAAAGGCCGATGAACTGGCAGCGGGGACCAGGGTCCTGATCCTGGAGCAGACTCCCGATGTCTGGACCAAGATGGGATTCAACACCATGGACTTGGTTTCGCGTCAAGTATTTCCCGGTACCAATACCGGCCGGCTGCTGGATGGTTTGAGTGTCGATGACCTGGCCAACTGGCGCGGCACTCCGGATCTGTTGCCGGAATACCGCCGTGCCTACAGCACCGAAGTCCCGATGGCCCCCAAGGGAAGTAATCGCAACGGCGTAGCTTCCACCGTCCTGGAAATCCCGGTGGCAATCGGCTTCAAACCGTTGATTCAGGCTGAATTCGACCTGGCATATTCGCCGCTGCTGCAAATGAATTACGGCAAGGGCTGTATGATCTTTTCCACCCTGGACTTTACCGGGCGTGTCTGCAGCGATCCGGCAGCAACCCTGTTGGCCGCCAATCTCCTGAAAACCCTGGATTCCGCCCTTCCGGTTCAGGCTCAAAGTAAAAAATTATACATCGGCCTGACTGCGGATGAGCTGAAAAAGCACGGAATCGAATCCCGGCCAATGACCACCCAGCGGATCATGCGTCCGCAAAACGGATTTGCTTCTTTGATCCCGCAAAATCTGCTGCGCTGGCGCGATAAGGTTACTTTCGACGCCATTACCGGCGACAGCCAAGGCGGCGAAATCAGCGGTGACGGCTTGTTTCTGCAACGCGATACCGAACTGTTTCTGCAAGTCGCTCCCCCCATGCTCGAAAACCGTTATCCGAATGACAAACTGAAACAGGACATCGTTAATTTGAGCGTTTTGCGCCTGAAACAATTGGTCGCCCGGGTTGAGACCGAGCTGGGCAAAACCGCCGATGCCGGGCAAGTGGAATCGATCCTGCGAGCCTCCAACTCAACTACCTTCAAAAATATCAATTCATGGTTTGTTTTCGGCCCGTTCAAAACCGCACCAAAGGCCCCGGTCGACAAGCGTCTCGAGGCAGCTTATCCCGGCGAAAAACAAGCGCTATCCGGCGACATGAATCCCAACTTCACCTATCAGACGCCGGACGGGCGAACACTGGATTTTCGGACCACCTTGACCATGGATGCCGGAGGTTACGTCGACCTGGGCGGCGTCGGCAAAGATCCGGATTCGCTGGTCTACGCCATCAGCCATATCAATTCCGATACCCGGCACAAAGCGGTATTCCGGTTTGGATTCGATTATTACGGCATGGTCTACCTGAACGGCAAGCCGATCCTTCAAGTCGCCGAGGGGCATTCCGCCCCCATGGAGAATCAGTTCACCGCCCGCGCTACCCTGAACAAAGGTGAAAATACGTTGGTCATCAAAGCCCTGCCCGGCAGCAAAGGATTCGGTTTCTGGGCCAACATGTCCGATGGCGAACAACCGGCCGTGGAGGTCAAAGCGGTGCCGCTCTACGATGAGAAAATCAAAATCAGAAATCCTTATGAATATATTTACTGGTAAACAACAGGAGGTTAATCCATGAAATTATCAATATTACTGGCCGTGTTTTCCGTAGTCGCGGGTGTGTCCGCCACCGATATCCTGTATCAGGATGACTTCGAATCTTCGATACCGGGCAAAGCCCCGAAAGGCTGGAAAAACCTGTGGGGAAAACCGGGCAACGATACTTTCACCGTCAGCAGCGAGAAATCAGTTTCTGGCGATAACTCGCTACAGTTCAAACGTACCGACAACGACAACATATGGCAGTCTTTTCTGCATCTGCCCAAATTCAAAGACGGCAATATCGAGATCTCGTTCAACTTCCTGCTGCTCGGCAAACCCGGCGACACCAACTACCGGCTTGTATATCGCAAAGTAGTCTCTGATCCGCAACCTGAAATCGACCTCCGGCTGACACTGAATGGAGTTTCCGGCCAGATCGCCAAGAACCGCTTCAAGCTGGAAGAAGTTGCCATCGCACCCGATCAATGGTACAATCTCTCGTTGAAATTCCCGACTGCGGCCGAGGATGGTAAGGAAATACTGATCACCCTGACCGACGTCGCCGCCAAAAAAGAGCAGAAATGCACCATCCCCTGGCGCAATGACAAAACCGAAAGCGGCGTCCTGATCTGGGAATTCCCGGGCAAACCCAAAGATACCTCGTTATTCCTGGATGATTTCAAAATCGCCAACACTCAAGACTAATCAGTTCCAGAGCGGAAGCGGCCGGGGGGGTGTTCCGTAGTATTTGCGGAAGGCTTTGGAGAAACTGAAGACGTTGGCGAAGCCGAGTTGTTCGGCGATGCGGCTGATCGGAATGTCACCATAATGCAACAGCCCGTCGGCGCGTTTCATGCGGGCGTCGTCGATAATCCCATGCGGCGGTTTGCCGAAGTTTTCCAAACAGAATTTCCGCAGTTTGGAATGCGACATCCCCATCTGGCGGCATAAATCCTCCACCTTATAGGCGGAGGACGGTTTCGATGGCGAGGAATCGTTCACCGACCGGCCGCAGGTGTTGCGCCACGCCCGTTATTGCCTTCGGTGCGCGCTGGGAATGGCACGGGTTCTTGAGCTCGCCGGAGGCAAACTTACCTCCATTGAAGTCGCCTCAAAAAAAGGCGGCGTCTGCCGGGTTGCATCGCCGTCGGGAGAGATCATCGAAATAATTTGCCGTCCATTTGACGATTTCTAACAATAATCTCATTAAACTCTGTTTGTTTGCATTGGGAAAAAATTATCCGGTCAGATATATTTTTAGTAATAAGAGTCAATACGGATAAGGCGAGCAAGCAATATGAATGATGAGTTTAAAAAACTGGATGCGACCATCCTGTTGTCCCAACCAACTCCGGAGGCAACCGGCATCGACAGTCAATCTTCGGGCAATGAAGAGGATATGTTCATAACCGACTATCAGGCCCGTTTTCAATTCATCGATTATGTCGCCGCCGGGGGGATGGGACAGATCGGTAGAGCCAAAGACGTTGCCTTTGGCCGGTTCGTTGCCATAAAATCGTTGCGGGGAGAACATTTGAACGACCCTTTGCAGACCAAAGCGTTTCTCGCTGAATGCCGGTTGAACGCTCAATTGGATCACCCTTCCATTGTGCCGGTTTATACCATGGGCAAAAGTAAAAGCGGTAACAGTGAAGTCGTCATGAAATTGATTCATGGGACTTCCCTTGCCAAATTCATCAGGCTGGCGCGTACCGCCTACACCGATAAGGCAGTCAATTTGCGGCAGGAACAGTATGCGTTGTCGTCGCGGCTGGAATATTTTCTAAAAATCTGCGAGGTCATCGATTACTGCCACAGCCGCAAAATCATCCATGGCGACCTGAAACCGGACAATATCATGATCGGACATTTCGGAGAAGTCTATGTCATGGATTGGGGGTGTTCCCGTCCCATCGGTACAGTTCCCGAGCATATTACCGGTACTCCGAGTTACCTGCCGCCGGAATTTCTGAAGGATCATCGTATCACCCCTCAGATCGATATCTACTCACTGGGAATGTTGCTCTTTAAGCTGGTTACCTTGCAGAACGGCAAAGGCAGAATGAAGGAGGATATCGACAAACTGGAAAACCGGCATTATCATGCGAGGATCAAAGTCCGCCCGGAAATCAAGGCCATTATCGACAAAGCGCTGAATCCCGATCCGCATCGGCGCTACCATAGCGTGAAGGAGCTGTCAAGCGATGTCCGCCATTTTATCTACAGCGAAGAAGTATCAGCCTACCCCGAAAATCTCTATCGCAAAAGTCTGCGCTGGATATCCCACAACCGGATGAAATCCATGCTGGCGGTATTCAGCCTGATCGGCATCCTCTGCCTGTTGCAGTTTTACTCGTACTATCAGGTAAATCTCATCAAGCAGCACCGTAAAGATCTGCTGATGGAGCGGACTCAGTTCCAGCAAGTAGAGGATGACTTGGCCGGCGAACTGGACCGTAGTTTCCTCCTGGCTCAGGGCAAAGTCATGATGTTCGCGGACAACCTGACCGAATATGCCGGAATTCCCCCCGACTACAGCAAACGTTTTTATGATAACGATGACTACAAGAATCCCGCGACTCAGCCGCCCATGAAGATGACCGAGTATTATCACAACCCCATCAGCGTCGACAACATGGTGCGCTTTCCCATTCAAGGCTCAATGGCGGGTATGCTCGGTGCCAAACAATTCATCTATATCTGCAATAAAATCATCAGTTTGAAAATAAACAGTTACGACGCAACCCAAGTTTCCGGGAAACAACTCCTGTCCCCGGAATGCGTGATCCAACGGCTCATGGTCTACTGGGCAAACGGAGTCGAATACAGTTATCCCGGAACTTACGATGACCCGGCCGCCCCCGCATATCAATGGCGCTGGGATGACCCGGATATCCACAACCGCGAAAAAAAGACCAGTTGGGGATTGCCTTATCATGCGAGTATTGCCGGGCACCGGCTGGTTTGCCGCTATCCGATGTTCGATTCCGATAACAAGTACCTGGGAATTGCCGCCATTGAATTCAGGCTGGAGAATCTCCTGATTCCGCTGTTCCGGGAGCATCCGGTAACTCCGGGCTCCCATTATTTTATTGTCGCCCCCACTGGAACACGCATTGCGGAGTTGGACGGTAGAGAGATCACTCTGATTGACAGGGATCAGATATTCCCGGACGGCGTCAAGGCCGCCGAGATTGTCGATATCGCCCGGAGACTGACTCAAAGCGATTTTCGTCAATTTGAAGTTATTCTCAATAATCGTCTCTGCGTGGTTTCCGGTACCAGACTCAGTACCATCGACGTCGTCTTCCTACAGATCAACGAAACAAAGTTGAATTAATCATTTATTTCAGGTTGATGACGTGGAAGGCGTCTTTGCTGTGCCTGCGGCCGCTCAGGAGAATTGCCGCCTGCAGCGGGGCGGTTCCCGGTTCGGCCGCGCGCATGAACTGGCGGACGAAAGTCCCGTTGATATTCTTGACCGTCGCCGGATTCAGGCCGATTTCCAGCCAGGGAACTGTTGCCATACCGCTCCAACCGTCAGCAGTCACCTTGACTTGAGAGGTCCACTTGATCGGTTTGACCGCCGAATAACGGTTGTTGGCCGGGTCGAAAGCCATTTGGGTGAAGTGTTCACGCCCATCCCATATCCCCTCCAGGAATATTTCAAATCCTTCGCCGTCCGGGAAGATATTTTTGCCCGGAGCCGGGGGACGGTAATACATATTTTGGACATCTTTGTGAAAACATTTTACTCCAAAATAAATGTTTTTATCGTCGTACAGAATCCGCAATACGGTTTTTTCGCTGTGCGGTTCTTTGGATGAGTTGATAGTGAAGCGGTCGTCCGGAACCGCCTTGAGCCATTCGCCGGAAGCAAAATCGGGATCGAACTCAGGAGCTTGCGACACTTTTACCGCGGTGAGCTGCTGATCGCGGAGAGTCTGGAGATTTTCCTCGAAATTGAGGTGGATCGCTGCCAGCATTTTCCGGCCATTCGGATGGCTGACCTTGGCGGCGGCCCGTTCCAGCGCCTGGCGGCAAGCGTCTTCGATACCCGAATTCAATACACATTTCCGCCAGTTGCCCCCCGCAACGTCATTCCAGACTGATTGACCGGGGCTTTTGAACCATTGTTCCTCGATCAAACGGTAATATTCGTCCACATCGGCGGCTCCTCCGCCAAAGACCCGGGTCAGGAATTCGCGTCTCAGCTCCTGGACGCTCCGCCGGGGATTCCAGGAACCGTTGGCCATCACCCAGAAATACATGGCGTTGGCGTCCCAGCTTCTGGTGCCGTCCATCCTTGAGCCCTGCGCATCGGCGTACATTTCCGAGTAGGTACGATCAATGCCGGATTGATTGATATAACTCCAATCCGCCATGGCGATAACATCGGTAGGACGCGGGAAAGGCGGCACCAGGCCGAAATATTCGCGCCAGGTCAGTTGATTGGTGATCTTCAGCCAGCCTTGGAATTTTTTCATGATTCCGGCATTGGCCGATGATTCCAGGTTGAATTTCGAATTTTTGGTAATGGGGCAAAAAGAGATACTGATATTGGGCTCGATCTTGCAGTATGGCGGCGGCTCGGTGAAAAAATAGGCGAAAGTCAGGATGCGTTTATCCGGAATATGGCGGGCGATTTGATTCAGGAACAGGAAAAATTGGGTGGAGCGGAACGATTTGTCTTCCGGGATAATTATCCGCCCGTCGATTTCAATGTTTTTCAGGCACTCCGGGCATTCACAGACCAACCAGTTGTCCTCGATCATGATCCGAAAAGTATCGTAATGGGGGTTTTCCTTGATCCTGGCGTCAACCTCGCCGATGAATGCTTTCAACATCTCCGGATTGGTAAAACAGAGTTGCGCGTTGTGAGGATAATCACTCGGACGGATGCGTTTGCCTTTTACCAGCGAAAAGAATTCCGGGTGCTCCGCGTAATATTTTTTCTCGGTGATATAAACCCGGTTCAGGTTATGCCCGTCGCCGTATTCGAAAATTGAACCGAATTTGACCCGGTCCGGCGAGTAAGCGAGCGGAGTGCTCCAGTTCGAACCGTTGCGGTACTGCCAGATATTGGACTCGGCGATATGGGCGGCCGGGCCGATCATCTGCCAGCCGCGCAGAACAAATACCGGAACATCGATATAGTCATTGTGCTCAAATGTCAAATCCGGATTGTGGCTGAAAATCGTGCCGAATTCAGAGTTGGGGCGCGCCCAGATTATATCGGTATTCTTGTACAGCCATTTGTAGACGCCGTTCAGGATTCCTTTCGGACACGAGGCCTGAATATATACGGTATTCCCCTGCTGACGCACGGCGTAACCATCGTTGTTTTCGAGCTTGGGAAAATCCGGATTCACCTGAAGGATAATTTTGTTGCCGTCCTTGCCGGGCTGATCACCAATCGGCAGTTCGGCCCCGGAAATCTCTTTAACCCAATGCCGCAACTCTTCCGCAGCGTATCGGACTGTGGGGTGAGGATTGGCTCCGGTGACAATCTTCGCGCAGAATTTTCCGTTCTGCGTTACTATGAATGCCGAACAGCTTGTCGTTAGAAACATCAATAAAATCAGAATTTTGTTCATGTTGCGGTTCTCCGTGGTTATGGCATAAATACTTTATTCTGGGAATAATGCATATATTTCTGGATGTATTTGGTTCGAAGTTCAGCGGTATTGGCGCTTTCCACATGCATATCCCCCATCACCATATTGGCCCTTCCCGAATGCCTGGCATGAGTACGGTTTTTGGTGGTGGTCGCGGCGTCGTTCGGCAACATCCATGGAGTCTGGAGCCCTTCCAGGTTGGTGGTGGTACCATATATCAGCGAGTCGACATACAGAGCCTCCCGGCTCGGCGACGGCAAGCGCTGCATTTCGATGGAACTGGTATCCGCCCAGACCTGTTTGACAGTGCCGCTAAGGTTGTACCAAACCTTCTGATTCAGCGCGTAGGACGGTGTACTCGTACCGATACCGAGGGCTTCAATGATACCGTTATAATACCGGAAAGGCGCCCATCCCGGGCATAACATGACATTGGAGGCAGGTACTTTATAATAATCGACATAAGTTCCAGTATACTTGCCGATATATCCGGTGAACACGAGATAGCGGTTCCACGGGACCATTTCGGTCAGGTAGGCCGGCAATAGAAATTTGTTGTCATCCGAATAAGCAAGGGCTCCGACCCCCAATTGTTTGAGATTGCCGACGCATTTTATCGCGATCGCTTTGTTGCGGGCCTGATTCAACGCCGGCAGCAGCATTGCCGCCAGTATCGCGATAATAGCGATTACCACCAGCAACTCGATAAGCGTGAAATATCGTTTTGTTTTCATTTCAATCCTCCAATATGTTAATGTTGAAATTCAATTTAAGATTTTTTTCCAGCGAGGGCAAAGTATTGATCCGATAGAGCTCGGTAAAATCTTCTTTGCGGCATCCACAACTGCGGCCGGTCCAAAGATGAGGAGCAATATTGATATTCGCCAACTCCGTTTTGATTTTCTTATTTTCTATCCGCTCCAACAACAGGTCGACAATAGCCATGGCCTGCGGCCGGATCGGCTGAATGATGGTGGTCAACGGAACCGGGCAGAATTCGGTAAAACTGTAACCGTCACAACCGATCAGGGCGATATCCTCAGGAACTCGGATACCGTGCCGGATCAGGGCGTACATCGTCTTGGCCGCCACATAATCATTCGAACCAAAAATCGCGCTGATTTTGTGTTTCTTGATAAATTCCAGCAGTTTATCGATCCGTCCATCAATATCGCGCAGCAATAATATCAATTCATCATCGGGCTCAATACCCGCTTCCAAATGCGCACGCCGCCAGCCCTGGATACGAACGTTGCCCAGATTGTCCATCACGCAAAGAAACATCACCTTCTTATGACCATGTTCCAACAGGTGCCGGGTTCCCAAATAACCGGTGAGCTCATTATTGACGCCAACATCATATCCGCCTTTGTTACTGTGCGAACCAAAGACATAAGGCAGATTCAAGCGGTTTTTCAGTTCATTATTGCTTTCCGAGCTCAGGATGATTACACCATCCACACCGCGGGAAACCAACTCCGCCAGAGAGTTGGTGGCACAGGAAATACTGTGTCCACAATGACTGGTCAAAGTCTTATAGCCCCGGGAAGTCAATAACATGCAAATCTCCGAGACCAACTGCTGATGCCAGCCCATATCCAATGACGCGACAATCCCGACTGCTTTGGTCTGACCGCCGGCCAAGGCCTGTGCAGTGGTATTCGGCACATAGTTGAGCTCGGCGGCGATTTTCAGAATTTTCTCCCGCTTGGACGCAGACACCTTGCTGCTGCCCTTGCCGCTGAAGGCCGCGGAGACCGCCTGCTGGGAAACTCCCGCCAGCATCGCTATATCTTTCATGGTTACAGACATTGATTTTCCTTTTCAAATCAAGTTAATTGTGCGCACAATTAAATTATAACCTCTTTCCGGAAAATGTCAAGATCACTTTGCGATATTTCCTCAAATTAGCATTCAACGATCGCATAAATTCAGCGCCATTGGGAGGGGCGGCGGCCGGTTTGTTTTTTGATGAAACGGCAGAAATAATTGACGTCCGCAAAGCCGGATTGTTCCGCGATTTCCGGCAGGGTCATTCTGGTATTCTGGAGCAGCGACAGCGCTTTCTGCAGTCGGAGCTGTCCCAGATATTCCGAGGGAGTAATGCTCAGTTTTTTGCGAAAAATCCGCAACAGTGTCGTGCGGTTCAAGGCCAGTTCGGAAGTCAGGGTTTTGACGTTTAAATTCGGGTCCTGAAATTTGTCTTTGCAGATTTTGAAAACTTCCGCCAAGGTCTGGTTTTCGAACCCCGGTTTGTCGTCGGTGCCGCCCGCCGCCGCCAGAATGTTGCAGATTTCGCAGAACATCCGGCGCCAACTGTAGGAGGTCCGCTCAGTCATATGGTTTTCGATATTGACGAAATATTGATGCGGACATGGCCCGGCTGGAAAGCTCCCGCGCGAATAACCGAATGAATTCATGAAGTCGGCAGCCTCCGGTCCATCAAAAGCAACCCAGCGGTATTCACAACCTTCACCCAGCGTCTTGATTTTATACGGCTCAAACGGCAATTGATAAATGACGTATTCCGGCTTGAGCAGATAAGTATTGCCGGCAAATTTAAACTCCGCAAAACCCTTGATTCCCCAGAATAACTGAACAAAAGATTTTTCATCGGCTCCGACAGTTTCGCAAACACCACCGGAGCGGACAAAATGCCCGAGTGAGCGCGGAAAAACCGGCAACCGGATATCCGGGTAGCGGTTCAGTTCCGGGCGGTACAGACCATGATAAAAACTATTAAGCTCTTTCGGCATTTGAATCCAATGTCCAGTATTTACCGCTAAAATCCAATTTATTTGCTTTAATTTAGTGCTATAATAAATATAAAGCAAACCATTCCAGGAGGAAAAAATGGCTAAAATTGCAATTATCGGTGCCGGCGGCGTCGGCTTCACCAAGAATTTCATCAAAGACATTCTGCTGGACGAGGAATTACGCAACAGTAAAATAGTTTTGATGGACATCGACTGCGGACGGCTGCAAAATGCCGAGAAAATGGCTCAAATCACCGCCAGGCAGTTCGGAGTGGAATTTAATCCCGAACTTACCACCGATCTCAGGCAAGCAGTGCGGAACGCCGATTACGTCCTCACCGTTTTCCGGTGCGGCACCCTGGACCATCAGCGTCTGGAATACGAGATCCCGGCTAAATACGGCGTCAAACAAACCGTCGGCGATACCCTCAATCCGGGTGGAGTATTTCGTGGATTACGTACACTTAAAGCGTTATTCGAGGTATTGGCGGTAATGGAGGATGAATGTCCCGGAGCTTATCTTCTGAATTATGTCAATCCGATGTCGATGAATACCATTGCTCTAAGTCGCCGCGCCAAGACCGTCAAGGTCATCGGCCTGTGCCACAGCGTCCAAGGCACCGCCGAAAGAATCGCCGGATGGCTGAATATTCCGGCTGAAAAATTGCATTATCATACCGCCGGGGTCAATCATCAGGCTTTTATGCTGAAACTGGAAGCGGACGGCAAAGATCTTTATCCGAAACTGCGTGAATGCCTGAACAATCCGGAGATTTACCACACGGACAAAGTCCGCTTCGAAATTATGCGTCATTTTGACTATTTCCCGACCGAGAGCAGCGGCCACGGCAGCGAATACAACCAGTATTTCCGCAAGCGTGAAGACCTGCTGGAAAAATACTGTTCGATAACTGCGCCGCGGGATCCGGCGGATGAGTGTGAAGTCGCCCTTGCATGTGACGGCGTACCGGGCGCCAGCTTGATAATCTGCCGCAAACTCCAGGAACGCAACGAACGCGAACTACATCAACTGCTCAGCGGCGAAAAACAAATTGAAGCAAAAAAGAGCAAGGAATACGGAATCAAGATCATTCAGGCCATCGAAAAGAATTATCCCTTTGCCGCCAACCTGAATGTAATGAACAACGGTTTGATCCCGACTTTGCCGCCGGGGGCGTGCGTGGAGGTTCCTTGTCTGGTTGACGGCGGCGGCATTTTCCCGACCCGTGTGGAAAATTATCCGGAACAACTGGCGGCCTTGAACCGCGGCATGATCAACGTCCAGCTTCTCGGTGCTCAAGGTGCGTTGAACTGCAGCCGGCGGGATATTTTCCACGCGATCGCGGCCGATCCGCTGACTTCGGCAATCCTGGGATTGGACGAAATTCAGCAGATGACCGACGAAATGTTCGAGGCGTTGAAGTCCGAAATCGATCCCGGGTTCTTCAACTGAAATAGTCGATGATATGTTGCGGCAACGGCGGTATTTCCTGCGGAGTATTGCCGTTGCGCATGGAGTAATGCCCCAGGCAACCCGCCGCCACCGCGTTGCGCGCGGCAATCGGACTGGTCCGGGCTTTGCACAAGCCCGAAGCATAATTGATGAAATCGCGCACAACCAGCGGATCGGCGCCGCCATGGCCGCCCGCCGCCGGCTTCAGGTAGTGGATGATATCCGGCTGGCGGCGGCTGCCACGCTGAGTCCAGACGTGAACCTCGCAATTATTGCTGTCCCCGATATTTTCCACTCGTCCGCGCGTCCCGATAAAGGTATAGTTGCGCTCGCTGTCCGGAGTATACATGCATTGTTCATACGAAGCCTGAATGCCGTTATCCAACTGCATCATGAGCATGCTGTGGTCTTCGATATCCAGCTTGGGCGACAATCCTTTCAATTCGGTCGGCGGCCAGCTGACGTCGTTGAAAGATATTGCGCGGTCGGGATTTTCACCCTCTTTCAAACGGTTCGTGCACTGATTGTAGACGGAGAGCTTGCCCATGCCCACCACCCGATTCGAATAGCTGCCGCAGAGATAATGAATCACGTCGATATCATGCGCTCCCTTCTGGAGCAACAGCCCGGTGCAGTTCTTCTGTTCGGCACACCAATGCCGGAAATAGCAACTCCCGTAGCTGATGAAGTGGCGCACCCATACCGCCTGAATTTCACCGATAATGCCTGAATCGATAACTTCTTTGAGTTTTTCGACCATCGGCATATAGCGCATATTGTGTCCGATAAAAAGTTTCGCTTTGTTGCGGTAAGCCGCTTCCAGAATCCGGTCACATCCTTCCACGGTAATCGCCATGGGTTTCTCCAGGAACACGGCCTTGCCGGCATTCAACGCCGCGATGGCGATTTCTTCATGGAGAAAATCGCGCACGATGATGCAAACCGCATCCACATCGTCGCTCTTGAGTAATTCCCGGTAATCGCAGGTGAACCGGATGTCTTTCCATTCCGGAAAATCACTTTGAAACGCTTTAAACGCCTCCGGATCGACATCCGCGGCCCCGGTGATGACCGCCAGTTCTTTCGGAAACGCGCTCGGAAACAACCGGCCGCGACGGTTCAAACCAATCAAACCCAGTTTCAGCATAGCAATGATTCCTTATTTTGCTGATAATAAAATACATCGAATCTGCTAATCCTCAATAGCAAATTCGATGCATGGATGACACTTTTGATGCAAAAAGACGCTACGACACGGAGGAACTCATCCGTGGGAAAAACATTTTTCATCAAATTATTCCTTGACTTTTTTCCGTTTTCAGATATAATCAATAGATTACATAAACAGAAAACAACGATCAGGCGAGGCAGGTTATGGGACAGTGGATTACAGGAGATATTCATGTACATTCCCACCATTGTGGAGATGGTACTTTGTCGATTGGAGAAATCATCGAGCGATCTCGGGAATATTGTGATTTTATTGCTATTTCCGGGCATTCCCGGCAACCGGAGTTTGACCGCACGGTGCGTCAATATGCGGAAGTCCTTGAAGCCCGAAAAAAATATTCCATGCCGATTTTTCACACCGGGGAAATCGAATTTCCGGTACCGCGCCATGTCATTATGCTGACGGAGCCGGACAATCGGGAGCATGAACTGCAGGAAGAACTGGTGCGCCGCTATTGCCGCCGCGCCGGAGCGGAAGGCATCGAAACGGCTCTCGAGGAATTGGCATTCATCCGGAATAACTGGGGTGAGCGGGTCGTGATGATCTTCAATCACCCAAACGCACCGGATGTTCCAACGGAGGATTTGCATCGTCTTGCCTCCTCGCCCATATTTAAAATCCTGGCTTGCGTTGACCGGGGTGAACGCCGGGCGCCCCAAACCTGGGACATCGGAGGGGCATGGGATGAACTGCTTTCGGCCGGACACCGGATTTATACTCACTGCGGCTCGGACTTTCATCGTCATTTCGCGGATGGGGGAACCGACTATATGCCCGGCGAATTCGCCCAGGATCATCTTTGGGTCGAAAACAACACTTACCGTGATATCATCGACGCCTATCGAAACGGACGGTTTTATTGCACTCTGGATAATATTATCTCCGATCCGGTATTCCGGCTGGAAAAAAATGGCAACATCTCACATCTTCATTTGGAATTTGTCCCGCATGGAGAGCTGGATGCCGTGGAAATTATCTCCGATGGGCGCGTCATAGAAGAATTCGACCGTTTTTCTGATACTTTCGCGGAGAAATTCCCTGTTCCGGAAGGTTCCTATTATCGAGTGCGCGGACGCGGCAAACCACGTCGCAGAAAGTATTCCGACGGCGAATTCGAACCATTATTTTTGTTGAATCCAATTTTTTCAGGAGATTACTGATTATGCTGCTGGTACGTCCAATTCATTCTCCGGAATTTCTTACGGCGCACGCGCTGGGGGTGGAAACGCATATCACCCGCGACAATGTCCAGCCAAGCCATGAACCGTATATTCCGTTTGTACGCGGAATTCACCTGCCATACGCCGGGCTGAATCTGGCCGCGCTGGATGAAGCGAAACGGAAGGAATCGCTTCAGCTGATGAAAAATGCGGTGATTCAAGGAGCCGCATATCAGATTGACCGAATGGTTATGCATCCCTGCGGAGTTTTGATCCTTGAAGGCAAAACGGTAGGCTGTTACGACAACCTCATAAAATCACTCCGGGAAATCGCGGCATTCATGGCTGAAAAAAAGCTTTTGCTGTGCCTGGAAAACCAAATGCTCCGCCCGGCGAAAATGCGAACCGTCGTTGCTTGTTCAAGTGAGGAATGGTTTACTCTGCGAAATGATGTGGATATGGACAATGTCTGTTTGACGTTTGACTCCAGCCATGCGGCCAGTTTTGCCGCACACCAACCGACATATCTGAAGCGCTGTGAGGCCCTCATGAAATTCTGGGAACACCCGGAGTGGATCGGCCGGATTCATTGGTCGGATTCAATGCTGAAGGATGAAAGTGCCCGCTATCAGGACTTGCATCTGGTTCCCGGACGCGGCGATTTACCGAGGGAACTGCATTGTGCAATCAAATCCCATCCAGCAATCAAGTTACTGGAACAACGCTGTTCCAGCGACGAGGTATTGTACGCACTTGACTTTATAAACGAATTATAAATCAACCACCGCCAATGTTTCGTTGGTCGGCGGTTGAATGATAATGATTACGATTCGCTCATGACTTTGGCGCGTTCCGGGGTCAGGGCTGATTCGGGGGTTTTGCCGGTGACGAAACTGATGATTTCGTCGGCCAGGCATTGCCAGCGTTGTTCGAATTCGATGGAATTGTTGGCCCGGTGGGGCGTCAGGAGAATGCGGTCGTTGTTGCGCAACGGGCTATCCGCTTCCAGCGGTTCCGGATCGAAAACGTCGAGAGCCAGATAGATATTGCGTTTTTCCACCGCTTCGATCATCGCGGCCTGGTCGACCATACCGCCACGGGCGATGTTGACGAACAGCGCGTTGTCCGGCATGGCGGCGAACTGGGCGGCGCCGATCATTTTGGCGGTTTCAGGGGTATAGCCGCCCGCCAGGATGATGATTTCGCAGGAGGCGCACAATTCGTTCAGTTCCATTTTGCGCAGACCGGCGGCCTGGGCGTCGGCGTCATTCAGATGCCGAGAGCAGATCGCGATATCGTCGGTAAAGCATTTGAAAAGGTCGGCGATTCCTTTGCCGATCCGTCCATAGCCGATAATCCCGACTTTGCGGCCGGACAAAATCCGGGTCCGGGGATACTTGAAGCGCGGCCAGGCTTCGCCGCTGCGCATATAATGATGATAATTGTGAATCTGCAGCAGCGAGCTCAGGACCAGGCCCAGCGTGTATTCCGCCATCGGCCGGGGCCGTGAGGCTCCGGTGTGGATGAGGGTCAGGCCCAGCTCCAAAGCGGCGTCGGCGTCGATGTTCTGACGGACGCCGCCGTAGGTGGAGCCGACCAGACGCAGTTTGTCGCCTTTGGCCAATACAGCGCGGTCCACGAGCATGTGATCGGTATAGGGGACGATCACACCGGTCATACCGGCGATATAAGCCGCCAGGTCGTTGTAGGAGTTGGACTCGACTTCCACGATATCGACGAATTGCTCGAGGCGTTTTTTGGCATCGGCATCGGCGATTTTGCCCATGAAAAGATCTTTGTCTTTCATGGCGTTACCTGCCCATCCAGCCGCCGTCCACCAGGTAGATCGAGCCGCAGACGTAATCCGACGCGGCCGAAGCCAGGAATACGGCCACGCCCTTGAAATCTTCGGGGGTGCCCCAGCGTCCGGCCGGGATGCGGCCGAGGATCTGGGCGCTGCGGTCGGCGTCTTCGCGCAGGGCCTGGGTGTTGTCGGTGGCGATGTATCCGGGGGCGATGGCGTTCACGTTGACGCCCTTCGAGGACCATTCATTGGAGAGAGCCATGGTGATTTCGCCGACCCCGGCCTTGGAAGCGGCATAGCCGGGAACGTTGATCCCGCCCTGGAATGTCAATAATGATGCGGTGAAGACAATTTTGCCGTAACCGCGGGCGATCATTTCCTTACCGAATTCGCGGGCCATGATGAACTGGGCGCTGAGGTTGATTTCGATGATTTTGTCCCAATATTCGTCCGGATGCTCGGCGGCGGGTTTGCGCAGGATGGAACCGGCGTTGTTGAACAGGATGTCGATTTGCGGATGTTCGCTTTTGACCTTGGCGATGAATTCATAGAGCGCGCTGCGGTCGGAGAAATCGCAACTGTAGGGATAGAATTTCCGTCCCAGCGCGGTAACTTGTTTTTCGACTTCGCTGCCCGGTTCGAGCTGAGCGCTGACGCCGACGATGTCGGCTCCGGCTTCCGCCAGTCCAACCGCGATCCCCATTCCGATGCCCCGGCGGCAACCGGTGACCAGCGCGACTTTGCCTTTCAATGAAAATTTATCGAGAATACCCATTTTTCCGTTCCTTTATTTGATGAAATGTTCAAGTTGAGTGATTATATAACGTTCTTCCTCGGTCATGCCGTCGACCGGCAATTCCGGCGGAAAAACTTCCCATAAGTGTTTTTTCCCGGACAAAGGTTTGCCGGTCAGGCGCGACGCCAGGACGTTGATGTCAATCGCGTCCTCCGGCAATTGCCACGAGGAATGCGTTTCGGGGAAATATGTTTCCGGCAGGGCTTCCAGTTTGATTGCCGGCAATCCGAGCAGACGAAAAATGTAGTTCGGAATGATCTGGAAGCGCGGCAGATCCCAGCTGTGAAAGCCTTCGGGAATCGACACTTCGAAATTTCCCTTGTCGCCGTACAAACGCCGCAGGCGATTGCCCAGACGGATGACTTCGTCACGCGGAATCAGCGGATCGCCGTTGCCGCTGGCTACCATCAAAGGCTTGGGACACAAACATCCCAGGCAATGATACATTTCCAGCGTTCCGGCGATTCCCGGCATAATCGAACAGCCGCAGAGGTGGCGCTCCTTGCGGGACTTGAATTCAAAGGTATGCGGGAAACCCGACGGTACTGCAAATGCTATTTTTTCGGGGCAGAATGCCGCCAACAATATTATCGCCTGGCCGCCGCCGGAATTGCCGGTGGTACCGACCGGAATACCCGGGAATTTCTTCACCAGCCAATCCAGCCAACCCGCGGCTTCCAGAATAATCAGGCCGGCGACGGTAGTGCCGCAGGCAAAAGGTTCGATCACGTCCCGATGCCCAAGCGGAGTGCGTTCACCGCTGCCGATAACGTCGGTAACCAGGACCGCGACACCGCCTTCGGCCAGGACTTGCGCCATTCGCTGATACGAGGCTCCGTATTTGCTCTGGGAACTGTGGCCGGGATTCAACAACACCGCTCCCGCCGGATTCGGCGGACAGTACAGAGTCGCCATGCCGTAGAAATTATCCCACGAGCGGAACGACAGAGAATCCACCGTCACCTGGCCGCGTTGCGTCCGGGTCAACAATGTTTCCCGAATTTCCGGAACCCATTCGTCCCGGATACCCAAAACCTTGTTCAGACGCCGCTTGATTTCGGCGTTGCCCTCGGCGGTACCGGGCTCAGGACAGTCCATCGCCGCCATCCGCAAATGAAGGCGGCGGTCATATTCGGCAAAAACCTGATTGACGCTCATCGCCATTTTTTACTACTCCCTTGATTTGATGACTTTGGCCGGGGTACCGACCGCGATACTCATTGGAGGAATATTTTTCGTAACGACCGAACCGGCGCCGATGATGCTCCCGCGGCCAATGGTGACCCCGGCCATGATATTGACGTTGCCGCCAATCCAGACATCGTCTTCGATGGTGATCGGTTCAAAAGTCAGCCCCTGCTCGTGGATCGGGCGCGAGGCGTCCTGGAAATTGTGATTGGCGGCAATCAGCATGCAATGCGGCGCGATACGGACATAGTTGCCGATTGAAATCAAACCGGTGTCATCGCCCGGCCCGCCGTAGCCAACGAGAACGCTGTAATTCTGCACCGAGGAATTGTTGCCGATCCGGACATTGCCCTGGACCATCGCGCCGGTGCATATCATGCAGTCCGCGCCGATTTCGATTTTACACTTGCGTGGAGAGATCATGGCACCCGGCGAAATGGCCGTGCCGGCGGCGATTTTCACCGCCTTGTGGCGGAGCGCCAAACGTCGCCCCAGCCAGGCGCCGAATCCTTTTTTAGCCGCCTGGCTGTTGCCGCGACTGAGGAAATTTACGAGAACGCTCATGGTTATTTTCTCCCCGGGACCTCGACTTCGATCAGCCGGCTCAATTCGCCTTCAAAGGCATTGAACAGCACTCTGGAACCGTCGCGAGTAAACACCGGATGATGGCAAACCCGGGTTTCATTGCGCAAACCGCAGGGTTGTTTTCCCGGCTGAGTCGCGGCGAAACACTGACTGTCGATGATTTCGTTTTTCTCCAGATCCCAGAAATCGATGCTGTCGCCTTTGTCGGTAACCGCAATATTGTAGTCGGCCGGAGACACGCTCGGATGGCCGCCGCCGGTAGCATCGCAAAGCTTCCGCAGTCCGGTACCGTCGTAACGCACAATCGAGAGATACGCTTCGTCTTCACCCGGCCACCGGTAATACCCGATCAAATGTTCGCAATCCGGATGCCAGGACCAGTGAACGCCGCCGTTTTCCAGATTCAGCGCCGTATGCAGATCGCTGAAATCGCGTTTGCAAGTGAAAATATAAGTGACCTTGGGTTCCTTCCGCTTTTTGTCGACACAGTGGTTGCCGAAGTGAATCAGCATCCGGCTGCCGTCGCGGTTCCAACGGGTGCAATACCCCATCAGGGTCAGCCCGGCCTTGGTGCCGTTCAATTCGGCCAGCCGTTTGTCCTCGCGCAACAGTCTTTCCCGGTCGGGATGGGACTCAAGAATCCGGGCTATGCTCAGGCTTAGTTTCTCGGTCGGCGGATCGAAGGAGTATTCGAAGAAACCGTGCTTGTCGCGTTCTTCAAACGGCACCGGGGAAATCGCCGGATTGTACACTCCATAACCGTAACCGGCGGCGTAAAGCATGCCGAGCCAACCGGAAATGATCGGCTCGCCGTGCGGCGGCGCACCTTCGGAATCGCCGTCGATGGTGATTTCCTTGCCGGTGGCGAGTTCACGGCGGGTGATCCGGGGCTTGGCCAGCGAGCCGCTCTGATAATAAACATAGCGGCAATCCGGGCTCCAGGTCTGCCAGAATCCGGTGTGGTAAAAGTTGGATTCCACCGGGTTTTCGCCGAATTCATCCAATACCGTATTGTCCGGTCCCATGACATACACCTTGCCGAGCCTGGTTTTCAGGTCGGCTCCCGCAATCAGGAGCCGCCCGGAGCCGTCCGGCGCGTAAGGACATAGAATATAATAACTGTGAACACACCAACGCTCCGGAACAAAAAATTGACGGGTCACTTTCATGATTTTACCTCAACTGCATTTGATCATAGTTTTCATGGCCGTGGTGTTGCCATTCAACGATTCAAATCCCTGCTGAATATTTTCGAGTTCGAATACTCCGGTGATCAACGGTTCCAAGTCCAAAGCCGAAGCCATGACCAAGCCCTTTTCGTAGTCTTCCGCTTCGTACAGCCGCGCTCCGAAAAGTTGCAGTTCGCGCCAGAAAAATTTATGCAGATTGACCGCCGGGGGCTGGCTGTAAATACCGACCACCACGATCCGGCCGCGGGTCCGCGGCAACTCGGTCATGATCTTGGCGCCGTTTTCGGAAGCGGTAACTTCGAAAACCACGTCCGCTCCGGCTCCGCCGGTCGCTTCACCGACCGCCTGAACCAGATCTTTTTCCAGCGGATTGATCACTTCAAAACCGGCTTTCTTCGCAAATTCCAGACGGAAAGAGTTAATCTCGGAGATCAACACCCGCGCTCCGACCGCCCGCGCCGCCATGGCGATCAGGATTCCGATCGGGCCGCCGCCCATGACCAAGGCGAATTCGCCCTTCTGCAGTTTGGCGATACGGACGTCATGACAGGCCACCGCCAACGGTTCGATCAAGGCCGCCAGTTTCAGCGACAAGCCTTCCGGCACCCGGTACAGAGTGCGTTCTTTGACGATCCAGCGTTCCTGGAACGCTCCGATGCTGTCAATACCCATGAACTTCAGATTCATGCAGATATGGCTGTGTCCGGCCCTACAGGCGGGGCATTCGCCGCACCAGTCAAGTGGTCTGACCACTACCCGGTCGCCCGCCTTCCAGGCGGTAACGCCCGCGCCGACTTCGACCACGGTACCGGACATCTCGTGTCCGATCACTTGCGGGGGCTTGACCCGCGCATCCATTTTGCCATGGAATATATGCAAATCGGTGCCGCAGATTCCGCAGTAAGCCACCTGGACACTGACTTCGCCGGGGCCGGGGTGCTGTACTTCGACGTCTCTTACTTCAAAATTTTCTTTGCTGACATA
Organism: Victivallaceae bacterium; assembly: GCA_031548025.1. Classification (GTDB taxonomy): domain Bacteria; phylum Verrucomicrobiota; class Lentisphaeria; order Victivallales; family Victivallaceae; genus UBA5239. The sequence continues at coordinate 55,940 of JAVBRM010000049.1, read as the reverse complement.
ATATGCTGCTTTCATTTTTCCAATCTCCTAAAAATATCCGCCTTTGGCCACCACTTCGGTGGGTTTCATACCTGAATCGACCATCTTGTGAATCTCGACTTCCCGTTCCAGAATTTTTTCCGCTTTCAGAAGCACATCGTAAGCGATGGCTCCCGGAACGCAGATCACTCCGTCGATATCGCCGAAAATCCAGTCGCCGGGATAAATGTTGATCTCGCCGATCCGAACCGGTTTCTGGAAATAGTACATCCGGAAACGCCCGAGCATGCCGACATTGGTCCGGTAGAGGTTGAAGATCGGGAATTTCTGGGCCAGGATGGCATCGGTATCGCGAATGCCGTTGACCATCGCCCCGCGGCAGCCACAATTCATCGCCGCCTTGGTCATGATTTCGCCCCACTGGGCAGTCACCCGGTCGCCGCTGCAATCCCACATGATGATTGAATTGTTCGGAATCGACTCGAGCATCTGAGCCCGCAGATTCATTTCCTGGTCGGTGGTGATGTCCGGCGCACCCTTGATCGTAAAGGCCTGACCGGTCATTTTCATATCGCGCTCGAGCGGCGCGTACTCGCTCGGCAGCGCGCAGTGCATCTTGTACTCAAAACGCAGCACGTCGTTGATCGCACCGGAGAAAAGCTTCAAATAGCGCTCGCACATGGCGTCCAGGCTGATCGGATATTGGTGAATTTGTTCTGTCATTTGGCCAACCACTTCATGTTGTCGAAATTGATTTCACGGATTACGAGGTGTTCCGGGGTCGCGGCAACAAAGAGAATGATGTCGGCCACTTCGTCCACCTGGAGGAATTTATCGCGCGGTACTTCGCGGTCGCCCCAATAATTGCTGTTGACCGGGCCGGGGTTGATGTCGCTGACCTTGATGCCAGCCTTGATCATCTGATCGGCCAGGCCGCTGGAAAGCCCGCGGGCCGCGAACTTCGACGCGCAGTAGAGCGGCGCGCCCGGATTGGTGCGTTGTCCGGCCATGGAAATCAGGTTGAGGATGTGCCCCTTGCCGCGCGGTTTCATCTGGCGGAGCGCCGCCCGCGAAGCCAGGAAAACGCCGGTCACGTTGACGTCAAATGTTTTGCGGTAAACGTCGAGGCTGGCCGTGCTGAGGTCGGGAGAGGGAATTCCCAATCCGGCGTTGTTGACCAGGATGTCGACTTCGCCGAAACGGGCGGCGCAATCGGCGAAAGCCTGATCGACCAGGGCTTCGTCCGCCACGCTGCCGACCTGGTAAGCGAATTTGGCGTCGCCGAATTCTTTTGCCATTTCAGCGAGGGCGTCGCCGTTCAGGTCGATGGTGTAGACTTTAGCGCCGGCGGCGATGAATTTACCCGTGGTAGCGCGGCCGATACCGGAAGCGGCTCCGGTGACAAATGCAACTTTTCCATTCAAATTGTACATGATTAAATCTCCTTTATTCCAATTCTGTGAGCCTGGCCGAAGGTCAAAACCACCGGGCCGAAAGCGTGAGTGTCGTTCAAAATCCAGTCATGGTCCATATAAGCCCTGATCGAGCCGTCGCCCGGACAGAGGCAACCTTTGCAAGTGTTGAAGACCGAGCCGTCAAGCCCGATATAAGTCAGATAGCCCTTCAGTCCATTCATGAAAACCTCGCGGTAGGATTCCGGCAGGAAACCCTTTTCCAGTCCCTTACCGATGGCATACAGGATCAGCCCGGTGCCGGAGGTTTCTACATACGAGCGGAAAATCGTCATTTCCTGATGCCACATGCCGTCGTCGTCCTGATGTTTCACACAGGCTTCCATCAAGCGGGTATACAGATCGCGAATGACCATATTTTCGGGAATCTCGACCAGCACGTCGATCAGCGCCAGTGCGCCCCAGCCGTTGCCGCGGCTCCAGTGGTCTTCAGAAACCAGACCGGGACCGGCGAAGCCCTTTGACTGATGGTACAGGCCGTTGGCCGGATTGTAAAGAATCTTGTCAGTTTCAACAATCTGGTGAACGGCTTCGTCGATGAATTCCGGACGGTTGGCCAGTTTGCCGACGATCGCCAGGAACGGACAGACCCCGAAAAGCGTGTCGATCCAGATTTTGTCGGTACTCTTGCCCCGGGGAGCCCGGAATATGCCGTGTTCATCGCGCGGATGGCTGTTGACCAACTCTTCCGCCTTGGCGACCAGTACCGGCAGAATATCCGGACCGAATCCGCATTTCAGCAGTTGAGCGGAAGAACCGCCGCCACACTGATACATTTTGTCGTATACGCCGCAAACGCGGGGAACGTTTCCTTCGAAAAACGGGCTCAAAAGCTCGACGCTCCGGTCAATCAGCTCTTTGTCGCCGGTTCCCTCCGCCAGGTTTACCAGTCCCTGCAAAGTGACCAATCCCGCATAATGATGCAGCGAAGCCACTTCGGTGTGACGCTTGAGCGCCAACAAGGCAATGTCTTTAGTCTTCATCAAACAAACTCCTTTCCAAATTTGTAGTTGCTTCTCTAAGATAGTTTATAATATTTTCCGTAGAATACTTACCTTTGACGTCCGAAACCGGGAGATTGACCCCGAATACCGCCACCAGATGCTTGGAACGGTCCAGCACCGGCATCGAAACCCGCAGGAAATTTTCCGCATTGAACGGACAGATCGACATTTTCTCGCGGCGGACCTTTTCCAGATACCGATCGAAATTTTCCCGCGAATGCCACAAATGCATCCCATACTCGGCGAACGGGTGGAGTTTTTCGGTCTGCAGTTGATAACTCTCCGGCATAAACGCCAGGCCGACCAACCCCGCCGCGCTGGCGTAAGGATGGTAACTGTCGCCGCCAAGCCGCTGCAACACCTGCGGGCGCTCCGGGCTCATCCGCAAAGTCTGGCGGATCTCGGATTCCGCCGCCACGCCGAAGATAACCACTCCATTCTGCATCAGATCGTACAAACGGCGCAATTCCTTTTCCGCCAGCCGCGACAAAAGGCCATTCTGCTGCTGCGCGGTGATATCTTGCATGACCCTCCCGATGAACAGACGGTTGCCGCTGCGCTTCTCCAGGAAACCGCGGGCTTGCAAGGTGCGGATGATATTATGAGTGGCCGGCAGCCGCATATTCATGGCTTCGGCGATTTCGCTCAAACGCATCCCGTTTTCGCTTTCGCCTACCAGCTTCAAAACATCCAACGCTTTTAAAATCGAATTTACCAGATTGCTGTTTGCCATAATTATACCCGATTTACTTTATATTCATTATAACTGAATTAATTTTTTTTGCAATAGCTTTTTAATAAAATTTCATCAATAAAATATTTTTTATTCATCCATGCTGAATTATTCAATTTCAAGAGCAAAAAATTCACCATCGATGAAATCATGAATGGAATATTTCCGGAGCGATTCGCAACACAGCAATGCCGTAATTACATTTTGTATTCCGGGCAAATCATAGTATTGTATAAGAATTAACTCGGAGAGTTTTTTATGAAACGGATTTTGTGTTCTCTTCTTGCTTCCACCGTCACAGCCGGCATGGCGGCGGTGGATCCTGAGGTTTTTTCGTACGATGAAAAGAAAATCGACTCGGCCCGTTATACCGGACTTCTGCCGCCTCTGGTCAAAACGATTGCGGTCATCTCTCCCGCGTCGGTTCCGAATTCCGACAATGTCCGGCAAAATATTCAGATGCTGGAAAAAACGGGAATCCGCGTGAAGCTGGGGCAGCACGCGCTGGATCCGGCGGAGCCCGGAACCAAGAGCGCTCCCCTGGCGCACCGCGTGGAAGACTTCATGGCAGCCTGGAACGATCCCGAAGTGGATATGATCATTTGCACGCGCGGCGGCAAAGGTTCCGCCGAGCTGATCCAGAATCTCGACTGGGAAGCCATGCGCAAACGTCCGGATCTGCCATTCCAGGGATACAGCGATATCACCCTCATCCTTTGCTCGCTGTTGTCGCAGAAGGCGGGGCATCCTTATACCGGTCCGATGCTCGCCGCCATTCACAGCATTACCGACGAAAGCCTGGGAGTCATGCGTGACACACTTCATGGCAAGGAAGTCGCACCGGTGACCCTGACGCCGCTGGCTCCCGGCGATTGCCGCGGCAAGGTGCTGGGGGGACATCTGGAACGCTTCAACGTGATTTCGAAGATGCCGCAGTTCCGGCCGGATACCCGGGGACGTGTCATCTTCATAGAATGCGTCAACAGAACTCCCACAGAAGTGCGAAGCTATCTGACAGACCTCCGGGAAGCCGGTTTCTTCAAAGGCGCGGCCGGCGTGGTATTCTGCTATTTCACGAGATGCGGAGAAACGGCGGAAATCGACGCGATCCAGAAAGAGTTCGCACAGGCGCTAAATATTCCGGTCTATACCGGATTCCCGTATGGGCATGAGAAGACAAGCCGCGCGATGGACTTCCGCAGTACGGCAGTCATCGAAAACAATACAGTCCGTTTTGTCTTTGAAAAATAAAAGAAACGCATATATTTCCAACAAATGATAAGTATCGACGACAACGATTACCTTTCGAGCTTATCACCGCGAAGTCACGCCACTTATTTTCATTTTATGCAAATAACGCAAATATTCAAATTTATTGCAAAATCTCTGCAAACGCTATTGCAATTTTCGATATCCAGTGTTATAATCATTAATATAAACAGAAAGATGGAATTATATTCTTATGAAAGAGAAATCAGGCAGCTCGATAAAACTTGCAGATGTCGCAAAATTTGCGGGAATATCAACTTCTACAGTATCGCGGGTATTGAACAACCAGCCCGGGATCAGTCCCAGTACCCGGTCGAATGTCCGGGAGGCTATACGTTCGCTTGGCTATAAACCCGAGCTGCTGGACGGAGGTGCCACGGTACGCGACAGCCGGACGCGTATCGATGTCGTGATCTGTCCGTTGTCGGAACAGAAAAATCCGATGGGGCTCGATTATTACGGTGTCGTCATGGCCGGTATTCGTTCGGCGGTAGACTCCGATAAGTTCAACTTGAAATTGAATATTTTACCGGCGGACAGCCCGGAAACGATTTGCAGCGACGAGACGGCGGGAGTACTTCTGGTCGGCAATCCGACACCAGCCCAATTCGCGCAGTTGAAGGAGTCCCGGGTACCTTTTGTGATTCATTCCAACAACTGGCGTGAATGCACGGCCGACCTTGTGACGGTCGATAAATTCACTGAAAGCACCCGGGTTTGCGATTATCTTGTTGAGCTTGGAATCAAGAAAGTCGTGCTGCTCATGCCCGCGATTGACACCATTTATTGCGAGGGCTTTCGCTGCGGCATGGCCCGGCACGGTATCGCGATCCCGGATTCCGCCATATACCTGGCCCGGGACACCGATCATGTCAGTTACGTGGCTCCAATCCACCGCCTGCTGGAAATGGAAACTTTTCCGGAAGCATTGGTTACGGCAAGTTACACCGCCGCCGATTTTTTTCTGGAGATGGTACAGGCGAAAGGCTTGCGGATGCCCGATACCACCCGAATCGTGGCTTTTACCGACGGCAGTTGGGAAGACAACCCCGATTTTATCACCGTCCGCTACGACATCAAAGAAATAGGCTATCTTGCAATGGAGCGGTTGTTGCAGAAAATCGCCAATCCGTGCCGGAAAAATTACCGGATTGCGGTACCCGCCACGCTGCGTGATCCACGCAATAATGTCATATTGCAATAATAATTTTCTATCTTGAATTTGAATCAAAAAAATAGGAGAAAAACGGTCATGAAAAAAATCATGAAAGGATTTGGAATGAGTTGCAGATATATTTTTACACTTATTGAACTCCTAGTAGTAATTGCAATTATTGCAATATTGGCGGCAATGTTGCTGCCGGCTTTGAACAAAGCGCGTCAGAAAGCCCACACAACCAAATGCCTATCCAATCTGAAACAGCAAATGCTGGCATTTTCCCTGTACGCGGACACCTATGGGGGCATGCCGTATTCGGGCAAAACGGCCACCATAGTCGGGCTTAACACCGGAATGGACCCCCGGAATCTTGTTTACGGGGCTCCGCCCGTAGGGCTGGGAGTGCTGGCTTACACCGGATTTCTCGGGACTCCGGCCGGAATATATCCCCAGGGCAAATGGCGTCCACAGTTAGTTAACTGCCCGATCGTCTATAAGGGTTCTTACTGTTTTGACGGCAATGTTGGATGCAGTGATTATATCATGCACAGAGATTCCTATAATGATTGGGAGGGGAAGCTCCAACCATATCATAAGCTGAGAAATGAGGTGCTTTCTTTCTGCAGATCCTCCAACTCCACAACTGCTCAACAGTTGAACGGTTATCCGGATGGACACGACGGCAAAGTGGCGGCAGGGCACGCGGACGGTCACGCGAAGATGCATGACTACAAGGTGTATGCTTTGCAAACCACTACCAAATTGCGTCTGGAAAAACTGGATCAGGACTGAAACCGGGAGATTGTTTCTGATGAGAAAAATTTATTGGATTTTATCTGTAATGATGTTTTCCTCGTGTTTAGCGGCGGGGGAACTCCTGGAATTCGCAGAAAAAGGCTTGCGCCTTACCGCCGAGAAGCGCCCGGGGTCCGAACATTTCAGCATCGAAAAAAGTACCGTTGCGGGTGGAGCCCCCGCGATCAACCTCTGCTGGAATCCGGGTGTACCCGCATGGGTTGAAACCGCGCTTCTGAAATCCTCTGTCGTCATTGATTTCAGCGAAGCCGAATTTTTTGTCAATGCAGAATTGCCAGCGGAGCATAATATCACAAACATGACGCTCCGGTTTGTTGACGCCGGCGGAGAAACCTTCCAGTATCCCACTGATTTCAAAAGCAGCCTGAAAGGAAGCATCCGGGTCCGGGCCACTGTCGATACCCGCAAGTTGAACAAAAATTCTTTCGGCGGCAACAAAGATGGCAAGGTTGAACTGCCGCTGCGTTTCTCCGGTCTCGTCTGCGGCATTGCCAATACGGCCAAACCGGGCGGTATCCTTCTCCGCTCAGTCGATTACCGGGTTCTCAACAGTGAGCACTTGACATTTTCTTTTGTTCCCGGGCATCCGCTTTCGGTTATTTTGCCCGGTACGACGGAAAAACCGGCTTTACTCTTTCGCAACACAGGCACGGAAGCGGCCGAAGTTTCCGGTACGCTGAAGGTACAGGATGCCGACGGGCAGACAACGGATATTCCTGTGGTCTTTACACTTCCGCCCGAGGAGAAATTCCACCTGGAAATTCCGCTTCGCGACCAGAAGTTCGGGGTCCGTCATCTGGACTGCCAGTTGGAAAGCCGGCCATCCGGGAAGCTCATCAGCAGCAGAATGCAATTTGCGTTGATGAAGCCGTTTGAAGAACGCGGACGCCGGGAAACTTTTCTTTTCGGTTCAGCCGGCCCCACCGGTCCCACCGGCGCTCTCGCCCAGCAGTTGACGGGAGTGAAGAACAATCGCGGTAATCCGGGCTGGGTTCATATCCAGCCGCGGGAGGGGGTCTGGGATTTCGCCGGCCATGACCGCTTTGTGGAAGGCTGTCTGAAGCGAGGCGTCCAAATTCAGTATGTGATCTCGCCGCCTCCGGCCTGGGCTGTGGCCAAGGATTATCAGCCGAAAGACCCGGCGAGAAAGGGCTGGAAGCGTCCGGACTACGAAGCCTTCCGGGAATTTATCGACCGTCTGTCACAGCGTTACAAGGGCAGAATCGCCTATTACATTGTCGGCAACGAACCGGACCTTATCAACTTCTGCAATTTTTCGGAAGATGAATATATCCGGATGCTGAAAATCGCCTATACCACGATCAAGAAAAACGATCCGGCGGCCCAGGTCATGAGCGGCGGTATCTCCAGTCTTTATTCACAAGTGCCCCGCAGCAACAATTCCCGGCGCCACAACAATACCATATTGCAGAAACTGCTTAGCGAAGGACGGCCTTATTATGACGTTTTTGCCTTTCACGGGCATGGCGCGACAGCAGCGTATCTTGAACAGTTAAAAGAACTGCGCGCAATGGGTGCGATCGGTAAGGATAAGAAATGGATTTCCGAAGAAACCGGCGCCACTTCAAGCGTATTCGGAGAAAAGGGGCAAGCCATCGTGCTGTTTCAAAAGTTGATCCTGTCTTGGGTCTATGGCGCAAGCGGGCTCGACTGGTATAATTTCTATGACTTGGGCAATGATCCGCTGAACTGGGAGCACCGTTACGGTATCCTGACTCACGCCAATCAACCGAAGCCCGCCTTCCTGACTTATGCGACGGTAACGGATCTGCTCTACGGCGGAGCTTATCTTTCCTCGCCGGTTGAAGAAGCTGACCTGCATATCCATGAATTCCGGTCCGCCGAACAAAGTTTCATTTATCCCTTTTGGAGCATGAGCGCCAAAAAACACCTGATTCTGATTTCCGGCGTTACCGGTACGGTCGCGGTCTCCGATATCTTCCACAACGAAACCGAGCCGGCCCCTCGGAACGACTCCCTGCTTCTCAAGGCCGGTCCAATACCGGAGGCCCTGATTATTAAACAGGAACAGCCACCCGTGGTAGAAGGGCGGATCTTCACCGGCGAGGAGTGCTCGGTAGTCGCCGGAGAAGCCAGGAATTTCACATTTACCCTGCGGAATCCGCTGAAAAAGGAATTGAATGCCGAACTCGCATTTACCCCTCCGAAAGGTGTCGCCGGCGGCGGGCAAAGAGCGCTTCGCGTTCCGGCGGGGAAATCCGCTTCCGTCACGATTCCCCTGCATCCGGGCAAGGAGTTCAAATCCTATACCGCCGCCCCGGCTCAAATGTCCATCAGATTGAACCTCCCCGGTATTGGCACGGAAAGCATTGACTGGGATGTCATCTCCAATATTATCATCGCCAATAAGCGGCCCGAAAGTCCGACCTTTATTCTGGACCGCCAGGATCAAGTTACCACTTATGCCGTCAGCGGGCCGGAAAACCATCTGTTCTGGCAGGGCAAAGACGATTTGAGCGCCAAAGCCTGGCTGTATCAGACCGGGAAATCATTGATTCTTGAAGTTCAGGTAACCGATGATGTACATATCCAGAACCATCAGGGGGCCGCCATCTGGCAGGGGGACAGCGTTCAGTTTGTCCTGTCGCTGCCGAATCAGGATAAACCGTGGACGTTCGGGCTGGCCCGGCTCGCCGACGGCAAGCCCCAAGTCTGGTGCTGGACCTCACCCCGTGGCTCTGTACCTGACGAAGCGGCCAAAAACATTCTGTTGAACACTGAACGCAACGAAGTGGAAAAGACGACCATTTACAGGACCGAAATACCTTTTCAGTCAGTCGGTCTTAACGAGAATATCGGCAAACGCGGTTTCCGCTTTAATTTACTGATCAATGACAATGACGGCGACAAACGCAAAAACTGTATCCGGGTCATTGAAGGTATCGAACACAGCGCGGCTCCCTTCAATTATCCCTTCGTGAGTTTTCAATAAAATAAATAAAAAGGAATGCATTATGATAGCTAAATGGAGTACGGAAAAAGCATGGGCGTGGCATGAGGCACAGCCATGGTTGCGCGGCTGCAACTTCTTGCCGAGCGACTGCTGCAACCGGGTCGCGTTGTGGCAGGAACTCGATTTCGAACAGCATCTGGCGACCGCCGACCGGGAGTTGGAGTTGGCGGCCGCCACCGGATTTAATTCCATGCGGGTGATTCTGGAATTTATCGTCTGGAACGAACAACACGACGGTTTCATGGAGCGCTTCGAACGCTTTCTGGCCACCGCCGCGAAACATGGCATTTCGCTCATGGTCTGTTTCGCCAATGACTGCGTGGTGCCGAAAGATGACAATTACAAACCGCTTAAACTCGGACCGCAGCATTACGACCTCGGGTATCACGGAGGGCGCAAAAATTCCCCGCACAGCGGCTACAAAAATGTAGTCGGCTACAACCCGGTGCTTGATGAACCGGAAATCGCGGAGCGTTTTTATGCCATGGTCACCGAAATCGTCACTAAATACGCCGCTGATCCGCGCATCGTTATCTGGGACCTCTTCAACGAACCCGGCAACGGCAACCGCGGCGAAGTATCAGTGCCACACGTGGAGCGGATTTTCGCCGCAGCCCGCGCGGCGTCACCCTCACAGCCACTGACCACCGGAGCCTGGCGCGGACTCGGCAACTGGACCCCGGCGGAGTTGCTCGCACTCGAACTGTCGGACGTTATCTCCTTTCATAATTACGGCGGACTCGATGAGCATGTGCTCATCATCGATGAATTGCGCAAACACAACCGTCCGCTCTTCAATACCGAATGGCTGAACCGCATGTGGTCCGGGCATGTCGCTGCGGTTTTTCCGCTCTTCTACCTGGAAAAAATCGGATGCTGGAACTGGGGACTGGTGAACGGCTTGTCGCAGACGCACGAACCATACGAAGGAATGTGGCGCGCATACGAAGAGGGCACGCTTGGACAATGCGATTTGACCAAATGGATGCACGACCTTTTCCGGATCAATCTGCGGCCTTATGACCCGCGCGAAATCGAATTGATTAAGAAATATTGCGATCTCGCCGACCGGCGTTTTGCGGAGAAACAAGGGAAATGGAAATCGTAAAAATAGAATCGCTTCCGCAGTACGACAGTCGTCGAAAACAATACAGTCCGCTTTGTCTTTAAGAAATAAAAGATTTTCTCTGCTCAAAAAATCTTAATTACCCTTATTATTACCCTCATTAGAGGGTATTACCCTTATTCGCTTCCAGCGGCTTCCCGTTCCTCGCCCCTGGGAGACGATAAATCCCGCCTGAGCCTTCTGCTTGAGAACCAGGCGGATTGTATCCCGGCTGCCCCCTGGACAATACTGCTCGAGTTCACGCAAAGTAAAATCACCATCGAATCCATTGATGACACTGATCACCAATTCGGTTTTAGCTCCGCGCGGGGCTGCTGTATCAGCAAAACGCTGCTCGAATTCTTTGTATACGTTCCTGAATACAAACAACAGATAATTGATATAGGGCCAGGCATCGTGCTTACCGGTATGCCAGCTTTGAGATGACAATTCCAACGTTTCGTAATACTGTTCTTTGGTAGATTCAATCATTTTTTCGATACTGATATACCGTCCGGCCTCATAACCCAATTGATATAGCATCAGCAGCAGAAGCAAACGTGATACACGGCCATTACCATCCCGAAATGGATGAATGCAAAGAAAATCAAGATTAAAAGCGCCCAAAGCAACCAGCGGAGATATCCGATTATCGCGTACTTGTTCCTTGCAGCCATCAATTGCCGCGGTCAGAAATTCGACAACCTTTTCGGAGACGACAGTTTTGAAGCGGACACGGGATGATCCATCGGCATATTTTTCGATGATGTCACCGGATTTTTCTTTAAATTTTCCCGAATCCCATATCTCAGGGCGTGATAACTCATGAAGGTGACAAATCGTTTCAAGAGAAAGTTCAAGCTTACACGCCTGTGTATGGATTAAATCCAAAGCATTACGATATCCCCGGACTTCTTCCTCATTGCGGTCATGTAAATTCGCCTTACCGAAGAGAACAGTTCCAATACGTTTTTCATCAATTGAAATCCCTTCAATCCGGTTGGAAGATACAGCACTTTCAATCATGGAGAACTCGAGCATCCGCTTCAGTCGTTGCGGCGATTGCTTTGTATAAAGTTCCTGTCGCCCCTTCATTTCCGCAAGCTCAGACAATTCCCAGGTCGTTATCAAAGGAATATTCTTAAGATTCGGAAGAAAATCTCGAAATGAGTTCATAAAACTGTGGTTTCCTATTCTTTTCGCTATAATATAGGTATATTTCACCGCTTGTCAAGAAAAAAATACAGCGAACGAAAACAATAGCTTTTTATTCGGAGAAATTTTTCTGCATGAATTTCAGTAGCTGTTTTCGTGATGGTATTGGCGGAGTCGTCAATTTAAAAAAATTAAAAAAAATTGACTAAACTTGCATTTATTCTATATTTATTCTTGCTTTTTCTTTTTTTTTCGTATATAATGAAAGAGTAAGTTATCTAAATATTGCAGAAAAGGTCTAGATGGGGTCTTGACTTTTGTGCTTGATAACAGAAAAAACATCATTTAAATCGGGGGATTTAAAAAATGAAGAAGATTTTTGCTTTTGCAATCGCATTGATTGCGTGTCTCACAAGTCAAGCCGCGCTCCAATACGAGATCATCAGTACTCCCAGTGCTACGCAAGCATGGACATCGGCACAGACTCTCACAATTAAGATCACAGGCGGATCCGGCGACATGTGGTTTTCCAGCTTTGTCTCCAATTGGTATCAGCTTGACGACCTTGGAGACTATGCTCAGATGACTGCGGGAAATTATGGATACACCAATCTCGCTACCGGTGTCGAAACAGCGGGATCCGGAACGACCGGCATCGTGACTTTCTCTGATCCGGATACCTTTCAATCAGTTTCCGGCATCGGCTACTATGTCGGCAATTTCGCCGCCGGCGATGAGATTTCCTTCTGGATGACCCATATAAACGGGCGAGTGGGCGAGTCAACCGGTGAAGTAGGAGTAGGCAACGGAGTCGATTCACGTCAGGCAAACATCCTCGACCTGGCCGACAACACCAGAATCAACTTCGGATACTTCGGCGCCTCTCCGAACAGTGTTGAGTTTGTGATTTCCACCAGCGACGGGCCTTTTGCCCCGTCGGGACAGCCGTTGCCCGGAGTTCTGGCGGCACTGGCATTGGGCGGATGCGCCACCGGTATCAAGGCATTCCGTCGCCGCCGCAAATAATCATTGCAATAAACATAACAAAAACCTCTGCCGTCAAAATACGGTGGAGGTTTTGTGTTATTACTTTCCAATCTTACTCGGAAAAGTTTTTCCGCATGAATTCCAACAAGTGTTTTGTGGCGGCGGTGGAATCGATGACGTAGAGTCCGGTCATCGACATCCAGCCGCCGAGTTCAGATTTGGTCAGGGAAAAATATGCGGATTCGGCGTTGCGGTTCCAATAGAGCACGTAATCATCGCGGCCGGAGCTTTGGACTGGAAATTTCCGGTAATAGCCGGTTTGAAATTCATCCAATTGCACCAGCGGCAGGGCCGCCGAGTACTTTTTACCGCCGATTTCAGATATTTCCAGCTCGCGCGGAGCTTCATAAACGTTCTGGATATGCTGAATCGACAGCAGCACCGAGGCGAGTATCCCCAGTATGACCGTCAGAATCAGCCAGTAATATAAGCTTTTTTTGTCTCTTATTTTCATTGGATAAATATACTTGCCGGACGGCTAATATTCAACCGGTTTTGTTTTCAACAATTTTTTGCGGAAAGCGCCGGGGGGAATTCCGGTTACTTTTTTGAAAATCCGGCTGAAATAAAATTCGTTGGCAATGCCGACACGCTCGGCGATTTCCGCCATGGAGAGCGATTTTTCCGCCATCAGAGCCTTGGAACGGCGGATTTTTTCCTCATTCAACAAGGCGGCGAAAGTCATGTCGAAGCATTCACGGACCAAATGGCCGGTCCGCGATTCGGACAAGCCCAGGTGAAGTGCCAAATCACTCAATTTGAGATCGCAATCGATACTGTGATTGATATAGCGCCTGATGATGCCGGCACGTCCGAATTCCTCCAGGCTTTCCTCATAAATACGATCCGCCAGCTGCAACAATCCATTCCCGACAGTTTGCAGCAGCAAGCCGATTTCCCGCGCCCGGAGATCATCCCATAACGGCGTGGCTTCGTATAATTCCCGGTATTCCTGCGGAAAACCGTTCAGCTTCATACCGGGAAGCCGAAAAGAACCGCCAAACAATGTCCCCAGGTGGCCGTCGCCGCGATAAATCGGGACCACGACCTCCGCCAGTCCCCGCCAGCATTGCGATTGCCAGGGATTTTTCTGCCGGGAACTTTTCCGCATGGCATAATCTCGGCAATGATCCATACATTTCGACCTATTCTCCACAAGCTGTGCTTTCCAGATGCAACATGCCGAGCGGTGAATATTGCGCTCCGGCAAAATGCTGCCGCCATCCGGCAGTTTTAAGAGCCCTTTGTGATCGTGGATAATGATATGAATATCAAAGGCGCGCTCCACCCCCCGGATCATTTCTTCAAGCAGCCGGGCGGCGTTATTTTTATCGATGTACTCAATTGCGACCATATTATCATTATACCCAAAGTTACCGAAATTTCAATATTCTTTATGCAAATATCCGCATTTTAGCGAATAAGTATAAATATTGACCAAATACTGCATAGCTTTTCCGTCCTGTTTATTATATAATATTAGGCAGTTGGAAATTACTGGTAAAAACATGAGGTTCATACATGGCAAATCGATATTTTACACTCATTGAACTCCTCGTAGTGATCGCGATCATCGCGATTCTGGCGGCAATGCTGCTGCCCGCTCTGAATTCGGCCCGGGACAAGGCCCATGAGGCCAAGTGCATCAGCAACCTGAAACAATGGTACCTGACCAGCGTCGCTTATAATGATACGTTCGACGATTATACCGTGCCGTTTACCATGCGGAAAGGCGACAACATCAGTACCGGCAGCTCAACAAGTCGGAGCTGGTTTTATGCCGACAGTTATATTTCGATGATGGTCCGGCCTTTCCCCGGCAACTATCTTGATACGCCCGGTATTTCGCGCTGTTCGGCGGTCAAGGGAAATCAGTTGATTTACGACGGTACCGACAAGCCGCTGGTGAATTTCAGCTATAGCATGAATTATTATGCGGCATTTTCGGCCAATGATCCTTCAGTAATTACGCCATACAAAGTCCACGAATATAAAAATCCCAGCCGCATCCCATTTCTGACCGACGGCATCGGGCATTACGCTTTCGCTGGAAATTCGGCAGCCCACTTGAATCCTTTCGGCGTGGTCCTGAGCGACGGTACCGGACGCCGGATCGACTACCGTCATCAGGGCAAATGCGTCATCCTGACCTATGCCGGAAATGTTACCACCTCCAAGCACATCCCCACCGGGATTGATAAAAAACTCGAAAATCTGGCAATTTTGCCATAATCTCAAGGAAATCCAATATGAAGTTTACAGTCTTTTTATCCGCCATACTGCTGGCCGCGGTTTGTATCGCCGCCGAGATTCAGGTCACCGCCGCCGGCCAATTAAAAGAGTTATTGCGAAACGCCCCGGAAAACACGGTATTCCATTTCCCGCGCGGCGAATTTGAATTCACGGAACCGCTTGAACTCGAACGCGGCGTCACTTTTCGCCTTGAGCGCGGCGCACGGTTGTTCACCCAAGCCGATGACCTGATCCGAATCATCGGCGGCGGCGAAATCATCATTGAGGGCATTGGCGGCAACGGCGAGTTGGTCAATTTGAAGTTGCCCGATCCCAAAACCAAAAAAGATGACTTCTACCCAGGTTTCACCGCCAACGTCATCAGTTTGGAAAACGTCCGCAAGGACGCCAAACCATCCCTGATCCTGCGGAATATGACGTTGCGCGGCTTCATCGGCATTGGTGGCGCCCGCAAAGCCGACAAGGGGGCCATGGATCGCGTCGAGGTCATTTCCTGCAAATTCGAATGCTCTGACGGGCACATGACCCACCGTTATTCCGAGGTCAACAGCCTGAAAGTGGAAAACTGCACTTTTGACGGCGAAGCGCGGCACGGCATTTATTTTACCAGTCCCATGCCCGGCGGGGCCGAGATCCGCGGCAACACCTTGCGGAATATCGGGGAAACCGCCATCCGGCTCAGTGGCGGCAAGTTTACCCAGGTGGCGGACGGCTGCATGGATTATCTTTCCAACGCCATTGTGGAAAATAACCGGATTCTCGGCGGCGGCCAGCGCGCCCCGCTTTCGAGGTCCTACATCCACGGCATTCTGATCTATGGAAATAACGTGATCGTCCGCGGCAATATCGTCAAGGACTTCAATCGCGGCGAAAAGATTCCCGGCGCCCCCTATGGACATCAGTTCAAAATGCCGGACGGCTCACTGTACGAGGGGATATGGGTCGCCACCGAAAAAGACCCGCGCCGCCGCATGGCCGGATCGGCAATTTACCTGAAAGCCAACCGTGCAATCATTGCCAATAACGTCTGCACCAACTCCGGTTGGCGCTCAGTCATCGAAGTAAAAACCGGCAAGATCGGCCCCTATGTCCTGGTCACCGGCAATGTCGTCGACGGCAGCTCACTTTCCGGCAAAGAGAGTTATGGTTTCGAATGTTCCTCCAACGATTCGATCTGGTCGAACAATCTGGTTTACAATATGCCGAGCTGTGCCTTCGCGGTTCGCGGCGCCAGGAGTAATTCTTTCATCGGCAACGTTATCAACGACGCGGCGATAGGCTTCCGAATGGACAGCGCCGACCACAACATGGCCAACAACCAATTCATCAACGTCAAAATTCCATACTCAGACTCAAAAGGCAGCGAAATCGCCATGCCCGGCAGCATGGGAAAGCCACGGATATCATATCGTCCCATTGGCGAAAACCTGCTCAAAAACCCCAATTTCAAGCTTGCTGCCGGAACCGCGGCTTCGAAATCCTGGTCCATTACGTTACCGGACTCCCCGGTCGAAACCTTTCTGGCCTCTCCCGGCGAAAATTCCCTGATCGTGGGTGAAGGCGACAAATCCTCCAACTTCATGCTGGCCCAAAAAATAAAGCTCCAACCCGAGCGCCGCTACCGTTGTACTCTGGAAGCGGAAAGCGATTTGCCTTTATCGCTCCTGGCCAAAGATGATAAAGTCCGCCCGAGCAACACCCTATCCAAAGGCCAGAACAAAACGGAATTGGATTTCACGGTTACGGCTCCGGACGGCGTCGTCATGATTCAGATCTACGGCCAGCACTTCGGGAAAGGGAAGAAAGCAACCCTCAAACAAATCACACTCCACGAACTGGAAACGATAACTCCATCCGGTAAATAAAACCGATATCGGCAGCGAGCTGACGAAGCAATCCGGTCAGCTCGTTTTATTTTTCTTGCCGGAAAATTCGATGATTTTTTGGACGATCACGTAGAACGACGGGATCAACAACGTGCCGAAGATTACCGCGGCGGTCATACCGCCGCAGATTGCCGTGCCGAGGGAACGGCGGCTGGCCGCTCCGGCTCCGGTCGCAATCACCAGCGGGAATACCCCTAGAACGAACGAAATACCGGTCATCAGCACCGCCCGGAAACGCAGTTTGGCGGCATAGGCCGCGGCTTCCGGAATGCTCATGCCTTCCTCGTCGTGTTGGACTTTGGCGAATTCCACACTCAGGATCGCCGTCTTACACGCTACCCCGAACAGCAGGATCAGCCCCACCTGGGTATAGATGTTGTTGTCCAGCCCCAGCACCAATAACGAAACCAAGGCTCCGAAGAACGCCACCGGCACCGAGAGCAGTACCGCCAGCGGAATCATCCAACTTTCGTATTGCGCCACCAGGAAGAGGTAGATAAACAGCAACGCCAAGGTGAGAATCATCCCCATTTGGCCGCTGGCCTGCCGTTCCTGATAAGACATGTCGGTCCAGTCGAAAGTCATGTTCGGCGGCAATATTTTCCGGGCTTCCGCTTCCATGGCCGCCATTGCCTGACCGGAACTGTAACCGGGGGCCGGACTGCCGGTGATGGTCGCCGAAGAATACATATTGTAGCGGTTCAGGTACTGCGGAACATATTTTTCCGTTACCGAGACCATAGTGGACAGCGGAATCATGTCGCCTTCGGAATTGCGGACATGGATATTGGTGATCTGTTCGATTTCCGAGCGGAACTGACTTTTGGCCTGAAGCTCCACTTTGTATACTTTGCCGAATTTGTTGAAGTCGTTGACATACGTGTAGCCGCTCAAACTCTGCAGCGCCTGATTGATGCTGTCCAGCGAAACGCCCATTTTCAGAACTTTTTCGCGTTCAATTTCCAGAAATACCTGCGGAATGGAAGACCGGAAGGTGGAAAACGCGGTGCCGATGACCGGATTCTGCCGCACCGATTGGAGCAGGTTTTCCACTTCTTTTTCCATTAATTCCGGATGGGTACCGGAGGTATCCTGAACGACGAAGGAGAAACCGCCGGTGGACCCGATACCGGGAATAGAGGGCGGCGAAAACGGCATAATGACCGCGTCGGGAATTTGTGATACAATCCCCTGTACTTTATGAAGTATCGCCCCCAGTTGCTGGTCCTCCGTCTTGCGTTCTTCCCATGGCTTGAGGGAGCAGATGATAAAGCCGTTATTACTGGCGGTGGTTGCGGTCAGAATACTGTAACCGGTGTTGGTGGCGATGTATTCGATGCCGGGCAGATCCTTCAGCTTTTCGGTAACCATATCAACCACGCGCTGGGTCCGCGGAATCGAGGAACCGTCGGGAAGCTGGATATTGACGAAAAATGCCCCCATGTCTTCATCGGGAATAAACCCGGTCGGCAGGATCTTGTAAACCTGCCAGATTCCCCCGATCAGGATCGCGTAAAAAATCAGGATGGCAACAGACCGTTTCACCAGTCTGGCAACCGAGGCCGAGTAAGCATGGGTAAGTTTTTCGAACCCCTGATCATACCAGCGGAACAGGATGAATTTTTTCTGCCCCTTGACAATGGGCTTGAGAATCATGGCGCTCAAAGACGGGCTCAACGTCAAGGCGTTGATCGACGACAACAGCACCGACACCGAAATCGTAATCCCGAACTGACGGTACATTTCACCGGTAATCCCGCCCAAGAAGCAGACCGGGATAAACATCGCCAGCAGCACCAGCGTAGTCGCAACAATCGGTCCGGTCACCTGTTCCATGGATTTGACGGCGGCTTCCTTGGGCGGCAAACCTTCTTCTTCCATCAAGCGATTGACGTTTTCGATAACCAGGATCGCATCGTCCACCACTACCCCGATCGCCAGAATCAGCCCGAAAAGAGTAATCAGGTTGATGGAATAACCGATGACCTGCATGGCGGCAAACGTACCCACCAGTGATACCGGAATCGCAATCGTCGGCACCAGCGTCGAGCGCCAGTCCTGCAGGAAGATGTAAGTTACCAGAATCACCAGCGCCACGGCGATAAACAAAGTCAATACGACTTCGTGGATGGACGCGTTGATGAATTTGGTGGTATCGTAGTTGAATTTATAATCGACGTCGTCCGGGAAACGCAGTTTGAGCTCATTGAGCTTGGTTTCACAGGCTTTGGCGATTGCCAGGCCGTTGGCGTCGTTCAACTGATAAATCGCCATCAGCGCGGCCTGCTGGCCCATAAACTGCCCGTCGGACGAGTAAGTTTCAGCCCCCATTTCCACGGTGGCAATGTCTTTTATTTTCACCTGCTGCCCATCTACCTGGGCCCGGATGACGACTTCCTTGAACTCCTCCACGTCGCTCAAGCGTCCCCGCGTCTGCAATGCATAGCGAAAAACCTGCGATTTCGAGGTCGGAGATTCCCCCAACGCTCCCGCCGACACCTGAACGTTCTGATCCTTGATCGCGCTCATCACTTCTTCCACCGTTATGTTCAAGCCGGCCATCCGGTCGGGGTCCAGCCAGATACGCATGGAGTAGTCCGCACCGCCGAGGAACTGGACGTCCCCCACGCCGGGAATACGGCTGATCTCATCCTTGATGTTGATCGACAGATAATTGTTCAGCCACAGTGAATTGTAGGTCCCTTTGGGCGAATAAAGCGCCATCACCAGCAACATATTGCTGGACTTTTCCTTGACGGTTACCCCTTGCCGGGTTACCTCTTCGGGCAGGCTCGGCGAAGCCCAGTTTACCCGGTTCTGCACGTTGACAGTATTCATGTCGCCGTCGGTCCCGATGCCGAACGTCACCGTAGTGGCGGCCGAACCGGAGTCGGAACTGGTGGAGGACATATAAATCATGCGTTTGACCCCGTTGACCTGAGCTTCGATCGGCTCGACCACGGTTTGCTGGACGGTTAACGCGTCGGCGCCCGGATACGTGGCGCTTACCGACACCTGCGACGGCGTGATATCCGGATACTGGGCCACCGGCAGCGCTTTGATCGAAATCAGACCGGCCAGCGTAATCACGATCGAAACGACAAAGGAAAACCGAGGATGTTCAATGAAAAATTTGCTGATCATTTGGCCGGTTGCTCCGTGGCGGACTTCGGGGAAGTCACATTAACAGCCTTGGCTTCGGCCGGCTTCGTGGCCTTGACCTCTTTGGCGGCTTCCTGTTTCGGGGGAACTGCTTTAGTTTCTTTGGCGGGCTCCTTGGAAGACGAAGCCCGGATCATCTGCGGACGCTTGATTTCATAAAGCTTCTCCGCCGCGGCTTGCGAAGCAAAGCGTTCGTCCGTCTTGGGCTCGACCTTCACTTTCGGATATACTTTCTGCGTGCCTTCGACCACGATGCTTTCGCCTTCGGTCACCCCCTTTTCCACGACGATAAATATTTCATCATTGGTGCCGACTTCGATGCCGCGCCGTTCGATGACATTCTCTTTATTGACCACATAAACATATTTGGCGCCCTGGGTATCCATAATCGCCTGGCGGGGAATAAGCAACGACTTATCGTCTTTCTTCGGTGCGATCTGTACTTTAACGTACATGCCGTCGACCAGGAGCCAGTTGGGATTGGGAAATTCCGCTTCCAGCTTCAACATCCCGGTCATCGGATTGACCCGGTTGTCCCACTTGACGATTTTCCCCTCGTGGTTATACTCCATGCCGTTCTGCAGGAAAAGCCTGATCCGCAAATCGGCTTCCTCTATCCTGTCTTTGCCGGAAGCCTGCTGGATTTTCAACAGCGACAGCTCGCTGACCGAAAACTGGATATTGATCGGATCGATTTTTTTGATGGTCAGCAACGGACCGCTTTCCGGTGCCACCACGTTGCCCACGCTGAAGTTGCGCAAACCGACCCGGCCATCAAAAGGAGCGTAAATCTTGGTGTAGCTGAGCTGAAGCTTGGCATTGGCAATATCGGCTTCGGCGGACCGGACGTTGGCATCGGCTTCCATTTTCCGCGCCATCGCTTCGTCACGGACCCGCTCGGAAACGGCGTCGCCCTTGTAGAGGGATTCCTGACGTTTGTAGTCCGAATCGGCATTGGTTTTTTCCGCCAAGGCCCGCTGATGCTTCGCTTCCGCGGTTTTCAGATCGGCCTCATATTTTTCCGGCTCGATCTCATACAGCAAAGTACCCTGCCTGACGAATTCCCCTTCCCGGAAATTCTGCTTGATCAGATATCCGTTGACCCGGGCGATCAGATTGACGCTGTCCATGGCTTTCGCCTGGCCGACCAGGGTCAGCTCATCGACAATGATCCCGGAAATAACCGGACTGACATTGACGATGGTCGATTTGGCCGGGGGAGCTTCTTTCTTACAACCGGCAGGCAATACCAAAACCAATACGGCCACAACAAGTGCTAAATATCTCATTTAAATGAATTTCCTCCTTAGAAATATAATGTCTGAGAGGAAATATAATCCCGATTTCATAAAAAAACAATCGGGATTATATATTACTTTGCGGATAATAATTCAGTATTGATCTTTCGAACGGGCCTTTTCGATGAATTCGATAACCTGCGAGGGTTCCTCGAAACTGTGAGGATGATGCTTGGCCCCGGGCTTGTAAATAACCGTGATATTGCCACCCATTTCTTTGAGACGTTTTTCCACAATCATGGTATTTTCTTCGGCCGGAACCACTTCGTCGGCATCGCCACAGGCGATAAGCACCGGAACTTTTTTGTCGGCAATCAATTGCAGATTGTCAATCGGATTGCCTTTGAACTCCATGGCTTCTTCTTCCGTCAATCCCCAGGCGCTCAGACAATTCCGCCAGCCATCCGCACTGCCGGGACCGCTCCCCTTCCCGCCCGGCCAACTCTTGAAATCACATACCGGATTGTCCAGATACAGACTCTGGACCCGGTCGGGATGCCGGAGCGTCCAATTCGTCGAATCAAGCCCGCCGCGACTGAACCCGGCCAAGGCACACTTCGGCGCGAAACCATTCTGAACCATGAAGGAATATAGCAAATCCATCCGGCGCATCGCTTCCGGCGAACCGTACAATTCGCTGATGTCGATATTTACCACGTGCCAGCCGCGTTTCAACAACTCCATATCCACATAAGGAAACGCCCCGAAAAAACGCGCCCGCCAATACCACGGCCTATCCTTGGCCGGCAATACTTTCGGCTCGACAATCACACATTGAATGCCTTCAATCTCAAAATCATGCCGGATGAAATCATTCCAGCTCGATACAGTTCCAGGTAACTCGACTTTCATTTATGCCCTCAGTTATATTTTGTAGCTTATCAATTAATAATTACAGGATAAAATGCCATTTTCAAATTCTACTCATAATAAATATCGTAAAAATATAATGACGGCGATTCCATCCCAAAGAATTCGGACAGGTCCGACAGGTCCGACGCGTCGGAGAAGTCGGACGGTTTTGAGCTTTTTGAAATTTTTCCTTAAAATCTGCGATTTCCGATTTGCATAATTATATATTGGAGATAAATTATGAATCCAGTAATCAAGAAATTTGAGTTGCGGGGGCGTAGCTCAATTGGTTAGAGTGCCACCCTGTCACGGTGGATGTTGCGGGTTCGAGTCCCGTCGCTCCCGCCATTTTTTATTTAATGGCCGCAAAACAAATTTCATGATTCACCGCTTCTTAAGAAAGCGGGGGCGTAGCTCAATTGGTTAGAGTGCCACCCTGTCACGGTGGATGTTGCGGGTTCGAGTCCCGTCGCTCCCGCCATTTTTATTTAATGGCCATACTTCTGATTCCCATTCTTCTACCTGTTTGTAAAATAAGACAATGCGTGTTATTTTAAACTGGAATTGTGGAACCGAGATGAATTGAGGTTCAAAATGAAGCGTTTTCCAAAGCAGTTTTTCACTATGCCGCGAACATTTCGCCAGTGGGCTGTGGAGTTTGTGGGAGGTGTGTTTTTGGGTTTGGCATCTTTCTCTTTGCTTGTTTTTTGCAGTCCTCCATTGCCCTTTTATCCACCGCATTGTGCCACTGGATGGAATGATCCAATGAATCTGGTTCTTGCCCTGATTT
Source organism: Victivallaceae bacterium (assembly GCA_031548025.1). GTDB lineage: Bacteria > Verrucomicrobiota > Lentisphaeria > Victivallales > Victivallaceae > UBA5239. The sequence continues at coordinate 32,965 of JAVBRM010000049.1, read as the reverse complement.
TCTTCGGCTTGGGGCGCGGCTGGCATGCATTTACCAAACATCCGCCCAAATAGGTTTCTGCTTTCGATTTGAATTTTCGGCAAAAATGCGGTATATTACTTTAATTTAATAATACAACGAGCGGTGTCCGTCACATAAGTCCAGTTGACAGACACCGCTTTTTTTTGTGCCTAAAAGGAAGGAATATGCCGGTTACCAGAGTACAGAAATTTATTTTTTTATTGATGATGGCTTTTACCATGACGATCGCCATGGAAACTTATAACCTGGTCTTGAATAGCGGCGGTTTCAGCAGTGAAATACTGCTGCCATTGTTGTTCGATCTGCCGCCGATGTGGGTTATCGTCATGATCGTTCAGGCGTCGGTCGGCGGGCCGCTTGCGCACCGCCTGGCTTTCCGCTTTGTCAGGCATGGCGTCGACACTCCATTTAAAATAGGTCTTTATATTTCTACCTGTACTGTTTTTATCATGTGCCCGCTCATGAGCGTGGCGGCGACGCTGATTTTCAAGTCGGCAGAGGGGGCATTTCTCACCGTCTGGTTCAAAACATTCCTGATCAACCTGCCTTTCGCTTTTGCCTGGCAAATGCTCTTTGCCGGACCGTTTGTCCGTTTTCTGTTCAGAACAATTGTCCTGAAAGAAACTTTCAGAACGCTTAGCGGCTGATTGTCATTTTTATTCCTCCACATCGCCGAAGGATTTCGCATATTCCAACGGAGTCATGTCGGTATAACGATTGAAAATTTTGTAAAAAAACGGGATAGAGTTGAACCCGCATTTTTCCGCAATTTCCTTGATGGAGTCCGAAGATTCGCGAAGATGTTTTTTTGCGGCATCAATCCTCAACTTGTGAAGAGTGGTGGAAAAATTCCGTCCGGTTTCTGCCGACACCAATTTGCGCAACTGAGAGGTGCACATGGAATATTTACGTGACAATGTATCCAGGGAATAATCACCGGCGGGATTTTTTCGTATGGAATCGGTGAGGTCACGAACCATTTCGGAGCGGTAAAAACGTTTATTGAGAGGTTCAATCGGCACGATAATTTCGCGGTCCGTTTCTTCCTGCTGTATCAGACAGCGAAGAATGAATTCGGAGAGCATGACGCAGATGATTTCCGACTTCAGCGGCGTGAGCGGCGGAACGCATTCCGCCTTAATCCGACCCAACAGATCATAAACAGATGAATTGAGTCGAACAGGAGCCTGATACAAACTTTCAAAGCTTTTGCCACGATAAAGAATATTGATGAAATTTGCCGTCCGGGCTTTAAACCTTATCTGATGAAAACAGGAGCGTTTGATAAAAAGACAATCTCCGGCTTCCAGATGATAAATGGAACCATCTTTCAATCCAATTTCAATATTTCCCGTATCAACAATGAGAATTTCATGGGGCGGGTGGCGATGAAACGGAACCGATTCTTTGTGAACCTTGGATTTATGGGTGAAATAAATCAGTTTGGTTACGATTTTGTCTCCACTCCAATAGCCAAATCTCATAATTTGCTCCATATTTCTTCTTTGAATACTTTATATGTTTCCAAAGAAAAGTCAAGATATCAAAAGAAGCGAATAAAGAAATATTAATAGCGGATAACGAATTGCATAATAAGGTTCGAAGAATTATAATTATTATAAGACAGAATCATACACAGGAAAAATGTCATGATGATCGATACCCATACACATTGCGGGCACGCCGACACCAATAACGGTAAATATATTCCGCCGCACCGTTCCGCCTGGTTCGACGGCGTGGAAACGAAAGAGCAATATATCGCCGCCGTCCGGAAAAACGGGATTGAGCGGATTATCATAGTCGATATTCCCGAGCTCGCTTTTCCAATGCGAGAACAATTCGGAGACTTTGTCATTCCGATTCCAATGATTAATATGAACCGGGCCACTCCGGAATATCTGGAAGAGCTTTTCACCAGGGGTGCTGCCGGCATCAAATTCATTTCGCCGTTAAAATCCTATGGGAACGACAGTTTTATGCCGCTGTATGAAGTGGTGGATTCTCATCGTGCTCTGGCGGTTTTCCATACCGGCTATGTGTCGACCGGATTTTATGAACCCGGCTGTATCAAGGATGTCGGCGGCGTGGTCGATGTCACGGACATGCGCCCAATGGCGCTCGACCGGATTGTCCGTTATTTTCCGAATCTGAAAGTCCAGTTGGCGCACATGGGTAACCCATGGTGGGAGGAAGCATGGTGTATGATTACTTCGCATAAAAATATCTATGCGGATTTCTCGGGCCGTCCACCGGCGCGTTCGCTGACGATGTGGGCGGATCTTTTCGCCCCAGACGGCAAACTGGATGAAAAAGCGGTTTCCAAGCTTTGTTTCGGCAGCGATGCCCAATATCTCTGGCCCGGAAATCACGATCCCTCCAGAAAATACATCAATTTCTATGAACGTTTTTACGAATGTTTGAATCTTTCCCAGGAGTTGCGCGATAAGATTAATTTCGGTAATATTCAGGAACTGCTTGAGCATTCCTAACCAGAACAGAAGGAATACAGACTATGTACCACAAAATTCCGCCTCGATTATTTTTTACACTGGTAGAGCTCCTCATTGTGATTGCTATTATTACAATACTTGCGGCAATGTTATTGCCGGCGTTGAACAAAGCACGCGCCCAAGCGCGGAAAATCAAATGCGTTTCCAACATGCGCCAGCTTGCTCTCGCTTTGGATAATTATTACCATGATTACACCTGGTATACGCCATTTCCCAGATACAAGGAGGCCAGCGGATTCACCGATCTTCCGGCCTCTACCGGAACATTCTGCATGACACTCTGCTTTGAATTTTTGGGGACCCATGCCAAGATTAATTCTCCCTGTAAATATATGGTCAATATCGCATATGGGGGTAACGAACGGGGAATTTTCGCGTGTCCCGAAAAAGAAGATTCAACGACCATGGTATCGGGACAATTGCTTCAGGCCGCGACTATCGGTGCAAACGGTCGGTTAAATAACCGTGAAAGTATCAAAGGAAAGATTTATTATCCTTCAAAAATTGCGTTTTACGCGGATACCGCGCATGATTCGAATGCGACAACCATCAGCATCGACAGCCTGGATTATCGGCATCATCTGACCACCAACGTCGTTTACGGCGATTTACATATCAATTCCAGAAAAAAGGGTTCGATCGGAGCGGATAACGCGAGCTCGGCTTTCTGGCGGAATACGGCCGCGGCCAATCTGGATTAAATTAAGGAACGAAACGAATTATGAGAAAAGTGTATTTATTGGCGCTGGGGTTGCTTACTGGACTATGTACCGAGGCGCTCGACGTGGTGAAAGACGGCCAGGCAGTCGCGGCAATCGTGCTACCGGCCAACGCCAACGCCAGTGCGAAAAACGGTGCCATGGATTTGCAAATGTTTTTCAAACGAATTTCCGGGGCGGAGGTCCCCATTGTGGAAAAACCTGATGGAAAAATAACGAATGCGATTTATGTCGGAGAAAGTGAATTTACCCGGGAATGTGGTTTCCGACTCGATGCCGTAAAAGACGGCGGTTACCGGGTGTTGGTCAAGGATCATATAGCGATTGTCGCGGGGCGCGACGCATTGCGCAAGCCTTTTCCTTATGACCGAAAAAATGAAGGGGAATGGCAGAAAAAATGCGGTTATCCGTTTTCCGTCAATTATACTGGGGCGATTTCCGGCCAGGTGATTCCCTCACTCGGAATCCGTCAGAACGACGATACCGGGACCTGGTATGCGACTTCGGATGTATTGTATCAGCTCGGCGTCCGTTTCTATGCGCCGGGAGAACGCGGCACGGTAACGCCGTCCGCCCGGGACATCATTCTGGCAACGCAAGACAAAACAGTACGTCCAGCCTTTGCCAAACGTGAATATTATCACGGTTACGGCGGCAACACGAATCCGGAATTTCAGACCTGGCTCCGCCGCAACGGTGTCGGCAATTCCAGGGTCGTATTTGCCAATCACACCTTGAACGCGGTGTTGACTCCGGAATTCGTCGAGCAACACCCGGATGCTCAGGCGAAAGATGCTCAAGGCAAACCCATTTTCCTACGACGCCAAATCGCCCCCAAGTTGACCTCTCCCGAGCTTCGCCAGGCCGCCATTGCTTATTTGCGCAATGTCTTTGACGCCATGCCCAAGCTTGAATGGTTTTCACTTGGCCTGCCGGACGGTTTTTCGGAATCGGACCACGAGGATACGACTATAAAATTTCCCAAAAAGGAGAAACGTGAAGCGCGCCAGAGCAACTATGTCTGGGATTTCTGGTCGGCGATAGCGGATGAGTTGAAAACGACACACCCGGACAAAAAACTGTTGACAATGGCGTATGTTCCCTATCAGACTCCGCCGGACGATCCGCAATTGGTTCGCGACAATATCGCCATGGTTCACTGTATCAGTACTTTCAATTTCGTGGAGCCGCTTTACCGGAAAGGACAACTGGAAACCCGTCAAAACTGGCTGAAACTGCTGTCGCCCGATTCTTACATGATTTGGGAAAATTATCTTTATCATCACCGGGAACGCCCGCGCACTCCGGCATTTTTTCATCGATTACTCCAGGAAGATATGCAGGCTTTGAATGGGAAATGCGTCGGCAAATTCATCGAAGTTACTTCATTCCTCAAATTCCCGGAATTGCTGCATTCCATGATCTACTGGCAGAACATGCTCCTCTGGAATCCGGATGCCGATTTGAATCAGGTTATGAACGAATATTTTCAGCTTTATTACGGAGCCGCCGCCCCGGAAATGAAGGAATTTTACGACTACGCGACTCTGGTGTGGGAGGAAAAAGTTCCGACTTTCAAAGTAACGGCGGAAACATTGAAAAAGCAGAATGACCGTTACTTTGAAATCCTCGTCGCCGCGCAGAAAAAGACGGAGCCGGGTTCAGTCTATGCGGAACGTATTGCCGCCCTCGAAAAAGAGATGGCTCCGCTAAAAAAACAGCATGAACAATTGGTTCGGCAAGGGCGTACATTCGGAGTTTACCAGGCGGTTTCCGACCCTGAATTCAATGGCGATTTCGAAGATGATTTCTGGAACAAACCCGTTTCCCGCTGGTATCCCATGACGGATTGGAAAACCGGAAAACCCGTTTTGTTGAATTACAGTTCCCGGGTGGCGTTTCGCTGGCTCAACAACCCCGAGCGTCTCGTGGTTGCTGTGGAGTGCCGGGAGAAAAACATGGCGGGGCTTCGGAAAAATGTCACCAAAAACAAGGATCGCGAAATTTTCAACGACGACAATATTGAAATTTTCATCAACACTCCGGTTGCCTCTTATTTCCGGATTGCCGTAAACCCGAACGGAGCGATTTATGATGAAACTTTCGATCCCGGCCTGATCGACCGCTATACCCTGCCGGAACTCTGGAATTCCGGCGCCAAAGCTGCGGTGAAACTACTGGAAGACCGCTGGGTGGTGGAAATCGAAATTCCGAACATCGATTTTGGTAAGCTCGGCCCTAACAAAGACAATCTGTGGGGAATCAATGTCTGCCGCACCCGGTACGCCGGAGGCAACGTGGAGCTCTCCGCCTTTATTCCGGGCGGCAAGTCGTTCGGCGACACCACCCATTTTGCTAACATGTGGTTTATCAACTTCAAAAGGTAAAAAAATGCGCACGAAGAAGAATCAGTATTTTGCCTACCGGTCATTCTGGCCGGAATTGGAAACCATGAAAAAATTCCGCGAAATCGTTGGGGTCGACACCTTCAACGTCATGATCTCCAATACCGCCAACTCCCTTGGGTTTCCATACACCAAATATCCGCCGGTCTGGAAATGGAACGGCATCTATGATCTCGAGGCATTCGACCGGGTGTTGGATGACGTAATTCACGTCATTCCCGACGCAAAGTTCATTTGCATGCTTGATCTCAATACGCCGCATTGGTGGACACGTTATCTGGGGGCCTTCGGGGTGCGCTACGATTCTTATTACGAGCTGGGAAAGATCAGTGCATCCGAACTCTGGCGCAACGACACGGCGGAGTACATGCGGACAGTCATGAAACACGCTCAGGAAAAATACGGTGACCGGATCGAAGCTTACGTTCTCGGGTGCGGAGGAGCCACCGAGTGGCATGACCGTTCACGCTTGGAGGAGAGCGTTTACAAGCTCGCCGCGTTCCGCCGCTGGCAGCGGGAACATAGCTTGCCGCAAACTGACATACCCGGGCGAATGCGGCGCGATGCCGGTTCGTATGATTTCTGCGGCGGTTTCAAGGACCCGCTTTCCTACTATAACGGCAACGATCCGACCGGAGGCGCTTATGATGAAATATTCCCGAACGGATTCGGACTTTTCCGTTCGCCGGAGAAAGATCAGTCCGTGATCGATTATCTCCGGTTCTGCAATGAATTCAATGCGGACACCGTCGCGTGGTTTCTTCGGGAAGCCCGTACCGTAATCCCGGAGCACGTGGAACTGGGGTGTTTCTTCGGCTATGGATTCTCAGCCTGGACCATGACCGCCGGACATATGGCTTATGAAAAGCTGCTGAAAAATCCTGACTTGGATTTCGTTACCGCGCCGGTCATTAACTACGCCATCGGCAATGGAAGCGTCAGCGCCACCGTTCACGAAACCATCACCCTGAACGGCAAGCGGATGCTCCAGGAGTTCGACCAGAAGTGCTGGTGTTATAACCGGAAGCTGTCGGATTGTTTCTCTTTCCCAGACCCAAATGCCATGCGGAAAGTCGAATGGAGCAAGAATGCCAACGGCGAAGAATTGACCAAAAAATTCACATTCGGGACTGGCAACGGCTGGAATTCTCCGAAACGCGTCGCCGAAGGAATCAAGCGTGATATCGCCATGGCCCTGATGGGAGGAGATTCGGTTTGGTGGTTCGATATGTGGGGTGGATTTTATCAGCATGACGAGGTCTTTGCTGTCCTGAAAAAAGGCAAGGAAATCTGGGATGCGGAGCGGGAAACGGCAATTTCACCCGAAGCCGAAATTTTGCTGGTGATGGATCCGGAAAACCTGTATCTCGTCAACGACCTCAACGAACGCGCCGGCACATTCCATCGCTCACCGCTGCGAGCTCTCGGGCGGAGCGGTTTCCCCTATGAAGTGTGTTCCATGAATGATCTGGCAAAACTCGATACCGCCCGTTATAAATTTGTCATTCTGGCGCATCCTTTCCAACTGCCTCTGGAAAAACATGAACTATTGAAAGCCAGAGTTTTGAATTCAAACCGCATCGTTTTGTGGATATACGGCCCGGTCATCGGAGCCGATGGCAAATGGGATGAATCCAATGTGGAACGTATTTGCGGAATTCCATACGCCGCCTCCGGCGTTCCCCGGAGAAAAATGGATTCATGGAATTCCGCCTATATTTTCCGGGCGGAGCAGGAGTCAAGCGAGAACGCCCTGCGCGAACTCGCTTTGGCGGCGGGATGCCATGCGTGGTGCGACAAGGCGCGTCCGGTTTACGCGAATAGCCGCTTCGTCTGCGTTCATACTGCGGAGGAAGAGACGCTGATTCTTTCCCTGAAAGTGGAAAACACTCTGGTTACCGACCTTTATTCCGGAGAAACCTGGAAGAACACCAATCGCATTGAGCTTAAATCCGGAGGGGTGAAAACATTCTTCCTGAAATATAAAGAAGTGTGATTTTTGGGAAAATGAACATGGAAGTCATTAATAAACTTTGGCCCGTTCCGCAAAGAACGGAAACCCTGGGAAATGTGTTCCCGGCTCCACGCAGTTTTTACCTGCCGGAGCCAGGATTCGGCCTGGAAGGCGATTTGAAGATTGCAGAGAATGGTTATCGGATCATTTTTGTCCGGGACGCCGACCGGAGATTTGAGGAATACCGGCTGGAAATAAAACGGGAAAGTACTCGGATCATGGCTTCGTCGACTCCGGGATTTTTCTATGGAGCCCAGACTTTACTGCAGATTATCCGCTATAACGTCGCTCCGGAATGGACCGAAACGATCATTGAGGATTGGCCCGCCTTCCGCAAGCGCTGTTTCATGGCGGATATGGGACGGAGCGTTTTCCCGTTGCCGCTGCTGAAACAGCTCGTCCGAATTTTGGGCCGGCTGAAAATGAATCAGCTCCATCTGCATCTGTACGATGACGAGTTATGCGGAATCCGTTTCGACGGACTGCCCTTCGGTCAGGACAATCCCTATGCACTTACGATTGAGGAATTGGGTGAACTGCTCCGGTTTGCCGCCGGATATCATGTGGAAATCGTGCCGGAACTGGAGACCTGGGGACACGTCGGGGCATTGACCGCGCATCGGCCGGATTTGCGCGGCGGCCAGGGAATTTACAACGGATCGAGTTTTCTCTTTAAAAAGGATGTATTCGATTTGATGCGGAATATGATTTCTCAGGTGGTGAAGGTCATGCCGGAACGGGCGGTCATTCACCTCGGGTTGGATGAGGCCCGGTGGTTTTGTTCGCCGGAACTGCCGACCGGGTTTAACCCGGAACAACTCGTCGGATATTATTATCGGATGCTTCAGGAAATCGGACATGAAAACCATAAGGAATTGATCATGCGCATCTGGGGCGATCATACGGGACGCCCGGTCCCGTCGGAAATCAGCGACCGGGTCATTCTCGAACCGTGGTCCTACTGGAACTCCGCGCGGCAGCAGATCGATTTCCGGATCGGTCGGTATGCCTCCGGCAAGTCCCGGTGGATGTGCGGTGTCGGCCAAAGCATGGGGCAACACCGGGGAGCTTACCACGCCACCCGGTATTGGGCGTCCCGGACCGCCGCGATGAAAATCAATAATGTGGAAGGCATCAATATTACCTTCTGGGGCCGCAACGACCTGGAAAACCACTTCATCACCTTATTCGCCGGCGCCGGATTCATCTGGAATCCTCTCCCCGAGCCCGCCTGGACACGGTTGGAGGAATACGAAGATCTCGAACGTATTCTTTTCCCCATGCAGACATTATTTCAGCACAAATTTCGCGAAGCATGGCCGGATACGTTGAAGGCTCTGCGACGGGAAACCATATATCACGGCTATCATTATTTCGACGACAAGCATGGCCGCCCGTTTACCGCCCTGGTCCCGTTGGCAGGCACGGCCGCCCAGCACAATTTCCTCGAGGAATAAACCACTTCAACAGTCCGGTCACCAAATAACATAGCTTGTGTCAACTGCTTCACTGCTTGTAATCTTTTAAAATTGGATTATATTACTTCTGTTGTCAGTCGCAAAACCAAGTGCGACTGACAACAGGTTTTTATTTGCAATTCTTATTGCCGGCAGCTTGTCATTAGTCTAAGGACTCCCTTAACGGCTGATTGTCAGTTGGAATTCGCCGCCTTGAGGGATGTCGGCGGTGATGAGCTGGTATAACCCGTTGCGGTTGGCGATTTTTTTCGTTTGCAGAGTCAAGTCTCCGTTTGCGCTCAAAGTCACGCTGCCGCCTTTGAATTTGCCGGTTGCTTTTTTGCCGGAGACTTGCCATTCGGCGAGGGTTTTGCCGTCGCTGTGGAGCACCGGAATTTCATACCTGAACGATTTGGAGTTTTCGGCGCGGCAGGTGATTTTTAACTCTGTTTCCGTCAGGCTGAATGATTGGTGAATATACTTCCAGTTCAGCGAAAAAGCCACATCATCCGGGGTCTCTTTCGTGACGGTCAGGGTCGGAATGACTTTGGTCATTTCCGCGAGGTTGGCGGGGCCGATCGCTACCGGGCGTTCCGGTGCTTCTGTGCCCGGGGCCAGGCGGTAATTGGGGTTGGCGGGGAACGGCATGGCCGGCAGCAAACCGTATGGCACGCCTTTCAATAAAACACGACCCAAACCGGTGGCGTCGTATTTCATGTCTGCGTTGGTGTCGATCTCAATATAATTGCCCCGACAGGCGGCAAACACTTTGTGGAAATCGGGACTGATGCTGAGCAGATAACCGCCGATTTCCGCAAAGGTCAGAGTTTCAGCGATGCGGTCATCCGCGAACAGGGCCGCCTGTCCGAAAACCGAAGCGGCAAACAAACTGTAAACAGAATATTGCCCGTAGCGGTCGCAGCCATGCAGGGAATCGGAAGGAAAATCATTTTTGATATGGCTGATCGGTTGTTTTTTAATCCACGGCAAGACGGCGGCAGCACTGCGGCGGGCTTGGCGTTTGAAGCGCCCAGCCATCCGCAAATCACCGGCATCCCGGTAGCGGAGCGCCTCGTATTCGCACAAGGCCGCTACAATGGCTTCCCGAAACTGAAATTCACCGGAGCGACCGCCGAACGGCACATAGCCTTCCGGGGAGACAAACAGCAACGTGGTCAATCCGCCGTTACGCAGAAGCTCGTCATAGGCTTGATACAGTTTACCGCGATATCCCCAGTGCAACGCATTGGCGATCTGCAGACGGGTGGTGATATCGTAGGTTATGGGGTCGCCGGGGTCACGGTACATGCCGTAAGCATTCATGTGTTTGAGCTGAGGCTCCATGTAAACGTCGAAAAATCCGTATCCCCAGAGGAAATCCCCGCCGCCGATTTTCAAGGCTTCGCGCATGGCTTCGCCGCCGCTGCTGTATACCGCCCAATTTGCTATTTTGTCCAGCTTGGTTCTGGTCGCATCCACCTGACGGTAAATTTTTTCCGGTTCGACCGCGGCCAGATTGGCGCGCCATTTTTCCGAAACCTCGGGCTTGACCAACGGCTTCAGGCAATAATAAGCAGTTGCCAACTCCCGCATCCAGAAATCCGGGCTGGAATTTTTCACCGCCGGATGTTTCAGACGTTCGGTACAATAATCCATGGTTCTGACGACTGTCGGCAGCAATTCGGGCATCCGCTGAAAATGCAACAGCACCGCCGCAGCCGCGGCAAACCGGGGGCTGGTCTGGCTCCACTCCTTGCCACTGACCGGGTCAAGCACCGCGCCGCGCTTATCCACCCAGTCCGCGCCCATCCGGACGATGTCTTCCATGATATCCAGATAGAGTTCGCGCGTATATCCGCTCGGTTCGCATTCAGCCGGAACCTTGTCGAGCTGCCGGATCTTATTTTCGGCAGGATATCCGGCAAATGCGGCACACGCGCACAACGTCAGGAGTAGAACTGCGGTTCTGATCATTTTGCGTCGACCGTAACTTTCACATCATCGATGTAGAGTTTGAAATTATTTTTTGCCGGATGGAAGTTGATCAGGAATGCGCCGGGCGCGGAGGGATGGTTATAAACCACCTCATAGTTGGAAACTTCCTTGCTGCCCAGATTGGTTATTTCGATCATGGCATTGTCACCGCTTGCCTTGCTCAGCGGGGCGGTGATTTTCATCTTGTACCAGGTACCGGGGGTAATGAGCGGGCCGGAAGTGCGGCCGCGCTTGGGAGCGTTCGGCACGGTCGACACCATGATCAATTTGAAGTCGCGAATCGACCAAGTCAAGGCATGTTTTTCCTTGTTGTTCCGGGAACGGAGTTCAAAGCCGACCCATGCGGCATTGCCGGGGCCTTCGAGCTGGAAACAGTATTCCAAGGTCATGGTTCCGGCGGTTTCTTTGATTTGCGGTATTTTGGGCGCAAATCCCCAGTTCTTATCGTTGTTTCCGCGCTCGATCAACAGCGACTTATCGCCGGTGGCGGCTTTCTCGCTGCAGACGGTCAGGGCGTCTTCCCCTTGGGTGCCCCAGGCCTGTTTCCAGTTCTTGGGGTCGCGCCCGGGCACTTCGTCTTCGAAATCGTCGTTGAAAATTACTCGCGAATCCGCTATCGCCACGCCGGCCGTCAACACGACGGCCAGCAGCGTCAAAATTTTACCAGTAATGATATTCATAGGGGCTCCTCGTTTTTAATACCGGATCATAAATAACCTCAGCCGCGGCGGCCTGGTTGGTGTTTTCAACCTCGCCCTCGGACATATTGATCCAGAATCCGAAGCCTTTGCTGCCGCTGAGCAGCTTTAAAGTTATCACGTTTTCGCCTTTTTTCAAGTTGATCCGGAAACGGGACTGGTTGGGTTTGGGCGAAGCGTGATTTTTGCTGACCTCGTAAACCAGTTTACCGTTGACATAAATCTGGGCGAAATAATCCACGCCGAAACGAATGGTCGCCTTGCGGTCGCTATCCGATTCGATCAGTTTCACGGCGTAAGCAATCGAGGCTTCCTGCTGGGCGTCCAGAGCATTCGCCATATCGGTGAAACCCTTGCTGTCGGCCGCGGCGGAATTACGGAAATCCAGTGTTTTGCCCCAGTCGTTTTTGTAGGTAAAATTGGGGTTGAGATCGCCGGACATCGCCTGCTGTTCGCCGGGATAGGTCGCATCGAGGGCTTTGCGAGTGTCTTCGGATTTGGCCTTGAACGGGCCGAATACTGTCCACATGTCGATATCCTTGTAGGAATCGCCCTTGTAGAGCTTGCCTACCCGCTCGAGCACCGCGCTTTCCGGGGCGGCGCCGCTGCCGGTCAGAACCCGGGAAACCATCTGTTTCAAGCGGAGCACACTCAACCGGACCGATTCTTCTTTGTTCGGATCGCCTTTGTAGCGTTCGCTCAACATTTCCGGGGTTACCTGCAGGAAATATTCGTAGCCTTTGCCGATCTGGCGCTCATAGAACGGCGAACCGTTGACGGTCTGCACATTCATTACGTCGCGCCAGCGCAGAAGGTTGCGCGGCAGCATTTTTCCGAGGTTGCCTTCCGGCCTGGCGGCACGGTAGATTTTTTCTTCCTTGCTGTCGATACCGGCGGCTTTCAGAGCCTGGCCGTCAAGACCCAGGGCGATGGCGGTTCCGCCGTTTTCCACAAATTTGCTCACCTGATCCGCCGGGTATTTCCGGTACAGCAGAATCGAAGTGGCTGGAGACTTCATCAATTCATCGAAAGTGGCTTTGTCGTCAAATACCTTTTTATCGGCTTCGACCTTGGTATTCAGAGCGTAACCCAACAGATTGACCGCCAGCAAAGTCGCCGCGGGATCGCTGCCGACGCGGTCGGTCAGGTCCAGCGAATTGAACACCACCATGCCCTGGCCGACGCTGAAGCGCAGCAGCGGCGTATAGTTCATATCGAATTCGCAGCTCAACAGCGGTTCGAAACCCACCGCCTGCGGAATTTCCATGACTGTGGACGCCATCATATTGCGGTTGCTGGCCTTGGGAGCAATGGTCACATCACTGCTACGGGCGGCTTTGAATTCCGGCAGCAGGTCCGGCGAACCGCTCCAATAACGCAAATCTTCCTGTTTCAGGCCATTCATCAATGTTCCGGTGTCGCTGCCGGGAAATACCAGCCGGGGCCCCGGTTCGATGTTGCGAAATCCGAGCAGTTCCCAGACCTGAGGCATCTGTTCCAGTACGATCACCCTGGCACCAGCGGCGATGTCGCTGTAGTTGAACGGCATTTTTTCGCCTTCCTTCAACGCGATCCGGCCGATTACCAGAACTTCACCGGGAGCCAGCTTGTCGCCGGGCTTGAAAGTCGAAACTTGAGCCTGTTCGGCCACCCATTTCGACTTGCCCTGCGGGTCGTAGAGCCGTACTTTGCCGGCGAACTTCGGAGCCTTCGGGAAGACCTGAACTACAAACTCGTCGACCACCGGAGCGGTGCCATGACCGTTCACCGTCAGGCGGATTTTATATTCGGTACGCTCTTTCACTTCCGGAGCCGCGATATCAAATGAATTGAACTTGATGTCACCGTTCTTCAGCTCAAAATCCTGCTTGCCGGACGCCACGGCCTTTGACGAGCCGTCCAGAAGCTCCCAGTTTGCGTTCAACTTCAGATCGCCGGGGCCGTCCCATACGGATACGATATTTTTGGTGATTTTTCCTCCGCCATAGAACGAATGGGTCTTGTCGGTATGATGCGGGTACCCACCGATGTAGACCAGCAGCGACTGCATGTTTTTGGCATGGAAATCATACTGCGGATTGGCCCACTCCGGCCGCCCGGAAACCGGCTTGGTCATTACCTTATAGCGTCCGAACGGGCGGGCGCCGGGCTTCACTTCCGGCGGGTCGCCATAACCCACGCTGAAGTTGAAATAATGCCACCCGAGAACCCCATAGGTCCGCCAGGCCCGGTCGACCGGTTCCACGTAGTACCTCTGAATATCCCAGTAGATCGGAGCATCTTTGATGATCGTCGGTATCCGACCGCCATGACCGCTGTTTTTCAGGCTCTCCTCCATGGTGATGGACAACAGTTTGTCCGTTTCCTTGTCATAGGATTCATCGCCGAAATAGATGGCTCCGTACTCGGTGATCAGCATCTGCTTGCCCTTGAAATAACTGCCGTTGTACACTGCGGCAAATTCACAGGCCCACCACGGCATGTTACCGTTTCTCGCCCATTCCTCCACCCAGTCTTCGGCTTCCTGCACCTGAATGAAATTCGGATAGCAGTTACCGGAAGCCAGGTCGCCGATGTTGCCGTCGGCATGGGTATAAGCCAGCCGGGTCGAATCGTTTTTGCGGACCTGGTCCATCGCGTAATTCAAATTTTTGGCCTGCATATGATTGTAGTCGCGGCGTTTGCCGAGGGTATCCGGATGAATGGCGTCGCGCGGATTGAACGAATTCATCGAAACGCACCACGCCAGAATCGACGGATGGTTGCGGTAATACTTCATAAAGCGGCTCAGCTCGTCCTCGTACTGGCTTTTATATCCCTCGTTGGTCCACAGCAGGTCGCGGGTGCGGTTGGTCGGCGGTACCGGCAACAACACGGCGATTCCTTCGCGGTCCGTCAGGTTGAGGGTGTTTTCGTCGAACACATACACTTCGGCCCAATCCCGCCACCAGCCGGTGGGATTGCTCTGGAAATAAATCATATTGCGCCCAAGCAATTTGAGCAAGCTGACAGAATTTTCATTGACCCCGAACGACGACCATTCCACCCGGAAACGTGCCGTGTGTCCGTTCAAAATCAAATCGCGCCCTTCGGTCCAGACTTCGCGAAATCCGAAAGTCACACTGTCCGTATCGACAACCTTTCCGGCCTGGTCCAGCAGCTTCAGCTCGGCCTGATATAAATAACCGCCATCCAGCTCCCAGCAATGCGGATCTTTCCAGTCTTTGGAAAACGCAACTTCATTGGCTCCGGGCTTGACGCTGACATTTTTCTGTTCCATAGTCAATGCATTGTTGCCGTCCTGGTCTTTGATCACCGCCTGCAGGGTGTATTTCCCGGCGGCGGTCGCGTCGAGGTTCATTTTGAAAGTCATTTTCTTTTCCCGGAAACTGGTAACGGCCATAACATCGACCATCGCGACCGGCATCGGCCGGCGAACCGCGAAGAACGTAGCGTCAATACCGAGTTTCCAGCGCGACACCGGCATATCCTTGCGGGAATAATAACGCAGATAATCCGTTTCAAACGTCCGCGAAGTACCGTTATAATCGCGGGTATTGAAGACCAGCAATTCGTTGTCGCCGGGCTTGGCATACTTGGTAATCTCGATTTCGCCATAAGGCCCAAGGCGCTCACCGGCCTTCTGACCGTTCACGAAAACAATGGCGTTACCATTAATCCGCTGGAAATCCAGGAAAATCCGGCTCCCTTTCCAATCGGCGGGAATCTCCAGAGTCCGCTTCAGCCAGATCGAATTGATCGTGTTCCATTTTTGATTGTTTGCCAACTTCTGCCCGGCATAATTATTGGATGCCTTCTGGCTCCATGCACTGTCGACAGGCATGGTTTTGCTGTCCATCGCCGGCTGTGCGAACCAGACCGGCTCCATGGCAATACGCGTTTCCGCCATAATCGATATGGCCAATAAGGCCCCAACCCAAGTCAATAACTTTTTCATTGGTTATCCTCGATGTTTATTTTAATTTTGTTTGTATTTGAAGGTATTATTATGGTTTGTTCCATGGCCATTTGGTGGCCACTGTCGGGAAAATGTATTGTCCGGTGGCATTTTGAGCGCGATGCCCGGCCGGCAGCCGCTCATGCGTATACGCCGACACATGGCCGTCAATATATGATATGTTTATACTTTTGCCATGCCGCAAAACCACATACTGATCCCAAAGATAACTCCATCCCTTAAAATAACCGTCCGCAAAATGAAATGTCTCCGAAGGCTTCCTGATCTGCTTCATGGATATTCCAATTCCCGGATCGGCCGCAGTCGGAGTCGGGTGCAAATAACCGTTCGCGTTATAAGTCATGGTCAAAGTGACCGCCTGCGCGAAAAAACGTCCCGCCGGATAACCTACCGTAAAATACGCCGACCCCGTTGCTCCGCCGCCATTCCATTTCTTGGCGGCAGGACAGAATGCAATACTTTTCAGGCGGGCATCCATATTGATCGGCACCTTGGCATAATAGTAATACATGATATGGAATCGCCCATTGTTTGAACTGGTAGTTGACGCGTCGGCGAGATTCATCAAGGCTCCGTCATTGTCGTCCGTATACAGCTGGACAGCGCTTTGAATCTGCCTCAGATTACTCGTGCATTTGGCGGTGCGTCCCTTTTCTCGCGCCTGACTCAACGCCGGCAGCAGCATGGCAGCCAGAATTGCAATGATCGCAATCACTACCAGGAGCTCAATAAGCGTAAATTTCCCATTCATTCTCATGTTTTGTTATCTCCTTTTGCATTCTGCAACTGATTGACGAAGTTCCAGCTTAGGAACCACGGAAATATTCCTGGGCATGTCATCGCCCCTCAACCGATCCTGTAAGATCATTACCGCATTTTTCACAATCTCAGGGTAATCGCGCTCCACCGTAGTAATGTACGGGAATCCGCTTTCGGCACTGCCTTTGGTCCCAATGCCGATAATACTGACATCCTCCGGCACTCTTAATCCCCTGACCAATGCGCAATAAATAATCGCCCTGGCGGTATGCAATCCACTGCAGAATACCGCGGTGGGTCGTTTTTCTTCGGGCTGCGAAAACAGGAAATCCCCCCACTGTATCGACTCCGGCATGGTATCATGAGTTTTGATGTTGCTGATTTCCATGGGAAAAAGCACTTCATCCTGAACGATATCCAAATCCCTTGCCGCTTCATCCATCCCCTTTTTCGCCTGCAGGAAAGTATCATATCCCAAATAACCGTATGACATGGCAATCCGGCGGTGACCGAAGCTTCTCAGATACTTGATCGCCTCATAAACCCCGGTACGGAAATCCGAACGCACACAGTAATTGGAGGTTTCATCGATGGTTACAAACGGATAATCGGGATTGCGGTTAATGAAGTTCCAAATCTTTTCATATATATATCCGACATAAAGAATACCCGCCGCCCGCCGCTCCCGGACCAATGCCGGATACTGCGCGGCTTTCTGCTCGTTTCCGATCAACTCCAACTGATGCGACAAATTTTTTTCTTCACAGATATCAATAAACGCCGGAACGATTTCAGTTACTCCACCCGATACCAGCAAACCGATATCCACCGCCGGCTTATTTTTCAATATCTGGGCGGCGGTATTGGGCTGATAGTTCAATTCCTCGGCTATTTTGACGATCTGGGCCCGGGTATCGGTGCCGACCCGGCCGCGTCCGGACAATGCAGCGGACACCGTTGCCGGAGTTACTCCTGCCATATCGGCGATATCTTTTAATCTGACCATTTTTGCTTAATCGTTATTTCTTTTGTGCTCAAACAATCTGCTTAAACGTTATTTCAATATCTATTATACAAGAAAATTCTCAAAAAGCAATAGCCAATTCTCAAAAAAGCAAGAAAAGACGAAAGATAAAAAATATCAAAAAAAGTAAAATTTTGATTGGACAAATTTCATTAGCAGATTATATTAATAACTCATCAACG
Organism: Victivallaceae bacterium; assembly: GCA_031548025.1. Lineage (GTDB taxonomy): Bacteria > Verrucomicrobiota > Lentisphaeria > Victivallales > Victivallaceae > UBA5239. Next base: position 15,199 of record JAVBRM010000049.1, on the reverse strand, counting down.
AGATAGTACAGTCAAAGTACTACAAAGTTGTTAATGTGTACCCGTAGCTCAATTGGATAGAGCGTCTGGCTACGGACCAGAAGGTTAGGGGTTCAAGTCCCTTCGGGTATACCATCTTAACTACTCATAATCAGGAGCTTACAAATGTTGCCTGATTTTTTATTTCAAATCCATTTTTACCACATTTAACCTCAAGCCGCCATGCAGGCTTATGTCGAATTGCTAAATTTTTTTTCCAAGTCTGAGTTGGAGTTGATGTCCAATATAATACGTCTTCCAAGTATCCAATAATCATAGAGAGAGCGAATAATACCGTTTGTTTTTTGAGCGAAACTGTGTTATGGTAAGGGCAAATCAGTGTAAGGAATGCGGTGATGCGGTTTTTATTGCTTGACAAGATTACGGAATGGAAGCTTGGCGAGAGTGCTTCCGCGATAAAGAACATTGCTTTGAGCGAAGATTATTTTGACGATCACTTCCCGCGCAAACCGATCATGCCCGGCGTGTTGTTGATCGAAGGTATGGCGCAGCTCGCCGGTATCCTGCTGGAGGAGAGCGCCAAAGTCGAACCGGGCATCAAGGTCAAGGCATTGATGAGCATCGTTGAGAAGATGAAATTCCGTAATGCGGCGTATCCGGGGGATTCGTTGAGTTACCATGCTGAAATCATTTCGTTGAACGAGCTTGGCGGCCGCTGCAAAGTACATGCCCGGCGTGGCGATGATGAGATCGCCGAGGGGTCACTGGTATTTTCCTTCCATGAATTCAATGAACCGGTATTGGAAGCCCGCCGGGCCGAGACGCTGGCGCTGTGGCTGAGGGGAGTGAAGTAATGCCCGAATATCCGGTTTACATCTCAGGAATCGGCATGGTTTCCGGCGTGGGTTGGAATGTAACCGAACATCTGGGTTTTGCCGGGCCGGTCACTGTGGATATTGCACCTGATTTGGAAGAGGCTGCGCAGCGGTTGAACGCCCGGCGGATGGTCAAATACATGTCTTCCGGAGCGTTGCTGATGGCGTTGGCCGCGAATGAGGCATTGGCTCAAGCAAATATTTCGAGTTACGATCCGAATCGGGTCGGGCTCTATGCCGCGACTGGGCTGGCCGCCGGGAATATCGAAGAGAGCATGGCGGCGCTGCACGCTTCCGCGGATGAAAACGGCAAACTGGACCTATCGCGCTTTAACCGGGAGGGCTTGGCGGTGATCAATCCGCTGATGAGCTTCAAAGTATTGGCCAATATGCCGGGCTGTATCGTCAGCATCATGCATAAAATCAAAGGGCCGAACCTGCTGTTCAATCCGTTCGAAGATCAAGGGATGAATGCCGTTTTCGAGGCGTACCGAGCGATTCGTTACGGCGAAGCAGAGGGGGCATTACTATTGGCCGGGGATTTTTCATCGCATCCGGCGAATTTGGCCTATTTGCGGGAAAACAATTTACTGGCTCCGGGCGAAGTCGTCAACTCCGCCGGGGTCGCCTTATTCCTCTCATCGAAGTCGGGGCAGACGTTGTTCAAAAATTGCGATGTATCGTATACTGGCGAGGCGTTTGTTGATCCGTTGGCCGTCCGCTTCGGGCGAACGATTGCGGCGGCTCCGCTGCTGCAACTGGCCCTGATGGCTCGGGGTGTTGATCTGCCGGGGCGGATTTCCGCATTCGGGCAAACTCTGACGATGGAGGTGGAACCATGCCGCACCGTGTAGTAATAACCGGGTTCGGGGTGGTCAGCCCCATTGGTACCGGTAAGGATTCGTTCTTCGCCGGGTTGAGCGAAGGGCGTTGCGGGATCGGCCCGATCCGGTGTTTTCCGGCGGATAATCTGGAAGTACGGATTGCCGGCGAGGTTGACGATCTGCCGGAGGAATTTCAATATTCGGGCGACCGGAAAATCGGTTTTGCACTGGCGGCGATAAATGAGGCATTGACCATGGCGGGTGAATGCGGTTTCGATTCGGAATTGCTGCTGGATATCGGCAGTAGTTTGGAGGTGTACAGCGTTCAGGCGCTGGCTGGGCGCGAATGCCGGATTACGATTGATGAACTGCTGCATTTGAACGCGGACATCCGGTATCCGCTCGATACCGCCGGACGGCTGTTGATTCAGCGTTATGGTGCACCGAAGCGCTTCCTGAACAATGTTTCGGCTTGCGCGGTGGGGGTGCAGACGGTCGGGCATGCGTTTGGTATGATCCAGCGTGGTGAGTGCCGCCGGGCGCTGGCTGGCGGCTTTGATTCGATGCTGAATACGCTTGGAGTGGGTGGCTTTCAGAAATTGGGTGCCCTGTCGGCAAATGGCTGCCGCCCTTTTGACGCGTCGCGTTCGGGCCTGGTGCTTGGCGAGGGAGCCGGGATGGTTTATCTGGAAACGCTCGACGATGCTTTGAAATTCGGCAAAACAATTTACGGCGAAATTGTCGGTTACGGTTCCACGCTGGACGCCTGTAATCTGAGCGCTCCGGACGAATCCGGTGATGGCGCTATCCGGGCGATGAGCCTGACGCTCAAGGACGCTGGTTTGGGGCCGGAAGATATCGACCTGATCAATACTCACGGTACCGGTACTTCGCTGAATGACCCGGTGGAAAGCTCCGCCATTCACAAAGTTTTCGGCGATCACGCTAAGAATCTGCCCGCAGTGGCCGTCAAAAGCATGACCGGCCATCTGATCGCAGCAGCGGGAGCTATGGAGCTAATCAGTTGCATTTATTCGTTACTGGAACATCGTGCGCCGTGTAACATCGGGCTGGAAAAGGCCGGGCGCGGTTGCGAGCTGAACCATGTCACCGGCAAAGAGGCGCGGGAATGGCATGGCCGGACGATTTTGACCAACAGTTTCGGATTCGGCGGACAAAACGGTTCGCTGATTATCAGGAGATATGAAGGATGACGGAACAACAGATTGCCGTGGTGACGGGGGCTTCCGGTTGTATCGGGAGCGCTGTCGCGGACAGGCTTGAGAAAGATGGGTTCAGGGTCTGGCGGATTTCGCATTCGCGGGATCTGCCCGGCGAGCATACCCGGCAATGCCGGAACCCGGAGGATGCCGATGCTATATTCGAGGAGATTTATCAACAGGAAAAGCGGCTTGACGTATTGGTGAACTGCGCCGGAGCGGTCAGTGAATCCCCGGCATTGATGACGGAGCTGGACGACTGGCGCGCAATGTTCGATGCGAATCTAATGACGGCGTTTGCCTACAGCCGGGCCGCCGGTAAATATATGTTACTGGGGCGTTATGGCCGGATCGTGCATTTATCCAGCGTGGCGGCGCGTTTCGGCGGTCGAGGCGAGATTGCCTACGCTTCGACTAAGGCCGGGCTGGAGGCGATGGTTCGCGTGTTGGCGCTGGAATTGGGGCGGCGCGGCATCACTGTAAATGCTATCGCCCCCGGTGTAGTCGAGAGCGAAATGACTGTGTCCATCCGTCGCGAATACGGCGAGGCGCTACTTGAACGGATTGCCGCCCGGCGCTTCGGCCAGCCGGACGAAATCGCGGCAACAGTAGCATTTCTCGTTGGCAAAGACGCCGCTTATATTAACGGACAGGTAATCGCCGTGGATGGCGGTATGGGGCTTGGATAATGGAATTTACCGAACTTATCAATAAACGCCGCAGTATCCGGTCGTTTTCGGATCGGGCGATATCGACTGATTTGCTTCAGGAACTGTGCGACCAAGCCTCGACAGCGCCCATGGCCGGCGACCGGCAGAATGACCGTAAGCTGATTCCGGTTTCGGACCGTGAAATGCTGCAACGGATGGCGGATTCCGTGCGGAAAAGCTGGGGGCTGCTGCTGGCGGAAACCAGCGAAGCCGTACGGGAGGAGTTCGGTGATTACGCACACAATTTTTATCATTTCGCCAACGCTCCGCTGGTGGTATTTCTAGTGGGGCGGCGACCGCCGGAGTTTCTGAAAGCAGCGGTCGGTGATCAGCTTGCGGAACGGATTCACGGGAACGGAGCGTCAGTATTGATGGCAGCGCAGCAGTTGATTCTGGCGGCGGAAAATCACGGTCTTGGTAGTTGCATGATGACCGGTCCACTGGCTGCCGAAGAAGCTTTAAAACAAGAATTGAGCCTGAATGGCCGCTGGATTTTATATGGAGTAATTGCAATGGGGTATCCGAATGAATCGAGATGAAATATTCAAGGGCGTTGCGGCATCGCTGGCTGAAGTGCTGGAAATCGACGCTGCCGAGATTAAGATTACCGACAAAGTGGTAGGAGATCTCGGCGCTGATTCGCTGGATTTGCTGGATTTGATTTTTCATCTGGAACAACGCTTCAAACTGCAGATCAATCCACGCGATATTGAGCGCGAAGCCCAGGCGGAACTGGGAGAGATTCCTTATGAAGTAGAGGGCGTTTATACGCCGGAGGCGTTGGGAAAATTGCGGACAGCCATGCCGGAAGTTCCGGCGGAGGAACTGACTGAAGGACTTGAAGCAAAGTACCTGCCACGGGTTTTCCGGGTGGAGACTTTCGTGAGCTTGGTGGAACGCATGATGAAAAAAGAGGGCATGAAATGAGCAAGAATATACTCGTCACCGGTGGGACCGGGGCACTGGGCAGCGCGATTGTCCGCAAGCTGACCGCGTTGAATCATCGCGTAGCCTTCACCTGGCGCAGCAGCGCGGAAAAAGCCAAGGCGCTGGCCGCTGAAACCGGGGCGCTGCCGCTGGAAGCCGATCTGCTGAATCAGGCCGCCGTCAATGCCATGGCGAAAAAGCTGGAAGCGGAGCTCGGCTCGCTCGATGGGCTGGTCAACAATGCCGGACTGACCCAGATATTGCCGTTTGCGCTGATGGAAGAAGAGGATTGGGACAAGGTGATTAACGGCAATTTGAAAACGATGTTTCTGGTGACGCATGCGGTTTTGCGCGGGATGATCCGGCAAAAGTCGGGGGTTATCATCAACGTCGGCAGCATCGCCGGACACAGATTGTTGGAAGTGCCGGTACACTACGCCACGGCCAAGGCCGGGGTTTCCGGCTTTACGATTGCGCTGGCCCGCGAATTGGCCCGGTACAACATTCGCGTGAATGAAGTCATTCCCGGTATGCTCAACGACGGAGTCGGCAAAATGGTACCGGAGGCGGAAATGAACGAATATCTGAAGTATTGTCAGGCGCACCGTCCCGGCGAGCCGCTGGAGGTGGCCAATGTCATCGGATTCCTGCTCAGCGACGAAGCGAGCTATATCAACGCACAGAGCATCAATATCGACGGGGGAATCTGAGATGAAATTCCGTTTGGTGGACCGGATCGAAAACTGGAAACGCGGGCAAAGCCTGACGGTTCGCCACGCAGTCTCGCAGGAAGAATATTCGCTGAAAAGTATGCTTGGCGAAAACGCCGCCGCGCCGGTTTCGCTGGCAATCGCACTGGCGGCGGAGGGCGTGGGGTATCTGTTGGCACTGGATTCGAATTTTGAACGCTGGGCCGATATCACAGCGTTTGAAAATCTGCAATTACCGGAAGAAAACGGACCTGGCTCAGTGTGGGATATTCAAGTCAGCCGGGTTCAGAATCGGATACAGTTTTCCGGCTCGGTTTGCGGCTGGGCTGAGTACCGCGAAGTGTCTTTGACGGATTATTACGACCCCGGCGAGCGCAAGGCGTTTGTCAATTCTTTATACAGGGGAAATTAACATGGGCTCCGGCAAACTGGCAAGGCATGACGAAACTTATTTCGACACAGTGCGCGGCATGTGCCGGAGCTGCCGGCGAATTGTTCCGGCCCGGATTACGTTCCGCGACGACCGGGTTTACCAGCAATCAATTTGTTCGCAATGCGGTCCGGGACGCAATACCTTGATTTCCATCAACAAAGAGGACTATTTGTTTCGCCTCGGGCAAGGCATGCCGGATGAATCACCGGTCCCCGGCGCGCAACCATCTCGCCATGGCTGTCCGTTCGACTGTGGCCCATGCCGGATGCACGCTTCGCGCTGCCGTTTGCCGGTGTTTTCGATCACCAACGCCTGCAATATGCACTGCCGCCACTGTTTTACCTATAATCGCCCGGACAAGCTGTATTTCATCAGCGAGGACGAAATGCTGCGGACGCTGGATACCATGCTGCAGGCCGCAGGCGGACATGTCGATCTGGTCAATATCACCGGCGGCGAGCCAACTTTACATCCCGAACTTCTGAATATGCTTGATCGGTGCAAGCGCCCGGAGATCGGGCGAATCACCATGAACTCAAATGGCATCCGTCTAGCGCAGGACAAGGCACTATGTGCGGCACTGGCAGAACGTAATGTGTGTGTAGTGCTCTCCGTCAATGGTTTCGACGACGAAACCTTGCGGTTTTTTCACGACACGCCCACCATCGGCGAAATCAAGCGGCAGGCGATTGACAACCTGACCGAAGCCGGCTGCCGAATGACACTGCTCAATGTACTGGCGCGCGGCGTCAACGAGGTGTTTTCTGGGCAATTGCTCGATATGATGCTGGATAACGATTTGATCTTGAACTTGAATTTTCAGACGCTCACGTATACAGGGCAAGGCGGCGGTCGTTTGTCTGAACCGCAACAGATACCGGCGGACGAGGCCGCAATGATTATTGCCGCACATTCCAAAGGACGGCTGAAGGCGGAGGATTTTCAGCCTCGGCCCGATGCGCATTTCCTGTGTTACCGCAATTGCTGGCTACTGAAACACGATGATGAATTGATGCCGTTCCGGCGCTTTGCGTCGGAGAATGAACTGTCGAAACTGGGGCATGGCGGTTACTTGCTGCATGCTGGTGAATCATCGCAGATTTTCCGCGCGGTGATTGACCGTCTTTATGCCGAAGGGCGCGATGAAGAATGCCGCTTTTTTCGCCGAATTCTGAATGAGCTGTACCCGGAGCAGACCATCGGTGAATTTGAGCGGCAGAAGCGCGCAGAAAAGTTTGTCCGCTCGATCTATATCCATGCGCATATGGACGAGGATAATTTCGATGCCTCGCGGGTCTGTGGTTGTCCGGACCAGGTGCCGACTCCAGAAGGGAAAATGATTCCCGCCTGTGCTTACAATCTTTTTTACCGCCAAAAGGATGAACGCTTTTATGTCGAATAAACAGCAAGACCGGCAGCGCTTGAAAGAGCACTTGGCACGCAACACGACCGAGCCGTTTATCCTGCGGCAGGGCGAGTGCGATTATTGCGCCTGTTACCTGTTGCTGTACGGGCTGGGCGGACAGTTGACGATGATGAGGCGCTTCTTCTGCTGCAAATTGGCGGAACTGTCGGTCTTTGGCGCGGTCAAAAATTTCTTCTACCGGCTGGCCGGAGTCAAGGTCGGCCGTGATGTGGTGATTGCGCCCGGGGTGGTGCTGGATTATCTTTCGTGCAATCTGATTACTCTTGAAGACGGCTGTGTGGTTGGTATGGGCGCAATGATCCTGACCCATGAATACACACCGGAGGAATCACGGATTGGCCGAGTTCGCATCGGGCGTGATGCGGTGATCGGAGCCCGAGCGGTAATTCGTTCCGGGGTGACAGTCGGCGAGCGGGCGACGGTGGGGATGATGAGCCTGGCGACCAGAGATGTGCCGCCAGGAGTGACCGTGGCTGGCGTACCGGCAAAGGAGTTGGAACGATGAGTTTGAAAAATTATCTGTTAAACTATCTCTCGCTCAAGCTCGGCCGGGCAGCGGTTCGCCCACTGCTGTTTTCGTATTATATCACGCACCGCTGCAATCTGAACTGTTTTTATTGCAGCGATGGTAAGGGTAATCCTTTCAAGGCGGACCCGATTCCCGAAATGGGCACTGATGAAGCCATGAAAATGATTCGGATATTGTCCAAATCCAGCAATACGCTGGATATCACCGGCGGTGAGCCGCTGTTGCGTCAGGACCTCGAACAGATTCTGTCCGCCGCTCAAATCTGTAAGATGCGGACAATGTTGAATACCAATGGGATCGGGTTGAACGAACGCCCGAATGTTCTACGGTATTCGGATGTCGTTGTAATCAGTCTGGACGCTTTGAATGAAGAAAAAATAATGACGATGACCGATGGTTCACAAGAAGATGCGCTGGCCATCCGGCGAGGTGTGGATGCGGCAGTGAAGAGCGGCAGAAAAGTTGTGCTGAGTACTGTCGCCACGCCACGGAATCTAAAGGATGCGGGTGAGGTACTGGATTATGCCATGCGGAATCGATTGGGGTTTCATATTTCGCCTCAGTTGATCGGAACGCAGGTGAACCAGGAACTGCGTGACAACGCTGAATACCGGGCGTTAATCGAGCGGGTTATCCGAGCCAAGAAATCTGGCGGCGGCGTGCTGGGCGTCGAAGCATATCTGAAGGGCATCCGGGATTTTACCGCATATGACTGCCAGCCGTTTCTGATGATGGTGATCCGCCCCGATGGACACATGTATTATCCGTGCCTTGAGCAGAAATCCGCTCCGGTTCGCGTCAATGATTTCAATTCTTATGAGGAGGCGCTGGCGGAGGCGAAGCGTCTATACGGGCCTTTGACGGCGTGCCCAGAGAGTTGCCATATATTTTGTCATATGGGCTTGTCGCTGTTGCAGCGGCATATGCGGCAGGCCATCGGAGAAGGGAGGCACTGGCGTCATGTGGAAGGATGAACTGTTTTATCATCGGCGCGGCTGGAATCTGATGAAGAACTTCTTGCTGAAGCGTCCGATCAACGTCAACTTGCAGGTGACGTGGAAATGCAATTTCCGTTGTCAGGTGTGCGACTTCTGGAAGCCGGAATTCCTCGACCGCCACGGTAAAAACGAGCTCAGTTTGGAACAGATCGAATTCATCGGCAAAACACTGCACCGTCACTACGGCTGCAATATCATTTCGCTCTCCGGTGGGGAGCCGTTGATGCGCCGCGACCTCGATCGGATCATCGGCATTTTGAACCGGACCGGGCACTTTCCGATCCTGATCACCAACGGTTATTGGGTGGATGAAACCCGAGCGAAGGAAATTCAGCACGCGGGGCTACAGGAAATTTCGGTATCGCTGGATTATGCCGACCCGGCGAAACACGATGCCCAGCGCGGCGTTCCCGGCGCTTTTGACCGCGCCGTCAAGGCGTTGGAACTGTTGAACAAATACCGTCCGAAACCGCGCAACCGGGTGCACATGATTTCGATCCTGATGGATGACAATCTCGACCAGATCGAACCCCTGATCAAGCTCGCACGTGAGCTCGGCGTGACCTATATGGTGAATCTGTATTCCTGTTGCCGGGGAACCAAGGAACAACACCTGCCGGGACATTCCGTGACGGAATTTCTGTTTGAACTCAAACAGCGTTACCCGGAGTTCATCACCATGACCAGTTATATCGAGCGTTTTGACCAGGCGATCAGCGAGGGTGGCATCGGGGATTGTCAGGGCGGCAGGCTCTTTTTCAACATCGACAGCAACGGCGACATTTCGCGCTGTATCGACACCGTGGGCGAAAGCGCCGGCAATATCTTCCATGACAAATTGCCGACCGTTCTCCACACGTTGCGCGAGGAAACGGCGAAGGACCATTGCGCCGATTGTTGGACCAGTTGCCGCGGTTTCGCCGAGTGCATGTACAAGAAACCGCGCCTCCGTCAATATCGTGAATTCCTAAATTCGGTGAAGCCATATGCTCAGAAAATTGATTGAAGTCGGGACCGGCCTCTGTCCGCAATGCGGCAGAACTATTCCCATGAAATTGCAAGAGCGCGAAGACGGCGCCGTGTGGTTCGACAAGTTCTGCCCGGACTGCGGCCCTTCGGAGGTGCGAGCTTACAGCAGCGCCGCCGAATATGCCGCGCACCGCCAGGTGGTGGCCCCGGCGCTGATTCCGAACGCATTCGCCGGGGATGCCACTAAACCGTGTCCGGAGGGCTGCGGCTTTTGTTCGCGGCACGAACAGCACCTCTGTATGCCGATTGTCGAGGTCACTTCACGTTGCAATATGGCTTGCCCGATCTGTTTGAATTCGTCCGGCGGAAATTCGCCGGATATGACGCTGGCGGAGTTCAATCATATCCTCGACAAACTGCTGGAGGCCGAGGATCAGATTGATCTACTCAACATCTCCGGCGGCGAACCGCTGTTGCACCCGAGAATCCTACCGATTGTCGATGCTGCGTTAGCGCGCGAAGGCGTGGTCAAGGTCAGTATTTCCACCAACGGATTGTTGCTGCTGGAAAATCCGCTGCTGCTGCGCGAGCTGAAGAAGCGCGATGTGGTTTTGTCGTTGCAATTCGATGGATTCAATGAAGAAGTCAATAAGAAAATGCGCGGGCGAGAGTTGAATGTTTTTCACCGGCGTTTGTTCAAAGTTCTGACCATGTCCGATATGAATTGTTCCATCACGTTTACCCTTGCGGGGGAGTGGAACGCGACGGAATTGAATAGCGCTTTCGAACTGCTTTTCACTCACGATAATATCGTCAGCATGATGATCCAGCCGATGGCGTTCACTGGACGCGGTTCCAATTTGCGAGGCGAAACTTCCCGGCTTGACATAGCGGCCACTCTCAAGCAGATCGATTCCTACGGTGCGCCGTTTGTGGCGAGCAGAGATTTCGCGCCGTTGCCATGCAGTCATCCGCTGTGTTTTTCGCTGGCGTATTTCCTTAAACTCGACTCCGGACGCTTTGTGCCGCTGAATAAAATCATCGATGCCCGGACATTGCTGCAGCAGGCCGCCAATAAGGTGGTTTTCGGGCTCAATGCCGACGAACACGGCGAGCTGAAAGACATGGTTTACCAACTTTGGGCGGAGTCCTCCGACGAGGCCGATGAAGTACTCACCACCCTGAAACGGCTGCTGAAAAACTATACCGAGCCTAAAACGCAATGCAGTTGCAAATGTTTCAACCCGCGACAGGCATTCAATCTGATGGAACGCGAGATCAAATCCGTTTACATTCACGCCTTTATGGACCGTGATACCTTCGACCTCGTACGGGTACGGCGATGCTGTCAAGCCTATGCCTTGCCGGATGGACGGCTGATTCCGTGCTGCGTCCGTAACAATGTCAATGCGGAGGGCGTCGGGCGATGATTCGCAAGTATTGGCAAATCGGTTTGAATGTTTTCCTGTGTGGTTTCTTCCTCGATTTCACCGTGCATCAATTTCACCAGTCACTGACCGGCGAGAGCTTGCGTTACGGGCTGGACTGGTACCGGATATATTGGGATTTCAACTGGCTGAATGCGGAGTGGGCGCGCCTGCGGATTGTCGACTGGTCGTTCCGACTGCAGAACCTGGTCATGTGCCTGTTTCTGCTGATCCGCACGTTTCACCGTCAGGTCGATAAAAATGTATTACATCAACTGGTGGCGCTGGGCGCGTTTTTCAGCGGAGCTTTCATGATGGCCAGCGGGCGGCAGCCGGAGGGATTTTGTCTGATCGCGGCAACGGTACTGGTGCTGGCGGCGAATCTGCTGGGGATCGTCAGTTTATTGAGTTTGAATCGCAGCTTCGGGATTCTGATTGCCCGGCGCAAGATCAAAACCGGCGGGGTTTACCGCCTGGTCCGGCATCCGATGTACGATAGCGATATGCTGCTGCGGATCGGCTTTCTGACGGGATACTTTTCGCCGTTGAATCTGCTGCTGGTAATGGTGTCGCTGTCGTTGTATATTATCCGTGCCCGGCTGGAAGAAAACTTCCTGCTGCAAAATGACGAATACCGAGCGTATGCGGAGCAAGTCAAATGGCGCTTCATACCGGGTGTCTACTGAGGAGGTTCCGGAAGATGTTTATTCGCAAAGTTTATCTGGATCACAATGCCACGACGTTTCCGGCCCCGGAAGTTCGGCGAAAAATGCGGAAAGTCATGCGCAAAACTGGCGGCAACCCCTCCAGTCTGCACACCGTCGGCCGCGCCGCCCGCGGCGAAGTCGAAGTTGTCCGTCGTTCGATTGCCGGGCTGCTGAATTGCGACCCCGACAACATCATTTTTACCTCCGGCGGTACCGAGGCGAATAATACCATTCTCAAAGGAATGTTCGGTAATTCCGGGACGCTGGTTACCACTGCTATCGAGCACGAATCGATCATCGGCAGCGCCGAGCAACTGCGTAAACGCGGCGTCAAGGTCATCACCGTTTCGGCGGGCAAAGACGGCCGGGTTCGCGTGGAGGATATTGGCGCAGCTTTGACGCCGGATACAAAGCTGATTTCCGTGATGCATGCCAATAACGAAACTGGGGCGGTCAACTCCATCGCGGAAATCGGCGCACTGTGCCGCAGTCGAGGCATTTTGTTTCATACCGATGTGGTACAGTCCTTTGGTAAGATTTCAACGGATGTCAATGAATTGAACTGTGATTTCCTGAGTTGTTCCGCGCACAAGATCAATGGTCCGAAAGGGATCGGCGCCATGTACTTGCGCGACCGCACTCTGCTTGAACCGCTGATCTACGGCGGCGACCAGGAACGTGCCTTTCGCGCCGGTACGGAAAACGTGTTCGCCGTTACCGGGTTCGGCGTGGCCGCAGAGCTGAAAAAGCGCTCAATAAGCGATGATTTCAAACACCTGACCGAATGGCGGCATGAGTTTCTTGACAGCTTGCGGAAAATCTTCCCGGAACTGCTGATCAACGAAGCCTCGGCGGATGCGCAGTTACCCGGTACGTTGAGCCTAACCTTTCCGGGATTCAGCAACCTGAATCTGCTGGCGGGACTGGACTGTTACGAAATCGAAGTTTCGATCGGCTCCGCGTGTACGGCGGATCGCATCGTCCCCTCACACGTCTTGTTGGGAATGGGACACACGGAAGAATACGCACTCTCGACTATCCGCATCAGCGCCGGGCCATCCAACAACCGGAAAGACCTTCGTTATACGCTAAAGGTATTGGGAAAACTGCTTCGTAATCCCGTGATCGACTTCGAATACCTGATGCCGGAACACCTGACTTCCGAACGCCGCCGCTCGGCCTATGTCATCGACATTCGCTGGCCTTACGAACGCATGCTGGCCGCATCCCTGCCGGAAGCCCACGAAGTAAACGCGCTGGCCTTCGAAAACTGGAGCCGCAAGGTACCATCCGGACAGGAAATCATCATACTCTGCTCCACCGGCATAATCTCCGGCCTGAACGGCTACAAACTGGCCATGAAGGGCCACAAGAACGTGAAAGTAGTCTACGGCGGCTACAACGCCTACCGCAATTTGAACAAATCCAGCAATTGAAGTTATAGAAAGATTCCTGAAGCCGGAAAAGCGATTACCGCCACCAATTCATAATCACCCATGATTTCACTCTTGCAAATGCTGCCTTGGCTGATGCGCAAAACCGGCAAGAGGAAATTATCAATGTTACTCAACGCAAACAATAGCGTCATCATTAATGCCAAGCTGAAAGCTGTGTCCAATGAAATAAATAATCTAAAAGCAAAGATTGAATATCTGAAATCCCAAGTCGAATATAACTTGAATACTTATGAACGCGCCCCAAAAATAGCTATGGCGCTTACCAAGATCAGGCACCAGATCAGACTGCAACCCGAGAACTCGGAATTGCTCCGTCAATCTTTGATCATGAACATTGAAAAAATAACTTCTCTGGGAAATAAAGAATATCTTTATTACTTCAATTACGGGCTCGGTTCGTCTAAGGAGAGAGAATGGGGTGAATGAGGGGACTTGAACCCCCGACCTCCTGGGCCAAAACCAAATGCTCTTATACTTAAATTTAATGATTTTACGTAAATATTACGTAATTCGATCCTTGACAGAGCAATTTTGTGTGCTATGTTGACTGTTGTAGCAAACAGTCAGAAGGAGCATTTCATGAGTCTCAGGAAAGTCAAAGACATTTATTATTACGAATTCATGTTCCAAGGGAAAAGATACCGGGGTACATGCATCTGTAAAAAAACAGGCAAAGGCTTATCCGACAAAAAGGAGGCTGCCAAATACGAAGCTGAGATGAAAGCTTCGGTTAAGAATATCCGGTCGAAGAACAAAGTCAAGGTATTGGTTGAAGAATATCGGGACGAATTGACGGCGAGTGCTCCTATCGAATTAGCGGAGGCTTTCGAACTATCTCTGAAAAAACCAAAACAAAGAGAACCCAGCAAAGAACTGATTGATATGAAACGTTCATACTGGAACGACTTTCTTTCCTACATGAACTCAAAACACCCTGATGTCAAGACCCTAGCTAATATACAGCGGTCTCATGCTACCGAATACATCCAGTATCTCCGCTCAAAAGGGCGCTTTCAGAAAACGCTCAAATATAAGCGCGGCAAGGAAGAGTTGAAATATAAATTGAAGGGCGATCTGTCCGCCAAGACGATCAATACCTTTCACCAGACCCTGACTGAAGTATTTCAGCTTCTGACATATGACGCGGGACTGATTGAAAATCCATTTCTCGCCATACCCAAACTGAAAAAAGAAACAGAAAGCCGGGAAGCATTTACGGAGGCCGAACTTCGCAAAATCAACAAGAAACTTGACGACTTCAGCCGCCCGTTATTCACCATCGCCATCTCGACGGCTCTCCGCGAGGGCGATATCTGCACCTTGAAATGGGAAGAAGTTGATTTTGAAGATGGTGTCATATATCGCAGCCAAATGCGCAAAACCGGCCATGCTGTAGAAATCCCGATGATGCCGCCCTTGCATGAGTACCTCAGCAAGTTAAAATCCGAATCTGTCCTGCGTCCGGAAGACGAGTATACCGAGTACGTATTGCCGATGCATGCCCAAATGTATTTGACCAATCGCACTGGTGTATCTTATCGGATAAAATCTTTTCTCGAATCCTGCGAGATCAAAACCACTAAAATACCCAAAGGCCGAACCCGAGCTATATCCGTAAAAGACCTCCATAGCTGTCGCCATACCTTCTGCTATTACGCCGGGCTCTACGGAATCCCGATGAACATCGTCCAAGGCATAGTAGGCCACATGACTCCCGAAATGACTAAACACTACTCTGCTCATGCCAGTCTTGAAGCCAAACGCGAGAAAATGAAACTTCTCCCTGACTTCATGTCCATGCCGGTAAATGGGAATCCCCCTGCTGTTACGTTATCCGAGCGTGAGCGGCTTAACCAAATGATTAATCAGCTAGTGTAGCGTCTCTTTAATAGTGTAATATTTACAAAATGTGCTATATTATCCCTAAAACTCAAAGGGATGAATGAAGTGAAACGATATGAGATAAAACTTGACACCGAAGCGCGGCTGGAATTGGAAAAACTGTTAA
>JAVBRM010000120.1:0-13123 GCA_031548025.1 Victivallaceae bacterium | reverse complement strand
AATAACAAAAATGCTTCACTTGAAACTTTTTATCCAGTCTTTTTTGAAAAATTTTCAGGAAAAAGTGATCTTTTGAGCTTTTTCCTTAACAATAAAGTAGTTAAATGTATGTTAATGTATAAATTTTTGACAAAACCAAATAAAACGAAAGGAACAGTCGATATGAACAATGCGCGATACCGGGCGGTGAGCTGGTGGATCACCTGGCCGGATCTGGATTGGCCTTCGCCCGACAATCATGACCGAATCAGGCAGCGCGCCGACCAAATGCAGGCGGCACATGCCAATACCGCAATTATTTTCGGAACGCATTTCCGCTGGGATTTCATGCCGTATTGGACCATGCTGCATGATTATATGGCGACTGTCGCCGAAGAATTGAAGCAGCGTGGTATCGGATTGTTCGATCATCATTCCGGCACGCTGGCGCACCGTTACGACGACCTCGACGGCTGGCGCCGGGTCAAAATGCATTCCGGGCCGCATTTGCCGTTTTGCCCGGACCGGGCCAGCGCGGCCGGCTGGCAATTCAACGGGTCCCACCTGAACGACTGGCGGATGATCGACCTGCAGACCGGTCTCCCGGTCTGGCACGAACGTTACACGGCGGAAGAGTTCTGCTTCGCCAACCCGGAGTTTCGGGCGGCCTACCTGGAGTACTTGAAACTGCTGGTTTCGACCACCGGGATTTCCGGTCTGATGAGCGACGACTTCATTTATTTCAACTTATACCGCGGCTGCGGCTGCCGTTGCTGCCGGGAGATTTTCCGGGAGCGTTTCGGCTATTCGCTGCCGGAATACGGCGAGCCCGGATTCTGGGGTAATTGGGACAATCCCGACTGGCGCGCCTATATCGACATGCGTTATGAAAACAACGGCAGTATGCTGGAGGCGATACGCACGGTCCTGCCCGGGCCGGATTTTCCGCTGCTGAGCTGCTGCTCCGGAAGCAGCGGCGCCTTTTGCAATAATGTCGGGCAGGACATCCGGCAGTTTATGCGCGGCTGCAATATCGTTCATCTGGAAATGTGCGGCAACACTCCGGGCTGGCAGAAAGATCCCGAAATCGCTTGCGTAACGATCGGACACCGTATTGTCGCAGCGCAACATCACTGCGCCGTGGCTGAAGAGGGCGGGCATAGCGCTATCGGCCAGGGCTACGGATTCACCGCCGCCACCGCGGGCGTTATCTGGGCGCTGAACAAATTTCTCGGCAGCAGCTGCTGGTTTTCCACATTGAAAGGGCGCCTCGGGCTCCCGGACAGGATTTTGAGCTCGCTTCCGGACGACGCCACGCCGGTCGGCCGTTTTTTCCGTTTCGAAGCGGAACACCCGGAATTATTTTCCGGCCAACCGCAGGCGGAAACCGGCGTGTTCTTTTCTTATGAGACGCGCAACCACACATTTTTCGGGAACCTTGAGGATGGGCACCCGGGATATTTTTCCGAGGCGGTGTCAGTATTGAGTGAGAACGGAATTCCACTCAAGGTCACCTGCCGGATTCCGGAGACGGCGGAGCAGTTTTCCCGGCTGGTACTGCCGGGCGCGGCCAAGTTGCTGCCGGAGGAAATTGCCAATCTTCGGCGTTATCTCCAGGGCGGCGGCATCGTTCTGGCCGTGGGACCCTGTAATTTTCCCGGAGTGGAAATGGATTGGCCGATGACCAACCGGTCAAAGGATTTCACCAATCCACGGTTTCCGCTGGAAGAACAGGCGGTCGTGTGCGGCGGCGAGCGCCGCTGGACCATGGTGACGGAAAACTTTTTCCATCACCCCGGCCGAATCGGCGAGGCGCCCGATCTGCCGGAGCGCTGCCGTCCGCGCCTTCATCCCCTGCCGCTGGAAATGGATTATTGCCGGGGTTATCATGTGTCGCTGCATTATGACCGGGAGCGCCGGAGCTATACGGTACATTTGCTGGCCGCGGATTTCGATACCGAAATCAACCGGGAACTGGACGCCATGCGTTACCACCGCAGCCGGGTGCACTACATTACCGGGGCGACTCCCCGGAACACCGACACTCTGGTACGCCTGAAAACTGACTTGGAAGGAGAGGTTTTCACTCCGCTTTCCGAGGAGCGGACGACCATGCGCCGCCAGAACGAAGTGCTGGAAATCCAGCTGCCGCCGCAATGCGCCTATGTCATTATCCGGCTGCCGGAAAAACCGTTAAATAATACCGATTGAGAAAAACCAACCAAGGGAGGTCAAGCCATGGATCATCATACATTCAGAAAGAGGTCATACAGGAATTTCACACTCATCGAACTCCTGGTTGTGATCGCGATCATCGCTATTCTCGCGGCGCTGCTGCTGCCGGCGCTGAGCAAGGCCAGGCAAAAAGCCATGTCGGCCGGTTGCCTCAACCATCTCAAACAACTCGGGCTGGTCTGGTTCGGTTATGCCGACGATCACCAGGGGTATCTTTTTTCCGCCAATAATTTCCACGCAGACCTCAAACCAGGGAACGGTCTTTACTGGATGGAATACCTGACCGTGGCCAAGCTCACGGAAGTAACCTGGAAAACGGAAAGCGACGGCACCGACGCTTATACCATTCCTCTCCTGGACTGTCCCGCCAATAAGTACGGCACCTATACTTACGGTTTCCGAAAAATTTATCACAGCTACGCCTACAATGCTTCGATCGGCTCCATCCGGGCCGCGGGCAAGGGAATAGCCACCGGGCCGGAACAATGGAAAAAACTGAGCCAGCAGAATAAGTACATCAGCATGACCACACTGTGGATCGACAAATGGACCTGTTTCCCGGATGGGGGCAACTCGAAATTCGGTACAGCGGGCAGCACCCTGAACGCGCGTCTGCCTTATTATTATACGAAAATGAACAACGCCATCGGCCCGGACCGGGCGCACTCCGCCGGGGCCAACCAGGTTTACGGCGACGGCCATGCCGGAGTTGAAAACTATACCCTTTTTTATTCGAGTTCGGGGCAAGGCGACGTATGGAACGCGGCCGCTCCGGCGCGTTTATACCGTGAATACCTGAACCATTGATTGGAGAAAAAGATGAAAAAGTTGTTGACATTCGGATGCCTGATGCTCGCCGTTTTACTGACCCATGCCGCGATTCCACTTGCAAAAGACGGCAAACCGGCGGCGGAAATTCTGCTTGATTCCACCGCGTCCCCATTGGTTCGCCACGCGGCCGGGGAACTGCAATATTGGATCCGGAAAATCTCCGGGGCCAAGCTGCCGGTGGCAACCACAGTGAACCCGAACATGCCGGCCATTTATCTGACACTTGATTCCAAACCGTTCGCCGAGGATTTTTCCCGGCTGTGCGGTCCCGACGGCTACGCGGTCCGCCAGAAAGGCAATACCGTCTATCTGATCTCACCGACTCCCAAGGGGATTTTGAACGGCGTTTACCGACTGCTTTACCGGAACAGCGACATTATCTGGGCTCGGCCCAATCCGGAATTCGGCACGGTATTCACCCCCTCCCCCAATTTGCAACTGACGCAAGTCGATTATCAGGAGCATCCGGGTTTCGCCTGGCGCGGCTGGCAGATCAATGCGAAAAGCAATACACCCACCCTTCAATGGCTGATCCGCCATGGCATAAACTGGAGCAAGGGAACCAGTCAGAAACTGGCGGAGGAATACGGTCTGGTCAAAGAAATCGGCGGCAGCGTGATCGGCGCGTACCTCAAACCCGCCAAATATCTGGCGGAGCATCCGGAGTTTTATTCGATGCAGAAAGGCAAGCGCCTGAATCCCGAATCCAGCCGGACCTCGGTCCAGCTCTGCCTGAGCAATCCGGAAGTATTGAAATGCTTCCTGGTGGAATTGGAGGAGAAATTCAAGACTTTTCCGGGGATCGATAATGTCTATATCTGTATCGAGGACAATCTCCTGTACTGCAGATGTCCGGAGTGCATGAAGCCGGTGGAGCTTCCCGGAGAACGGCAGATTCCGGCCAAAGATCCGGCATTTCAGTCGACCCGCTTTTTTCTCTGGCTGAACCGGGTCGGGCAGTATTTGAAGGAGAAACACCCGAAAAAACGAATCCGCGCCTACGCCTATTTGTATACGGAAATTCCTCCGCATTGTGCCATCGAATCCAATATCGACATCCTGTATTGTCCGATCGATCGGGATTCACGGTATCCGGTGGAGGCTCCGGAAAACGCGGAGACCGCCAAGCACCTGGATCAATGGCTGTCGCTCACGCCCAATATCGTGTGGCGTGAATATTACGGCCTGGCGTCTTATTTTCCCCGCCCGATGGATGCGGCGGCTCTATCGGATTTCCGATATATCCGAAAACATCAGGTCACGGGAACATTTTCCGAGTTGGCCGGCGACAGTCCCGATATTCCGAAATTCCCGGGCGATAAATGCTGGGATGCCAATATGCCGTATTTCTGGGTCATGACCGCCGGACTCTGGGATCCAGATTCCAGCCTGGAAGCTTTGCGGGGTGAATTTTTTCGCCGCACTTTCGGTGCCGGAGCCGAAGATGTGGCGGAATATCACCGGTTGATCGACGAACAGTGGCTGAAAAATCCCCTCCGATCCGTATGGAACGACAATGCGCATTTTCTCTGGAATTCGCTGATTGTGAAAACCGGCATCACAGAGGCCTGTCGGGCCGCGCTCGAACGGGCCGCAGGCAAAGTCACTCATCCGAATGCCCGAATAATGCTGGACAGACTCCGAAGCAATTTCGAAGAATCGGTCGGACAGGCCAAAACAATGGAAGTGCGGGCGGCCAAAGTCAACACTCCGCCGCAATTTGCCCCGGAACTTGACCGATTCGGCTGGGAACAGGCCGTTCCCGCCGATTGTTTTCTGCTCTACACCGGCCTCAATACCGGCGAGCCGTTCCCGGAAAAGACCGAACTGCGCATGCTTTATGACCGTGATAATCTCTATGTCGGCATAAAGTGCTCTCACCGGGACATCAAAAATCTGCATTACCCACCCAAAACCAACAGCGATTCCAAAAGGCCCGCGGGTGAGTATATCGGACTGCTCCTCTGCGGAGTGAATCATCAACCGAAACAATATCTCCGGATTATCCTGAATCCCGGCAATGATCACCTTTCCGATGGCAACTGGACATCTCAGGCCCGGATCATCGACAGCGGCTGGAGCGCCATGATCACGATTCCATGGCAGGAACTGCAAGTCAAGCCGGAGGATGCCAAGCTCACGGTTCATTGCGACCGCACCCTGGGCAAACCCGCCAAAGCGCTGACCTCCCGGCTGTTCGGCGACCATTACGGGACAGCGCCCCCGGTCACCCCGCTGATTCTCGAGTGAAAAATACGTCGAAATGACGCGATAAAAAACCCGGCGAGTTTTGGGCTCGTCGGGTTTTTGAGTTTATTGGAGTTCGAATTATTTGATTTCGAACAGGGAGCGGATCTTGGCGCCGGTGATTTCCACCTGGTGCTTGCCGAGTTCTTCGCGTTTGCGGCGGAGATTCGGAGCGCCGTTGCGGGCTTCGGCAATCCATTCGCGGGCGAATTTACCGCTTTCGATATCGTTCAGGGATTCCTTCATGCGGGCCTTGACATCGGGAGTGATGATCCGGGGACCGTTGACGTATTCACCCCATTCGGCGGTGTTGGAAATGACATAGTTCATCTTCTGAATGCCGCCTTCGTAGATCAGGTCGACAATCAGCTTGGTTTCATGTACGCACTCGAAATAAGCCATTTCCGGGGGATAACCGGCTTCAACCAGAGTTTCGAAGCCGTATTTCATCAGGTCGACCAGGCCGCCGCAGAGAACGTTCTGTTCGCCGAAGAGGTCTTCATAGGTTTCCTGTTCCATGGTGCATTTCAGCACGCCGCCGCGGGTCAGGCCCTGGGCTTTGGCCATGGCCAGCACCAGATCCCATGCTTTGCCGGTGGCATCCTGTTTCACGGCGACCAGGCCGGGAACGCCGAAGCCCTGGACGAAGACTTTGCGGACTTCGGTACCGGGACCTTTGGGAGCGACCATCACGATATCGACGCCTTCCGGCGGAGCGATAAAGCCGAAAACAAAATTGAAGCCGTGGGAACAGCTCAAAGCTTTGCCGACTGTAAGGTTGGGCTTGATTTCTTTTTCATAAACTTCCTGATGGGTTTCATCGGGGAGCAGCATATGAATGACATCGGCGCGCTTGGCGGCGGTGGCGACGTCCACTACTTCAAAACCGTCTTCGGTGGCGGCGTCAAATGATTTGCCCGGACGAATACCAATAATGACATTGACACCGGAATCCCTCATATTCAGAGCCTGGGCGCGCCCCTGGGCGCCATAACCGATCACGGCAATCGTCTTGCCATTCAGGATACTTTGATCCACTGCGTTGTCATGCAGAATTTCCATTTTTTATCTCCTTGCTGGAATTAGTTCATAATCCCCGTAATATACCACCTTCGCCCGTTTTTTCAATCATTCGAACCGAAAAAGCGACGATTATGGCTGAAATGGAAATGCCGAGGCCAGTATATTCAGGCAGGAACCGGGGGTTACCAGGTCTCCGGCCTGGATGTCCTGCTCGGTGAAACGCGCTACCAAAATCTGGCCGTGTCCTCTAGTACGACCATGGTCGTAAACCACATAGATGAAGCCATCCTCGCCTTCCACTAAATCGGGATATGAAACTTCAGTGCGATGGTCGATCAGCAAGCCTTTGGACCAGGTGGCGCCGTCGTCTTCCGAGATCCAGACGGTCATGTTTTCGCGAAACAGACGGATGTTTTCTCCCGGCATGATCCGCGGCGAACGATGGTAAACCAATGCCAGATTGCCGGATTTCAGGCGGCGAATGGCAAAGCGCGTGCTCGGCCCGAAGTGCCACAGCTCCGCTTCACTCCAGGTTTTACCGCGGTCATGGCTGAAACTCTGGTAGATTCCTTTGCTGCCGCGGATCAAAATCCACCACGAACCGTCCTGTTTCTCAACCAGCATATGTTCGTCGAAACTGCGCTGTTTCGGATCGGCAATTCGTGGTCCAACCACCAATTCAAAAGTTTGCCCCTGATCCCGGCTGATCAACAGATTGGCCTTGGAAACTTCATCGTTTTCGGGTAGAATCAAATCAAGATAAACACTCCAGAGCGAAACCGGCAGCGCCCAGGCGCCATCGCTCAAAACCGTCGGCTTATTCATCATGATCCCGTCGCCGATACGACGCGGCTCACTCCATTGCAATTGCTCGGCGTCGGGATTGTCACAGTACACGGCCCATACCCCTGCCCTGCCGTCAAAGATACGTCCCTCGGTATAGCACTGAGTCCAGAACCACCATAGCCGGTTATTCGGATCGCGCCAGAAAGTGGAGTCATACGCCCGCTCGCATTCCGGCTTGCCGGGCTTCACCGCGCAGACTTCGCGCCAGGAGCGGCCGCCATCGTCGCTCAACGACAGTATCACATAATTACCGGGTCCCTCGCAAGGCTCATTGCCGACATACCAACAGGTGAACATGCGTCCGGACGGCATTACTTCAATCCCGGGTATTCCCTGATGACGGCGATGTTCCAACGCGTATTCTTCCGGCACTTCAACCAACTTGAAAGGGTCCAATGCAAATTTATCCATAACAATAACCTCTTTTTATTGAAAACTATTAATATTATAATGCAATCAACTTGATAAAACAATAGTCACGATGTAGTATTAATATACGCAATATTAGATCAGGTATTTTAAACTATGGATAATCCTTTTATCGCTATTCTCCGGCAGGCTCTGGACCTTCCGCGCGGCAAATTCTATTTGCCGGACGGCCTGGCTCCGGTCGATGCATATTCCCCATACCAGCCTTATGACCGGCTGCTAATGGTGCTCGACGGCGAAAAACATGAACCGATGTCCCTGAACGGTAAGCTCGAAACTGTAATCCTGAAGCCGGGCGACGCCTGGCTGATTCGCAAATACACCTGGGAATATGTTTCCTTCACCCACGCCCACCGGTTGCTCTGCATCGTTCTGCGCGGCCAATACTTGCGCCTGTCCTGTTATGACATCCAGGCAAACACGCCTTACAAACCCTGGCCCAAGGCGATTGAATACCACACGCCGCACCCGCCGGGAACCGCCCTGACCTCGACCATCGGCGCCCTGGCGGACCCCGCTGCCGCCGCCGGAAATCATACCGAACACCTGGCCAAAGCGATTCTGTCACTGACTCTGGACGAGTGTTTGAAATCCGCCGAACCGGCGAGCAAATCGCTGGCGACCTTCGACCGGGTCCGCAGCCATATCGAGCGCAATTTCAACTACGAACTCTCCCGCGAAGACATTGCGGAGCACTTCGATTTGAATCCGTCCTACCTCTCCCAGCTTTTCAAAAAAATGTCCGGTCATACCTTGCAGGATTACATTCTCGAATGCCGCATCAACATGGCGAAAACCCTGCTCCGCAACACCACATTGACCATGAAGGAAATCGCCGTCCGCTGCGGTTTCAGCGGCGAAGTATATTTCGTCCGGCGTTTCCGCGAATCCACCGGCCTCCCCCCCGGCCGCTTTCGCCGCAAATTCGAACAGTGACACCAATATTTCAAACTCAAATCGATGCCTCCGAGTCATCCAGCTTATTTACTGAAATGTGTTTTTCGTCAGATGCAACTTACAGTCTCGGCTGATTTCAATACTATGCCGTATTTCGATAATCGGGTATTCATCGGAGTGCGAATGGCTTTGGGAAGCGGGTCGTTATCATCATAGCGCTCATAATCGACATAGAGGTATATTCCGTTTTTGTAGACGGACAGGGAAACTGAATTCATCGAATCGGCAGTTGTCACTTTGTCACCATATCGCCAGGGGATATCACGGAAGAAAATCTGAAATCCATGAAACATGGAAATATTCTTCTGAACATAGCTTGCAAGATTAAAGGCGGCTTCAAAACCGCAATTGCGGACAGGAAACAATGTTCCATTCGAATTAACTGCAAAAGGCGTTTTATACTGATTGCCGAAAATCCAGCCGTCGATATGAATACCGTCAGGTTTTTCCAGAAATTTACGATTGAATCCGGCGGTAATCTCATCTTGATTCTGCCGGTTGATCGCGATTTTATATCCGGCTTGAATCATAGATGGCGAAAGAAGTTTCAGCAAAGCCGGTAATCCTTTCAGAATGAAATCGGCAGGCAACCAGAGAAGGCCGGTAACGTCATTTCCGGATGGTCCCCCGAAGCAACTGCAAAAATGCAACGTCGAAATGTCACCAAATACGTGCTTATATAATTCTGCGATTTCAATTTGTCTCTGTTCTTCTTCCTGCCGGGTCCAATCAAGGCTCAAATTTTTGCTGACTTTCAGAGAGGCTATGCCCGGAGACGATAAACTTTCGCGTTCCTGAAAATTGATACTGATTTTCGCTTTATCAGTCAGGATATTGGCGGCAAGCATATCCTTGCGAGAAATTCTCTCAAGGTCATGCACATCTTCCCACGTCGCTCCTTCTATATACTCAATATCGGTATCCGTGAATATTTTGTCAAACAAGCATTGATCCCGAAAGAAAAACGACACTGAGACCTTGGAGTAATCGCATTGACCACAGCTTATTATATCCTCGAAAATATCGCGGATATGCATCATATCGTGAGTGGCATTAAATTTAATTTTCCCGAGCAGTCCCAAAACCGTCACAGAGTTTATGTTTTTCGGCATATGCCATCAAAAAATCATCGATTTGCGCACTTTCTTTATCCCATTCTTTCTCAAGTTCTTTTTCCAGAGCGTCCAATTGATGACGGAACATTTTCTCAGACATGATGTTTTGACATACCGACAGTTCTCCCGGAACATCATCTTCCCCGTAAATAACCTCTTTGGCTTCCTTGAGAATACGCAAAGTTTCGGTATCGCCAATTGCGGCCAGTCCTTCGATGGTGTCCAAATAGCCTAATCGCGTCTGTTCATAGAAATACGCCTCGAGACCATCGCCAATCACATGTCCGAGGAAAAAGTGGACAGCCCGAAACAACTGATTTTCCCTGGAAAGGCTTTCATATGGTTGATTCAACAGCCATTTCCAGTGTTCGCCCACCGGAGATGCTTCCCACTTCTTTTTTTCTTCGCGTCTGATTTTGGAATCTTCAAGATTTTTGCGGAATCCCTGTTTACACGGCATACATAAACCACCGGTATGCTCCGCTGTCGCCGGCAATATCATATTGCCGCATTCTCTACAAGGGATTCGCTCGATTACAGGTTCTACCTTTTGCGGCAAGCTTGAATCGAATAAACATCTCAATTTTTTTAAAATTATTTTCAGCATACATAAAAATAGCTCTCCATCCATGACTTTCAACTTGCGATTTGAAATATCCGAATAAGAAAAGCGCCGGAAATGTTTTGGGCATTTCCGGCGCGATGTAAGCTGAAAATATCAGGTATTAACGGGCGTAATACTCGATAACGCTGATGATCTTGGCGTTCACCGGGATTTCGCCAATCTCGGGAGCTCTCACCAGGGTGATTTTCAAAGCTTCGCTGTCAACCTGCAGGTAACCGGGAACGGTTACGTTGCCGGCGTTGCCTTTGGCAATTTCAGCGATACTCGGCGATTTTTCCGCATTGATGGAAACTTCGAAACCTTCCTTCACCATATAGGAAGAACGGTCGACTTTCTGGCCGTTGACCAACACGTGGCCGTGGCTGATGCACTGCTTGGCAGCGAAAATCGTCGGAGCGAAACCGGAGCGGAACAGAATCGCATCCAGGCGCTGTTCCAGGAAACGAGCCAGACGTTCGTCGGTTTTGCCGAGACCTTTCTGGGCGCGTTTGTAGATCACGCGGAGCTGTTCTTCGGAAACGCCGTAATGAGTCCGGAGTTTCTGCTTTTCCATCATCAGTTCGCCGTAGGTGGAAAGTTTCTTCTTGCGGCCGGTTTTGCCGTGGGGGCCTGCCGGATACGGACGCTTGGCGCTCGGGCACTTGGGGCAACCCCAGATGCACTCTCCGATACGACGGCACAATTTGTGTTTTGCTCGACTTGCAGTAGCCATTATCCCTTTTCTCCTTGTTAAAAGGTTAATTACCGATGACGACAGGTGTCAAGCCACATTGGGGCCTGCCGCCAACATAAAGAAGCATATAATATAACGTAACAATCCGCGATTACAAAGCCTCGAATCAGCTTTTTTCAGGTTTTTTCCGCCATTCGATCAGGCGCTGGATCACGACATAAAACGTCGGCACCATAAGCGTGCCGAATATCGCCGAAAAGAGCATCCCTCCGACCACCACATAACCGACCGCCTGACGGCTGATCGCGCCCGCGCCGGTGGCGACCAACAGCGGCAACAGCCCGAGAATGAACGATATCGCCGTCATCAAAACCGCGCGAAAACGGAGTTTGGCGGCCAGGAGCGCGGCGTCATTGATCGGCATTTTGTCGATGTCGCGGCTGTTTTTGGCAAATTCCACGATCAGGATGGCGGTTTTACTGGCCATACCAATCAGGAGTACCAGCCCGACCTGAGTATAAAGATTCAAGTCGATACCGCCCAGGCGCAGGAAAAATACCGCGCCGAAAAAGGCCACCGGTACTGACAGCAGAACCGACAGCGGCAGAAGCCAGCTTTCGTAAAGCGCCGCCAGGAACAGGTAAATAAAGACCAGAGCCAAGGCGAAAATTTTGAAACTCTGCCCCTGTGCCAGTTTTTCCTGGTAAGACATATCCATCCAGCCGTAACGCATTTCCGGCGGCAATACTTTTTCGGCGACCTCCTCCAAGGCATTCATCGCCTGCCCGGAACTATAGCCAACCGCCTGTTGCCCCTGAATATTGGCCGATGAATAATTGTTGAAGCGCGGCAGAAACTGCGGCATCAGCTCTTTCCGGAAAGAAACCAGTGCGCTGAGCGGAACCATTTGGCCGCCGGAATTCCGTACCCAGATTCTTTTCACGTCGTCGGGCCTCATGCGGTACGCCCGGTCCGCCTGCAGCGTCACCTGGTATACCTGGTCGTAACGGTTGAAAAAGTTGACCAGCGCTGAACCGGTGAAATTCTGGAGCGCGTTGTTGATTTCGTCGATGGAAACATTGTAAAGCATGGCCTTGCGGCGGTCAACATCGGCAAAATATTGGACGGTCGTGGGCTGATACGCCGTAAACACATTGAAAAATTCCGGCCGATGGATCACTTCGGCGAGAATCTGATCGAGAATCTGCCCCATTTTGGCGGGATTGGTGCCGGAGGTGTCCATGACCACGAAATTGAATCCGCCGGTGGAGCCGATCCCCTGAATCGCAGCCCGGGGAATCAGCATGATTTGGGCTTCGCTGATTTCGCTGTGCAATTTTTTCTGCAGCCGCTTCATAATGGCGAACTGGGATTGCGAAGGATGTTTTCTTTCATCCCATTGCTTGAGGGTAGCGATCCCCCAGGCATTGTTGGTGGCGGTAGCGGCGGAAAATATCGAAAATCCGTTGGTGATAACGATATCTTTGATATCTTTTTCCGACCGGACCAGCTCACGAACCTTCTTGGAAACCTCGCTGGTTCTCAAAAGTGAAGCATTGGGCGGCAATTGAATATTGATATAGAAAACCCCGCGGTCCTCGTCCGGAATAAAGCCGGTGGGGGTATCGGCCATCAGCTTGACAATCAATGTCGACGCCCCCAGGTAGGCCACGGTAACCAGAATGGCAACCCGGATCAGGCGCTTGACCACTCCGCCGTATCCAGCGGTAAACGAATTGAAGAAATTGCGAAAACCGCGTCCGAAACGGCTCATTTGCTCCTCCGGCTTGGAGGGCCTGAGCAACATGGCGGCCAACACCGGGCTGAGGGTCAGCGCGTTGATCGCCGAAAATCCGACCGCCAGCGAAATCGTAATCCCGAACTGCCGATAAAGCGCCCCGGTGATCCCCGACATGAAGCAGATCGGCACGAACATCGACATCAACACCGCGGTGGTGGCAACGATCGGAGCGGACACCTGCTGCATCGACTTGACTGCGGCATCGCGCGGTGACAAATTTTCGGTATCGATCAGGCGCTTGACGTTTTCGATCACCAGAATGGCGTCGTCCACCACGATTCCGATGGCCAGAATCAGGCCTAAAAGCGTGATGAGATTGATCGAGTACCCCGCCAGCTTCAACACGATAAAAGTCGCCAGCA
>JAVBRM010000141.1:0-10448 GCA_031548025.1 Victivallaceae bacterium | reverse complement strand
AAAAAAGAGGTTACAAATGAATGAAATAATCATACCGGCAGAAAAAGTCAAAATCATCGAAACCGTGGATGTCTGCGTGGTCGGCGGCAGTTGTACCGGAGTTTTTGCGGCCATCCGGGCGGCGCGCCTGGGAGCCAAAGTCGCCATTATTGAGCGCCAGAACCGGTTCGGCGGAGTCGCCACCTGCGGTCTGGTCGGCATGTGGCATTCACTTTTCGATACCGCCGGTGAACGCGAGATCATCGGCGGGTTGACCCGCGAAACTCTGGAACGTCTCGACAAGCGAAACGCCGTCAGTGAATTTCGCACTCCGGCCTACGGCATCCGCTTCAATACCGAAGAATTGACTCTCGAACTCGATGAAATGGTTTGCGAACATCCCAACATCAGCATTTACCTGCAAACCAATTATTCGCGCCCACTGATGGCTGACGGACAACTAGACGCCATTGTCATCGAAAACAAATCCGGGCGTTTCGCGATCAAAGCAGGGGCCTTTGTCGACGCCTCCGGCGATGGCCTGCTCTGCCGTGACGCCGGGCTGTCGATGCGTCTGCCGGAACTCCAACAACCACCCACCTCTTGTGTTCGTTTTGAGAATTGGTTGAATATGGGAAGAGTTAATCTCTGCAACCTGCTTGAACAGTACCGCGCCAAATATCCCAATCTGCCCCCGTCTTATTTCTGGAATATGCCGATTCCCGGCAGTGGGCTCATCATGCATGCCGGAACCCGCGTGCTCAACTGCGATTGCTCCGACGCTGCCGCCATCACTCGAGCGGAAATCACCTCGCGCCGCCAGATTCGCGCTCTCATGGACATGCTTCGCGAGGCCTTCCCCGACAATAAACTGTCGCTACAGGCCCTCCCCTCCGCTATCGGCCTCCGCGAGAGCTACCATATCAACGCGCAACACCAACTCACCGGCGCCGAGCTGCTGTCCGCCGCCCGCCCCACCGACGCAATCGCCAACGGAACCTATCCGGTGGATATCCACAACAGCCAGGACGATTCCATCGCCTTCAAGCGCCTCGACGGCACCTACAGTGTCAGCAAACAAGGTCAACAGATCGTATCTGAACGCTGGCTGCCGGAAGGCCAAATCGTTCCATTCTACCAGATCCCCCTGTCGTCTCTGATTCCGCTCAACAGCCGCAACATCGTTTCCGCCGGCCGGATGATCGATGCCGACCGCGAGGCCTTCGGTGCGGTCCGGGTAATGGTCAACCTGAACCAATGCGGCGAGGCCGCCGGAGTCGCCGCCTGGCAAATCGCCAACGGCAATCCGCCAACCCCGGCAGAAACCCGCAAGCTCCTGGCAGCCGGAGGCTCGATCATCATCTGACCTCTAACAAAAATACGACACATCGGGCAAAAACTATATTGATATTTCGGGAAATGGGGATATAATGGATTGCAGGTGCAATCAATATCAATCAGGAGAATATACGATGACCAGATTTATCTGTTTATGGGTTTTGCTTTGCGGAGGAATGGCGTTCGGCGCTACGGTTTACGTGGATAATCTCAAGGGCAACGACGGCAATGACGGCAGTCAGGATAAGCCGGTAGCCAGTGTCGAACACGGCTTGAAATTGCTGAAAAAATCCGATACTCTGGAAATCATCAATACCGGCAAACCTTATCAGCGCCCCTATCCCGGCGAGAAAGGACGCGGCCTGACAATTTCCCATGGCGGCACCTTGGAAGCTCCGATGATCATTAATGGCAACGGAGCGGTCCTGACCGGTCTGGCGGTAATTCCGGTTGATAAATGGACCAAAGTTGAAGACGACATCTATTCCCTGCCCTTTTGGCCTATGAGCAATATGTACAAGGGGTATAAGCAGCAGAATTACTGGCTCGACGGGACACAAATCTGGTGGGTCGACGGCAAGGCCGCGACCAATTGCAAGACCATGGAAGAACTGAAAGAAACCCCCGGCGGTTTCTGGTGGAATAAGGCTAAAAAGGCTGTACTTTTTCACCTGCCGCCCGCCAAGACACTGGAACAACTGAAAATCGAACTCCCCGCCAATTATGGATTTTACATCACGGCGGATCATACCATTGTCAAAGATGTCTACTTCATCCATTCCTGGAATGACGGCTTCGACGCTGCCGGTAAAAACCAGAATGGCGTTTATAAAAATTGCATCGCCATCGACAATTGCGGCCAGGGATTTTCCTGTCATGATACCAGCAATGTTTATTATGAAGACTGCGTTGCCATTCGTTGCGCCAGCTCCGGCTCTTGCGACGTTCACTGGTGCAACACCCGTTATCACCGCTGTATCTTCATGAACAACACTTTCGAGGCCGGCATCTATGCCAACGACGCCGGTACCCATTTGTACTCCGACTGCCTGGTCACCGGCAACGGCCCGTTCGAGCAAATCTGGCAGCGCAACAACTCCAGCTTGACTTTTGACAACTGCGTTATCCTCGGCACTGCCGACAAAAATATCCTGACCATGCAAGACGGCACGGTCGCATTCAAAAACTGCACAATCATGAATGCCGCCGGGTTGTTCAGCGCGGATGCGAAATACCATTCCAATCTGGTAATGGACAATTGTCTGGTTTCCGGCTTCGGACAATATATCCTGAATCTGCCCGAATCTGCCGAAAAGAATGTCATTTTGCACGGCAATCTGTTCGCCGATGCACCCGGCCTGCAGATCGGCGACAAAATGTACAATCGCACCAACTGGAATGAAGCCAGGCCCTTCTTCCCCAAGCGCACCACGGAATGGCTCCCAGAAGACCAAAAAATCCAAGGTTACACTACCGATATCAAATTGAACAACCGTTACGGCCGTCCATCCCGGGTTGGCGCACTTCTTCCCAACTCAGTCTGGGAACGTTATGAAAAAATGAAGACCGTCAAAGCCTCGCCAAGCGGAATATCCTTCGAGTAAATAAGGTTAATCCATGTCGATGGCTCCACCACCTCCGGCGAGGTCTTTTTGACCGTTATCACCGAATTCGGGAGCGTTGACCGTCAGGGTGCTCGGAGCGTCGCTTTTGTCGAAGTCGAAGTTAAAACCGAGCAGACGGATTGGATAGTCGAGTTTTTTGTCGTTATTACCGCCGTAGCTGATCAGGCCTTTGCCCTCGGCGAACGGCGAGAGGTCCAGCTCCAGTTGCCGGAACTCGCCGGGAGCTACTTTGAGGTTTCGCTTGAGCTGGAAGGTTTCACCGGCGGCGTCCATCGCCAGGAAGCTGACTGAGCGCAAGCCCACGGTTTCCGGCTTGAAGCCGATGGTAAGTTTCTTCGCCCAATCTTCCGGTTTGGCGGCCAGAACCGTTTTGCGGGTGGTGAAGAGCGAGACGTAATCGCGACCGCCGGGGGTGCGTTCAATCCGCAATTCGGAAGCATCTTTTCCCGGAACCAGCTTGTAGCCTTCGCCATAAACAGTCCAACCACCGGTTTCCCAGCGCGCCGCCGGTTTGACGATGCTGTAAGTCTTGATATGGATGGAACCGTTGTCGTCGGCGTCTTTCCGGTCGAAGTTGAAACCGAGCAGACGAATGGGGAAATCCACCTGTTTGTTGCCACCTTTATGATTGTGGATAATGACCCCTTTCCGGAGAATTGCGGAGGCATCGAAGCGGACCGATTCCCATTTACCATCAGCCAGGGTTACCGCCTGTTTGAGCTGAAAGGTCTCATTCTGGCTGTCCACGAAAAGCACGCTGACGTGAGTAACTCTCGCTTTGCGGCTCAAAACCGGCAGCACGATATCACGTTCAAGCTCAGATGCATTGGCGGCAAAGAATTCCGGTTGACGCCGGTAGATGTGGGCAAACCCGGCCCGTTCCTTGTCCCAGGAGATTTTAATTTGACCGTCAATCGCGACAAGTTTGTAGCCTTTGGCGTAGGTGATCCAGTCCTGCAGCGCCATTTCCTGAGCGGCGGCTCGAAAAACGACGGTATCCTTGAAGTGAATACCGGCCTCGCTGACAAACTCTGCATTCAGGTAGAAAAGCTGATCGGGACGGGCATTTTCCGGCACCGGTACCTGAAAGCGCGCACTGCCCATGCTGTCAGCCGGAATGGTCAAGTTGACCGCGGAGGGCTCAATTTTCCAAGCCCATTCGCGCCAGTTGCTCATGGCGTCAAGCCGGAGCGTACCGTTGAGCGGAGTATTTTTCAGGTTATAGACATGTATCTCGACAGTATTCCGAACTCCGGCGGTCAATTTGAGGACGACTCCGGACATCAGATCGCAGGAACGGGAACGGTAGTTCGGCAGGATTTTGACCGTTGCATCCGGTGATTTCAAAGGTTCGATCGAATGGGCGGTCTGGACCGTCCCCAGCTCCGCACGGAACTTTCCGCGAACAAAGGTCGGGTATTCGCTGACCGGAATCCGCAGTTGGCCATTTGCCGCTTTCACTATGTCGCACCCGCCGGAGAGGTCAAAAAGCTCGGCTTCTCCTTCGAATACTCCCGGCACGGTCACCGTTTCAGCGGGTTTGACCATATCGAGAAAAGGAGTCTTGTAATTGCCGAAACCGTAAGGATCGTTGCGCCAGGCGACCAGGACATCGCGCCCCTGCCCGTCCTTGAAAGCGAGAATGGCATTTTCCCCGACCTTGACCGAATGGCCTTTGACAAAGCCGGCAAACCGGGCGTCGCCCAACAACATGGCCGTGGTGCGGAAAGCGGCGACCGCCGGTTTCGGCATGCCGAAACGGTCAATCATGCCGAATTCTTCCTCCAGGTAATCCACGGGAACGTCACGGAAGTTGTACGGAAGCACTTTCGAAGCGCCGAAGGCAACTCCGCCGGCCATGACCTTGGGCTGGTGAATGGCCTGATAACGGCGCATTTCATCGAGGTTGCGCAGCGGCATCATGTGAAGTGAATTATAGGTACAGCCGCCGATTTCGGTAATCCAAACCGGCTTATCCGAAATACCGACGGCATTTTTCCAGCCGTTGAGCTCGCGCATTTTACCGATAATCCCCCAGAACATCGGGACGTAAAAACCGTAGATATGAGTGGCTATCGAGTCACAGAATTCACCGCCCTTGACTTTGAGCACCGGAGCGTGAATGGCATTGAGGTCGCCCGCCATGACGTTACAGCCGGGATCGGCCAGCTTGGCGGCCTTGTAAACGCTCTTGAGAATCTGGGCATAGTCTTCCGGGAGGCAGTTCCAGTAAGTCGGCTCATTCCCGGCTTCCCAGTCGTGGACGACATCTTTGAAAGCCGAAACCAGTTGATAGACTTCCTCGGCATATCCCGCGAATTCCGCCGGGACTCCGTTCTTTTCCCATTTTTCATACAAGACCGGATTTTCGACGCGCTTGCGAGCCAGAATTTCGGGGGCTTCAGTGGCGGTACCGCGCAGAATCGCCAAAGGATTCAAACCAGCCGCCCGAATCCGCCGAAGTACAGTCTGACTGCCGTTGACATCCGTAAAGCTGACGTCCACCCGAACATTGCTCACGCCAATTTTCTTGAGAAAAGCGAAATCGAATTCCTCAAAGCTGTAGCGCCGTTCGCGGCGGGAAATGTGACAAGTAAAACCGAAGTTTCCTTTATCGCCGAATTCCGTTACCGATCCGGCAAAAAGCGCCAGCGGAATCGTCATCTTCTGTCCATTGAAAGACGGGTCTTCGGGGGTAACGAACAGTTCATAGTAGCCGTCTTTGGCCGGGAGTTCAATAGGAACGGCGGTTACTCCTTTTTTGAGAGAAACAGTGAGTTGCCTGGACCAGACCGGGCGATTGGCGAAATCGCGCAGTTCCAGCGCGAATCCGGGCTTGACCGTTTCCGGAGCCTCGCAACGGATGCGGAGTGCGGCCGCCTCGTTGCGGCCATAGAAAAAGTTGTTTGCCCGGTTGAGCCGGTCACCGATCTGCAGCGGAGCGGAAGCGGCCACCCGGAATCCGGTCGAGGCATTGCCGGTGTATTCGGCTAACTGATGAACAACCGCGGTATTGAGGTCGGCTTCGCCGGCGGAAGCGTTATCGGCTCCAAGCGCAAAGGGAGCTCCTGCCTGATACTTGTTTTCCATCCACTCCCGAAGGCCGGAAGCATAATCGAGGATGCCATAGTGCGACGGCTTGCCGCGTTCGGAGGCGGTGACGGTGCGGAACTCCTTGCCGTCATACCAGCCGGCTTTGAAAAATTCATGCATATCCGGCAGGAAATAAATTACCGGCTGATCGGAAAAAGTAAGATCACGATAGCCGATGATCGCATCGTGGGTTTCGCCGTTTTCGCGGATGCGCGAGGCGACGGAATATGTACCTTCGTCCAGTTTGCCGCTGGTCAGGTAGTTGCAATAGCGCGCGGCGGCGGTACGGGGAACAAAATTGACCCCTTTCTGCTCACGACCGGATTTCGCCTGATATTTCCAGTTCCCGGCGGAACCGGAGCGCTCGATCATCATCCGTTCATCGTAGAGCTTATGCGGATCCTCGGAGGCGGCACATGCGTTGAGGAATTCGGAGTATTGAGTGTTGGTCACCTCGGTTTTGCCGATCCGGTACGGATAATTCACAGCGCCGCGCGGATAAGGTTTGCGGACATCTTTGAATGGAACGGTTTTACCGGAATTACCGGCGTCGCCGATCTGAATCAGCTCGGGCGCGGCCGCCGCCAGCATGGAAGTTACGAAAAGAATGGTTGTAAGAACTGAATATTTCATTGAAATTCCTTCGGGTTATTTTACCAACTGTTGGTGACGTCGGACCAGGTCACGATCAACCACCATGGATACTTTTTGCTTGGGAACTGGCCGTTCAGCCAGGGATCGCTCGAGAGGGCGGGACGACAGCGAACCGCAGCGGTATGACCGTCGAGAAATACCATATTCATGGAATTGCCATGCTCAAAACGCAGTCCGGGAAAAGCCGTAGGCTCCTTGAACCAATAAGTTCCGGCCACGTAATGTATAGACTCGAAAACAGTCGGGCAGAGAGTGGGAAACTTGATCTTACTGTCGGGGCGAATCCATATTTTGAGGCTCGCATGGCCAGACGTAAAATCGGGTAGAACTCCGGAATTGGCGGTGTAACCGCCGGTACCGTAAATCTGATAGTTATTAGCGGCCGGATTGGCGGCATTGCTCCCCAATTTCCTGCGTCTCCCCGGACAATCCCAGAGCTTGACCGGACGATGCACCGCCGTCATAAAGGAGTTTTTCGCCCAATGCGCCCCGCCCAGGTAAAGCTTATCCAAGACACCGTGCCATTGTTCGCGTCCGTTGGTGGCCCACAGCGGAACCGCCGCCGGCGTATAGCCGTAATCGTTGATATACATGCTGATGGCCCCGCCAATCTGTTTCAGGTTGTTCTGACAGGAAATGGCGTGAGCCCGGTCCCGGGCTTTGCTGAGCGCCGGCAGCAACATCGCCGCCAAAAGCGCGATGATCGCAATCACTACCAGGAGCTCAATAAGAGTGAAATATGAGTCCGTTTTTTTCATAACTTGTCTCCGTTTGAATTTATTGGATTTATATTTTTTATACTGTCGCGTTCAACCAAAGTATGGGTAAAAAAGAGATTCCTGCATTTCGGTTTGCTCAATCCGAGAACGAGATCGACGGCGGAACACCCCATGTCATGATAATCCGGGGTCACTACAGTGAGAGCAGGATAAAGGTATTTATAAAGACTGCGCTCGCCTTCACTGATCAAACTGATATCTTCGGGAATCCGAATACCGTTTTCCAGAAGAATCTTTTGGGCGACCAGCGCTCCGGCACTTGATTTATAGATCATGGCGGTTAGTTTTTCCCGGCGGATGGCGTCCAGATTGGCACGGGTCAATTGGACGGCGGAATCAAGCGAGCTTTCCCACGAACGGATGGTGGCGCCGAACATGCGTTCCGGGGTCAGGTTGACGCCGTGCTCACGGGCACTGGAAAGCAGCGTTTTGCGGAAAATCTCCGTATACTCACTGCTAGGCTCGTTGCGAATGTATCCGACCTCGCGATGACCGAAACGCACCAGAGTTTGAATGGTCAGAGCGGCGCAGGTTTCCGGATTCGGCGAGAGGGTATAGATATTGGACGGCAGATCATGGTAAAAATAAAGACTGTCGACAATCGCCACTTTCATCGGGAGCTTGGCGAGAGCGTCCAAACGCTCCTGATCCATCCGGTCGCTGCCGACCAACAGAATCAATCCGCTGCAATCGGGAATCGAACGGACATGTTCGATAATGGCCTCAGTCGGAGTATCCTGGTAAATCTTGAAGTCGAGAATGTTACATTTGCGGAACCGGGCGTGTTGGATCACGGTATGAACCATACGCCAGGTGCTTTCATCCGGGTAATCGTTGTAGACGAATACCAGATTTTTCCGATTCTCAATACTCTGCGGCTCAAGCCGTTTCACCTGCCGGGTATTTCCCGCCGAAACAATACCCGATCCCTGCCGCCGGGTAATAATCCCCTCATTCTCCAGTTCGGCCAGCGCACGGTTGACTGTGGATAGCGAAACATTGAAACGCGCCATCAACTCACGCACCGTCGGCATCCGGGTCGCCGATTCCGGGCGAACCGCCACTTCCGCCAGATACTCTTTGATTTTCCAATATTTCAAAGGCGCCATATCAAAACCCCATATTAACAAAAGAACCACTGTTGCGATACAATTATTATAATGCCGTTTCTTTTTTTGTCAAGATACCCAGTATGAAAAAATGAAAAAATTTCCAAATAAATTGGTCTGATTAACGAGAAATCGCAGAAATGCTATTGACATTTCCGGCAAGTGAAGATATAATATGATTGCAGGTGCAATCAACGAGATGCAACCAATTAAGGATTTTGAAATGTCGGTTACTATTAAAGATATAGCCATGCTGGCCGGAGTGTCCCATCAGGCGGTCTCTTCCGCCCTTAATGGAAATGGCAGCAGCCGCGTTTCGGCGGAGAAGAAAGAACGTATCCAGAAGATTGCCAAGGAGTTGAATTATATTCCAAATGCCATTGCCCGAAAACTGGTCAACGGCAACACTAAGGCCATCGGGATTGTCAGTTCCATGCATTCCGGTTGGAATCTGCACCTGATTTCGGAGATCTGCGAAAGCGTGACTGCCCATGGCTACAATACTTTGCTCAGCCATTTCAGTGATGCGAATCATTGCGCTTTGGACTCTCTGTTGGAATTGGTTTCCCGTGGAGTAGACGGAGTAATCATCTTGAATTCCGATTCAATTGAGGAACTGCAAAGAGGATTGAATATCCCATACGTTTTCGGCTCATGCAACAATCGTGCCGGTTATGATGTGGCGATCAGCAGCGAAAGTATCGGTTACCTCGCCACCAGACATTTATTGGAACACGGACATGAAAAAGTTGCCCATATCCGGGTTATGATGTTTAAAGACGCCAAGATCAAGGGTTGGAAGCGCGCCCAGGCCGAGCGCGGAATACAGGTCAGCGACAGCGATATCATTTGTTTGCGGGATATTGACGGACAAGTCGATGCTCTGCTGGAATTCATCCGCCGCCGAAAAGTGACGGCGCTTTTCTGTTCCAACGATTTTGTCGCGGCTAAAATCATGCGGGCACTTCAGGAGAATGGTATTCGAGTCCCGGACGATGTCGCAATCATCGGATGCGACGGCAGAAGTTTTGTCGAATTCGGCACGACCACACTAACCACAGTCCTGCAGCCATTGCGCCTCGAAGCCCAGAAAATCGTGGAGTTGATGTTGGAACGAATTCGCACACAGGAACTTCGCCCCGATTTGGCCAATATCAATATCGAGCCGCGGTTATGGCTCGGCGGCAGTTGTGGGTGCCCGCGGCACAAACTTTCCGAGCTTTACCGAATCAATACCCCGGATACATTGGAAAAAGATTTAAAGTTGAATTTCAACCAAGATATTATCGAATAAAAAAGGAGTTTCGCCAATGAGAAGAAATTTTACACTTATTGAATTACTGGTGGATACTTGTATCTAAAGTATGCTTTTTGCGTGTGAATTTTTTCAGCTTGAGGCTGGTTCTTTTCACATCTTGCGGTTACTAAACTGTAACTGTTCATAAAATAGAGGCAGTTTACGTTTTTGCAACCTTAAGTCCGATGAAGTTTCCGGTTCCGGCTTCGATTTTAGCCACTTTGTCAGTTTTAGCATTCAGATCACCCCAGGCAATGTCCCGCATTAAATCAATCAGGTTTTCCGAAGTGTAATAACTATCCAGAATCGAGCTTTGTGCCATCTGATATTCATCTTTGGTCAGCAGGTCTTTGACGGTTTCGATCGTCATGTGCGCGGCGAACGAAAACACATCCGCCCGAATCATACTCATGTTACCATATCCTTTCGGTTGATTTGGTTTTGTCAAAAATTTATACATTAACATACATTTAACTACTTTATTGTTAAGGAAAAAGCTCAAAAGATCACTTTTTCCTGAAAATTTTTCAAAAAAGACTGGATAAAAAGTTTCAAGTGAAGCATTTTTGTTATT
>JAVBRM010000239.1:0-19844 GCA_031548025.1 Victivallaceae bacterium | reverse complement strand
GATGTCATCATAACTGCTTCCAAAGGAATTTCGCCCAATTTCATACCGGCAATGAGGAACTCAAGTTGAATATATCTGCTGTTGAAATTCGTTATAAAGAGCGCCATTTCCCCTTTTTGTCCATTCCAGACGGCGCTGGCATGCAAATCTTCACCGGTGCCTTCGATCGCCATTGCAATTCCGCGTCCATAACGGGATGCGTAATAAAACGGGAAAAATGTCCCCTGTTTCCAGAGAACGCCATTTTTTCCCGTACGTATGGGCGAAATTACATTGACGCTCTGAGCCACGCAAGCCAGTTCAATTGCATCCGCATGATTGTGAAAAAGCGAGAACAGCCCACCGACCTCCAGTACATCGCGAATCGTGTAATCCTGTTCCAGAAGATGCATTCCGCTTGTCCAGATTTCATTTGGACTGGGGGTACTGCAGCAGTCCCAGATAATCCATTCGTCAATAGAGAGTTTAATTTTCTTTTTCGATTTTTTTTCCAATCTGATTTCTTCGCAGAGCATGGCCGCCTGTTCGATAACTTCAGCTTTTGCATTCAACAATCCGGAATATTCGGAATCGGGACGATAACTCTCAAGCAAGAGATGAATGGAAAGATAATCCATATAATCGAAGCAAATACTCAATACTTTGCGGTTCCATTCCATATCTTCACTGCCGCATAAAATGAATTTTGCTTCCGGATCGATGCCGCGGATGATCTTAGCACATTCCCGGGCGCGCAGCGCATATACTTCCGCGGGCGCTTGACCGTATTCCCAGGAACCGTATTGTTCATTGCCGAGACAAAAATAGCGGATATTGTATGGTTCTTCGGCACCATTTTCGCGGCGCATATCACTCAAGGTCGTTCCTCCGGGAAAGTTACAATATTCGACCATCCGTTCGGCGTCAAGAGGAGTCCGCATGCCGATATTAATGGTAAGCATCGGCTCCGTATTCGCTTTGCGCGCCCATTTCATGAATTCATCCAGACCAAAGGTATTCGGTTCAAGCTGATGCCAATATGGATCCAGCCGGACAGGACGTTTTTCCCCGATACCGTCTTCCCAACACCATGTACTGGAAAAACATCCGCCGGGATAACGAGTGATCGGCATATCCAATTCCCGGATGGCGTTCAACGCATCGGTCCGGAATCCATTTTCATCAGCCGTCGGATCGGAAGGATCGTAGATCCCGCCATAGACACTGCGTCCGAGATGTTCAACAAATCCTCCGTAAATGTTTTTTGATACTTTTCCGATTGCTTGTTCGACATTGATCTTCAGTGTTTTTTTCATAATGACCTCAGGTGATTCTCAAAAGCCTTATTTGGGTAAGTTCTGATTGTTATCGAAATATCTGATGACTTCTTGAGGAAGTTGCGGGATGTCCTGGCGGTTGTTGCCGTTTCGCATGGAATAGTGACCGAGGACGCCGACCGCGACTGAGTTGCGCGCGGCGACCGGGGAAGTATTGGTCTTGGCGCCGAAACGAATGAAATCCAGGAAATTCTGAACAATCGGACAGTCCGCGCCGCCATGGCTGGAGTTGACAAGCGGCGGTTTCACTTTGTAAATGACATCAGGCGTCTGGCGTGAGCCACGGCGGTCCCAGACGAGGATTTCCGCATGTCCGTTGTCGGCATTATTTTCAATTCTTCCCCTGGTTCCAATAAACGTGTAGTTACGCTCGGTATCAGGCGAGTAATGGCACTGCATATAGGTCGCCTGGGCGCCGTTTTCCAGTTGCATCATGATCATATTGTGGTCTTCCACGTCGATGACCGGCGAGAATCCGGTCTGTTCCAGCGGAGGATAATGTTCCTGACAGTTTTTCACGAGGCCGGGTACGCCGGGAGCGCGACGTTCGCAACGATTGTATACGGAAAGCATTCCCATGCCGACGACGGACCTGGTGATGGAACCCATCAGCCAATGCATGACGTCGATATCGTGGGCCCCTTTCTGAAGTAACAGACCGGTAGCATAGCGTTGTTCGGAGTGCCAGTCGCGGAAATAGTAATCACCGCCGTACCCGACGAAATGACGGCACCAGCCGCACTGAATTTCCCCGATCGCACCGGAGTCAATGATCTCTTTCATTTTGAGGATGACGGGGAAATGGCGCATATTGTGGCCGATGAACAGTTTTGATCCTGTCGCCATCGCGGTTTTCAGGATGCGGTCGCATCCTTCGATCGTAATTGCCATGGGTTTTTCCAGATAAACGGCTTTGCCGGCTTCGAGAGCGGCAACCGCCATTTCTTCATGAAAATAGTCAGGCGTGGAAATGAAAACAGCGTCGATGTCTTTCAGTTTCAGCAGGTCGCGGTAATCGGTATAGATATCCGCACTGGGGAATTGTTCTTTGAATTCCGCATTGGATTTGGCCGAAACATCGGCTCCCGCCACCATTTCGATTCCCTTTTCTGGCTGATGTGCCTGCCAGGCATTGCGCCCGCGTCCACTGGTCGCAATCGCTCCAATTTTTAAAGTCTTCATGGGAAAAATCTCCTTGTTTTTGTCTTACTATATAAAAATTGAGTCGCAAAACAAGAATGTCTGATGAGATCAGTATATAAAATCAGGCTAAGAAATATATAGAATAGGGCGGGTGTTTTTTTATAAATCGGACAAGTCCGACGGATGAACCGGGGCTTTTACTGTTGTCCGTTTTTCGGAAGATAATTCCGGGGGGAGGTACCGAAGCGTGCTTTGAAGGCGTTGGAAAAATAAAGAGGATTTTTATATCCGCAGGAAAGGGCTACTTCCTTGATGAGATAGAGGCCGTTTTCGAGCATTTTCAAGGCGTTGGTCAGCCTGTAATCCACGATGTAGCATCCCGGGCTTGTGTGAAGATGATCCCGGAATAATTCTTTGATCCTGGTCTTGCCGATTCCCGTGGCATCGCTGATGATGTCAAGCGAAAGTTCCTGGGAAATGTTGGAGCCGATGAACTCCAGGCAGCGTACCAGCGGCGCGGGATATTCCTGGTTTTCGATCTTGGAGGCGGTCATCATGATCAATTCAAATGAAAGAGACGCCAGCTCGGCCAGATTTGACTGATCATGCGTCTGGTGAAGGTCGCAGATCCGGTTGAAAATTTTCATGAAATTTTCCGTCAAAAAACCATGGATAATCGTCAGCTTGTCGAACTTGAGTTCCTTCATACTATTTCTGAACATATTGCCTGACGGAATGAAATATATTTTTTTGCACATTTCCGCCGGGCCGGTCGACAAGGTGCTTTCTCCCGGCGGGATGATGACGCAGTCGCCGGCCTTCACCAGATAAGCCTGATTTTCATATACGACCTTCATATCGCCTTCCAGAATGACCTGAATGCAGACGTATTTTTTGCCGTACTGCCGGATCCAGTATCCTTTGGGCCAGCAGTGCGGCAACGCGACGCGTTCCAGCCAGAGCATATTGCGGTAGAGGCTGACCGGGTTCCAGGGGACCAGCGTATTTCCATTGATCAGATGGCTGACTGTTTCATTGCGGCGCTCGAGGTAACGCTCGCCGGGTTGTGAACGCTTTTCCATGATTATCATCCTTTTCATACTCTTATTTTATATCATCCTCCATCAATTTGCAAGCTTGGAATATCCAAAAAGAAAGATACGGCTTATTTCATATATTCTCAGTCTGATTTTATATGTCCAAAACTTAAAAGCCTCTTGTTTTACGGGCCCGGGATTGTTATAATAATACCATGATGGCATCAGAACCGAAACCGTAAAGATATATTTTTTCAAATTAGGAGAAATCAAGAATGAAGTTCCTGTTTATAGCCATTTTTACGGCTGTCGCAATTCTTCCTTGCTTCGGGGAAAACAAGATTTTGAATCCGGGTTTTGAAGAACTCAACAATAGTAAACTTCCGGTTAATTGGGGTATCGGCGTCGGAGCCGGGCGGGAGGTGATCAAAGAAAATGATTCCAATGTGTTGAAACTCACCACGGAAGCCAAGCACGGAAAAAACAAAGTATCCATTGCGCAAACGATCCAGGATCTTCCCGGCGGCACTTATAAAATGAGCGGCAAAATCAAAGGGGAGGTCGTCAGTATAACCGTGGTATTGCGTTTTCCGAAAGACTCCAAACCGCCTGTGCTGGTTTTTACGATCAGCCGAGATCAGATGCAGGCCGCCGACGGATGGCTTACTTTCAGCAAACAGTTGAATGTGCCGGACGGCGACAAGGGGGCCACACATCTTACTGTCGAGCCCACAACGGAGAAAGAAGGCGAAGTTCTCCTGCTGGACGACTTCAGTCTGGATAACGATACCATCGCGCCGCCTCCCGCGGCTGCGGCAGCTCCCAAAGCCGCCGCTGTCATGACCCAGGCGCCTTCCGTCCCGGTGATGGAGGGCGCGCTGGTGGCGCATCCGGCGGCGGCCTCGCAGGTTAAATGGCCGGTTTACAATGTCGGCGGGAAAGATTTCTGGCAGCTTTTGCGAGAGCCCTGGCGAGACATGGCTGAGCTGAAAGACGAAGAGTTTGTTAAGAATGCCGGTTATCACCTGAGCAACATGCCGTATTACAACCGCGGGGTTCTCCGCGGTGATTTACGGAAAACGAAGATCAGGGAATTCGAGGTTTACTGCGGCGGGAAAAATGTGTCGAAAGACCTTACCCTTGACTTTTCCTCCTCAGAGGAAGATGCTGTTTTTTACGATATTGAAAAGATTCAGGACGGTAATCCGAAAACCTTCGGTTACATTATCGGCAGCAGCGACGACTTCAGAAGGCGGCACGCCGGGGTTCCGGTCCGGATTGTGGTTTCAAATCTCACCGCTCCGGTGGAAAAGATCCGTTTGACCTCGGATGTGCAAGGTTGTTCTCCCATGGCGTCAATCGAGGTGTTCGACGAAGCGGGTAATCTCCGGAATGCCGTCTATGAAAGAAGCTCCAACGACGGAGAATGGACTCTGACTTTCCAGCGTCCGATCCAAGGCAAGTCTTTCGTTATTAATGCGAAAACAGCTCCTTCCTTTTTCACGATGGCCGAGGTCCCCGCGAAATATAAAGAACTCTTCAAGAAAGTTCCGTTTGTGAGCAATCACTTCTTTTTTCGCGAAAGAGTTGCGGAGTTGAACAAGGAAAACATCGATATCGAGTCCATCCGGAAAATACACGCGGAATATCCTGAAACATTCATAGGACAGGTGCTCGGCGAACCCGCCACCAATTATTTTCAGAAACGCACCAGGCCCGCCCGCTTCCGCGAAGCTTTGACCGAACAGGGCTACTATGTTCCGACCTATGACCGTGACCGCGTGGATGCGGAAGCCGGATTGAAAACGCACGTTAAAAGATATTTCGATTTTTTCGGCAATCTTTCCACCTTGTGCGGCGGCCTGATGACGGCTCCTTATTTCTTTGAATGGGGATCTCCGGTTGTTTTCAGCGAGTCCTGGACCGAGCCTCCGACGGGCAATAACCGCTCGCTTATTACGATCAACCGTAGCGGGTCCAGGCAATATGCCAAGCCCTGGGGTTTTTATATCACTTCCTTCGCACACGGAGCGACCGCTCTCAGCATTCGGACCGAGGAAGAAGCCCATAAAATGAGCACGGCGAAATTCAAATGCCCGCAGGCTATCGACTTCGGATTGGCCCCGTCCGTGTTCAAGAGGCTCCAATATCTTGCTTACTATGGGAATGCAAACTATACGACATTTGAAACGGACCACCTCGGCATGTCCATACAGGACAAGAAAACCGGCAAATGGTCCCTGACGGAAAACGGCAAAGCGACCAAAGATATGTACGACTGGTCCGCCAAACCGGAAGGAAAACGCGGCGATCTTTATGCTCCCATCCTGCTCCTGACAGACTATTTGAGCGGAAACTGGGAATGGAGACGCGGAACGGTCTGGAATGTCTGGTATATGCACCCGTTCCAAGATAGCGACTACATGTTCCAGCATATCAACCGCACATTCGACCTCGCCATCAGCCGCGGCGCCGACAAGGCTTCTCAGTTTGAGAACGGTTGGGGGCTTGCGAATTCCAAACTCGGGGACATCTACGATATTTTCTTCGCCAACCCGCCGTCCGGGACCGTTACCATGTCGGAGCTCGGCAAATATCCCGTCGTTTTCATGATCGGCGACATCCGCTACAGCAAAGAACTGCACGAAAATCTCAAAAAATATGTTGAGCTCGGCGGTACGCTTAT
This sequence comes from Victivallaceae bacterium, assembly GCA_031548025.1. GTDB lineage: Bacteria > Verrucomicrobiota > Lentisphaeria > Victivallales > Victivallaceae > UBA5239. The sequence continues at coordinate 13,662 of JAVBRM010000239.1, read as the reverse complement.
CATCAATGCCGCGCAGGACAAGAGATTCTTCGCAGATACCGCGTTTTCCGGAGTAAAGGCTTCCGAAGACTGGTATCAGGACGGCGAGATGAAAGTCCGCAAATTGGATGAGATCAAAGGCGAAGTCGTGGCGAAGTCCGCTACCGGTATTCCCCTGATCGTCAAGAACACTTGCGGCAAAGGAAACGTCGTTTTCATGACGCCTTATTATCTCCTGAACATGAACAATAAAAAGCAGCCGGCGGCGCTGATTCCCGCTTTCCTGGAAAAGCTCCAATCCGAAGTCTGCCCGGTTCAGGTTTCCGGAAATATCCATTTTCTGTTCAATAAAATGCCCGGCAAACAGTGGAAACTGATACTTTTCAACCATCGCGGCGTTTACAAGGATCCCTACCGCACGAAAGAAGAAGTCGATCCCGGATACGCGACGGAAGTGACGATCACCGCTCCCGAGGGGACAACAGCGAAGGAAGTCCGTCTCAATCAGGCGGTCAAACAGGATGGCAACAAGTTTACCGTGACGGTTCCGTCCGGTGAGATTTGTGTGGTCGATCTTGACAACGTCAATTTCGGTGAAGCCCCGCTGAATACCGAACCGATCACCAGAAAGGGCGGTTTCTTTGCCGGGCAGAATCCCAATCGCGGACTCCATTTTGACAGCGACTTCACGAAAAAGAATGGCGATATCGCCGCCGATGTTTCCGGCAAAGGTAACAATGGCACGATTTTCGGCGCGGTCCGTGAAGGCAACGCCTTGAAGTTCGACGGAAAGGGAGCGTATGTCCACTACCATGTCGCGACCTTGAAGGCCCCTGTTTCGGAAGGCGCCTTTGAATGCTGGGTGAAACCCGATCCGGCCATGCGCGACGCCGAAAATCATATGATCATGACCAACCAGTGGATCAAACTCAGCATCAGGAACGAGCACTGGAATGTTTCAATCTATGATCTGTCGAAGGCGGACAGTATGACGGGCGGAAAAGTCGAATACGGCAAGTGGCATCATATCGTCTTGACTTGGAAGGCCATGACGGCGGAATTTTATGTGGACGGAGTGAAAGTGGAACGCCCGGAAGGTCCGCTGCTCCATATCAGGCCGCTTGAGGTTGTTGATATGGAACCGCAGGTTTTTCTCGGTACGCATCATTATCATCGCCAGGATCTTTTTACCGGCCTGATCGGAGGCGTCCGCTACTACGGAAACTATCTGACGGAAAAAGAGGTGGCCGAGCAGTTCCGGAAGAAATTCGATTCAGGAAACTAACCCATAAAAAAGAGGCGTGTTTCGACACACGCCTCTTTACGGAGAGGATCAGAAAATGCGAGACAAATTTACACTCATCGAACTCCTCGTGGTGATCGCGATCATTGCAATCCTGGCCGCCATGCTGTTGCCGGCCCTGAATTCCGCAAGGGAAAAGTCGAGAACCGCCTACTGCGCCGGTAATCTCAAACAAATCGGTCTGGCCATGCACAGTTACGCCGACGACAGCAGCGGCTTTGTCGTTGTTTTATGGGAATCTTCCTTTTCCTGGCTCGTACCGTTGAGGGAGTTCAAGTATCTGCCGCTTCCGAAATCCGACAATGCGGATATCAAAACCAAGTGGAAAGTGACCCATTGCCCAAGCGGACTCCAGCCCAAGAACGGCAATGAGATTTACGGGATGATTAACCGCCCGCCAAACGCAACTCAGCTGAAAATGATAAAAATCGTTACCGCCACCGGAGGCTTGTACTGGATCAATATTTATGATAAAGACAATGGAAAAGGGCTTGGGCTTCCCGTCTCTTCCATTCCGGTCATAGGCGATTCCGTTCTGACGGATCCAGTGGGCGGTTCAGGAAAAGGAGCTCAGTATTATTTGATCAACAGTTGGATTTCTTCGCCCTATTCGCATGACTTCACCAAGGAGGGAGTTTGCGTGCGGCATTCAGGGAAAGCGAATATGCTGTTCGTCGACGGGCACGTCGGACCTTTTCATGAACAGCAGGCGTCCCTGCTGCAGTTGTACACGGTTGGAGCCAATAACGGGGACCTTCTTCGTTTCGGACCATGAAACATATTTTGGAGATAAAAATTGTACATTGATTTTCACATTCACTATTTGCCGGATCTTGTCCCGGAGGAGAGGATTCTTTCGGAAATGGACCAATACGGAATCGAAAAATCCGTAGTGTTGGCAACGCCGGACCATCCCCGCTACACGACCCTGAATCTGAGCGGGACCAACGAAAAGTCCTGGGATCTGGTCTGCCGCCACCCCGACCGCCTGGTCATGGCGGCGTATATCGAGCCGCGCAACGTGATGGAGGCGCAAACCCAGATCGAACGTTTTTATGACAAGGGAGTCCGTTTCGTCAAGATGTGGCCGGGGCACGGATTTTCTCCGGACGATCCGATGATCTATCCGGTCTGGGAAAAACTCAACGACTTGAAAATGGGCGTAATCCTTCATATGGGGATGATGGGGGTACGTCCCCAGGTCGGGGTCAAGATCAACCGCATGGCGGGAATGAATGCGAAATTCGGGCACCCAGTCCTGCTGGACCAGCCCGCGCGCATCTTTCCGGACGTGACTTTTATCATCGCCCATACGGCGTATCCGTGGACGCTGGAAGCGTTGGAAATGGCGTTCATGTTTGAAAATATCTACCTCGATTTTTCCTGTGGGCTCGGTTATGAGGCGTACAACCTGATTGACCGTCTCCGTCCGGGACGCCTGGCGTGGGAGCGTTTTCTGTTCGCGTCCGATACCGGCGGGCATGCCGGTTCTTTTGTGGAACGCTGGAGCGAGCTGATGAAAGAGCCGTTTTTCGCTCCGCATACTGAAGATTTTTTCTATAACAACGCGAAAAAATTGATGGAACGTCTTGGAGCATGAGGAGTGTTTTCGTTAAACTTGCGCCGATTCTACTGCTGGGGCTGTCTTCTTGCGTCAGTACGGAGATCGTCGCGACCTATACGGCAGCTCCGGTCAATGTTGATGGAAGACTCGATGAAGAAATGTGGAAAAAGACTCCGGCGTATGTCATGAAACACTCCCGGAACGCATGGGACAATTCTCCGAAAGCCGTACGGAAATTTTTCCGAAACGGAGTAGTGGGGGCGGGATATATCCGCCTGCTCTGGGACGAGGCTTATCTCTATATCGGGGTGGAATTTTTTGATGACGACATTGTAGCGGAGGGCAAAGCGGATGAGGAACCGCATTTCCTGTTGGGGGACGTGGCTGAAGTCTTTATAAAGCCTTTGAACAAACCGTGGTATTGGGAGTTGTATGTGACTCCGCGAGGGCATAAAACTTCCTATTTTTACAAATATCCGGGGCGCGGCTGGATGCCGGGGTTTCAGACGCTCGGGGCACTGACGAAAATGCGGACCGCCGCATCGGTTATCGGCACTCTGAACGACTTGAGGGATAAGGATCGGAAATGGACCGCCGAAATTGCGATTCCGATTGGTCAGATCGACGAAGCGGGTGAAAAACTCTCGCCGGAAGTACCATGGCTGATTTTTTTCGGCAGATACAATTACTCATATTATCTTCCGGTACCCGAACACTCCTCATTTCCTTATCAGGAAAGGGGAAATTATCACTTTTTTGACGATTATGGAATTTTGAGAATGGTGAAATGAATAAAATGTGGAAACGATTTGTTTTAATAGAAATTGCCGCCATTTTTCTGCTAACACAGGCAGGCTGTTTCCAGAGTCCGGAGATTATTGCCGTCTATACTCCGTCTCCGGTTAAACTGGATGGAAAACTGGACGAGGAAATCTGGGAAAAAGCCCCGGTGTATACGCTGAAACATGCGAAAACTTTTTTCAGCACTTCATCAAAAGAAGTCCAGCGATATTTTCAAAACGGGGTTGTAAATCCGGGGTATGTCCGCCTGCTTTGGGATCGGGATTATCTCTATGTCGGAGTGGAATTTTTCGATGAAGACGTGGTCGCGGAAGGCAAAGGGGATCAGGACACGCATGCCGCCAAAGGCGATGTTGTCACCGTATGTCTGAAGCCTGCGAACCAGCCATGGTTCTGGGAGCTGCATGTGACTCCGCGGGCTCATAAGACTACGACCTTTACCTTCTGCCGGGGTCGGAGCGGATTGCCGGGCAATTCCCGAAAAGGCGAGCTGGAAGGGATGCGTACCGCCGCGTTTGTTACCGGCACCTTGAACAATCCCGAGGATCGGGACATAAAATGGACCGCCGAAATTGCGATCCCCGCCGCCGAACTCTCCGCCGAGGGCGAAAATTTTTCGCCGGAAGTCCCTTGGCTGGTTCTTTTCGGAAGAACCAATTATTCCCGCTGGCTTCCCGCTCGTGAAAATTCCTCTTTCCCGGAACAGGAAAGAATGCGTTACGATTACTATGAAGACTACGGTAAATTGAAACTGACCAGGAGAGCTGTTTATGAATAAGATGCCGTCTTTTCCCAAAGGTGAACTTGCATTTGTGGAACTTTTGAAAAAACACAAACCGTTTTTTCCGAATTGGGATCTTTCCCGCGATTGCGGGAATGATGAACTCAATGCAACCCGGGGCGTGAGAATTGATTTCCAGTTTCCCGATCCGGAAAAACTGCTTGAAACGGCGATCTTTGATTTAGACCGTTTCTTGAATGAGGCGGGTATCGCCGGGGATGCTGTCGCGATCACGATCCGCAAGGAATCCGGGCTGGAAACGGAAGCTTTCCGCCTCACCGTTGAAGACGGAATTATTCTTGAGTCCGGCGATACGGAGGGGATTCGGCGCGGCATGTATCACCTGTGCGATCTTATCGCGGCGTCTCCTTATTTAAAAAAAGGAACGTGTGAGCGTTCCTCCTGGTTGAAAAACCGAATTTCCCGCTGTTTTTTCGGTCCGATCAAACGTCCGCCGTTCAATATTGACGAACTGATGAACGATATTGACTACTACCCGGAAGAGTACCTGAGCCGGCTTGCCCATGAGTGCGTAAACGGACTGTGGTTGACCATTGAATTCCGTGAAATTTGCGATACCTCAATTCGGAAAGCTCCCCCGGAAGCGGCCCGGCGTATTGCCAAACTTCGCGCCACGGTGGAAAAATGCCGCCGTTACGGTATTAAAATTTGGGTATTCTGTATCGAACCGGCGTTCTGGTCGGTAGCTTGCCGTAATCCGCTTCCGGAAGGGTGCGAAGAACTGCTCGGTTCGTATTATCCGGCCGAGGACTATGTTGTTGACATGAACAGTTTTTGTCCGAACTCGGAAACCGCTTGGAAATATCTGTATGAATCCACAAATTATCTTTTCCGGGAAGTCCCGCACCTGGGAGGAATGATTACCATTTCCCACGGCGAGCGTCTGAGCTCCTGCCTCAGCGAGATCAAGGTATTCGGCGACGGCTCGCTTCCATGCAAAGACTGCGAACTTTCGGTCAGTGAAATCGCGCACAAGGTCTTGGAACCGATGAAGCAGGGGATCAAGGACGCCAACCCGGAAGCCGGATTGATCAGCTGGTTGTATATGGCCGCGATGGCGCAGCATTCCGACTGGATTTATCAGATTCCGGCCGGGTTAAGCGAAGGTACCGCGCTTGCCGTCAATTTTGAATCCGGCATCACCAAAGAACAGCTGAACAAGGTTCGGGTCGGCGGCGACTACTGGCTTTCGCAGATCGGCCCATCGGACCGGTTCGGCCGAATGGCGGAAGCGACCAGGGGCCATTGCGAGCTGGCCGCGAAACTTCAGGTGGCATGTTCCCACGAGGTCGCCACGATCCCGTATGTGCCCGTTCCCTGCAACCTCTATCGCAAATACCGGGCGATGAAAAATCTCGGTGTGTGTCATACGATTCAATGCTGGTATTTCGGCAATTATCCCGGATTGATGAACAAGGCGGCGGGCCAGCTCGCTTATGAGGATTTCTGCGGTACGGAAGACGATTTTCTGGAAAACCTGGCAAAGTCCGACTGGGGAAAAGATTACCGACCAGTGGTCAATGCCTGGAAAGCTTTTTCGGAAGGCTACAGTTATTATCCGCTGGACAATTTTTTCCAGTATTACGGCCCCATGCACGACGGCCCGGTGTGGCCGCTTTACCTGAAGGCGGCGCATTCCGCGCTTACCCGTTCCTGGCGTCCCGACGATTTTCCGGCGGGCGACGCCATCGGCGAATGCATGGCGCATTTTGAACTTGGCGAACTTGTTGAACTGACCCGAAGCATGACTCAAAAATGGCACAAAGGAATGCAGGAACTCCGTAAAGTTGATTCAACTCATCATGAGCTTGAGTTCACGCTGGCAGAGGCCTTGGATATTCAATTTCGCTCCGGGCATAACATTCTGAATTTTTACGGCTTGCGCAATGCTCTGATTTCTCAGGCGCGTTCAGCGCAAATATTGCTGGATGGTATGGAGAAAATAATCCGGGAGGAGATCGAAGGAAGTTTGCGTTTGGCTGAACTCTGTCGCATGGATGCGCGCCTGGGCTACCACTCCGAGGCGGAAGTCTATAAATATTTCCCTGAAAAGCTGGAATGGCGTGCGGAAGTTTTGCGCGAGGTTCTGGAGAAGGATATTCCAGCGGCCCGAAACCACGAGGGCAATATGCGGGAGCACCTCTGCCCGGATGACCGGAATCCTGCCGGTCCGGGAATAATATACGGCGGCAACGGAATTCGCTGGTCGTTTGAACTGGATTCTGACTTTCTGGTCTTTCATCTGGACTTTGAAGGAAATATGGAAAATCCGGAAACAGTACAATTGTTCCTGATGGATGCGGACTGTATCCGGAAACCCGGCGAAAAGCGGGAAATATTGAAGCGGAACCATATCCGGACCACCACGGGTTGGCATGCCGATGTAAAAGTTTCGCATGCATCGTTGAATTTCGCTCCGGCATTCCGTTTCGGGCAGGAACGGATCACTTATCATCCGGATGGTTCGATCACTTATTCGAATGATAAAGACGGGCATTTTTCTCATGACATCCGCCTGGTTTACTGGTATTTCATGCCGGAAAAAACAAGGCTGGTTATAATTTAAGGAGTTCAAAAAAATGGAAAAATTAAAAATTGCAATTTTGGGAAGCGGCCGTATCGCGGTCAAAAGTTATCTCCCCTATCTGTCGCAAAGAGACGATGTGGAGCTGTTTTACAACGACCACATATTTGAAAAAGCGGAAGAATGCGCAAAACAGTTCGGCGGCAAGGCGACGAAATCACTAGCCGAACTGATGGCTTACGACCCGGATACGGTCCTGGTTCTCACTCATGAAACGCAGCGCCTGGTTGCGGCGACTTCCCTGGCCGATTTTCATCCGCGCCGGATGTTTTTTGAGAAGCCGCTGGTCGCGAAAAACGGACAGGCGGACGTCTGCGAAGAGGACTTTTTCGATGCGAAAAATCTCATCATGCGCCTGGAAAAAGAAAATATCAAAACCGGAATGAATTTCAATTACCGTTTCTTCGACCAGACCAAACGGCTGCGCGAACTGATCGCCTCGAAGCCTCTGGGGAAATTGCTTCAGGCAACGTTGTTCGTCAATTATGCCTGTTGGAGCCATTGCATCGACCTGCTGCAATGTCTGGGCGGCAAGGCGAAAACAATTACCGCTTTGTCCAGCCGGGCGGTATATGGGGATGGCAAACAGAGCCCGGACATTGCTGCCGCATTCGAGCTGGAAAACGGAGCGACCGGGACCATCCTCGGCACTTCCGCTTCCAGTTTCTTTGTCAGTCTCTATTCCTGCGTTATGAATTTCGAGGGCGGTCTGGTGGAATTCAGCGATTTGGATGCCAACCTGAGTATCCAGATGAAGGATTCCCATTATACGGAAACTTATTCTCTGAGCCCGTTCTTTTCCCGTGGAAATCAATATGCGGATTCTTTCGGAAAATCCATCGGTACTTATCTGGATTCCATTGTCCGGGATGTGCCGCCTCCGGTCACCGGTATGAATGGTTTGGAGGAGTTGCAGTTTGAGGCAGGGCTCCGTCGTTCCGCCGCTCTGAAACGGCCGGTCAATGTACAAGAAGAATTTTCTTTGAGTTTTTAAATCAGGAGTTTCAAAAAATGCGTAACCTTAGAATGTCCGGTAATTGTGTCGCTGAATTTATCGAAGTTCCGGAACCGATTCCGGGCTCCGGCGAAGTCATCGTCAAAACGGCAGCGAGCGCGATCTGCGGCAGTGAAATGGGCGTTTACCGCAGCGCCGCCGGCAAGCCCGGCGGTAACTGCGGGCATGAAGCGGTCGGTATTGTTGCCGCTCTGGGCACGGGCAATATTCCGCTGAAAATCGGGCAGCGGGTCGGCGTGAGCGCCGTTGCCGGCTGCGGCAATGCGAACTGTCCCCAATGCGGCGCCGGGCGCTATACCTGGTGCGAAAACCGTAAGGGGTATAGCAATATGCACACGGAAAAGTTCCTGGCCGCCGCCAATGCCTGTCACGTGCTGCCAGATGATCTTCCCTGGGACGTCGCCGTGCTGATTTGCTGCGACGGACTCGGGGTTCCGTATCACACCTCCACCAAAATTCCGGCAGACGCCAGAACCATCGCGGTTTTCGGCGCGGGCCCGATCGGGCTGGGTAATATTCTCCTGCAGAAATATCTCGGCAGAACGCTCATTGCCGTGGATAAATCCACATTCCGCCTCGATCAGGCCAAACAGCTCGGCGCGGAGTATGTATTGAATCCGGACGAATGCGACGTCATTCAGGAAGTGAAAAAGATTACGGGCGGCGGCGCGGATGTATGCATTGAGGCCGCCGGGCGCCCGGAAACCGCGCTCAACTGTTTTGCGGCGGTTCGCACCGGCGGTATTGTTATTTTCAACGGCGAACAGCCCGCGATTCCGCTGTCCCCCAGCGAACACTTCATCCGTCGCGACATCACGGCGATAGGAGCCTGGTTTTACCATTTTTGCGAATACGAGAAGATGCTCGAACTCTGGCGAAAGGGGTTGAACGTGACGTCTCTGATTTCCGACTACCGCAAATATGCGGATGCCCCACAGGCATTTGCGGATTTCTTCGCCGGAAAAACGGCAAAAGTTATTTTGGAGTACGAAAAATGAATTCTGAAGTGTTCGGCGAGGCGAAATGGATTTGGAATTTTTGTTCATGGGGTGTTCACAACGCGGATTCGCGCATACAATTCCGCAGGACCTTCGAACTGAAAGAAATTCCGCAAAAAGCGGAGGTCGTCGTCACGGCGGATGCCCGTTATACGCTCTGGGTGAACGGCGTGTACGTCAACCACGGGCCCGCGCGGGGTTATCAGTCGCACTGGCCTGTCGACCGGGTAGACCTTGCGCCGTATCTCCGGACCGGGCACAACGTAATCGCCGCGCTCGGGTATCAGTTTGGCGCTCCGAATTACGTCTATTTCTACCAGGGGGATGCCGGATTTCTACTGGCCGGGCACGCCGGAGAAATCGACCTGAAAACCGGCGGGGACTGGAAATACCGAACCGCTCCCGGCTATATTTGCGCGGTTGCCAAAGGCAGCAGTCAATATCTTTTTCAGGAGTTTTTCGACTGCCGCACGGGAGATGACGGCTGGCGCGAAGCCGGATACGATGATTCCGCCTGGGATAATACGCTGGGACGTACTCCGGGGTGTCAGCCGTGGCCGGCTTTTGAAGAACGCGGCATTCCGCTGCTTTCAGGAGAAATACGCATTCCGGAAAAGGAACTTCCGACTTTGCATTTTACCCCGGTTTCAAACTGGCGCGACACCATGAATGTCGGGCGTCTGCATCAGAAGGAACGTTCGTACAATCCGCAGGGCGAAGGCTCGGAACGGGTGTTTGATTTCGGCGGCGAATTCGCCGGATTCATCCGTTTTGAATGCGATTGCGATACCGACGGCACGATCCTTGATTTTCTGGTGGCGGATGACGCGGAAAACGGGATTCCCGTTCTTTCCGTCGAACCTGTTTACATTACGACTCTTCATGGCGGGCGCCTGATCCTGCGGCAAGGACACAACTCACACCAGCTTTCGCTTCCATGGGGCGGCCGTTTCATTTCTTTGATTCAGCGGGACAAGGCGAAAATCGATATACGGATTTCCGTTCAAGATGCCATTTATCCTCTGGAGGAAACGGGCGAATTTGTCTCCAGTCATGCCCTCGATAATGAAATCAGGACGATATGCGTCCGGACACAGCGCTACTGCATGTGCGACGCATACGTAGATGGTCCCTGGCGCGAAAACGCCCAATGGTGGGGGGATGCCCTGGTCGAGGCGGGCAGTACGTTTGTCCTCGCGGATGATCCACGCCTGTTGGAGCGCGGGTTACGTCAGATTGCCGACACGCAGATCGAAAACGGTTTGACATACGGCGTCACCCCCGGTTGCGGGCACCGCTGCATCCTGCCCGATTACAGTGCGTTTTATCTGGCCACACTCCATTTGCACTGGTACCAGACCGGCTCCACGGCCTTTTACGGAGAACTTCGGGAAACGGCGAAGAAGATTGCGGGATATTTCGACGCGCAATCCGAAAAGGATGGATTGGTGCATTACGATCCGCGCTATTGGCTTTTCCTCGATTGGTGTCCTCAACTTCCGAAAGAGGGAGTGCCGACCCTTTACAACATGATCGTTCTCTACGGCCTCAGGAAACTGCATGAAGTCGCACTGGCCGCGGACGATGCGGAAACAACGGCACTATCCGCGCGGATCACCGAACGGATCGAAAAAACGCTTTGCGAAAAAGCATACGACCGGAAAAATCATGCGTGGTTTAATTCGCTGGATGATTCCCTTGCCCCCGTGCTATCCCCGATGTCCGCTCATACTGCTGCCTTTGGTATTCTTCTCGGACTCTTTCCCGAAGAACAATTCTTCTGGATGAATGGTACGATCTTGCCGCTGCTCAAAGAAAATCGCCGAAGAGAATGGATGCCGAGTCCATATTTCATCCACTACGTTTTCGAGGCGGCCAAACAGATGGGGCACGGCCACGAAGTTCTTGAATGCATTCGTCGCTGGTGGAGCGATTTTCTGAAGGCGGACCTGAAAACCACGGCCGAATACTGGCCTGAATTTTTCGGACCAGTCCTCAGCCGCTGCCATGCCTGGAGCGCACACCCGCTGATCCATTACCGCGACTTATTGTTAGGAATTCGCCCCGCCGCGCCCGGCTGGAAAAAGATCACATTCGATCCCGTCTTCACACCCGGCGAAAAGATCTCCGGAACCGTACCGACGCCTCGCGGCTTGATCCGAGTCTCTTGGGACTTCAGCAATGGCCGGACAGAACCGGAATGCACACTTGAGCTGCCACAAAGCATTTCACTGGTAAAATTAAATTCGATTGAGTGATGACAATGACAGCAATCCCATCCTGCCTCAAGAGGCCCAAATCATTTTGCGAATTTTTGCTTATCCGCCGGAAAGTCCGTATCGGTGAATTTGAGTGTATTTGAGTCAAAAAGCGAGAAGCACAGTCGCCGATTTTTAAGCGGAGATTTAACTTTTTTTCGGAAAAATTATGGAGGCTTTGCGGTCAGGAGAAGCTCACGGGGACGGAGCTTTGGGGAGCCAGGCGTTTGCGGAAGGGCTCGAGCAGGTCTTTGGTCGCGAATTCGCCGCCCAGGCTGGAGGTTTTGCCCAGTCGCGACAGTTTGGATTCACCGAGCGGGTGATAGGCCATTAGATTGATTTCGCGCAGGTTTTTCAGCCCGGCGGCGACGCAGGCGATGCCGTCGGCGTGTTCGAGGCGGTCGTTCAGGCTGGGAACGATCGGGCAGCGCAGGATGATGGCGCTGCCTGCTTGATCGATCCGGGTCAGGTTTGCCAGGATCGGTTCGAGTGGTACGCCGGTGTATTTCTGGTGACATTCGGGATTCGTTTCTTTGAGGTCGTAGAGGAAGATATCGACGAACGGCAGCAGTCTTTCGATTTTTTCCCATTTGGCGAAGCCTGAGGTGTCGAGGCAGTTATGGAGGTTCTCTTTTTTGGCGGCTTCCAGCAGGGCCGTGGTGAATTCGGGTTGGAACAGCGGTTCGCCGCCGGAAACGGTCATGCCGCCGCCGGAGTTTTCGTAGAAGATTCGATCTTTGAGGACTTCGGCGAGCACTTCCTCCACGGTGGCGCGACGGCCGATGATTTCGCGGGCGCCGGCGTAGCATTTTTCGGCGCATTTGCCGCAGCCGGTACAGAGGGCACGGTCGAGGTTGTTCGGGCAGGCGGTGGCGCACCAGCCGCAGTTGATGCATTTCTCCGGCGAAAATGACAGTTCCGGCTTCATTTCCAACGATTCGGGGTTGTGACACCACAGGCAGCGCAACGGGCAGCCTTTCAGAAATACCGCAGTGCGGATGCCGGGGCCATCGTTGATGGCGAATTTTTTGATGTCGAAAATGAGACCGGTTGCGTCAGGCATAGGACTCCTCGAGGATTTTCAGCGATTCGGCTTTGGTCAATCGGATTCTGTCAAGCGTGAAAAGGCCGCCCATGGTGTCCCAGGCGTTGTCGTTGATCGCGGGGAGTTCCTCGCGTTTGATACCGAAATCGGACATTTTCAGCTGATCGACGCCGCAGCCGGTGCGGAGATTTTCCAGCACTTCGCAGAAGTCATTGGCACCGGCGGCTTTGGCCATGGCGGCGAAGCGTTCCGGTACCAGCGATGCATAGTGTTTGAACCACGCCCTGGAGACCATCAGCAATGCCACGCCGTGCGGGATGTGTGGATAAATGCCGCCGATGGCGTGTGCCAGCGAGTGTTCGGAGGTGTTGCACGAGGTCGATTCGGCCATGCCGGAGAGGGTGTTCGCCAGCGCCACGTCGGTGCGCGCCGCCAGGTTTTTGCCGTCCTTGACGGCGGCCGGCAGTGACTTGGCGAGCAGTTCAATGCTCTTCAGGCTGTAGAGTTCGCTGATCGGGGTGGCGACGTTTGCCAGATAGCACTCCACCGCGTGGAAAAATGCATCGAAACCCTGATACGCAGTCAGGTCCGGCGGCACGGTCAGCATCAGCTCCGGGTCGACAATGGCGATGATCGGGAACGTGGCGTCGTAACCGAACCCGATCTTTTCATCGCCGTTGGTGACCACGGTCCACGGGTCGGCTTCAGTACCGGTGCCGGCGGTGGTGGTTATGGCCACGACCGGAAGCGGCTGGTTCGGCACCGGTTGCCCCTTGCCGGTTCCGCCGGAAACGTAATCCCAGTAATCCCCCGGATTCACCGCCATGACCGCGATGGACTTGGCCGAATCGATCGGACTGCCGCCGCCGAGACCGATGATGAAGTCGCATTTTTCCGCCTTGACCACGGCCGCGCCGGCCATGATTTGTTCTTTGGTCGGGTTGGCCTGTATGCCGTCGTAAACCGCGCTCTCCGCACCGTTCTTTTTCAGCAGCGCCTGAACGCGGTCCAGTGTACCGTTGGCGCGGATCGATTTGCCGGAAGTCATCACGATCAGGGCCTTCCGGCCCGGCAGTGCAACGGTGCCAAGCGCTTCAAGCTGACCGGCCCCGAAATAAATCCTGGTGGGGATGAAATTCACAAACTTTTCCATGGTAATTTCCTTTTCTTTTTTGAGGTTTTGTCAAAAATTTATACATTAACATACATTTAACTACTTTATTGTTAAGGAAAAAGCTCAAAAGATCACTTTTTCCTGAAAATTTTTCAAAAAAGACTGGATAAAAAGTTTCAAGTGAAGCATTTTTGTTATT
>JAVBRM010000052.1:0-29411 GCA_031548025.1 Victivallaceae bacterium | reverse complement strand
GTGTGTGATAACTAAAACATAGAGCCTGATGCGACCAGTCGCTTGTTTTTTTTTAAATGTTTCCGAATTTTTTTAGGAAACCACAACACAACTCCAGCCGGGTTCCCGAAGCTGTCAAGCCTCAAACGGAATAATAGGGAGCGAAGCGAACGGTTATGCCGGATTGCGACTTGACTGCGCAGGGGTTCCGGCTACGGCGTGGCACAAACCGACGGAGAACCCTTTGTTTTTATTTTTTTGATAAAAGCATCGATTTCGGCTAAAAGTTCATAAACATCAGTGTATGCGCCAAGCTCGTAGATATTCTTTCCCTTATTTGCCGATTGAGTGTGTTTGCACAGTTTTTTTGCATTGTCAATGGCCTTTTGCAGCCTTTCGCCATTTAGTCCGGCAGCATTTCTAAAAAGAGAAGAAGCTGATTTTTCATACTCCGGTAAGTATTTGAGTAGTTTATCCGATTTCAGCTCTTCGTAGCAGGTATAGTGCCTCGTGGTATATTCAAAATGCATTAATATCCAGATTTCAAAGCATATACTTGAAAATGCGATCTTGATATTGGCATTTTTAGCCTCGGCAAAAGTTTGGGGTATTTTTTTATGGTCATCACGGTCAAAAATCAACCAGACCTCATCGCCTTCCTCCATTTCGGCTTTTGCCGCCGTCAATAATCCATATGGAGAATGATCCTTCGGCTTCCTGGCAATGATCCTGTAACCGAAAAATCCTTTTTGCCGCAGATAGTCGTCAATATATCCCTTCACATAATTGGGCTCGGTTTCTTGCCCTTCGGTATAAATACGGAAGGTTGATGTAATATTTCTTGTATTGGGTTTTCTGGCTCTACTCATATTGATTGAAGCTCTTTGCTTTTTCCGAACATCCCCTGTATAACCTCCAATAATTCAAAATAGTTTATTTCAGGAATGGCTTCAAATCTTCCTTCTCTATACCACTTTTCGAAACATGTATCGCTTCTGACTTGGCTGAATTCATCCAGGCTGTATAATTCAGACGCGCCATCAGCGTCCTTCTGGGTAAAGTAGATTTGATCCCGTCGAAAATGATCTTCATTCATCAGAGCAGTATTATGGGTTGTAAAAATTAATTGAGGATTGCTTTTATTGACTGCCGGATCATGAAAAAGCCGGATTATGAATTCGGCGATCCGGGGATGCAAGCTTTCATCAATCTCATCAATCACAAAGACTTCCGGCAGGTTTATGCCGTACAAAATAGACGGTGAAATATTGTAAAGACACCTGGTGCCCGCGGATTCCTCTTCAAATTCAAAATCAATATTACTTCCTTGATGCTTAAAGATTGGCTTTGTTCTGGTTACAGTCTCTTCTTTTTCTTTATTCCAATATTTCACTTTTTGTTCATATTCAGAAAAATCAACTTTCGATATTCCGGTATCGGCACATGCCAATAACTTTGACACGGCCTCCAGAAAATCATTATCTCTCAGCATTCTATCTGTCAATATCCCAAAATCGCTTGACAGAAAATTAATGCTGCTCCGAATAAACCTGTAAACGTTTTTCAACAGCTCGGAACTTTTGTCATGCTGAGCCGCCACACTTAAATATAACTGATTATCGCGGCAGGATATAATCTTGACCCCTCTGAGATAATTGCCAAACCATTCTGACTGCGGAAGATCGAAAATTCGGTCAAACAGCTTTGCCGGTTTTGCGGAAGGATAGAAATATAGCGATTCCGCCAGTATTTTTTCCCGGTTGAACTCAACTTTATATATATAGTGTAACGCATCAATTCCAACAAACTCCAATTCAAAATAAATCGGAGCGCTTGCAGTTTCCGAGGACAGTTTAAATGGTTTGTATTCTGCAATTTTTTGATCCAGCTCATAACTGTGAGATGAAGTGACTAGATTTTGTAACGACTTCAAGGCATCGAGAACATTGCTCTTGCCGGAAGCATTTGGTCCCCATATGCCAATGCTCCGGACAACCGCACTGGTTTTCCCGGAGTCCAAATATATTAGATTATCTTGATGAATATCGTTTAAATTCTCAACGTTAAAATTCAACGTCAGTTCATTTTTTAACGATTTATAGTTCCTGACCGTAAAGGCAATAAGCATATCAATGCCTCTTATTTTGTTGATTTTTGCAAAAAAATCGCATATTCATCATTAATATAAATCACTAACCGCAAAATTCAAATCTATAAATCAAACAATTCCGGCTGGTCGGGGTTGAAGTTTTTGGCGTAGCGAATCTGGCGCGGCGGTTTCAAGCCGAGCTTCTGCCAGGCGCGGGGGGCGGCTACCCGGCCCTGCGGGGTTCGCATCAGGAACCCTTCCTGGATCAGAAACGGCTCGTAAACATCCTCGATGGTACGTTCTTCCTCGCCCACCGCTACCGCCAGGGTCTTCAGGCCCACCGGCCCGCCATGGTAAAATTCGATGATCAGTTGCAGCAGGCGGTTGTCCATCGAGTCCAAGCCATCCTCATCGATATCGTACATTTTCAAAGCGGCGTCTGCGATTTGATGAGTGATGTCGCGGTTACCCTTGATCTGGGCGTAGTCACGGGCCCAGCGCAGCAGCGAGTTCGCCACGCGCGGAGTTCCCCGGCAGCGGCGCGCGATTTCATAGGCGGCGGCGTCTTCGATTTCCACATTCAAGATCCCCGCCGAACGTTTGATAATGGTTTGGAGGTCCTCCGGGCTGTACAACTCCAGTCGGCAGGACATTCCGAAACGCGAACGCAACGGCGAAGTCAGCATTCCCTGCCGGGTCGTGGCGCCGATCAGAGTGAAATGCGCCACGTTCAGCCGGACCGACCGGGCCCCCGGCCCCTGGTCCAGCATGATGTCAATGAAATAATCCTCCATGGCGCTGTAAAGATATTCTTCCACCGTGTTGTTGAGTCGGTGGATTTCGTCGATGAACAGGATGTCGCCTTCCTGCAACGCGGTCAGCAGCCCCGCCAGGTCGCCGGGCTTTTCGATGGCCGGACCGCTGGACGATTTGATGGTGCTGCCCATTTCATTGGCAATGATATAAGCCAGAGTGGTTTTGCCCAATCCCGGCGGCCCGCTCAACAGCAGGTGGCCCAGTGCTTCCTGGCGCTGCTTGGCGGCGGCCACATAGAGCTGAAGTTTTTCTTTTTCCTTGTCCTGTCCGGGAAAGTCGCAGAATTGAGTCGGTCTCAGCGAATTATCCTGGGTCACATTTTTTTTATTCAATGTTGATGTAATAAAATTTTCACTCATCTTTACTCTGCGCTTGCAATTTGCTCTTTTTGTCGTTATTTTACTGTTTTACATCTAAAATATAAATGGATAATGTTAAATAGCAAAAATTTTTGCAAAAAAAATTAAAAAAGGAGCCGATTAATGAACGACCTCGAACTTTGCAAATTATCCGCAAACACCGTCCGCCTGCTGGCCGCCGACGGCGTCCAGAAAGCGAACTCGGGCCATCCCGGTATGCCCATGGGTTGCGCGGATTATGCATTCACCCTCTGGCACAAGTACATGCGCCACAACCCGAAGAACCCGAAATGGCTTGGCCGCGACCGTTTCATCCTTTCCGCCGGACACGGTTCGATGCTCATCTACTCGCTGCTTCATCTTTTCGAATACGGCCTGCCGATGGAAGAACTGCAGAAGTTCCGTCAATGGGGCAGCCTGACCCCCGGCCATCCCGAGTTCGGTCACACCGACGGCGTGGAAATCACCACCGGCCCGCTCGGCAGCGGTTTCGCTTCCGCGGTCGGCATGGCTATCTCCAATAAGAATTTCGCCGCCAGAACCGGTTTGGACAGCACCGGGTTAGTCGACAGCAAAATGTTCGTCATCTCCGGCGACGGCTGCATGATGGAAGGCGTAACCTCCGAAGCCGCCTCCCTGGCCGGGCACCTGAAACTCGACAACCTGATTGTTTTCTATGACGACAACAGCATCACCATCGAAGGCAAAACCGACCTGGCGTTCAGTGAAGACGTCGGCAAACGTTTCGAATCCTATAACTGGCGCGTCATCCATTGCGACAACGCCAACGATATCGAAAAATGCGACAAGGCCCTGGCCGAAGCGGTAAAATCCGACGGCCGCCCGACTTTGATCGTCGGCAAAACCCAGATTGGGTTCGGCTCGCCCAACAAGCAAGGCAAGTCCTCCAGCCACGGCGAACCGCTCGGCAACGACGAATTGATGGCCGCCCACAAAAACCTGGGATTCGGCGAACAGACTTTCTTCGTGCCGGAAGAAGTCCGCAAATTCATCGGCGACCGCATCAAGCAGCTCGAAGGCGAAGCCGCCGACTGGAACAACAAATTCCAGCAGTATCTCGATTCGCACCCGACCGAAGCCGATCTGATTTCGAAAATGCTCAACAAAACTGTTCCGGCCAACCTGCTCGAAGAACTGTTGAAAGTGACTCCGGTAGACAAACCGATTGCCAGCCGCGCCTCCGGCGGTACAGTTCTGCAGAAAGTTTCCGCGCTGGTTCCCTCTCTGCTTGGCGGCGCCGCCGACCTGGCCCCCTCGACCAAATCGGATATCAAGAACGAACCCGGTTTCTCCGTCGACAACCGCGCCGGCAAAAACCTGCATTTCGGTGTCCGCGAGCTCGCCATGGGCATGATGGGCAACGGGATGGCGCTGTATGGCGTCAATATTCCGTATACCTCGACTTTCTTCGTCTTCTCCGATTACATGAAGCCGGCCATTCGCCTGGCGGCCATCCAGAATCTGCATCAGATTTATATTTTCACCCACGACTCATTCTATGTCGGTGAAGACGGCCCCACCCATGAGCCGATCGAACAGATCGCCATGCTCCGGACCATTCCCGGCGTGACTGTGTTCCGCCCGGCCGATGCCAACGAAGTGGCGCATTGCTGGGCCGCCGCCATGCAGGCCGAAGGCCCGGTAGCACTGCTCCTGACCCGTCAGGATCTGGAACCGATCCCGGCTGATATGGCGAAGAAAATCGACGTGACCAAGGGTGCTTACGTGCTCTCCGACGATGAAGAATTCGACATGATTATGATCGCCACCGGTTCGGAAGTACAGCTCGCGCTCAAGAGCGCCGCCATCATGAAAGAACAGTTCAAGATCAAGGTTCGCGTGGTTTCCATGCCCTCGATGGAACTCTTCCTCAAACAGAGCATCGAATACCAGGAAGAAGTCCTGCCGTCATGGTGCAACTTCCGCGTATCGATCGAAGCCGGTTCCACTTTCGGCTGGCATCGCCTGATCGGTCCGAACGGATTGGCCATCGGCCTTGACCACTTCGGCGCTTCGGCCCCGTACAAAGTCCTGGCAGAAAAATTCGGTTTCACTCCGGAAGCCATTATCTCCGCCATCAAGGAATTCTACGGCGGTGGTGGTTGCGGCGGCGGCTGTGACAGCTGCGGCGGCGGTTGCGGCGGCCATTAATTGTCTCCGTATTGCCGGACGCCGTTAATTGGCGTCCGGCAAATATAATTATTTTCTTGGTTTGGCTTTTTCAAAAAGGCGACTATATTTACTGATATTTTGATTAACTGGAGCATTTGGACATTGATGAAACGAACCGTACTACTCTTAAGCGCATTGATTATCGCTTTTACGGTTATGCCTATTCAGGAAGCCAAAGCCATTGACCCGGTTACCATCGCCATTCTTGCTCCAATCGCTATCAAGGCGGCTCAAATCGCATATCCCTATGTCCTGCGCGGGCTGAAAAGCGGCGGGACGCATTTGATCAAGATGGGCAAAGACGTACTTGAAATTTTTTACCTGCCGCTGGGAGTTATCCAGTCTACGGTATGTATCCCCTTCGGTCAATTCGGCCCGGGAGTCAAAAACCTGGTCAAAGGGACCATTGCGCCGTTTAAACTGGCGCTCGACGCGATAATTCTGCCGTTCGCATTCTTCGGACTCGATGTCAATACAGGATAACTATGTCCAAATCGGATGAACTCAAACACCGCCTGATTGTCCGCGGGCTCCTCACCGAATGGTACGGAGCCCAAAGGGGCAAGGTCGAATCCATTGCCTACTCATCTCCCGCAATCAATATGGCCGAGCAAGTCGACAAACTGCTCGACAAGGTCGCCTCCCCCGAGATCATCGACGGGATCAAGCTCCGTGAAAGCTGGCCGGAAATCGCCGGCAAACAGATCGCCGCCATCTCCGAACCGATCAACCTCCGTGACGGCGTCGCCGAAGTCGGAGTCTTCCACAACGC
Source organism: Victivallaceae bacterium (assembly GCA_031548025.1). GTDB lineage: Bacteria > Verrucomicrobiota > Lentisphaeria > Victivallales > Victivallaceae > UBA5239. The sequence continues at coordinate 23,203 of JAVBRM010000052.1, read as the reverse complement.
TTGGCTCCGCGAACTCAAAGGCCCGGTTACAGACCGTTTGATCCAGAATATCAACAATATCCTGGGCGCGGGACGCTGCCGCGAAATCCGCTTCGTCCCCGGAGCCCGCCCCAAACTGCCTACGCCTTAAATCAAGGATTGCTTATGGAAAAGCATTGGATGGAAAAATAAAGCAGGATGCCCGTTTCGATGATAATACGGCGTGAATTATAATCGTGATAATTCAAGACAAAGAGTAAAGCGGAATTCCAAATTGTACTTTTCGCCGCAGGCCCCGCCTCCAATGGACGGGGCCTGCGGCGTTTTCTTATTTTTTCATCAGCTCGGCGGCGTTGCGGATCATCAGCAAAAACTCCACCCGCGCCCCATTTTCATCTTCGCCAAGGAACTTTTTCGCCCGCTTGGCCAGGCTCCCGAAGTCCGCCTGTCCCTTGTATTCGGAATCACGCAGCAGCAGCGCAAACTCCGCTACCGACGACGCCCAGCCAAGGTTGTCCCCCGACTTCGGCATCTCACGTACGGTGAACTCCTGCAACACACTCGGAGCCTTTTCCTCCGGTTGCTGATAACGAAGCTTGAAGGTCAGCAATTCGTCACTCGTCTTCCCTTTGCGCGTCTGATATTTCAAATCATCCGGTTTCGGCGTGTTCCGGTATTTCACTTCATCCGGCGCATCCGCCATCACCAGTTCGTAAAGCGCCGTCACTTGATGGCCCACGCCCACTTCACCGGAATCCTTCGTGTCGTCATTGAAATCCCGATCCGCAAGCTTCCGGAACTCATACCCCAGCAACCGGTATGAATGGACCTTCTCCGGGTTGAATTCCAGCTGGAACTTGACGTCCTTCGCAATCGTGAACATCTTTCCCGTCATCTCATTGACCATCGCATTGCGCGCCTCACGGGCGTTGTCAAGATAGGAATAGTTTCCGTTTCCTTTGTTCGCCAACATCTTAAGCTTGTTGTCCTTGAAGTTTCCCGTCCCGACGCCGAAGGTCGAGAGATAAATCGCGCTGCCGCGTTCCTTCTCCACCATTTCAACCAGATCCGATTCACTCGACACGCCGACATTGAAGTCGCCATCGGTAATCAAAACCACCCGGTTGTTGCCCCCCTTGATGAAGTACTGATGCGCAAGCTTGTACGCCTCGATAATCCCCGCACCACCGGGAGTGTATCCCCCTGCGCGAAGCTTCGAGAGCATCTGCTTGATCTCTTCCTTATCACTGCCGCTCTTGCCCTCGACCAGGCGCCGGACGCTGCCGCCGTAGGTCACGATGCTGACCTTATCCTGGCTCCGTAGCTGATCAGTCAACGCCGTCATCGCTTCGATCACCAGCGGCATCACACCGCGCATCGAGCCCGAATCGTCGATCAGGAAGACGAAGTTTGAAGGCGGGAGCTTGGCTTTTTCAACCTTTTTCGCCTGAACTCCGATCAGGAGAAGCTTGTGTTGAGGAGCCCACGGCGCATCGTCCATTTCAAAGGCGACGTTGAACATTTTGTCCTTTTCCGGCGCGGGATAGTTGTAGCTGAAGTAGTTGAGGCACTCTTCAATCCGTACCGAATCGCGCGGCGGACGGCGCTTGCCATCCATGAGCATCCGCCGGAGATTGGTGTAGGAAGCGCTGTCCACGTCCGCGCCAAAAGTCGAGAGCGGACTCGCCGACACCGCAAGGAAGGGGTTTTCGACAAAGTTCTTGTACTCTTCTGTATTGAAGTTCTCCCCGGAACCTCGACGCGTGTACCACTCCTGCGGGATCCCGGCTGGTTTGCCGTCGTGATATACGACATTCCCGTAATTGGTATGATTTGGAGCTTCCTGTTTCCATCTCCAATTCGCCGTGGCGGACGTTGCGGCTGGTTGAGAGATACTGTAATCGATACGAGTTGAAGCGCTCTGTTCCGGTCTCGGCGTGGCGGACGTTGGGGGCCTGGGAGCCGTAACGGGCCTTGAAGCCGTGATGGCCGCAGGCAGTTGTTTAGTCGGTGCCATCTGCGGCGCAGCAACTTCTGAGGCCCGGTCAAAATCCTTTCTAGCGCCATGCTCAGCCGATGAATTGGCTTCAGAAAATCCTTTAATTGATTTTTTATTAACAGTACGTAAATAATACACCTTACCCGGAACGAGATGAGGCAGCAGCAAGGCGGAGGCGATGCCGAGGATGCAAAAAAGCGCCGCGATTTTCCAGATATGACGAAAGGCCGGCGAATGTTTCGGAATGGCGGCGGCACGGCGGAAGAATTCGGCCTTGAATTCACCGGCGGGGGGGAAGTCGGAAGCAGTACCGCGGTCGCGGTCACGCAGCGCTTCGAGTTTCTGATCGATATGTTCCTTTTTCATGATTATATGCTCTCCAATTTTTGTTTCAGCAGTTGTTTGGCTTTGTGAACGCGCTGGTGGAGCGTGTTGACGGAGCACTCGAGGATTTCGGCGGCTTTTTCACCGTCGAAGCCGGAGAGGAAGCCGATGGCGATGGCTTCGCGGTAGAGTTCCGGGAGGCTGGCGATGGCGAGCTCGAGTTCATCAAGCCGGGTATCTGGCCGTTCCGGTCCTGGGTCGGCATGTTGGGCGTAGTAGTCGAGTTTACGGTTTTCGCGTTGTTTTTTCCGGAGCATGTCGTAACTGGAGTTCATGGTGATCCGGTAGAGCCAGCTTGAGAGCCTGGCGTGATTTTTAAAGGATTCGAATTTTTTCCATGCGGTTAGGAGTGATTGTTGAATCGCCTCGTCGGCGTCGAAGGGATTGCCGAGGATTCGGAGTGCCGCCGCCCGCAGCATGCCGAGGTCCCGGTCAATCAGTTGATCGAAAGTCTGTTGTTTAATGTCCATTTTGTTGTTCCCTGACTAGTGAATCCGGATTTTCTGGTATATTGGACGAACCGGGGGACCCCGAACTTAGCGGTTAACGCAAAAAAATACGAAAAAATTAATCTTCCAGCTGCTGATTCTTGGTTGATTCAAAGGATGGTAGCGCATTTGAATGATTTCAAAACGGACGGCGTCTTACTTCATCGCGTCAATCGCCCGTTCGAGGTGCGTAACCGCCTCCTGTTCCAGCTTGGCGACGAGGTCGACGTGATCCGCCAACCGACGGCGTTTCCCCATATCCCCGGAGATGTCCTTCGCATCCAGAAGCCGGACCTGTTCCAGGACCTTCACGTAAGCATTCGCAGCGTCGCACAGTGCTTCGGCGGCCCGGCCTCCACGCCGTTCAGCCACACTTCGCAGGTATGCAACGGCCGCCGTGCGGTTGCAGATGAGGCCGTTCCGCACGTTCCAATGGTGGCGGGACTCCGTCAGTTCTCTCTCATTGCGCAGAAGCGCCGCCCACGCCGCCCATGCCTTGCTGCCGGTGAAGCGCCGGTCGCTCCATGGTGCCTCAATCGGGCCCGCTTGGTCGCGAGCCAAGGCCACAGCTTGACGTAGCGCCGTCAGGTCGGCCTCGTCGACGTCTATAGGAGCCAGTTTCCGGCCTAACGTGATCACGCCAAACGGCCAATCCGCGCAGTATCCATAGCTCCCCTTGGTATCCGTTGCGCTTCGACCCCAAATCGACGGCCGGTCGGCGGCCATATCCCGGTCATAGCCGGTGATGACATAACCGAAGTCCGCTTTCGAAGGGCTGAAGGGCATCAGTGCGGGGCGTCCGGCATCAATCTGCCGCACAACATCCGGATGCATCTGTTTCAGATAGGCGTCACGGCGCTCATCGACCGGCATTACCCATCGGTACGAATCGAAGAACGGACCCGCTTCCTTCAACTCGTAACCAACCGCGCGGGACAGAAACTCGCGATGTAACTTCAGCCCCCACGGGTCCAGAGGCCACCAACCGGCATCGACCTTGCCCTCCCATCGGTGTTCGACATCCACCTGGAAAATGAAGGCCATGCCCGACAGGCCCATCAGGCGTTCATAGTCGATCGGCGTACCGGCGCAATTCAACAGCGTCTGAAGCCCACGCACGTATCCGTTGCCGCCGCCGGCAGCCGGCGGAACATTGGTTATGCGGACGCGACCTTCTTCACGTTGCACATTATCTTGTGCATGGGCAGATAAGATTACCCCAAAAACGAGTAAAAATACGCCAAGAACGAGTACTACGATCTTTTTCATGGCAAACTCCTGTAGTTTATTATTGGTTACTAAATTCCTATTGCGAGCGAAAATGACGGATGACAAATTCGCGGCCTGAGCCTGAACAAGAGTTTTGGGGGTGAGGCAATTCATCATTCAAAAGTTTCAGCCCTCCTACGCCATCGGTCATTCCCCTTTACGCCTACGGCTTCAAGGGGCCTGCCAGCCGTAGACTTTTTCGATTTCATCGAAAAAGCGAAGGATGGTGGAGCATAAGGGATTCGAACCCTTGACCTGTTGATTGCGAACCAACCGCTCTAGCCAACTGAGCTAATGCCCCTTCAAGTTTGGACTATTAATATAAATCGTCGATGCGAAATATCAAATCGGGATTGATGATTTTTAGTGTTTTACTGGAATTATTTTGAGAGTGAGGAATCGGAAGGGGCTTTTTTACTTGATTTGTTGAGTTGGCTGTGTATGTTATATGCAAACCTTAAAATGAGAGGAGGTTGCTATGCCAGCATTTGGAAATCCTTTTGAAGGAACGAAGTTCAGCAGGAAATTGACCAAGGATGAATTGGTCCGCGCAATCCGTTTCAATGTGGCGTCGGAGTATGAAGCGATCCAGCTCTATATGCAGTTGGCCGAATCCACGGACAATGAATTGGCTAAAAAGGTCTTGACCGACGTCGCCAATGAAGAGCGCGAGCATGCCGGTGAGTTCCTGAGGTTGCTCATGGAGCTTGATCCGGAGGAACAACAATTCTACGATCACGGCAAGGGCGAGGTAGAGGAAATCATCGCCGAGCTCGCAAAAACGGTTAAAAAAGCCAAGAAAAAGAAATAGATTTCTTTTTTAAGAGAAAAGATAAAAGAGTAAAGAGTAAAGGCGGGTTGGGAGTTTAGCCCAGGCTCGCCTTTCTTTGTTTTATATTATGCGTAGAATTTTGATTATCGGGTGTTGCGGTTCCGGAAAAACCACGTTGGGGTTTGAGCTGACGGAAAAGCTTGGGTTGCCGCTTTATCATCTGGATCAGCTTTGGTGGAAGCCCGGCTGGACCGAAGAAGACTGTGAGGTCTTTGACTCGAAATTGCTGGAAATATTGGCTTTGCCGGAGTGGATCATCGACGGCAATTTTACCCGGACTTTGCCTTTGCGGCTGCAGTATGCCGATACGGTGATTTTTCTCCGTTTATCGAGGTGGCGGTGCTGTTGGCGGGTGATTAAGCGCATCTGTAAATATTATGGGCGCCGCCGCCCGGATATGAGTGAGGGGTGTAATGAGCGTTTTGACTGGAAATTTCTCTGTTATACCTGGAATTTTAATCGGGATTTTGAGCCGAGAATCACCGAAATGCTGAAAAATGTTTCTCCCGGTTGTCGAGTCCTGATTTTTGACAGTTCGCGACAGTTAAATAATTTTCTATTGGAATAATCTTTTATACGGTGATATATTATTCGCTTAATTTATTAAGGAATAATCTATGACCAGGAACGACTTCCGCCAATTAATCGAAAGCCGGATCATCATATTGGACGGCGCCACCGGGACCGAACTTGCCAAGCGCGGCATGCCGCAGGGGGTCTCCCCTGAATACTGGGTGTTTGAAAATCCCGCCGTCATCAATGAAGTCCAGCAGGCGTACTGCAATGCCGGTTCGGATATCGTTTATGCGCCGACCTTCGGCGCCAACCGGTTGAAACTCGCCGAGTTCGGGTTGGAGAAACGTTGTGCGGAGCTGAACCGCGCTTTGACGGAAATCGCCCGTGAGGGAGTGCCCGGCAAGCTGGTCTTTGGAGATATCGCCCCGACCGGAGTTTTTGCCGAGCCGTTTGGCGAGCTGCCGTTTGAAGAATTGGTGGCGGTGTTTAAGGAACAAGTCCAGGGGCAATTGGAAGGCGGAGTCGACGGTTTCGCGATCGAAACGATGATGGATTTGCAGGAAGCGCGGGCGGCGGTGCTGGCAATCCGCGAGCTGTGCGACTTGCCGGTGATCGTGACCCTGACTTTTGACGAGCACGAGCGGACTTTGATGGGAAATGATCCGCTTTCGTCTTTGATTACTCTGCAGGCGCTGGGAGCGGACGCATTTGGCTGTAATTGTTCGACCGGGCCGGAAAATATGATCCGGATTATCCGTAAGATCAAGCCTCATGCGACGATTCCGCTGGTCGCCAAGCCCAATGCGGGGCTACCGATGCTGATCGGCAATAAAACGGTTTTTCCGATGTCGCCGGTCGAATTCGGCAATTTTGCCGGGGAACTGGCAGTGGCCGGGGCCAACCTGGTCGGCGGCTGCTGCGGCACGACCCCGGAGCATATCCGGGAGCTGGCGGCCAATTCACGGCGTTTCAACCCGGTCAAGCCGCTGGTCGAATCTTTGAGCGCGGTATCTTCGTCTCGAGGCTATTGCCTGCTGGGCGGGAACAACCCGTTTGCGGTGGTCGGCGAGCGGATCAATCCGACTGGGAAAAAGGCTTTTCAGGCGGAATTGCGCGAGGGGTCGTGGAATTTGCTCCGGGAATTCGCGATTTCGCAGAACGAAAAAGGGGCGGCGATCCTCGACGTTAATTTCGGACTCTCTGGAATCGATGAAAAGGAAAAAATGTGCCAGGCGCTGAACGTTCTGGCTCCGCTCTGCCCGCGTCCGCTGTGTATCGACTCGGTAAAACCGGAAGTGATCGAAGCGGCGTTGCGGGTTTACCCCGGTCGCGCCATGGTCAATTCGATTTCCGCCGAAAAAGAGCGGATCGAAAAAATTCTGCCGATTGCCGCCAAATATGGCGCCATGTTCATTTTGCTGCCGTTGACCGACGGCGGCATCCCGGAAACCGTCGAAGGGCGGATCGAAGTGGTCAAGGAAGTGTTTGCGGAAGCTCAAAAATATGGTTATCGCAAAGAGGATATTTGTGTGGACGCCCTGATTATGGCGGTGTCGTCCTCGCCCGAATCGGCCAAAACCGCCCTGGCGCTGATTCAGTGGTGCACGGAAGAATTCGGGGTCAACACCATTTGCGGGCTGTCCAATGTCAGTTTCGGTATGCCGAACCGCAGTCTGATCAATACCGCTTTTCTCGGGATGGCGATGGGGCGCGGGTTGAATATGGCGATCGCCAATCCCTCTGACGAAACCTTGATGGCGCAAATTGATGCCGGCGATGCGCTGTTTGAGCGTGACCCCAAGATGTTGCGTTTTGTCGGCAAATATGCCAACGCGGGCGAAAAAATCCGCACTGCCGCCGCCAACGAAACTCCCGCCGAAAAAGTTTGCCGGCTGGTGATCGACGGCGACGAGGGGGGCATTGAGGCCGCCGTGAAAACCGCTCTTGAAAACGGTATTGCTCCCGGAGAGCTCATGGATTCCTGTTTGATCAAGGGTATCAGCCGGGTAGGCGAGCTTTATGAGAAAAAGATTTATTTCCTGCCGCAGTTGCTGATGAGCGCCGAAACCATGCGCAAGGGATTTCAGATACTTGAGCCGTATTTGACCGAAGACAAGGCCGACTCCAAAGCCCGCCCGGTAATCGTCGTGGCCACGGTGGAAGGCGACATTCACGATATCGGCAAAAATATTGTGGTTCTGATGCTGAAAAATTACGGATTTGAGGTCGTCGACCTCGGCAAGGATGTCCCGGCGGCGCGGATTATCGAAACCGCGGAGAAGAGCAAGGCCGTCCTGATTGGTTTATCGGCCCTGATGACTACGACCATGGTCCGGATGAAGGAAGTCGTGACCCTGGCACGTGAAAGTGGACTGGAAACGCCGTTCATGATCGGCGGCGCGGTGGTCGACCGCAATTATGCCGATGAAATCGGAGCTCATTATGTCGTCGACGCCATGGCTTCGGTACGCTTGGCCAAAGAAATTTGCGGTAATTAACGAACCAATCGGCAATACTTATTGTCTAAGATCAGAAAAAACGGCAGAAAACTTGTATTTCGGCCGAAAGCGTGATAAATTATCTTAACTGATTAAGGATGAGTATTATGAGATTTTTATTGCTGGTACTGATGATGCTGTGTGCCTGGGCTTTGCCCGGAGCTAATTTGACTATGGAGGAGCTGCGCGAGGTTTCGGCCAAGTCGACAGCCAAGGAATATCCCGATGCCGATACCATTCTCCTGAGCGATTATCAGGTATCGACTTATGACAAAGACGGCCTCGGCGTAACAATCGATGATTATTATGAAAAAATCCTCACCGAAAAAGGCCGCCGCGAGAGCCGCACCATATCCATGCACTTCAGCACTTACTACCAGACCATCGAGGTGGCCAAGCTGGAGATAATCCGCCCCGACGGAAGCATCGTCCCGGTGGACGTGGCCGCTAATTCCAAGGTCATGACCGAACCCGGTCAGATGGGTTCCAATATTTACGACCCCAACCAGAAAGTGCTGCAGGTCTCGATACCGGAGTTGCAGATCGGCGATATCGTCCACACCGTTTACAAGGAAACCACGATCAAACTGCGAATGAAAGGAATCTGGACGAACTTCAATACGTTGCAGTCGCGTTCACCGATTCATTATTACGAGTATGTAGTCGACGCACCGAAGGAACTGCCATTGCGGAGCATCGCCGTCAAGGATGAAGTCAAGGACAGTATCACGTTCAAACAGGTCGAAGAAAATGGCCGGATTGTCTATCGCTGGGTGGCCCGCAGCGTCCCCCAAATTTTCAGCGAACCGGCCATGCCGCCGGCTTATATGGTGGCGCAGCGCCTGTTGGTGAGCACCGCCAAAGATTGGGAAGAAATCTCCCGCTGGTACTGGGAAATCTGCAAGCCCCGGATGGAAAAAATCACCCCGGTGATGAAAGAAAAAGTCGCCGAATTGGTTAAAGGCCAGAATAGCGATCTGGAAAAGATCAATGCGATTTTTCAATTCGTATCCAAAGAAATACGCTACGCCGGAATTACCCTGGAACAGGAGTCGCCCGGTTATGAACCGCACGACGTCAACATCACATTTGAAAACCGCTACGGGGTTTGCCGTGACAAAGCGGCGCTGCTGGCGGCGCTGCTCCGGGAAGCCGGGCTGGATGCGTATCCGGTGATATTTTACAGCGGCCCGCGCAAAGATGCCGAAGTACCCAACAACTATTTCAACCATGCGATTACCGCGGTCAGGACCGCGCCCGGCAAGTATATCCTGATGGATTCCACCAACGAAACGACCCCGGAAATTTTTCCGTCGTACCTCTCCAATATGAGTTATCTGGTGGCGGTTCCGGAAGGTGACACGCTCCGGACTTCGCCGGTGGTTCCGCCGGATCAGAACAAGCTCACGATCGCCACCAACGGCAAACTGGATGCCGAGGGAACTTTGACCGCCACTTCATTGATGACTTTCGGCGGGATCAACGACGATGCTTACCGGGGAGCTTTTTCCTCGTGGCGGCCGGAACAAGTCCGGCAGTTTGTGACCCAGCAGTTGCGGCGTGCGGTGGCCGGAGCGGTTCTGGACGACCTGAAACTCTTGCCGACGGATCTGCGCGATATGAGCAAACCACTGCAGTTGGAAATTAAATTCAGTGCCAAAAATTTCCCGGTTCAGGGAGCGAACGAAGCTTTGTTCACCCCGCCGTGGCTGGGCTCGAATTTCGGGGTGGTCAATTTCGTTCTCGGCTTTACCGGGTTGAAAGAGCGTCAATACCCGATGCAGATTTTTTCCACCTGTTCATCGGAAGAAAAATTTAATATCGAGCTGCCGGCGGATTTCACCCTCGACAGCCTGCCGGAATATAAAGCGGTTTCCGACGAAATCCTCGACTGGAAACAAAATATGGAGCTGAAAGAGCGCACCATCACCGGCAACGGCTACATGGCGTTCAAGTATACCGAAGTCAGCCCCACGCAGTATATTACGCTGAAAGATTCGCTCAGAAATATCGAATACGAAAGTTTGAAAACTCCCATCTTCAAGATTGTCCGTCCCGAATCGGAACTGATAGCTGAGGCCAACGCGGTTTATCAGGATTGGGATGTCGTTTTTGACATCAAAGACGCCATGAACTGGACGAAAACCGAAAAAGTCCGCAAGCAGGTTCTGCGTTTCGGCGGTATCCGGAGCAATTCGGAGCTGAAATTTTCGTACAACCCTGCCTGGGGTGAGGTTAAATTGATCAAGGCCACGGTCATCCAGCCGGATGGTTCCCGGCAGGAAGTTACCGACAAGGAAATCAATATCATGGATGAGGGCTGGGTCGGCGGAGCGCCGCGTTATCCGGCCGGAAAAACCATGGTGGTCAACCTGCCCGGAGTCCGGGTCGGCAGCATTATCGAATACGAGGTCCAGTCCACGACAAAAAATCTGACTCCGTTTGCCATGCTGGCGGTATTCCAGGAGCAGGACCCGATCATGAAAAAAACGGTCAAGGTGAATTCCGCCATCAAGCTTGAGCCTAAAGCTGACGACGGATTGACTTCGACAGTCAAAGACAATCAATATTCATGGACAGCAGAAAAGGTTCCGGGCTTCAAATCCGAAACCGCCATGCCCCCATCGTGGATTATCGCCCCCTCGGTTCAGATCTTCGCCGATAAGCTGAATAACTACGGCAATACGGTTCTGGAGGCCCTGGAAAAAGCGGTCACTCCGGTTGATATCGCCATGATCAAGGGCAAGGATGAACAGGAAAAGATCAAGGAAATACGTGACTTCGTCGCCATCAATATCCGGGATGCCGGACCGGCGTTCACCTCGTTGCCCTTGAGCTCCCTGACTCCGGCGGAAAAGACTCTCCGCGACGGTTACGGCAATTCCGCCGACCGGGCGGTTCTGATTGCCTCTATGCTGAAGGCGGATGGTATCAAATACCAGTTTGTTCTTGCGTCCAACCTGCCGAGCCTGCCGGGGTCGGGATGGCGGGACGTTTTCCTGCCGGGTTTATACGATCAGGTATTGGTCAAAACCGGTGATATTTACCTGAACGACACTGACCAGTATACACCTCTGGAAGCCAGACCTCACGGAAACAGGCTTGCATTTACTTTGGATAACAGCGCCATTCCCCTTAATCCGATACTGCCATCGCGGGATCGTGAATACATGACTTATCATATTGCGGTACAGCTGGATGGCTCAGCGGATATCAAAGTGGAAAAAAACTATACGGGAATGCTTTTTGCCGGGAAAAACCGTTTTTACGCCGAGCTGACCCCGGAACTGCGTAAACGACATGAACAGGATATGGTAACTTCCATTTCCGAAAACGCCGAAGCCATTGAACCGTTGAAAGTTGAACTCTTGGCGCATTCTGTATTGAAAGAAACCATCAGCGTAAAAGTCAAGCGTTTTGCTGTCAAGACCGGCAAGTATATGCAATTCAACCTGCCGGGCAGCATCGTCAACTCGCTGATTCGTCCCTTGCCGGTAAAACGCATTTACCCCTATTTCATTAACAACAGCAACGATATATGGCAGATGTACAGAATTTCACTACCGGCCGAAACACGGGTAATCAGAATGACGCCGAAGCCTTTGTATACTAATTTTGTCCAAATCGGGACTACCGAGAAGCGGAATAATCTTGAAATAACGATCATAGGCAACTTCAACCCGGCGCTGATCGCCCCGAGCGAGTATCCCGGTCTACAGGGAGTGCAAACGCTGCTGAGTCATCCTTCAATGAATACGGTGTTGTTTGAACTTGAATAGGTTATGAGTAACAGTCAAATTTGGAAAATCAGATTCGGATTATTGATCCTGCTGACCGCAGTGGCAGGGGTTGTAATCTGGAGTCTGACGGCTTCTGAGGCTTACCGGTCCTGGGAGGAAATCAAGGCGTCCGGAGTATTGCGGGTGGCGTCATCCCATAGTATTGAGCAAACCGGGTTGCAGCAGAGTTTGAATCTGGGGCAGAAAGAGCTGGCCATGATCGAGCGTTTCGCGCTTAACCATGGGCTCAGAATGGAGTTGGTCACCTGCGACGATGAGAAAATCCCCTCGGCACTGAGCCATAACCGTGCCGATATCGGCGTGTCCGGGATTCAGCAGAGCCAGACGGATACGAGAAAACTGCTGTTTTCACCAACCGTATTGGAAACAGTCTGCCTGATGCCGTCTGAAGCTATCAACCTCCAGAAACACCTGAATGACTTCCTGGAGACTCATTCCGCCAAATTTCTCAGCGATATCTGTACCGACGACCTGCCGGCAATCGCCGAGAAACGGATTTTGAGGGTGTTGACGGTAAATACCCCGCCGTTGTATTATATCGAACAGGATCATTTCAACGGTTTCGAGTACGACCTGGTCAAGAATTTCGCCGAAAGCCAAAACCTGAAAGTGGTGGTCATTACGGTTCCCGACCGCCGGCAGATGGAGCAGTGGCTCAAGGAGGGACGGGGGGACCTGGCCTCCGCCGCCATCCCGGCGGAACCGAAAGTAATCGGCCTTGCTTCCAGCGAGAGCTATGCGGAAGCCCGAAACGTCCTCGCCTTCCGCAAAGATACCGAGCCGCTCCCGCGTTCACTGGATGAAATCGAACCGCAGAGAATCCTGCTTCCTGACTTTATGGTGGAACCGGAAGAACTGAAAGACCACCCCAATTTGATCGAAGCCGGGGTCGAGGCTTTCGAAGTATTGGACCTGGTGGAAAATCGCGAAGCGGATTTCGCGATCGTCGATAATTTACTGGCCCGGGCCAAAATGCATACCAATGACGACATCACCTATTCCCTGATTATCGGCGCCCCGAAAAAATACGTCTGGCTGATTCGCAGCGGAAATCCCGAGTTGAAAGCCGCCGCCGATAATTATATTTCGAAATTGCTCAGCTCCGATTTTTACCGGGTGGTTTTTTCCAAATATTTTTCGCCCAAAATTCCGGATCTTCCCGGGCTTAAGTCACAATATAAACTGAAAGTCCACAACGATGAGTTAAGTTTTTCGCCTTTTGATCACTTGATCAAGAAACACGCCCGGCATCATGAGTTTGATTGGCTGCTGGTAGTCGCCCAAATCTATCAGGAAAGCCGTTTTATCGCCGAAATAATCGCCACTGACGGCGGCATCGGCCTGATGCAGCTGATGCCCTTCACCGCCAAGGAAATGAACTGCAGTCAGCCACTGGATCCGGAGCAGAACATCAAAGCCGGAATCGGCTATCTGGCCAAGCAGTACCAGCGCCTTGACAAAGAGATCGCGCCGCGGGAGCGGCTTTGCTTCGCCCTGGCCGCTTACAACGGCGGATACGGGCATCTGATCGACGCCCGCAAAATTGCCAAGCAGCAGGGCTGGGATCCCAACATCTGGAGCAAAAACGTCGAAAGAGCCTTCAAGCTGCTGGAACGAAAAGAATTCTATGCAAAATCCAACTATGGTGCCTGCCGTTCCGATATTATTATCCGCTATGTCAATGAAATCATAGAGCGCTACGACCGCTACCGGGAAATCCCGAAAGAACGCTGAAAATACTCTATCATTCTACGGTAAATATTTTAAGCGTGGTTTTCCCCGGACTGACGATATAATATCAAAATCATCAACCGGTAAATCCAGTGCATAATAATCTATGCTCGGATCCCGCAATGCCTGAAGCAGACCTTGAGCGACCAGGCATCTCAGTGTCCGGTGCCCGCCAAGGATCAGGTCTCTTGATTTCGGCAGGTACAACACGTTAGCCAGAAACAGGACAGACAGCAATACAAAAACTAAATTTCTGCCGCTTTTGCCATTCCATATTGCCAAAATCGAATTCAAGGACAATACCCCGAAGAACATGATTATGACCAGAAAAGAATTAAAATATCCGTAGCGAACGACATCCGGCCACAAGATGGCGGGATGCCTGGCAAGCATGATATTGGCCATGCCGATCAAACAAACCAATACATATCCATATGCCATGAAACAATACAAGGCTTTGTCCGCGGCCGCGGGATCGGATTTTCTCCTCAGCAGTGGCGCCAATATTCCAAGCCCGATAAAAACCGTGAACAAATAGCCGGCCCAGGCGCCAAGCCCCCCGAGAATGCCCCCCATATTCTGCATGAAAAATGAGAGGCCATCCCGAAAATTGAACAAACTGGAAATACCCATGCTCTGATAACCCGAATCCGGATAATAGCCATTCACCATATATATGATTTCCGGTCCGAGATATAAATTATAAAAAGTTCCCCAAATCAATGCCGCCAGCGTGGCTGCCAGCAATTTGATCAACCATTCAAAACCCGTTATCTGCCGACGAAAAGCTATGACGGCCAGCGCCAGGCATAGACCGATTGAAATGACCACTGTCAAGAGGAATCCCTGCCGATCCATCAGCAGCATGAAAACTTCCAGAATAAATATTCCGCCTATCATCTTTTTCTTTTGCATATCCAGGGTGGTATTGGAAAAATTATTCAAAAACCAATATAAAGCGAATGAAAGCAGTACCAATGAAAATGTACAGGCCGGTTTGGATGAACGGAAAAAACATAATCCCCAGAATATTCCCGGCATAACCGATATGATCAGACTGATCACCAGCAGCGAACTGTCACTTATATTTTTAAATTCTTTTTTCCCCAGGTTTACCCTTCCTTTAACGCCATACCTGGCATTGAATTTCTCAACCTGACTCATATCTCCCCCGCCCATCGCTACCGGTCGTACCGGCTCCGATCCGTCCGCCCGGTCCGACTGGTCCGACCTGTCCGCTTTTCCCTCTGCCAGCCCAATCAACACATTCACGGCCTCGGCCAAAACCTCCCATTCCGCGCCTCCTTCCGGCAAACCCGCAATAACCCTCTCCAACCCAACAATTACTTGACGCATAATTTCTGCCTCCTGGCGCGCATCTTGCGCCTCAATTCTCTTCTCGCCTTATCCCGGCCCAATTCCGGCAAAGCCCTGGTCATACCACCCCGCGCCGCCGCCATCGCCCGAGCCAAACCCGATTTTAAACGCCCGGTTTCCACCCCCTCCAACATCAAATCCGGACACTGGCTCCAGTCCGGAATAACATCCACCGGCAAACCCGCAAATTGCGCCTCAAACATTCTCATACCTCTTCCTCCCGGTTCAACCGCTCAAACATCAATTTAGCATCCCTCAACCGATTACCGATTGTCGCACTGGATACGCTCAACCGCTTTCCGAGCTCCTCCTGCGTCAACTGCGGATGATAAAACGCCATCTTAGCCGTTTTCCAAATCTCCGGCTTTTCAGCGGCAAAATCGGCCAGCCAAACCATATTCCGGCAAGTCAAACTATCCGGATACTGATCCACCGAAAACCAACTCGATATATCGAACTGCAATTCGTCCAGAAACTCTCCAACAGTCAACAATCCATCACCCATACCGCCACCTCACGCCCCCTTCAAAACCGAATCCACCGTTTCAGCCAACACCGGCAAAACCTGATGATCCGGATACATCACGCTCAATTCCCGCAGAAGTCCCCGGCATTCCCGCAAACATCCGACCAGCTCACCAACCCGCATTCCCTGTTTTGTGAGCTCATCAATCATCAAGGGAATCCAACGCCGATTAGCCTCGCTGACTTCAATCACAAGCGCCCGGCTTGTATTCTCCCTCTTCGAAAAATTCCACTGAAAATCCGAAGAATATTCATTGCAATCAAAACTGCCCACATAACCCGGATCAGCCAACATCCGAAATACTTCCCGCTGAATCGGCGTGAAAACACTCCAGCAAAAACGCCGGAATACCGCCTTTTTAGCAATCGCCGCCCCAATATCCAACAAATCCCCGGCAAGAATATAAAGCTCTTCCCGCCCATGCCTGGAGCGCTCTTCCAACTTGCCATAATCAACCTCAAGCAAAGCCGCCACATCCCCGGCATGAAACATCAAATTCAAATAAGCATCCACCAAAACCCGAACCCGCCGCCCCCAAGCCACAAAATCAAACCTCACCGCCCCCTCCATTTCCCGCAACTCTTCTACGGCTGCATCACCCGGCAAAAATTCCTTGATCTGGGGAAACAATATGCTCCAAGTCCCTGCATTGATCGTCTCGACATTGCCGTTGGCATAACGGCTCATCATGGATGTAGATATGCCAGTCTTTTTACAAAGTCCAGCCTGTGAACGCTCCCGCTCCACCGCCTTCAATATTGCATTCCGAATCGCATCATCGAACCTTGGCATAACTTTCCTCCATTGTTAATAATTGTTAAATTTCATTATATTTATCAATATAATCAAATATTTCACAATTTCAAATCAATTTATGAAATAAATGTATTTTCAATACAAAAATGTTGATTTTAAGTAATTTCGGCAATATATTATACACAATCTGGAGGTATAAGAATGAAAGCAGATTTAAAAAGCATGGAAGTCGCTAGTATCCTGAAGGAATGGCTTATTATAGCTCATAAAAGTCAAGTTCAAGCGTCAAAGGAATTAGGTATTCATCCATCAGTTCTTTCTCGACAATTAAAAGCAAAGGAAAATATACAACCCGATAAAATTCAAAAATTTATAAAGTTATACTCACCGTCAAAGGAGGAAGCTACAAGACTTGAAGCTATACTAGCCGCTATACAGCATGACAACCAGGTCACGGCCTGGGCCTCTGAAGCTCATGGGCTTATCAATTTCTATGGAAAAGATGGTATTTTGCTTGAACTTTTGAATATTTGGCCTGAAGATAGAGAAGATAAGATAAAGATTCTCATTTATGCAAATAACTTGGTTAAAGAGCGGAACAATGCCGCAAAGGAAACGGTAAGCAGTGCCACCACGGAAGATATTCTCAAAGCCCATTCGGTCATAATAGGCAGATCAGAAAAAAACAAGAAATAGCAGTCTTCAACAATGAAAATCGCCAGCAACAAAATAAAATGCAATGAAGTTTCGATTTTATCAATAATCGGTCTCTTGTGGCACATCCTGACCGGATTATTTTATCTGGTCCTCATATATCTCCTGACAAGAAGTTTTGTCAAAGAAGTCTATCAGGAGATCACCCAATTCTTCCGCTAAGAAAGTATTTTGCGCAAACCTTTTAACAGTTTCGCCCCACTCCCCAAAACACCATTTTGCGCATCCCTTTTAGCAGACCCATGCGCAAACCTTTTAGCAGACTATAATCAAAGATCAAAGAACACAATGAACGGGAATAATCCCAGTAATTCAAAAGAAAACTGGTGCTTTCCGAGGAAATACACAAGCCTCCGTATTGCATGATGATACTGATTGCAACCGGAGCCGGCAAAATCAGTATCATCAATATCGGGATGATCGAAATTTTTTTCTGGTTCATCTTTTTTGATTTATCTCTTTCAATAAATTTTCGGCGGCATAATAAATATCTTTATTATTATGTTCAATAGCCCACGCCATCGTTTTCCTGGCCCAGAAACCGGCAATAACTGAATTTTCCGGTAAACCGGCCCCATCTTTATACATGAACGCCAAAGTGTATGCGGAGTGTGGAGAATGGAAATATCCGGCCCGCAATCTGAGTCTATACCATGAAGCCGGATAAATGCCATTGTTAAAATAAATTTTCGCGCTGCCAGTTGGATTTTCCGTATCCCGATCCATTTTATGGAGCATTTTTCTGGCGAGAAAATACTGCTGAATCGGACTGTCCGGCCTGATATCTCCCGCTTTATTTACATTTTGCAACAAGGCCAGCAAACAGGATAAAATAATACCGGTAATTACGGTTAACCATATTATTCTTATCTTTTTACTATCTGTCATTATCCATACCTATTCAACATAACCATATAGTAACCGTCATTTTCTTAAAAACAAGCTTTGGAAATCTGAAATATTTTCCATTTTGCAGTTTGAGTTTTTCATGATTGAAATTATCTTTATGGAAGGAGATTATTGATCATGAAAAAACTTTTGAAACAACCGTGGTTCTGGCTTCTCCTGATGGATATTTTGTTTCTGGTTTTCAACGCCGTCGCCTTGCCGATAATTAATATGCTGGAGGGGGTTCTACCGGAAAAAACTTTTTTCGCGCTGGAAGAATACTATGCGTTTCATCTGCAATACAGCAGTGGCTGGCAGGCGGGGTTGGCGTTTATTGCATTTCTGGCGGCACTGATATGCGGTATTTGGGAGCTTTTCGCAAGAAAGAGAACTATTCTGCAAAAACTGGCGGCAGCATTCGGCTATTTGCTGCTGGCACTGTTTTCGCTGGGGCTCCTGATGCCGATGTTTGGAACGGCCCGGGAAAAAGCCAGACGAATCTCTTGCGGCAGTAATCTTAAGCAGATCTGCCTGGCTCTCCACCAGTATGCTATCGATTATGACAACTTTCTGCCTCCAAGCCTGGAAGTTTTGAAAGCGACCGATTATTTAAATAATCAGGGTATTTACCGTTGTCCGAGCCACTGGAAAGGGCATTCGGAATTTTCCGATTACCTCTATTTCGGCAAAGACCGGAAAGTTACCGAGCCCCCATTTTTGCTATTGGAGGACCGTGAAAGAAACCATCCCGGCAACTACCGCAACCGGATGTTTTCCGATGGCAACCGGAAAATTAGAGAGTAGCCTTGCCGAAGAAGGGTTCTCCCATTCAAAAGTTATTCCAGTATGAATTTCTTGTATGCGGCCGGATTTTTTCCTCCGGCAATGCCGGCGCCGGTCGGGGCATAATAGTTATGGCCCGAGCCGGTATCGTCGTCGAAAATGATGAAACTCATGCCGAGGATCATTCCTTTATGCGGCTTTACCCCTAACTTATCCCATGACAGGGATATCCGGTAAGTGGTGATTTTCGTTTTCTCGTCGCGGGTGACCTGACTGTTGGCTTCGTCTATAATATCCTTGCGTCCATGAGATATATTCCGGTAAGTCTGACCATCATCACCCAAAGCCAGCCCAAATTCCAGATGGTTCGGTCCCAGCGGTTTTCCTTCTGACGGTATATAGAATTCGCCATTGTTCCGGGGATCGATCGCCACCTGAATGGAATCGGCCTTATAGGTTGCGTTTTGGAATTTATTGAAATGCTGGTCATCTTTAACCAGGAAAAGCAGATTCAGCTGATCGGCATTCCATGACGCCCGGATATCGGCGCTCAGGTCATCAGGGCCGGACCAGGTGACCCATGGATCGGCCGGCGGATAAATATCCCCCCGGAGTTCGACCCGGGCAATGTTTTTTTCGGTGTTCTCGATAACCGTCAATTCCGGTATGCCAAATGAAAAAATCATCGCGTTCCTGATACCAGGGCGAGTGGCGGAAACGGTGATGTTTTTCCCCTCAACGGGAATGATATTGACGCAGAAGGAGCCGCGCGGAACATTGACCGCAAGCGGAATTTTCCGGTTTCCTGCATCGATATTCAGGTTCAATTCAAGGTCTTTGGTATTGGAATTATTGATGATTTTCAGGCGTCCCGTTTGACGGTCGGTCATACGAAATTTAACCTGACAGAAATCCGTTTGCTCAACCGTGAATTTAGCGATCATCGCATTGAGTTTCTGATAGTTGGAATGCCATAAATAAATCGGGGCCCGGCTCAATGGCAGTTCGCCGTTCGCCGCCGTAACGGGATTTCCCATCAGGTCGGTAATTTTCAGTGTGGGATCATTCAGGTCGGAAGATTGGAGCATATATCCATTATCGGCCCAGATTGCCGCGACGCCTTTGCCGTCATGCTTGCGCATCGGCACGATCCTGGTGACCCGGTCCGGTTTCAGGTATTGCGATTCGGTGATGTTTTCCACGACCCGCGCGGCTGCGCTGTAGGCAGCCGCTACCGGTTGAATCCGTTGATTTTGGGCCATATGAAAAGAATACGCGCCAGCGCCGCCTCCTCCGCCGAACCCCATAAAAAGATCGTAGGCGTAATAACCGGCCACCCGCGACGCAATCATATCTTTGGCGGTGCCTTCGGCCTGTTCCTGGCGGTAGGCCGATTCATCCGGAAAGCGGGTATCGATAGCCATTCCGCATTCGGAAATATAGATGGGTTGGTCGATTCCGAGCTCCCGGGTGATTTTCTTGGCATTCTGATAAGCGGGAATACGGTCTTCAACCGTACCGTTATGATTCTTGACATCCGGGCCGTAATTATAGGGCATGAAATACGGGTCTACCGGGAAAACGTTGAAATCCTTACCGATTTTTCGGAACATGGCGCGGACAAAAAAGAAATCATCATTAGAAAGTCCTTGAGACGGGCGGATTGCTCCGATTTTCATGTTCGGGTAATGCCGGCGTATTTCCGCGGCCGCCAGTTTGACCATGTCGCAGAGATCATCAAACGGTTTTCCTTCAACCAGCCAATTGCTGCCTTTGGCGTCCGGCTTGATGTGTTCGGGGTATTTTTTCTTGTAATACGCATTGATTCCCAGCTTGCCGTTGTCCTCGCCGCCGAGTTCGATTTCGTCAATCGAATCGCCGTAACGCTTCATAAGTTCCTGAATATATTTGACCCAATACTGATGTTGCCCGGCTTCCGGAATCAGTGAACTCTTGGAGGCTTTGGCTTCCGCCAATTCCTTCGGATCGTAACACCAGTCCGGCGCGATATAAGGCATACTCAACACTTTGTTGAGCATACCGGTTTCACGGCCGCGCTTCAGCATCCATTCCAAACCGGAAAAATCATATTCGCCCTTAACCTTTTCAATGCCCGCCGACTGATAGAAATCTCCCCATAGTGCAAGTACTTCCATTCGTTTGGCGCCGATTTTTCGGCTTAATTCAAAAAAATCCATCCCTTGAGCATTAATCAGTCCGGCATACGGCTCGATGCCTTTCACGGTTGTTTCCGGAGAGTTCACCTTTACGTAATTCTGGGAGTGAGCCGCTATTATCTTGCCGTCGACGGTCAACTCCGCAATGATTTTGTACCATCCTAAGCGCGCGGGATCCGGCTTCAAGATGATTTCATCCGTTCCGGCGATATTCCGGGAGGCCTTTTCCACTTCACGCCCTTTGTAATCGATGACTCGGTAATTCAACACTGCTTTGGTTGGCGCATCCATCGCCACCCGGATTGTCGCGGTTGCGTTTTCGTGCTCGCCAAAAACATTGTAAGGCATGTTGCCGCCGATATGGACTCCAACCCGCATCGGAGCCGGGTTTTGATATGGGGTGGGTTGATTGCCTTCTTCCATTTGCACGGCGTCATACCACATGGTTCCCTCGGGGGAATCGATGAAGGAAAAAATCGGAGTGTACCCTTTGCGCGGCGCATTCTGGTGAAATTTGGCCTCAAAAGTGATACTGTAACGTTGCCAGTCCCGTCCCAGCGAGAATTTCTTTTTAGAAATTCCGCCGGCCACATCATAGGCCCATCCAGAGTTCGACTGAAGCAGTAAAGTAACCGGGAATTTGTCTTTTGAGGATTTGGCGTAAAACGAAAATGTATAGATTTTTCCCAATTCCAATTCCGGACCTTTCAGCGAATGCCAGTGTTCAAACCAACGCTGGGACGGTTTGGATTTAGCGGCAATGAACAAGCGTTTCTTGTGGTCCCAGTCAATGCGGATGCTGCGTTTTCCATCAAACGCGGTATTGGAATCCCAGGTCCACGGCAGCAGAGAAGAACTGTAGATCCCGGTCGTTAAGGTATCCGGTTCCGTCTCGGCGCCCGGATCGCCCGTATACAGATTCCGGGCGGCCAAGGGCCATGCCGATAACAGCAATAACATCAAGCACAGTTTCATGGTTTACTCCTCCAGCTTTTTGATCACTTGCGGATTGTCGAACCAAATGGTCTGACCTCCGGTTTTCCCGTAAGCCTGATAAGCGAAACTGACTCGCCCCGCCGGCAAATCCAACTCGGCGATTAAATGTCCCCAGTTCCCCGGCTCGGGCAGGTCATCTTTTTCGAAGACTACCAGTTGGTAATCATCTTTTTGGCCGGCGGCTTTCACCAGACGCAGCAGGCGAACCCGCTCAATGCGGGCATCCTGTTTGAAATTCACGGTCATGATATATTTCCCGGCTTCTTTGATTTCGACGCCCTGCGATAGTTGAACATTGCGCAAACCGTCTTCCCGGGCGGGGGGTGTCAGGGTGGTTTTTACGGAATCTTCGGCCTTGTAACCGCTGTCGATGGTAAAATCGGCGCTGGACCACCAATTTGAGAAGCGATCGGAAAAATGCTTGCTTCTCGGATTGGTTTTCATATTGCTGTTTACCAGAATATTCTGTGCCGATATGCTGCTTATGAAAAATGAACTGCACAAAATCGCGAGAAGGCAAACTGTTTTGTTCATAATACGGTAATCTCCTTTTTGAGGTTATGGATAAAATGGAATCGTATAATTTGAGTCGACATCATAGCCGGCAGTAAATGAAGACGAAGCGGAAGGAGGCAGTTTCATTTGCGAATAATTGGATGCGGCGGCGTGTCCGTCCAAGTAAAGAATATTGCCGTTGCTGCCTGGCGATGGAACCATTCCGGTCAATTGAGCGCCGCCTCTGCGCGCATCGTATTTGCCATGCCGGTATGAGATGCACATGTAATTGGAGATGGTGAGAGTATCCCTTGCCGGAGAGTCTGTGATGAAAACTGTTATCGAAGGAGTTTTGATTGATCCGCGTTTTCGCCAGCGGTGGGTGGCGCTTAGAGTCGCGCCGCTACTATATGGACTACCCCCCAAATAACTATTGATGCCGTAGTGCGTAAACATGAACTCGGTCATGCCGGTGGCCCAGGTCCCGCTGAAAGGATATGTTTCACTTGGACACCGGAATGAGCTCCGGTTTGTCAATGCCGGAGTGTTGCCGGGATGTCTCAGGGCCCCTCCGGAAAGGAGAATCAGCTGCTTGTACCAATAAACATCCGGATCTCCGCCATAGGGATGAGTTGATACCGGCAAATTCCAATCCTCATACGTGTCGCCGTAAAATCCGGCGATCTGGCCGTATTGGCGGAGTTGGCTTAAACAACTGATGCTGCGCCCTTTTTCTCTTGCTTGATTCAGCGCCGGCAGCAGCAGTGCCGCCAAAATGGCGATGATCGCGATCACTACCAGGAGTTCAATGAGTGTAAAAATATTTTTTTTCATCTGTTTTCTCCTTCGACGGATTGAGGTTTTGTCAAAAATTTATACATTAACATACATTTAACTACTTTATTGTTAAGGAAAAAGCTCAAAAGATCACTTTTTCCTGAAAATTTTTCAAAAAAGACTGGATAAAAAGTTTCAAGTGAAGCATTTTTGTTATT
>JAVBRM010000130.1:0-17717 GCA_031548025.1 Victivallaceae bacterium | reverse complement strand
GCCACCGCTACTTCCAGCCTCCCGAACCTCATGCTGTCATCAAAAACGCCCAAAACATCGGACATAAATTTTTTCAAACGGCTCAAAAGTTATTAACAACCCACCCCGTTTTCAGAAAGACGGGTTTTGGCGGGCTCGTCCGTGGGGTTGCCGCGTTGTTATTTTGTCAATTTATTGCGGTTCGATTATTGTAAAATTTGTAATTTATGCTAAATTTAGTTTTTTATTAGATAAAATAATATCCAATTAAAATTCATGGGTGAATATTATGAAAAAAGTCCTGATTCCGACCAAACTGGATAAATTTGCCGCCGATATCCTGACTCAGAAAGGATATAATGTGGTGTTGGATGCCTCGACCCCGATCAATGATCTGATCAAGGCCAATCCTGACACCGAAGTCATGATCGTCCGCAGCGAAAAAGTCACTCCGGAAATCATTGACGCATTGCCGAATCTGCGGTTGATCGTCCGGGCCGGGGCCGGTTACAACACCATCGACACCAAGTATGCGCGCCGCAAAAACATCGACGTCATGAATACTCCCGGCGCCAACGCCAACGCCGTGGCCGAAGAAGCTATCGCGATGGTTCTGGCCGCTTGCCGTTATGTAATTCAGGGCGATATCACCACCCGCGAAGGCAAATGGGAGAAAAACGGTTTCCTCGGCACTGAAATCACCGGTAAGACCCTCGGGGTCATCGGTCTGGGAAACATCGGCCGTCTGTTGGTCAAGCGTCTCGGCGGATTTGAAATGCGCGTTCTGGGTTATGACCCGATGATTTCCAAATCTTATGCTCAAAGCCTCGGCATTGAATTGGCCGACGTTGATACTATTTTCAAGGAAGCTGATATTATCTCTCTCCACGTGCCGGAAGTCGCCGAAACCAAGGGCATGGTCAATGCAGAGCGTCTGAAGTTGATGAAAAATGGCGCCGTCCTGGTCAACTGCGCTCGTTCCGGGATTGTCAATGAAGAAGATATCCGCGCGGCCAAGGCCACCAAGAAAATCATCTTCTGCAACGACGTTTATCCGAAAGACGAAGCCGGTATGAAATCCGTGGCCGACATCGCCGACATCATGCTCCCGCACCTCGGCGCCAATACCAAGGAAGCCAACCTGACCGCAGCCAAGATGTCCGCCGATCAGACAATTGCTTATTTCGAACAGGGCATCACCAATTGCGTGGTCAATAAGGAGATTCCGGACGGCCTCGACGCCAGATTCCAGAAGCTCGCGTTTGTTCTTTCTTCCATGGTTCGCAATGCCCTCGGCAAAGAGATCATTCCCGAGCGCCTCGAAACCAGTTTCTACGGCGATCTCCGCCAGTACGGCAAATGGATGCTTTCGCCGATTACCGCCGGGATTTCGACTGAATTCGATCCTTTTATGGATGCCGCCAACGCCAAGGCTTTCCTCGCCTCGCGCGGCATTGAAATCATCGACCGCGACACCGACGAAAATAAAAAGTACGGCAACTCGATGACCATCGACGCTTTCCACATGGGTACTTCGCCGAATCATGTCAGCATTCGCGGCACCATCGCGGAAAACAATTTGATGATCTCCCGCGTGGGCAATTACGACAAGCTCTATCTGGAACCGACCGGCTATAATCTTTTCGTCGAATACAAAGACGAGCCGGGCATCATCGGTAAAATCGCCGGACTGCTCGGTGAAAAGCACATCAACATCATCGATATTCGCGCTCCCCAGGATCTGAAAAACAATACTTCGCTGGCGGTAATCAAAACCAACATGGAAGTTCCGGATATCCTGGTCGACAAAATCCGTGAAATCGTCAAGGCCGTAAATGTCTTCAAGTTCAACTATTTTGAAGTCTGATCGGCCACCGATTGAACTGTTGGCTCCGGCTGGCAACGCGGCGGCGGCGCTTGCCGCTTTCGACGCCGGGGCCGATGCGGTTTATGCCGGTCTGACCCGTTTCAACGCCCGTGAGCGCAGCGAAAATTTCACCCCCGAAAC
This sequence comes from Victivallaceae bacterium, assembly GCA_031548025.1. GTDB lineage: Bacteria > Verrucomicrobiota > Lentisphaeria > Victivallales > Victivallaceae > UBA5239. The sequence goes on along the minus strand of JAVBRM010000130.1, from coordinate 15,730 downwards.
TCTCGGGGGAGTTATCGAATATGCCCACAGCCTGAAACGGAAAGTCTATGTCACATTGAACACCATCGTCAAGGAAGGTGAGCTGGGTGATGTCGCCGGCTGTCTGAACGAGCTGGCGAACCTGGGCCCCGACGCGGTGATCGTCCAAGACCTCGGAGTCGTCCGGATGCTGCGGCAGTATTTCCCGCAGCTTGCTATTCACGCCTCGACCCAGATGGGCATCCATAATTCCGCCGGGTTGGCTGCGGCGCAGCGGCTCGGCATCAAACGCGCGATTCTCGAGCGCCAGGTGACGCTGGACGAAATGCGTCTGATCGCCGCCAAATCACCGATCGAGCTTGAAATGTTTGTTCACGGAGCCTTGTGCTGTTCGCTTTCCGGACAATGTCTGTTCTCGTCATGGCATGGCGGGTCCAGCGGCAACCGGGGCAAATGCAAACAGCCCTGCCGCCGCCGCTTTTTCAGCGATCAAGGCAATGGATTTTTCTTTTCGGCGCAAGATTTGTGCATGATCGAGCACTTGGAGGAGATCCGCAGTATCGGAATTTCTTCCTTGAAAATCGAAGGCCGGTTGCGCCAGCCGGATTATGTCAAAAACGTCGTGGCCGCTTATCGGCTGATGCTCGACACCCCTCCGGAAACCCCCGAATACCAGAAAAACCTGAGCGAAGCCAGAAATCTTCTGTCCCATACCTGCGGCCGTAAATGGTCGATGGGCTTCTATACCAAGGAATCCGCGGAACAACTGGTGAATTTCGACAGCCTGGGCGCTTCCGGAATGCTCTGCGGCAAGGTTACCGATTGTCGTGACAACGGATTTCAATTTACCACTTCCAAACGCTTACACCTGGGCGACCGGCTGAGGGTTCAGCCCATCAGCGGCGACGAAGGCCCGGCGTTTACCATTACCAGAATGTTCGTCAACGACCAGAATGCCCGCAAGGCGCGCCCCGGCGAATCGGTATTTGTCTGTTGCGACAAGCCGACCGCCTATAACGGCCTGGTATTCAAGATCGGCGAAAGTTCGCCCGATTATTCGGCCCGGATCGCCGCATTGCCCAAACCACGGCATTTGCTGGAACTCCAGATCGCGGTTACCGCCAAGTCGCTGGAAGTAAAATGTTTGAATGCGCCGCTGGCGGACTGGAAACACGAGTGGGAACTGGCCCCGGCCGAAAAGCGAGCGCTGGACGGTGATACCCTGGCAACTGTTTTCCGGGAGTCTGATTCCGCAATTTTGAGCGCCGGAAATGTCAGCAGCGAAATCAAGGGAAAATATTTTGTCCCGGCCGCGGTCCTGAAGGCGGCGCGCCGGGAATTCTGGAATTACGTCAAAGCGAATCTCCAGCCGGAAGCAATCGAGTCTACCACGGTAAAGGTCAATTTGGAGCCGTTCAAGCCCTGGCGCGGCGATTGCCCGGAAACCGTGGCGATGACCCCCGACAGTGAAGCGCCGGGCAATCAGAAGGCGATCCGCGCCATCAGCGTGTATGATATCAACAAATATACCGCTGAGGCCATTTTGCCGGAGTTCTGTCCGGAGGATAAAATTCCGTCTTTGCAAAAAGCCATCAAAAATGCTTATGAACGCGGCATCCGCCGTTTCCGCTGCCCGGCGCTGTATGGCGTGGAAATGGTCCGGGAATTGCTCGGAGTCACGATTACCGCCGGCGGCAACCTGCCGGTCTGCAACTCCTTCGCCGTTGCCGAATTGCAGTCGCTTGGCGTCGGCAAGGTACTGGCCCATGTCGAGCTGGAGGCTTCGGCCCTGAGGGCGCTGGCGGCGCATTCGCCGTTGCCGGTGGAGCTCTACCGGCTGGGCCGTCCGATTCTGCTGATGACCCGGGCGAAAATTCCGGTGAGCGGCAAATTCCGCGACAGCCGCGCCAATGAATATCTTGCCGAATACAGCCGCCTCGACGGCATGACCCGGATTTACCCCGCCAAAGTGGTATCGGTCCCCAAGATTTTCGGCACGGTCGATTATTACGACCTGACCCACGCCCGCTGGCACAATTCGGACACTTCCGAATTCAATTTTAATACGGAATTATCATAATTGCATTGTCAATGGTGAAATTCTTTTCGGTAGGCAGTGGGGGAAATCTTGAAGTGCTGCTTGAATAAATTTGAGAAATAATATGGATTGTCGATGCCGACTTTCTGGGCGACCAAAGCGATGGAGTCGGTGGTATCTGCCAGCAGTCTCAATGCATTGTCCAGGCGGCAAAGGATTTGGTAATTGGTTGGCGAGGAACCGCAGTGTTCCTTGAAAACCCGGCGGAAATGCCGCGGCGTAATGCTTAATTGGCCGGCGATCCGGTTAAAATCATAAGTGCGCTCAGGGTGCAGTTGAATTTCACTTGTCAGTTTATCCAGGCGTTGCTTCAACCACGAATTTTCCTGTTTGAAAAGGGATTGTTCCTGCAGTTGGAGTAACAAATCCTCCACATGCCAGATCGCGCGGGCAAACCTCTCCGGGTTTCTGGTGCGGATCAGTTCCACGGCCTCGTTCATGCAATGGGAAAATCTGGCGGGATCGTTGATTTTTATCGGCGGCGAACCAAGCGGAAACATACCGCTTTGAATATAAGGCTTCACCGATTCGGGGTCCATGCAGACATAACGGGCGAAATGAGGTTCATCGCCGAAGAATTCATATTCAAACACCTTCCACGGATGAGTTAAAAATACCCAGGCTCCGTGCAGCTCATAAGGCGCGTCACCGATCTTCAGTTTGAGCCGGCCGGAATGATTATATTGAATACCGCAATAGAGGGGAATATGCTTTCGATGGTGCGCGTCGCCAATACGGCCCGCCAGAACCGGTTGCAAATGTGTTGCAGGAAACATCGATAATGTCCTTTCAGTGTAAATGATTGTCCGTTCTGTTTATTTATAATTAAAATTTTTGCTGTATAATTATATATAGGCAAACAAGAATAAATTCAAGGCTCAATAATGAAAGAGATCATATTTTTCGATGAAAACCGAGTCCGCAGACTGTATCTTGGCGGCGGTGGTATTGACCGGATGCGCGGCCGCCCGCCACAGGACGGATATTACCCGGAGGACTGGATTGCATCATGTATTGAAGGAAATACCCGTGAATTTCAGGCAGCCGGACACGGGTTGAGCAAAATCAAAGGAAGCGATATCTATTTCCGCGATTTTTTACGACAACATAAAGAAGATCTTCTGGGCGAGCGGCATCTGCGCGAGTTCGGCGCCAATCCCGGGGTTTTGGTAAAATTGCTTGATTCTGCGATTCGCTTGCCCGTGCAAGTTCATCCGACGCCGGAAGATGCCCGCAAATACTTCAACGCGCCTAACGGCAAAACTGAAGCCTGGATTATTCTGTCCTGCGGTTCCGAGGCTTATATTTACCTGGGGTTCAACAAGCAACTGGATATCGATGTATTCAGGCGAGAGTCCCTGAATGGCGTTTACCATGAATCGTTGAATATGATGCATAAAATCATGGTAAAAGCCGGCGATGTGATTGTCGTATACGGCGGAATTCCACATGCCATCGGGCCGGGCATAACCATGGTTGAGGTAATGGAGCCTTCGGACTTGACGATCAACCCGGAAGCATATTGCGGGGATAAGGAAATTTCGCCCGAAAAACGTTTTGGCGGGCTGTCGCCCCAGGCGGCGCTTGAGTTGTTTGACTATACCCAATATGAATTGCCCCAGATCAGAGAGCGTTCTTTTCCCGAGGCGAAAGAGCTGTTTGCGGGTATCCGGCAATTGATAAACCGGGATCTGGTCGGTTTTTTCGGGGCTCAGGAAGTATTGCTGAACGGAAAGGGAATAATTCCGATGGACGATAGTTGCAGAATTGGAGTTGTCACTTTGGGAGAATGTAAATTGAGGGAAGATATTGTATCGGAGGGCGGCAGTTTTTTTCTGCCCCATGGGGTTGGCGATTTGCCAATCGAAGGCCGGGGGAAAATTATTCTGGTTCAGCCGCCGGAAAAAAGAATGACTGATTTTAATAAATAAGGTGATGTATGTCTGAATTTTTATGTACTCCGGGTACTTTTATTCTTGGCGCTAATTATTGGGCCAGCGAAACGGCTACGGATATGTGGCGCAAATGGGATGCCGAACAAATAAGGCAAGATCTGGCCTTGCTGGCTTCGTTTGGGCTCAAGGTTCTCCGGGTGTTTCCCCGCTGGGATGATTTTCAGCCGATTACGCTGCTGCGGGCAGCCGGAGCCACCGGGGGCGCACCCAAAGAAATCCGCATGGGTGAGGACCCCTTGCCGGATACCGACGCGGGGCGCTGTGGCATGTCGGAAGAAATGATGTCGCGTTTTGAAGAGTTTGCCGATATGGCGCAGCAGTATGGACTGGGCTTGATCGTGCCGCTTTTGACCGGCCATATGACCAGCCGCCTGTATGTGCCGCCGGCCTTGACCGGCATGGATTTGTATACCCACCCCATCGCCCTGAAATGGGAAGCGAAGTTTATTCAGTATTTTGTCAAAAGAATGAAATCCCATCCCGCCATATTGGCCTGGGAATCCGGGAATGAAACAAACTACCTCGGCCAGATCGATTATCCCGAGGCCTCCTGGAGTTGGACTCACTATATCCACGGCACGATACGGGCGGCTGACGCCGTCCGCCCGATTATCGGCGTCAACGCCCGGGATATCCTGCCGACAGGCGGAAACTGGCTGGTCGAGGACCAGGGCGAATTATCCGACATTCTCAGCGTGCATCCCTATTGCATGTGGAGCAAGGCGGGTCTGGAGGAATTCGGCAGCATCCGAAATCTTTTTCATGCGACTGTGGAATGCAAAATTTCCAGCGGAGTCGGCTCCAAGCCATGCTTTGTGGAAGAAACAGGGCTGTGGCTTCCTATTGCCACAACCCGGCAGGGATTGGCGAATGCGGCGCGAAGCATCTTCTGGAACTTATGGGCGAATGATTGCCGGGGCATACTGTGGTGGTGTGCGTTTGACCAGGAAAATTTCGAAATCGCGCCATATGACTGGAATTATCCGGGCCAGGAGCACGGAATATTTTCTTCCGCCCGGAAGCCGTATCCCCTGGCAGATGTTTTCCGCGATTTCAGTGATTTCCTTGAAACATTGCCCTTCCTTGAACTGCCTCCTCAACAGTCGGATGCTGTATGTATTATTGCTGACCGGAGCACGGCTCATGCCGCATATGTTCTGGCCCGGCAAGCCGGCATAGATCTGGAATTTCAATCGCCGGCGCACAAACTGAAAGATAGCTCGGTTTATTTATTGCCGTCCGCGGAAAGACGTTCAAGCTTGCCCACTGCGCAATGGCGGGAATTACGGCAAAAAGTATATGACGGGGCCACGCTTTATTTGTCGCTGAATGAGACATATCTCAGTCATTTGGAAGAATTCTGCGGCGCGGTGGTGGTTGCCAGAAAAGAAAGCCCGGTCAACAAAAAAATCACATTTCCGGATTTCGATTTTGAAATCAATATTCCCATCGAATATAAAATGAAAAACACCACTGCGGAAGTATTGGCTTGCGACCAGAACGGCATCCCTGTTTTCTTTAAAATGCGCTACGGCAAGGGGGTGGTATATACGCTGTCGTTCCCCATGGAAAAGATCGTAATCAATACGCCCGGCGTGTTCAACGGCGATGCCTGGAAAATTTATCGGTTATTCTGCCGGCCCGAACGGCTCGTATCGGCCGATAATTCCATGTTGACGATTACGGAACATTATTTTACGAAAGACAAAGCCGGAATCATTCTCGTCAACAATCAACCTGTGGAATTAGATGAAGAAATTGTCCTTGATGAAAACTGGAAAGTGGATTGTATTTTTTCCAACTCTCAAAGCAATATTTTCAAGGGAAGAAACTTGAAAATGGAAAGAAATTCCGGAATATTAATGATTGTAAAAAGGAGAAATCCAACACAATGAAAAAAATGAAATTTACTCTCATTGAACTCCTGGTCGTGATCGCGATCATCGCGATTCTCGCAGCACTGTTGCTGCCGGCGTTGACCAAGGCCAGAAATAAGGCCAAAGCTGTTCAGTGCCTGAATAATTTGAAACAGGTCGGGGTCGCTTTTCAACTTTATGGCGACGATCATAACGGCATGTGGATGCTTTATTACTACAACGGAACTACAACCGGCCGGTCGTGGGCCTCATTTCTGCTGGGAAGAGAAGATACGAAAGACTGGACGGTCCCGTCAAACAAATATATTTCTTCTTATGGTTCTCTTCTGTGTCCGTCGGAAAACCCTTTCTCCATGACGGTCAAAAGTTATATTAACTCTTGGGTTTACGGAACTTCGAATTTAGAAAACGATAAATATAAAGCCCCCTACAAAACCAATAATTTCCGGGTAAAATCAGATACCTCCACCGTTTTATTGACCGGTAAAATTCCCAAACCGTCCGAATGGCTGGTCATTGCCGATTCTCTGACCGGGGCGGACGGCATGCGCCAGACATGGTGCATCTTCGGCTACATCACTCCATGGGACCAGTACTCCGGGCTTCTCCACTTAAGACACAGTGAGAAAGGAAATGCTTTATTTTCCGATGGCCATGCAGCGGCTCACCGTGTCGGGGATGATGCTTTCCGTATTCAGGGAATGAGGTTTTACTATAACGGTGCGAAATCCATAATCCAGGTGAATTGAGATGAATCTTCGTGTATTCATTCTTATGGCCGCGCTGTTGGCATTCGATTTGTATGCGGCTGGTCCCGGCATTTTATTTTACCGGGATCAGCGGCATGTCGAATTCACCGGGGAATTCGAGTTCACCGGAGCTAAAATCAAAACTGGACGCCAGGTAAAAATATCTTCGCCGGATGGCAGTTTTGACTTTACCGGCGGTTATACTTTTTCATTCATGGTCTGTCCTCTGGACGGATATCAATCGCCTCTGGAAATCACCATGCTTGACGCCGAAGGAAAAACATTCCGCTCCCGCCAACGCGTGCTAAGTGACGGGTGGTTTCGGGTAACGATTCCGTTGTCGGATATCAGTATCAATACCGGAAAAATCATCTCCATCTCGATGCCGGATTTTGTTTTGCTTGACGATATCCGGGTAACCCCGCAAATGATCGGATTTGAATTTCCGCCCCTTCTGCCTGTTACTGCTTCAACTCTTTTCCCCGAATACACCCGGGAACAGGAGCGGGAGCGTTGTTTGAATGATTCCCGCTACCGGGAAAAAATGGCGGCCATCGAAATGCTCCGCCAGGCCAATCGCCCGGTTCTGGGCAAAGTGGCGGAATCGGAAAAAGTCAAAGCCGCCTGGATGGAGGTTAGCCCCGCCGACGGTTCGATCCAAGGCTTTTCCTTTGCTGAAATCAAGGAACGCGAACAGCAAAGTAAAACCAATCGGACCGATCACGAGGGGTATTCGCTGGCCGCGTTTAACCGGTTGTCCGTCATGGTTCGCCAATGGCGCGACGGCTTGATTGCCCGGACACCGGAAAATAAGCGCAAAATGCTCCGGGCTTTTATCCGCTACGGCAGCTATGAGGTCAATCGCCGGGGGGAACACGGCCGCTGGGTGGCAGGTAGTTTTGTCGGGCCGCAAGTCGCCTGTGATCTTTATTTCACATTTATGGATGATATGGAGGCAGTCGAAAAAGGCGGCGAATCCGATCCCGATCTGGTAAAGTCAAACCAATTGACTAAGGAATTGGCCCTTTACTGTTGCACCCTGCCCGACAATTGGATTTTCGGCCCGGTTTTGACCACGGAATGCTTCCGAAATGCAACTCACTGGGTCGGCGGAAACTTCGGATATCGTCCGTTGTTCATGACGGCCCTGATCTGCCGGAATCCGCTGCTGCTCGATGTCCTCATGGAAGTATGCCGGCAGGGCCTGGACGTCACGAGTTTCAACACCCGCAAATCTTCGTTCTGGCGGGAAGGAATCACGGCCGACCGCGCCGCCTGGGGGCATGGCGAGCAGAACTATATTTTCGGTTACCCGAGGAGCGGAATCAGCACGATTTTGAAGAATTTGCTGCTGGTGAAGGGTTCGCTCTGGGAACAGGAGAAGGATTTGGATAGATTGCGAAACGTCATCGATTATCTGGAGGTGGCGCAATGGTACTGCTTCGGCATCGGCAAGTATGGGGCAACTCTCATGACCCCCATGCGTATCGGTATGCGCTGGAATTCAGGGCGCGGCTTTCAGTCTTATGCCGTTATGCTGGAAATATTCGATTCACTCGATAAACTCCTGCCGCAAAATGCGTTTACCGAACGGAAACGGTTGAAATCCCTGCTTGACATCTATCACGGGCAAAAAGCGGAATTCACCGGCTGCCGCTATTTCTGGAATAACGATGATCTGATTTGGCGTCGGCAGGATTTTTATATCGGCGTCAATATGACCAGCCGACGTACTCTGAGCAATGAAAACACGCCGAACGCCAGCAGCAAGTGTGACTATCTGGCCGATGGAGCTACTTTCATCATGAACTCTCCCGAAACCTACACCACTGCCAAAGGCTTCTGGCTACCGTATGCGATTCCGGGCACGACAACCCGGCAGGCCGAATTTTCCCACAATGACCCAACCTGGCGTACGTATCGCGGACGATTCAATTTTGCCGGAGGTGTTTCCGGAGGAGAATACGGGGTTTGCGGTTTTCACTATGCCAAAGCGCCGAATCCGGATTCATTGCAACCACAGCTTTACGGAGTCACCGCGCGGAAAAGCTATTTCTTTTTTGAAGACGAAATGGTTTGCCTCGGCAGTAATATTGAAAATGAAAATCCGGAAATTCCCGGAGATATCGCAACCACCATCGACCAGACGGAATGGCTTGGAGTGGCTCAAGTTTCCTCCGGAAACTTTCAGCCAGGAAAAAATTTCCGGACCACAGGTTCCATGCTGGCGCACAACGGAGTCGGCTATCTGGTTCTTTCCGAAGGGAAAGCGGTATTTTCCGGGGAAAAACGCGCCGAGCGCTGGCTTGAATACAACCGCAATCATAATATCAAACAAAAAAACCGGCCAACCAATGCCGATATTCTGACCCTCCAGATCAATCACGAACAGGCGGTTAAAAACGGCAATTATGCTTACATCGTCCATCGGCGAACGAAGAATCTCGATGAGCTGAAAAAATATTCTGCGGAACTTCCCATTAAAATTCTGGCCGCCGATTCCAAAGCTCATGCTGTCCGGCATAGCGGTTTGGAAATTCTGCAGGCAGTGGTTTTCGAGCCTGATACGGTTATCGCCGACGGCGAAAATTCCTGGCGGTTTTCCGCCCCGGTGGCGGCTTTGATCAAACCTCATGAAATCATTATCGCCGATCCGCTTCAGAATCCGAACTTGAAAGAGGTTACGGTCCGGATAAATGACCAGACGATAAAGATTGAACTTCCGTCCGGTAAATATTGCGGACAGGCGGCAACAGTCCCCTGGTAGGTTTCGCCGTTGAAAATTAACCGGTCAGGCGGGAAAAACGGCGGTTTGAATCGGGAAAATCCATGCTCATGGCAAATGCGAAGATCAGTCCGATCAATATCGACGCCGGAACATAAGCAAAACTCCAGGTCATGACCGGCGGCGGCAACATCGCCGCCGAAATCGACCATACGGCAAATGCGCCCAGTACAAAGCTTATTGCCAGCCACTGATATTCGCTCAGTTTCATGAAAAAACGGGTCTGGGGTTCGCCGCGATAGGCTTCCTCCACAAAACGGCCGCAACCGGTCAATGCCAGATACAATCCGATAGTTATACCGCATGGGCAATGATTCCGCCAGAGAATGAAAAGCAGCCAACCGGTCAGCAGGTTTGTGGCAATGGAATACAGTGCCGTGGCGTGCAGAGGTATCGCTGTATATGAGGTCAACAGGCAAACCCGGGATGACGGGTTGTTGTGGCAAATACCGTATGCCCGGTACGCCTCGCTCACCGGTCGCCCATGGCAACACCCCTGAACAATACAGCGCAAGCGCCCGACCGCCTGGGTAAAAGGGGCGGAAACGGCAAGCGCGCCACCCAGTACCCATACTGAAGTTTCTCCGGGCACGAATAACTGGTATATCCCCAATAAAATCAAGCCGCCAATCGCTCCGTAAATCGCCCCGTAAAACCCGAAAGGACGCAAAAGCCTGGAAGACCCCTCGATCAATTGAGCCCACAGACCGGCTCCGATCAATGAGCAAATTGCAATGATAATCAACGGTATGACGCTACGACCACCAGTCAGAGTCTGTATCAGGAAAAAACCGACTGCGGCCGCCAGAAAGCTGTAGAGCGCATGATTGATGATCCGCAGGGGGCCAACCCGCCGGAAGCTCCAGGAATTAGCCAGTTTTTCGCTTGCTACATAAATTTGCCGCAGCAGCCATAAGCCTCCGAGCGAGGGCAAGAGGCCGGCGGCAATTATCAAAGCCCCGAACAAGTAAACAATTATCGGAGCGGACTGGGGAAATGAAAAATATATCAGCAGAAACAGAATGCTCAAAACCAGGCAGCGGACGGTAAAATAACGCATTTTCCGACAGGTATTCTGCAACAGCAGAATTGGAACAAGAATGACCATAGGCAGGATTGATTTCAGGGTCAGCGAGACGATAACCGCGGGAAACAATCCGGCGGCGAAACGTTTTACCACCGGCAGGGCAGTATCCGCCGCCGGAGGTATTCCCAGCCAGGAGACCGGAGCCGAACTGCCGAATCTTCGGATCAGATCGAGACGCTCATAGCCCCAAAGAATTGCCAGGCAGCCGATAGTCAGCAGTGGGGTGAAAATATACAAACCGGCACGGCTTTGAAGCCCGATGGCAACACCGCCGCAAGCCAGGACTGCCCCGGTATAAATCGGATGGGGACAAACCGCATATATGCCGTTGGTAACAAAACGGAGAGGCGGAAATCCATTCATCGGCAAACCGCCGCCCTGGAATTTCAAGGCCGCCATTGCCATCAGCATGATTGCCGCTCCGCCGCCGGTTATGATCCAACCGAGCAAAGGCGAACATGGAATGGGAAAATCGACATAGGGCTCCAGGCAACAGCTTCCCCAGACGATTGCCACAGGCAGCAATAAGCAGAATATCGAACCATATAGAATTTTATTCATCATTGATATAAATTTTACGCTAGAGTGTATCAAGTGAATTCCGGCGACATTATCAGATGTCGATTTCCATGCCGTCGTAGCCGACTTGGACGTTGTGGGGATTGAGGATGTTTTCGTAGTCGTCGTGATTCAGGCCGCCGTTGTGGGAAAAATGATTGGCGACGACCAGGGAGCCTGCCGTCAGCATGTTTTCCTGGCGCATACGCTCGACTACCTCCAGCACAACCGGGACGCCCATGTGGCCGTTGCGGCAGTCTTTTTTACCCATCGTGCAATCCAGAATCGCGATATCGATTTTGAAGCCTTTGAGTTCAGACCAGGTGGAATCGGGGAAATAACCGGAATCGTTGCCGATCAGGATATTTTTCTCCGGGGTTTCCGCCAGGAAAATCATGGGCTCGTGTTCGCTGTTCTGATGGTTGGCGGCAAACGCGGTAAAAGTGATATTTTCATCCGCCAGTTTTACCGAGCTGCCCGGCTTGATGATATGCGGCTCCATATAACAGTTCTGCCAGTCGGCGGAATACGGAGTCAGTTCATTTGCGATCTGGTCGATGACTTTCCGGCTGGCGTATAAGTTCAACGGTTCGGGATTGTCCAATTGAGCAAATCCTTTTTTGCGGTAGCCCAGCGACAACGAATAGAGGTGGTCGCGGTGGCTGTGGGTGATGAAAAGATGCCGCAGCCGTTCCAGGTGCAATTGATAGCGGAACATATGATGAAGCAGATCCGGCCCGAGTTCGATCATGATGGTTTCACCCAATTGGTAAGCAGTCCGGCTGCGCATTTCTTTGCCGCCGCGCTCCCATGCTTTGTTGCAGACTTCACACGGACAAAACATAGATGGAATAGCTTCGCTGGCGGCACTTCCACAGATCAAGAGTTTCATAAGTTCCATTTCCTGTTATTGATGGTATCTGATATTAATAACTCAAACATGCCAAAATTCAAGGGCTCGTAGTTAAAAATAATCGGCCGACACGGTCTCGGCAATGATCCATCAATCAAAATAAACTGTAGTTGGACAGGTTTATTCTCGATCAGAAGTGGGGGCGATGAACTGTCGTCCCTGATTTTTCCAGTTTTTCCTGAACTGCGTTCACTTCGACGGCGCGGGTGTCTCCGAGCCGGATCGCCGCCGGAGCCGCCAGCCCGATCGCTTCGCCGATGACGATGCACGTGCTGTTGATGCGCGACGATGAAAACGCCCGGTGGGTCGCCGAAATCGGCCTTCCGGCCACGTAAAGATTATCGACTCCGAGCGGAGTGATACAGCGGTATGGAATTCCATATGATTTGCTGATCGGCCTTTCGATGCCGGTGTGGGTGCCGGTCGGATTGTGGACGTCGATCCCCCAGCAGCTGCGGGCGATCTGGTCGGGGAAATCCCGGCCGGAGAGCACGTCGTCTTCGCTCAAAACATAGTCGCCGGTGATCCGCCGGGTTTCCCGCACGCCGAGCTGTTCGGCAGTGGCGGCGACATAGGCGTTTTCGAAGCCGGGAACATGTTCCCGCAGAAAATCCATGATTTCATACGCCTGCCGGGTACCCTCGCGGCGAATGCGCCACTGATCGGCGGAGTTCAACGGGTTGCAGTCCAGAATGTGAGTCATGTTGACGATGCCGTCCAGCAAACCGTCATGCTCCGGCATGTATTTGATGACCGTATGGTCGGTCGGTACGTTGTGCCCGAAACGCCGCCAGATGGCGGTCATTTCGGCCATGGTGCGCGGAATCGCCGCCGCCCGGATGCCGCTCACCTGAAACGTCAGCGACGAAGACTGCACCCGGCCGTCGGACTCCCGGCCCATTTCGAAGGGACACCCGGCCATTACCGCCAGGTCGCCGTCCCCGGTGTTGTCCACAAATACTTTCGCTTCCAATGCCGCCTGGCCGGACTTGGACGCGGTGATCGCGTAACGCAACGTCCCGCCTTCCTTGATGATATCGATCAATTGGGTATAAAGTTTGATTTCGATATGGTATTCTTCGAGGATTTCGAGCAAAATCGCATTGAGCTTTTCCGGGTCAAACATTAGGCAGCCGCCCATGTCGTTGACACCGCCGATGGCGAGCGCCCGCTCCCGCAGCATATTGACAAAAGCCGATGAAATGCGTTCTCTACCGCAGCCATAACCGGAGAGTACCCCCAGCAACCCGGACACCGGAACCCCGCCGGGCTTGCCGGAATATTCGATCATTCCGACTTTCAGACCCTCTTTCGAGGCGTTCACCGCCGCGGCGATGCCGGACATTCCGGCGCCGCAGACCAACAAATCGTATTCACCGCCAACGGTGATTTTATGTTCAGGATAGATAATATTTTTCATCGGATCAACTGCCAGTCAAGGGTGGATTTTGAGTTGGATGCTTCATCGAAAACGACGGTGAACCCCTGGGCGGTTTTGGCAGTGACGGCCCAACGGCAAAGCCAGTTCGGCTGCACGGTCAGCGCGTAATTGCCGTTCGGCTCCGCCTGCGGGAATTTCACTTCGAATGTCTTGACTCCGGCCGGAACCTTGACATCCATGCCCCGCAGGTTGCTGCCGGCTTCGCCGGTAACGGCAATGCTCTTTACCTCGGCAATGCCGCTGCCATTCAGGTTCAGCGCGTTGTTCACGGCGGAAAGTTCGACATTACCCTTGCCGGTTTTCCAGGCGATTTTGTGCTCCATTTGTTCCATGTACAAGGCCGCGTTTTTCACAGTGTTGCGGAACCGGATACCGTAATCGCAGCTCGTCCCGACGTCGATGATATTGAAGAATTTATTGTGACCCGGTATCTGCATCAGGTCATGGCCGCCGTACACACCCAGCGCCGCCCGGACCGGATATGCGCCGTTATTGATCGTATAATAACTGCAACTGTTGCCGAGGCCCGACGGCATGGTTTCGCGATGCCGTACCCGGTAGCCGTTCGGATGCGAAGGATCGGCCCCTACGACCTGTTCTATCGAATCGCCCTTGGCGAAAGTCTGCGCGCCGTCCTTGGACGGTGCCAGCAGCAGAATCCGGGACGGTCCCGGCTTTACGGATTCGCCCTTGACATGGTGCTTGTTGACTTCCGGCACGGCACGGCTGACGTCGGCCACCATGGCTCCGGGAGCGATGACATAAGCAAGTTCCTTGCGGTAGCTCTGCTGATTGATCAGAGTCGGCACCGCGTTCTCAAATACCGTGTAACGGGTACGCTCCACCCACAACCGGTCTTCGCCGTTGACTTTTTCGTACTTGCGGATATACCACCAGCGGCGAACTTTGCGGCCTTTCAAAGAACCCTGCCAGAAGCCTTTCGGCGGATTGCCCGCGTATTCTTCCGTTTCGTCCACCGCCAGATAGCGGCCGGTGATTTCCTGCGTCCAGTTGGTGCCGATGCCGCGCACATACCCTTTCGGATCGACTTCGCCGCCTTCGAAATATTCGGCCTCAATGGCGATTTTACCGGCGGTAATCCATTTCTGCGGATTCAGGTTGATCAGCGCCCGGGAAGTCCCCAGGGTATTCGAATTGTCGGCTTTCGCATCGAACTGCAGTTCACCGGTTTGCGCGTCGTATTTTTCCACCTTGCCGATGAATGAACCCAGGTTCTGCCAGATGTTGGCGGTAAATGCATTGCCGCATTCGTCGCTGCGGGTGGACATGACGTTGCCCATGTACATATAAGTGATGCCGACCCCGAAATTATCTCCCTGACCATAAGCGTGTTTGTCGATCGAAATCGTGCCGAAATTTTCCTGGTCGGTATGGTTCACTTCGCTGATCGAAATGCTGTTGACACTGCTTTTGTTGAAAAGGCTGACGATTTGGGCCCAGGCGATTTTCGGATCATTCTTGCGGACGATCATCCAATGATCCGTCGCGCCGTCCAGGCCGAGGCTCTCCACCCGCACCGTGGCTTGCGCACTGAAACGTTTTTCACTGTAAGCCACACTCTCTTTGCCCATTTGCACGATCAGTTCCAAGCCGACATACAAGCCTTTGATTGTCGGCACATAAATTTTCATGGTTTCCGGGTCATCGGTTTTTTCCGCCTTGACCGCATACTGAAAATATGAAGTCGTCCCCTTGATCACCCGGTCCGATACCCGGAGAATCGAGTTCAAACCGTTCACATTCACCGCCCCCTGATTGATCGTCCGGTCCAGGAAAAACGCCGAATAACCGCTCGGATCCTGCGGAATACGGAAGCCCAGCGACGGCGGAACCATCCGGAACTTCCCCTGCCGGATATCCATCAGGAAAATTCCCGGGTTACCCAACTGCTCCTGTGTCTGACTCTCCGGGGTGAACGCTGCCGCCACTTCGTCGTCCACGATCAAAATCCCGCCGCCTTTAATCGAAGCCGCCGCCTTTTTTACCGCGTCCTTCGCTCCGGCGACCGTTCCGGCCTGGCCGAATTCGCTCAAACGGTATATCCGGGTTTCCGCACAAATCGCGGTAGCCAACAGACAACAACAAACCATCAATAATCTTTTCATTATATCTCTTCCTCGTTTTAATTAAGGTTTTGTCAAAAATTTATACATTAACATACATTTAACTACTTTATTGTTAAGGAAAAAGCTCAAAAGATCACTTTTTCCTGAAAATTTTTCAAAAAAGACTGGATAAAAAGTTTCAAGTGAAGCATTTTTGTTATT
>JAVBRM010000108.1:0-18895 GCA_031548025.1 Victivallaceae bacterium | reverse complement strand
GAAAGTTATTCCCAACTTAGAGGCAGATTATTCACGTGTTCCTCACCCTTCCGCCACTGTGTATTGCTACACCGTTCGACTTGCATGCCTAATCCATGCCGCCAGCGTTCGTTCTGAGCCAGGATCAAACTCTCCATAAATTAAACTTTATAAGTAAATGCATATTGTACACCAGTACGCATTCATTTAGTTTATAGAAAAAGCTGATTAGCTCTTTTTTGTTTTTTTAGGTTCCTTTTTTATCATGCTCCGAAGAACATGTCAAAAGTATTTTCGGTTACATCGCACTATTCAATTTTCAATTAACTTTGTCAACCATTTGCTGACAGGGTTCTTAATTTATCACTGATTTATTTTATTGCAAATCAATTTTAAACTTTTTTTCGATTTTTTTCAACCCCGTCTTTCAGCAGGAATTTCTCCCAGCGAATGATGACGTGCTTTTTAATTTAGCAGCAATTTTATTTATTGCAAATTAAAATCTGAAATATTTTCGATTTTTTTTCAACCCCGTCACCACCGGAATTTCTTCCAACCAAGGGCGACAGATTTTTAATTTAGCAGTAATTTTATTTATTGCAAACTAAAAGTTGAAATATTTTTGAATTTCTTTTAACCCCTGCCACCAGTAGAATTTCTTCCAACTATGGGCGACAGATTTTTAAGATACAACAAATCTTAACCAAAAGCAAACATAATTTTAACTTTTTTTGCACTTTTTTACAGGTGGGGAAACACGGAGATACACCGAGGGACACGGAGCCACCTCCGCCAAGGCTACGGCAGACAGGGGGTGGGAGGTTGACAAAACTTGGCAATTTGATGTCGCATCGAGAGATTTTTTTCTTTTTGCAAGCTCAAATATATGGGAGCAGTCAAATAAAATGCACGATTTGATGCAAAAACTTAACTTTTTACCGGGCGGGCATCGGAGCCTTCGATTTTCCTTAAGTGGCGTGGGGGTGGGCTTTTTTGTAGGCTTTTTTCAGACGCTCGGAGCTGACGTGGGTGTAAATCTGGGTGGTGCTGAGGTTTTCGTGGCCCAGCAGTTCCTGGACGCTCCGCAGGTCGGCTCCGGCATCCAGCATGTGGGTGGCGAATGAATGGCGGATTTTATGCGGAGTAAGATCATGCGACAGACCCGCCGTCAGCAGATAATTTTTCATATTGCGCTGAAATGTACGCGGGGTCAGGCGCTGCCCATATACATTGACAAATAATGGAGCGCTGTTTCCCATGCCCGAGGTCCGCTGGGAGCGCAAGGGCAGATAACGTCGGATCGCTTTGATCGCAGGTTTGCCCAGAGCGCAAAGACGTTCCTTGCCCCCCTTCCCTCTGACCTTGGCGATATCCGAAATCAGGTCGACGCTGTTCATGTTCAGCCCGATGGCCTCGCTGATACGCAGGCCGCCGCTGTAGATCACCTCCATCATGGCGATGTCGCGGATCGAGGCGAAACGACTGTCTTCTTCCCGGCCCGGGGTGGCTTCGGCGGCCGTAGACCAGTATTTTTCCGGCGCTTCCAGCAGCCGGATGATTTCCTCGATGGACATCAATACGGGCAAGCGCTTTTCGCGCTTGGGCGAGTTGAGCCCGGAAAAGGGATTTTTCTCCACCACCCCTTCCCGCTCCAGATAACGGAAAAACGACCGCTGGGCAGAAACTTTCCGCATAATTGAGGAGCGGCTCAACTGAAGTCCGTTGTATTTGACCACCACATTGCGGGCGGTATAGACGTCGACCCGCCGCCAGTTGTCGAAGTTTTTCTCGTCAGGATACGAGAGTTGAATAAACTGTTCGATATCCCGTCGGTAACTTTCGACGGTATTAATACTGGCATTGCGTTCATTTTTCAGGTAATCAAGGAAATCATTCAGGTAACTCATAATTGAAACTCCACTTCTTTATATGGGAAAAGGACTAAAATGACGAAAATGACGCAAAGGACAGTTGAGTTTCAAACAGAGACTGTCTTTTGGGCTTTGGGAGGATTCGCTCTTTTTAATTTTCAATTTTCCATTTTCAATTTTCCATTAATGTACTCCAAGTATGGCGTTTTAAAAATATTTTATGGAATTTTCATTAATTCCGGGCTTTAAATTCCGAATAAACGCTACATATTATGATTCATAATCGTAAAATCACAGGCAAGGAGAAATTGTATTATGAAAATGAAACTGTTTTTAACGGCGGCGATGGCCGGCGGCCTTCTTCTCTGTGCGCAGTCGCAAGATGCGGCCAAGCAGGAAGTAAAAGGAAAAGTAACCGCCTCCAAGCTGAACGTAAGAGTCAAGCCCAACCAGAATTACACCAGCATCGGCTTCGTGAAGAAAGGCGATGAGGTGAATATCATCAAGGCCAGCGGTGAGTGGTATGAAATTCAGGCTCCGTCCGACGCGGCGGTCTGGATTGCCGCCGACGCGGTCAAAGACGGCAAGGTCGTCAAAAGCACCGCTCTGCGCGGCGGTCCGGGCGTGGAACACCAGGCTTATACGCAAGTCGAGCCCGGCAAGGAGCTTAAAGTTCTCGACGCCAGCCGCAAGCTGTGGCTGAAAGTCGCTCCGCTCCCGGAGTTGACCGCCTGGGTCAGCAAGCGTTATATTGACGTGCCGACCGCCGAGCAAGGCAAGGTCCCCGGCAATAAAGCCGCCACCACATCCGGCGCAACTCAGAAGAAGCCTACGATCAAAGACCCGGAACCCACTGATTTGCCTTATATCGCCGATACCGCGAAAAAAGTCACCATCGAGGGAGTTATTCAGCCGGTTCAGGCCGGGGCGGTCGTGACCCATGCCCTCTGCAAAAGTTTTACCGAACTCAGCGCCCAGTGTTATCTGTTGAGCAAACAGGTTAAGCTCGATACTTACGCCGGCAAGGAAGTTCAACTGCAGGGTACGGAGAGAAGGGTCCGCGGCTGGAGCGTCCCGGTGGTGGAAGTCGAATCCGTAACCGTAAAGAAATAAAACACTTAAGCGGCCGCTCCGTATGAACCTCAGCGAATTAATGCGCTATATGGCCGAAAAAAGCGGAGCGGTCGTCAATATCGAAGCATTGCACCCGGCATTTTTCAGTGCCGAGTCGCTGAAACTGGCTCCGGACCAGTATCTTCATCACGGCGAATACTGCCTGTATGCCAAGCTTTCCGGTCCCTCCTACGGTTGTTCGCGGAATAAATCCCGCAGTACCCGGATCGCGGGATTCGGCAGATGTTTTTACGGCCCCTGCCCCAACGGCATCTGGGACCTGGCTTATCCGGTTATCCGGGACGGCAAAGCGGCCGCCACGGTTTACATGGGACATTTCCGGGTTCCAGGCAGGGAACTCAAGCAGTTTCCACCCCGCTCCTTCAACCGGGAAATCCCGCTGATTACCCCCGAAAAAATCGCGGAATTGAAAAAAGACGCCGCCTATCTGGCTCAATTCGTTGCCATCGAAATCGACCGTTTCATCAATTCCGGCGGGCTGGCCGCCAAACACCGCGACGAGAAATTTTATGCCTTGAACAGCCGGCGCTACATTGACGGCAAGTACCGCGAGGATATCAGCCTCTCCGATCTGGCGGAAACCATGAATATGAACCCCAATTACCTCGGCGGGCTGTTGAAACAATATTGCGGGAAGTCCTTCCGGCAACTGCTGAATGAACGCCGGGTGGAGGAAGCCAAGGTGTATCTCAAATTGCACCGCCAGCTCAGTATCTCCCGGATTGCGCTGTTCTGCGGCTTCAACGACACCAATTATTTCAGCGTCGTTTTCAAACGGCTCACCGGTCAAACGCCGAGCGAATGGCGCGACTAATCAACAAAACGCCAAAAGGCTCGAGCAAGAATTAAGCATTGTTTTTGCGGTTTTTGTCCATGTTCAATTTTTTATACCGGTTGTATATTATATGTCATGCGGGAAAATCCTGCCGGTAGTCAAGAAAAACAGGAGTTTAAAAATGGCTGACCAGAAAATCATCAAAGCGGCTGTCATCGGTTGCGGAGGCCGTGGTCGCGGCGTTACCAATAATTTGTTACGTGATTCCGATAAAAACGTCAAAATCGTCTCGGTATTCGATCCGGACAAAGCGGAAGCTCAAAAAGGTCTCGACAGATGGGAAAGCCCGGATACCAGGATTTGCGATAGCTACGAAGAAGCCATCAATACTCCCGGGGTCGACTGGGTTCTGATCTTCTCGCCCAACGCTTTCCACAAGGAGCATATTCTGGCCGCATTTGCCGCCGGAAAAAATGTTTTCTCGGAAAAGCCCCTTGCCACCAGCATTGAAGATTGCCGGGAAATTTATGAAGCCCACCAGAAAAGCGGCCTCACTTTTATGACCGGATTCGTGTTGCGTTATTCCAAAATTTACCGCAAAGCCAAAGAATTGATCACTTCCGGCCAGCTCGGCAAAGTCCTGAGCGTGGACGCCAACGAAAACATCACCCCGGCCCACGGCGGTTACATCATGACCAACTGGCGCCGCAGCACGGCGATTTCCGGACCGCATATCCTGGAAAAATGCTGTCATGACCTTGACCTGCTGAACTGGCTGATCGATTCGCTCCCGTCAAAAATCGCGGCCTTCGGCAGCCTGGATTATTTTACCCCGGCCAACAAAGGTCATTTGGAGAAATTCGGTCCCCAGACCTACGCTTCCTGGCCCGACTCTCACCGGACCGGCGACGCATTCACCATCGACAAGGATCTGAAAGATACCCAGGTGGCAATCATGAACTACCGCAATGGCGTCAAAGTTCAGTTCCAAGCCACCATGAGCAATGCGATTCCTGAGCGCCGCATGTATTTTTCATGCTCTGAAGGCACCATGATTCTGGAGCTCTACTCCAGTACCCTCCAGTACCGCCGTATCGGCGAAGTCGAAACCAAAGTCATCAACTACGGTGCGGACGGCCACGGCGGCGGTGACGCTTTCATCATGAAGGAACTTTATGACTGCATGGTCAACGGCACTCCGCCGAAGTCCAGCGGCAACGAAGGCCTCGAAAGCGCGGTAACCGCCCTCGGCATCGACACCGCCATGTGCGAAGAAAAGGTCCTCGATATGGAACCGATCTGGAAAAAGCTCGGCCGCTGACCGACAATCCAGTATTCAAACAACCGCCAAGTCCGTCCCATTACGACTTGGCGGTTTTATTTTATACCCAGATTGCGCCAAACAAGTATACTACAATAGTATACGATAAACGAATCATTTTGAAAAAAAATTCAGGGTACTCATTATTTTATTCAATATTGATTTAATAAGGTATTCAGCGGCTATTTTCATCAAAAACGATGATTTCTTTCGCTTTTTTCGCTTTTATTTCAGTAGTTTATTTGACTTTTTTTTATTGCAACTTATTATATACCTTATCAACCATATGACCAGTGGGGAGAAATTCTGGTCAAAAACAAAAAGAAAGGGTAAACAAAATGAAAAAAATCGCCTTGTATTTCATGGCTGTCGTCGCTTGCGGAGCTTTCATGACCGGCTGCAAAAGCACCTACACCAATGATCTGGCTGCTGATTCCAAGCACGCTATGGTCCCGGCTGTCTATCAGTTGAAGATCGAGCACAAAGACGTCAAAGTTGAAGGCTCCGCCTCTCTCAACGTTCTGTTCGGCATGTTCTCCTGGGGCGCCAGCGCCTTCGCTGACCGCACCTATCTCGGCGCCGGCGATTCCGGTTTCGTGGCTGATTTCTTCCCGAATCCGACGAAGAAAGTCAAAGAAGCCGCCGTTTACAATGCTTGCGACGCCAACAAATGCGATCTGTTGATCGGTACCAAGTATGAAATCATCGAATCCGATTATTTCGTATTCAAGAGAGTCTCTTGCACCGTCAAGGGCTATCCCGGCAATGAAGTCGGCGTGGAAAAGAAAGCTGATGCCAAACCCGGCGTGGTCTGCGTCAAATAAGTTCCAGATTTAATCTGAACTTTTTTAAGCCGCTGTTTAACGACAGCGGCTTTTTTTATTTTTTGATTTGCATTTTTTCCAATGAAGTTTATATTTAGTAAACTTAATAGTAAACACAGCAGGTAATAACATGGCAATTTACGATGTGGCGGTAGTCGGCGCGGGAGTTTCCGGGGTGTCGACAGCCTGGCAGTTGTCGCACTATGAACTGGATGTGGTGCTGTTGGAAAAATTCACCGATGTCGGCTTCGGCGTGTCCAAAGCCAATTCCGGGATTGTCCACGGCGGATTCCATCATTCCATTTCCACGCTCAAGGCCAGGTTGGAAATCCGGGGAAACATGATGTTCGAGAAACTCCAATACGAACTGGGCTTTCCGTTCCGGCGCGACGGGATTCTGGTAGTGGCGTTTTCGCCGGAGGAGATGGTGACCGTGCAAAAACTCTACGCTCAGGGCGTGGCGAACGGCGTCCGCAGTCTGGAAATGTGCGGACATGAGCGTTTGCTGCAGCTCGAGCCCAAGCTCAACAGTGAGGTGGTCGGAGGATTCTTCGCCCCCGGCGGCGGGACGATCGAGCCCTACCGTTATGTGTTCAGCATGGTCGAGTCGGCACGTAACAACGGGTTGGAAGTGAGGTGCGATTTCGAGGTGGCTAACGGGCGTTTCGATGGTCGCCATTGGGAGTTGGAGGCCGCCGACGGCCAAAAAATCCGTGCCCGCTACGTGGTGAATGCCGCCGGATTGTTTGCCGACGATGTTTCGCGCTGCTGCGGAGCGGAAGATTTCAAGATCACTCCGCGCAAGGGCGAAGAGTATCTGCTGGACCGCGAAAGTCCGGCCCGGCCCCGCAGGGTTATTTTTCCGGTGCCGACCCGGACTTCGAAAGGCGTGCTGGTGATTCCCACCGCTGAAGGCACCACCATGATCGGGCCCACCGCGGAGATTACGCCGGATAAATACGACCTCTCGACCAGCGCCGACCGCATGCGGCAGATCGTCGCCCAAGTCGGGCATATGGTCAAGGGGGTGTCGCCGCGCGATATCATCACTTCGTTTGCCGGAATGCGCGCGGTCCTCGAATCCGAGGATTTCTATATCGAGCTCTCGAAAAAAGTTCCGCAATTTGTCCAGTTGGCCGGAATTCAGTCGCCGGGCCTGACCGCTTCTCCGGCCATCGGTGAATACGTCAAGGATATTTTGAAGACTTCCGGTTTGCGCATGGTGGAGAAATCCAACTGCAATCACGCACTGCCGCACCGTCATGAAATACGCAGTTCCACCCCGGATGAACTGGCGGGGCTTCACAGCGAAGACCCGCGCTGGACCCGGGTGATCTGCCGCTGCGAAAATATTTCCGAGGCGGAGATCATTGCCGCCGTCCGCCACGGGCACACCACTTTGGACGGGGTCAAATTTTATACCCGCGCCGGAATGGGCCGCTGTCAGGGCGGGTTCTGTTCCGCCAGAATCATGAAAATCATCAGCAGGGAAAGCGGTATTCCCATGACTGAACTGACCAAACGCGGCGGCAAGAGCCGTCTGCTGGCCGGCAAACTGGGGAGCTTGACTGTAAAATGATCAATACCATAGAATATGACGTCGCGGTAATCGGAGCCGGGGCCGCCGGGCTCGCCGCCGGTACCGAATGTGCGAAAAATAACCTGAAAACCGTGGTTATCGACCGCGACAAGCTGCCCGGCGGCATTCTGCGCCAATGCATTCACAACGGATTCGGCCTGCGTTATTTCAAGGAAGAGCTGACCGGGCCGGAATATGCAACCCGGGTCAACGCCGCCGCTGTCGCCGCCGGGGTGAATTTCCTGCTCGATGCTACTGTAATGGAAGTCGATAAGCTGCCGGATGGTAAATTCGAGCTGCTGGTGTTGTCCGAACCCCATGGCGTTACCCGAATTACCGCCCGCGCGGTAATGCTGGCTATGGGTTGCCGGGAGCGCAACCGCGGCAATATCGCCACTCCAGGCAGCCGCCCGGCCGGGATCTATACCGCCGGCAACGCTCAGAAACTGCTCAATATCGAAGGAATGTTGCCGGGAACCAGCGCGGTGATCGTCGGTTCCGGCGACATCGGCTTGATCATGGCGCGCCGGTTGACCTGGTGCGGCATTGAGGTCAAGGCCGTGGTGGAAATCATGCCTTATCCCTCCGGACTGACCCGCAATGTGGTCCAGTGCCTCCATGATTTCGATATTCCGCTGTATCTGGAACATGCCGTCTGCAACATTTCGGGGCAGGACCGGGTGGAAAGCATCGATATCGCCCCGCTGCATGACGGAGTCCCGGTTATGGAGAAAAAATTCCGCATCAAATGCGATACCATTCTGTTCTCAGTCGGCCTGCTGCCCGAAAATGAACTGTCGCGCCGCCTCGGGGCCGCAATCAATCCGGCGACCGGCGGCGCTTTCGTAGACGAAAACCTGATGACCAGCGTTCCCGGAGTTTTCGCAGGGGGCAATGTGCTGCATGTGCACGACCTGGTGGATTTCGTTTCTGAGGAGGCCACGGCCGCCGCGAAAGCGATTATCCAATATCTGGCCGGGGTCCCCTCGCCTCCCCAGGCTCCCGCCGGGGTCGGGGCCAATTTGAAATATGTCATCCCGAATTCTTTCACGCCGGGGCGCATGACCGAATTTTCGTTCCGCCCGCTGATCGTGGCGGATGCCGCTGAAATTCAGGCGGAGCAAAACGGCGAAATCGTCTGGCGGCGCAAGCTTAAATTCGTCCGGCCTTCGGAAATGTTGAAAATCGAGTTTGAACCGCGGCAAGGCGACTTGCATTTCAATTTGATCGCGGAGGAGGGTCAATAATGAAAAAGAACCTGATATGTCTGTCGTGTCCGCTCGGTTGTCATTTGACCGCGGAACAGGATTCATCCGGAGAGTGGCAGATCAGCGGCAACAAATGCCCGCGCGGTATTGTCTATGCCCGCAATGAATTAACCGATCCGCGCCGGATCGTGACGGCGGTCGTTCGCTCGAACTCGGAGCTGATGCCGTATATCCCGGTGCGGACCGACCAACCGTTGCCGCGCCGCCTGGCTTCGGCGCTGTTGAACCGGCTTTATCAAATGACCATAGAAGCCCCTGTCAAGTGCGACGGTGTCCTGATCGAAAATGTGGAAAACACCGGAATCAAAGTCATATATTCCTGTGATTGTGAAAAATAGGAGATTTTACCATGTCAGTCAAAATTGTAGCTCATCGCGGAGAATCGAAAGACGCCCCGGAAAATACCCTGGAATCATTCAAGCTCGCCTGGGAGCGCGGCGCCATGGCTATTGAAGGCGATTTTCACCTGACCAAAGACGGCCAGGTCGTCTGCATGCACGATACCAACACCAAGCGCACCTGCGGCGTCGACGGCGAGCTCCGCGACAAAACTCTGGCGGAGATCCAGGCCCTCGACGCCGGCGGTTGGAAGGGCGCCCAATGGCGGAACGTCAAGGCTCCGACTCTGCTGGAAGTCCTCAAAATCATGCCGGATCACGGCGAAATCTATATCGAGTTGAAAAGTGTCGGGCCAATTATCGAGGCGATCAAAAATGTATTTGCCCAAGGTTCATGGCGGGTTGAACAGCTTACCTTTATCGCTTTTGACGAAGAAACGATCAAGGCGGTCAAACAACTGTTTCCCGAGCACCATTGCTACTGGCTGCTGTCCAATGGCGTCGATGTGGTAAAATATCTGCCGGATGAACTCGCCGCCAAGCTCAACGAGCTCGGTGTGGACGGTGTAGACATCCACTGCAACGACAAAATCACCCAAGATTACGTGACGGCGGTACACGATGCCGGCAAGAGTTTCCACGTCTGGACCGTCAACGATATCCAAGTCGCCAAGCGGATGCGCGATATCGGAGTGGACTCCATCACGACCGACTGTGCATCGGTGATTACGGCGGGGATCTGATATGGATTTGGTCAATGTAGCTCAAAAAATCCGGCTGATCCGGCAGCAACAGCAACTGACGGTAGATCAACTGGCGGCCCGCAGCGGTTTGAGTAAGGGATATATCTCCCGGGTGGAGAATTTCCGTACCAAAGCCTCATTGCGTGCTTTGAACCTGATCGCCGCCGCGCTGGGGGTCGAACTGATCGAACTTTTTCGCAACGAAACCGCTTCGCCCGAGTATGTATTCGGGCGGATCGACAAAGGCGAGTTCATCGACCGCAACCAGGGCTCGGACTACGGCATGAAATATTATGCCCTGGCATTCAACAAAACCGACCGCAAGATGAATCCGTTCTTTATCGAATACCATCCCAGTGATAAAATCCGCGAACCCATGCAGCACGACAGTCAGGAATTTTTCATGGTGATGGAGGGCGAACTCGATTATCAGATCGGCAGCCAGGAAAATGTCCGGCGCATGAAAAAGGGCGATACCGTTTATCTGGATGCGCAGATTCCGCATGGCGCCACGCTTGCCCCCGGTTGCGAATACGCTTCGGCCATGGTTATTTATTATTGAATTTTCCATGATTCCAAGTAGCATTTTCGCCTGAATGGTGCTAAATTTTAATTTAATTTTAAAATTGGCGACATTCATGGAATCACAAGGCGAAGCAAGCGGCAAACTGAAAAATCTGGCGTATCTGGTTAAACGGCGGAATTTTTTTCTGCGCCTCGGCGCGGTCATTGTTTCCGGATTGCTGGTGACTTTTTCCATTCCGCCGCTGGACTGGAATTTTCTGGCGTTTTTCGCGCTGGTGCCGCTGTTCCTGGCCATCTATGACCGTAAGCCGCTGGTGGCCATGGGGTACTGCTATGCCTACGGGCTGATCTGGGGATTGACTTCATTTTTCTGGCTGCGGGAAATCGAACCGGTGATTCCGTGGCTCATTGCCTTTCCGCTGGCGGTATTTCCGACGGCGTGGGCTTTCTTCGTCCCGCTGCTGACGCGTTATATCCTGAAAACTCCGTCCGAAATTCTCGGCAGAGATACCAAGGCCCAGCGTGATCTGTCGGCCTGGCGCAAAGTCGCGTTGGCGCTGGTTCTGGCCGCCGGCTGGTGCCTGATCGAATGGGCGCGCTCGTGGGTGCTCCCGTGGAATTATCTCTCGACCGCCATGTGGGACACAATCCCACTGATTCAGATTTGCCGGTTCACCGGAACTTACGGGGTCAGTTTCCTGCTGGTGTTTTTCAATATCTGCTTTGCCTTTTACCTACTTGATCCCAAGTATGACTACAAGGCGAAAAAATTCCTTTATCCGCGTCCGCTGATTATCGCCGCCATTCTGGTAATGGCTGTTTATATCGAAGGGCTCGGGCATATCGTCCAGGAGAAAAAGCGGAAGACCCAGACTGTGCTTTTTCAGGCGGGTCTGGTTCAGGGCGATATCTCGCAACGCCGCAGCGCCAATCAGGCCGAAGCACTGGAAGCGGTGGACGTTTATACCAAGCTCACCGCCGAAATGCTGGATTCGCGCCCGGCCCCGCACATCGTCATCTGGCCGGAATGCGCCGTCCCCTACCCTTTCCGCGCCAACAACCCGGTCAGCAATATTTTCCGCTACCGTATCAATAAAATGATCGCGGACCATCAGGTGCCGTTTCTGATCGGCACGATCGATTTCGAAGACCTTCCGCCGGGGGTGGAGCGTCTCCAGAAAACTTACAACAGCGCATTTCTCATCGACCCCACCGGGCGCCTGGTCGACCGCTATCACAAAGTCCAGCGGGTTCCGTGGGGCGAATACGTACCGGGGCGGTGGTTCCTGCCGCAATGGGTCATCAATATCATCGACATGCAGCGCGACCTGACACCGGGGACCTCGCTGGAACCGTTGAAAATTCTGCCGGACGTCCGCGCCGGTATCAGCATTTGTTTCGAAAGTGTCTTTCCCTATGTATCCCGGGGCGAGGCCCAGCGGGGCGCCAACTTGCTGGTGGTCATCTCCAATGACGCCTGGTATCCAACCAGCAGCGAACCCGCGCAACACCTGGCGAACGCCGTTTTCCGCTCCATAGAGACCGGTCTGCCCCAGCTCCGCTGCGGCAACAACAGTACCGGCTGCCTGATCAAGCCCAGCGGTTATGTCGCGGATTGTCTGTTCAAGGAACAGGACGAAAAAACCGGCCTGATGCTCCCCGCTCCGGTCAAACGCGGGCGTACCTTCGGAGTCATTCCGGTGGAAGTTGAACAGAATCCCCCCTATGCGCCATTTGTCCGGATCGGTAATGTCTTCCTCGTATTCTGCTGGATTCTGTTTCTGGCGGGGCTGGGAGTCGTCGCCGCCAATCAGTCGGAAATCCGCTCGCGCCTGCTGGCCAAATTCGATAACCGGCGGGGTGAGAAATGATTACTCAACAACGTTCTGTACGGATCGCCGCGTTTTTCCTCTGCGCATTTTCCATGGTCCTGATGTATTATGACTGGCTGCTGTGCGAATACACCCTTTCCTGGTTCGCCGGGGCTTACAATCTGCTGGTAATCATCGAATTCGGGGGGGTCATGCTCTCCGGGATATCGCCGCTGCTCTGTTTGTTCAACCGTACGGGAATTCTGCGGACGCCGTTGATTTTCGCCCTGAAAGCCGGCTGTATTCTTACCGCGGCGGTATTTCTCTACTGGGCATTTCAGGCAGCCATACGGACTCAGGCCCGCACCGATTATCTGCTTTGCGGAATTCAGTTTATTTTCCTGATCGCACTGGGGGCGGCTCTGACGGTCAACGCCGCATACTATCGCGGAGAAGGTGAATCGCGCCGGCTGAATCTGTTGCATATCTGCGGCATTACCTATACGGTATCGGTATATCTGGCGGGACGGCTGCTGCAAGGCGACATCGTCATGCCGTATCAACTGCTGGGTATCACCATCGTCAATATCGTGATTTCGCTGCTGACGGCGGTAGTCATGAATCCTTCTGAGAATTGATCGACAAACTCTCAAGCCGGTTATTCAGCAGATTCTGGTCGATGGTCCTGTAGCGCCCGGACCGGGCCTCTCTCTCGACAAACACCACGGCTTCTTCATCCGGAATCAGGTCGCTCAACAAAAACAACAAACTGATCGCCTCATCGTCGGCACGGTGATTTTTGCGATTGAAAAAATCTTTAATCACGTTGGCCGCCTCTTCCGGTTCATCGAGATAATCCAGATAAGCGATTACCAACAGCTTCCGGGCGGCAATATCATTGAAGTTCCGCTTGATAATCCGGCGCAGTTCAACGGCTGCCTCCAGGGCATGTCCCGATATCACCATTCCTTCCAGCCGGGACATCTTTTCCGGGGTAGTTTTGGCAAAGCTGGTGATTGTCAACGCTCCGCTGATCCGCTGGCTGACAATATCCGCATAAAGCATTCCCAAGTACACCAGCGAAAAAAAGAACACCACCACCCCGGTTATCTTCATCCAGGTATAGTGAGTCCCGATCATTGCCAGCAGCCCGATAATGGCCAGGCTGATAACCACTGAATTGATAACTGTTTCCTTCACGACAAAGCCTCCATCCGGTTTTCCAATGCTTTCCGGTCATAATTTGAATATTCACCGCGTTTCAGCTCGCTTTTCAGATACGCGACCGCTTCCTCCGCGGGCAGAATGTCACTCAAATACATCAACAGGTCCAAGCTGTCCCCGGTCGATTCATGCGCCGGGTGATCGAAATATTCGCGGCAGATCTCAATCCCGCCATCGGGAGCGTCAAGGCACTCCACGTAAACCCGCCATAACAATCTTCTCGCGTCGATATCCAGGAAATCCCGGGCCAGAACCTTTCGCAGTTCGGCGATGGCCTCGGCATATTTGCCCTCCTCGATCAGCCCCTGCATATAGTGCAGACGCTCGGGAGCGCGCTTGATCTTCTGGGTTGGAGCCCAAACCTTGTTGCCCAACCATTGCCCGATAATCGGCGACACCAACGATGCCACAATAATGCCGGTAATCCCCCCGCAGAAAACCAATATCAACAATCCGATTATCTGCCCGCCAAGCCCTTTGGAAGCCCAGAAGTTGAAAAGTCCCCAACCGGAAATTCCCAAGCCCACGAACAGCAGAAGCCATTTCGCCAGAACCGAGTCTTCGAATAACCAGTTTAATCGCATTTTATATCCTTGAATTTGCTCCCCATACAACTATATTTTAATATAGACATCAACAGCAAGGAAAGCAATACTATGAATGGGCAAAGAATCGCCAAAGTTGAACGCAAGACCAAAGAAACCGATATTTCTCTGACCATCAACCTCGACGGCAGCGGCAAAAGCAACATCGATACCGGCATCCCTTTCATGGACCATATGCTTGAACTGTTTGCCCGGCACGGCTTCTTCGATCTCGAAATCAAAGCCGTCGGCGACCTGGACATCGACTGCCACCACACCATGGAAGACCTCGGGCTGGTTTTCGGCGACGCCCTGAGTCAAGCCCTCGGCGAACGCAAAGGCATTGTCCGTTACGGTTCGGCTCTGCTGCCGATGGACGAAACCCTGATCCAGATCGCGCTCGACCTCTCCTGCCGTCCCTATCTGGTGTACGACGTCAAGCCTCCGGCCTATCAGATCAAGGATTTGAATACCGCGTTGTTCCGTGAATTCTTTCAGGCGTTTGTCGTCAAAAGCGGCATGAACCTCCATATCACCATGCTGCGCGGAGAAGAAGTCCACCACGTGTTCGAAGGTATTTTCAAATGCCTGAGCAAAGCGCTATCCCAAGCGGTCAGGATCGATCCCCGGATTGAAGGCACTTTGTCGACGAAAGGCTGCTTATAATTAATTGATAATTGATAATTGATAATTGATAATTACGGAGAGATCTGCAATCATTCTGTGATTTTTCAAAATCCATCGTTGATTGTTAAACAAGGGTCAAGGGGGATTCTTCCCTCCTCCCTAATTTTCAATTTTCCATTTTCAATTTTCAATTAATTAGTTCGCGGGCCATAGATAATGTCGTTGAGCCTGATCTGCGGCGGGGCGAGCTCACGGTCGTGCAGAAAACCGTCGATCAAAGCGGCGGCGCGTTCATAGTTCCCTTGTTCGATCCAGTAAATATTCAGCCCTTCGCGCTCCATTTTGCGGAACCAGATGTCCTGGCGTTTGGCGAACTGGCGGATTTTTACCAGCAGTGAATCACGCATCTCCCGGTAATCGGTTTTTCCCTGAAGATAAGTGGCAATCGCCCGGTATTCCAGCCCGAAAAACTCCAGGCGTTCCCAACTGACTCCGTGGATGTCATGCAGTACCTTGACCTCATCGATCATTCCGGCTTGCAGCCGTTTGTCCAGGCGCTCCTCGATCCGCCGGTGAATTTCCTGTCGCGGATAATAAACCCCGATAACCAGAGTTTGCAGCGGCGGAAACTCAACTGTTTCCTGACCGTCTCCGGCGGCTTTTTCCAGCATGCGCAGCAAACGCTCATGATTCTGCAGTTCCACTCCGGACAAGGCATTGTACAGATCCGGAGCGGCCTCGCGCAGTTTGGCCGCCAGTGCTTCTGCCGGTAAATGGCGCAATTCCTCGCGGCGGGCGAAATCCGGCTCGCCGCCTTTCAACTCATAACCGCGCAAAACCGCATCCAGATACAACGCGGTTCCTCCGCAGAAAAACGGCAACCGCCCCCTCCCCGCGATATCCAGCACCGCCGCCGCGGTATCTTCCAGATAACGTTTCAGGTGATAAATTTCCCGCGGTTCCGCCACGTCGATCACATGATACGGCACAGTGCCGTATTCTTCAAGGTCTTTGCCGGTCCCCAAATCCATATGGCGGTAAACCTGCCGCGAGTCGGCGCTGATGATTTCGCCGCCGAAATGCTCCGCCAACTTCACCGCCAACGCGGTTTTGCCGCTGGCAGTGGGGCCGGTAATTACAATTGTCTTGATTAAATCAGTCATTTTGAACAAAAAACCACTTTTCATGGTTTTACTTTTTCCTATCTGTGTTATATTACTCTGTTTAATTACATATAAATTATCGCGAAAATATGGAAAAGCAACGTACTTTAAAAGAAACGGCGGTACTTTCCGGGATTGCTTTGCATACCGGAGTCCGGGCCACCCTGAAAATTAATCCGGCGCCCGCCTCGCACGGAATCATATTCCGTCGGGTGGATATACCTGGCCATCCCATGGTACGCGCCATTGCCACCAACGTCGTCGACGTCCGCCGCGGCACCACCATTGCCGACGGCAAAGGCTCGGTCAGCACGGTTGAGCACATCATGGCATCCTTGCACGCCTGTCATGTGGATAACGCCATCGTCGATATGGACGGCCCCGAGCCGCCGATTGCCGACGGCGGCGCCCTGCCTTACATGAAGGCTATCCTGGCCGCCGGCTTCCAGATGCAGGACGCGCCGGCCGAATACTGGACCGCTTCCGACATCATCTATGTGGATGGCGGCGAGACCAAACTGGTTCTGACCCCATGCGACGAGTTCCGCATCAGTTGCCTGACCTCGTTCAAGGGGGCTCCCAACGATCCGCAGTATCTTTCCATGACTGTAACTCAGGATACTTTCCTGAAAGAACTCGCTCCGGCCAGGACTTTCGTGAATTATAGCGATTTGAAGATTCTTTTTGAGATGGGCTTGTGCAAAGGCGGCAGCCTTGACAACGCCGCCATCATCCATAACGGCGCCATTATCTGCAAAGAAGAATTGCGTTTCACAGACGAAATCGTCCGCCACAAAATGCTGGATATCGTCGGCGACATTTTCCTCTGCGGCAAACGCGTCAAAGCCAATATCATCGCCATCAAACCGGGCCATCCGCGCAATGTGGAACTCGCCCAGGCCATGATTAAACAAGCCAGTAATAAATAATTATAAAGATAAAAGGTAAATCATATGGAAACAGGTAAAGTTCTCGGCATTGCCGATATCAAGAAAATTCTTCCGTACCGGAATCCGCTGCTGATGCTCGACCGGGTCAAAGTCGAAAGCGAGACCAAGTTCATCGGACTGAAAAGTCTCTCGACCAACGAAGGATTTTTCCAGGGTCACTTCCCGGGACATCAGATCATGCCCGGAGTTCTCCAGGTGGAAGCCATGAAGCAACTCGGCCAACTGGCCGTGGCCGCACAGCTCGATCCCGCCGGAACCGGAGAAATTTACCTGAAGAAAGTTGAAAAAGTCAAATTCCGCAAGCCGAACAACCCCGGCGACCGCCTGAAAGTTGAAGCCGAAATCAAGGAAGTAGCCAATGGCGAAGCCGTCATCATCGGCAAAACCAGCAACAAATCCGGCCTGACCTGCCAGGCGATCATCACTCTGGCCGTCCGTCCGCCTTCACGTCCGGCCGATATGCCGGAATTCTGGACCGAGCTGGACAAGGGACCGGAAACCGCCCAGGACGTCCACCAGATCATGAAATTCATGCCGCACCGTTATCCGTTTTTGTTCATCGACCACATCGCGGCTTTCGACGGCGAAAGAGTGGTTTCGATCAAGAACGTCACCGCCAACGAGCCGATTTTCCAGGGCTATGTCAATGACGACCGCATGACTCTGCCGGAATCCTTTTTGTGTGAAATCGCCGCCCAGGCCGGTTGCGCCTGCGTGCTTTCCCGCCCGGAAAACCAGAACAAGCTCGGTTATTTCATGGCCATCGACGAAGCCGAAAGCCTGAGCCCGGTCCTGCCCGGCGATCAGGTAATCTGCGAAGCGGTCCTGCCGGATACCGAGAAATCACGTTTCGGCAAATCGTCAACCATTATGAAAGTGGGTGACCGCGAAGTCTTCAAGATTACTTTGATGTTCGCCATCGTCGATGCCAATTAACCCCACGTGGCAGAATGAAGATTTGCGAAGCAATCGAGGTTAAACATATTGTTATCGGCAGCGGTCTGGCGGGTCTGGCGACAGCCCTTCAACTGGCCGCCGCCGGAGAAGAAGTCCTGGTAATCACCAAATCCAAGGTCGACGACTGCAATACCAAGCTCGCCCAGGGCGGCATTGCCTGCGTTTGGGACGATAAAGACTCTTTTGACGAGCACGTTACCGATACTCTGGTCGCCGGCGTCAAGCTGTGCAAAGAAGACATCGTCCGCAAAATCGTCGAAGCCGGTCCCGAAGCCATTCGCGAATTGATCGACCATGGAGCCCACTTTACCACCCGCGGTGAACTCGGCGACTCCAAGCACCAGGATGAGTTGGATCTCGGGCGCGAAGGCGGCCACCACAAACGCCGGGTTCTCCACTCCGGAGACATCACCGGTGCGGAAGTCGAGCGGACACTGGTCGAAGCTTGCATGAACCATCCGCTGATTACCATTCTGGAAAATCATATGGGCATCGACCTGATTACCAAGCGGCGGCTCGGCCTTCCCGGCCCGGACCAATGCCTCGGGGTTTATGTGCTCGATCATCTCAACGATTCCATCAAAACTTATTTGAGCCTGACGACCACGGTTGCCGCGGGCAGTCCCGGCAAAGTTTATCTCTATACCAGCAACGACGACGTCGCCTGCGGCGGCGGGCTGGCCATGTGCTACCGCGCCGGAGTTCCGATTTCCAACATGGAATTCATCCAATTCCACCCGACGATCCTGTATCATCCGAAAATCAAATCGTTCCTGATCAGTGAGGCGGTCCGCGGCGAAGGCGCGATCCTCAAATGCCGCGACAACAACGGCAACCTGATTGAATTCATGGATAAATACCACGCGATGAAAAGCCTCGCTCCCCGCGACGTCGTGGCCCGTGCCATTGACCGCGAAATGAAGGAACGCGGCGAAGAATGCGTTTTTCTGGATATCCGCCACCACAGCGAAGAAACGCTCAAGTTGCGTTTTCCCAATATTTTCGCCAAATGTCTGGAAGCAGGCATCAATATGGCCCAAGACCTGATCCCGGTCGTGCCCGCCGAACATTATTCCTGCGGCGGAGTGCGTACCGACGTCAGCGGTTACACCGGCATGCCGGGGCTGTATGCGGCCGGCGAAGTGGCCTGCACCGGGCTCCATGGAGCCAATCGCCTGGCCAGCAACAGTTTACTAGAGGCGCTGGTGGTACCGCGCTTCCT
>JAVBRM010000148.1:0-12105 GCA_031548025.1 Victivallaceae bacterium | reverse complement strand
ATCCATACGTTATTGCCGATGCGAATCGGCAGGTTGAACTGGGCGACTTTGCGCCGGAGTTCCGGGTCAACCGGATGCCCGGCGGAGGCCAAGGTGACATTGGGGCCGAACATGACGCTGTCGCCGACATAGATGTCCGTGTCGTCCACCAGAGTCAAGTTGAAATTGGCATAGACGTTTTTGCCGAAATGCGTATTGCGTCCCCAGTTGGCATGGAGAGTCGGCTCAATTTAACAGTTTTCGCCCATTTCGGCGAGGATGCTTTTCAGGATTTCCATCCGCTTGTTCATTTCCGACGGACGCGAATGGTTGAAATCATACAGTTTGTCGAGGCATTGCAATTGTTCCCGCGCCACTTCCGGGTCGGTACAGAAATAAAGCTTTCCGCTTTTCATACGCTCTTTTATATTCATATAAATTCTCCAGAATTATGAATATAATATAGCGCGCAATCCCGGATTTCCCAACTCCTTTATTTGCTTTGGCGCAGGATTTCGCTGATTCTGGCCTGGACTCCCGCGCTGGGGGAAACATGGCCATGGATCGGTGAGGTCTGCATGTTTTTGACGATATTGGCGGGCAGATTGTTGTACGCGGCGTAGACTGAAGTCGGGACGCATACCACATCGATAAAGCCGGTAGTCATATAAGTTTCGCATTTGATGTGCCTGGCAAAATTGACGTTGTCATAATAGGCGGCGGTTTTGGCGATATTGGCTTGTTGAGCGTCATTCAAGCCTTTCTGTTGAAGGAGGCGGGGCCAACCGGGCTGGCGTCCGGTGGTCATGGCATTATGATCGCCCATGGCCGGGATGCCGGATGAGCAAAATGTTACGTCTTTATCCAAGGCTGCCGCCACCAGAGATTGAGCTCCGCCCTGGCTGCTGCCCATCACGATCAGAGTTTTGCCGTTCCACTCCGGGCGGGACTTGATATAGTCCAGAGCCCGCATAACCCGGTGGTACATTCCACGGAAATAGAATTCGTCACGGTTTTCGCAACCTCTGAAGCGATAATTAGCCAGTTCATTTTTCTCGAGGCCGGAATAATATTCCCGGGATTTGCCGTTTTCAATTCCGTGCGCGTTGACGTCGAAATACAGGCTTTCACCCCGGAATTGCATATTGGCGCTGCGGACTCCGGCGCCATGGAAATTTACGATTGCCGGTAATGATTTTTCTTTTGCATTCAACGGCAGTGTCAGATATCCGGAAACCGGCATGCCGCCTGAACAATCGGCTTTTACATCGAAAACCCGGTATTTGGCGCGTTGCCTTTCCGGCGCTTCCACCGGGGTTTCAACGGCTTTCAGCGGAACTTTGTTGAGCTCCGCGCGCTGCTTTTGCCAGAATTCATCAAAATCAGAAGGTTCGGCCACCGCTTCTTTCACCTCCAACGGAGAAACCATGGCTCCGATCCGGCCTCTGAGCAGTCTTGGCTTGCCGTTGACCGGATTGGAGAGCTGTTTGCCGTCTTCACCGTACGGAGTTACCTCCAGCATCAGCCAGGCCGGGTCGTCGGACTTGAAGGAAATGGTTCTCGGCTTGCCGTCCAGCGGAAAACTTTCACGGTAGTAATCGCCCGTTGCTTTGCCGGTAATCAGGCAGGTGATTTTGCCGTTGCCGACCGGTTGCCCGTCTTCGGTCAGATTGACCGTGAAAGTGATGTTTTCGCCTTTCCCGTAGATCGCGTCCGCCTTATCGGTCGCCAGATCGAGTTTGTATTCTCCGCCGCCGGCAACCATGCCGAGGCCCAGGGTTCCGAGGATGAGCAGATTTTTCATGGAAATATTCATTTTGCATTCCTTTTTTGTTTCAATTGCCATTCATAAATAGATGGAATTTGGGGCTGCGGACGGGGCAACTCAGTGCCTGCGAAAACAAATTTATTGTCTTTATCCACCGCCGGAGCGATTATTCCTTTGGATAATATTTTATTATTGGTTGCAATGGTATTGCCGGTGATTTCTATCCCCAGGCAATCCGGGGAGGTCAGGAGGATAAACGGGGAGTTGCCGTCTTCAATGATGGCATGGTTGTTTTTGATGATGTGGTCGAAACTGGCCGCATTCAGATAAAATACCGTACCTTTTTTGACTTTGAAGCGGTTATAGGCGAATATCCAATTTTCATTCATTCCACCCAGTTTGACGGCATCGCCGAGGGAAAAAGTGTCGCAGTTGTAGACGACATTTCGCGGCCCGATAGGGCCATGCGCGCCATCTTCCGGGGCTGAAGCCCAAAGGGCGTTGCCGTAGCCGCCATGCGCGGTGCTGTCGCTGATGATAACACAATTTTCGAACAGGTTTTCATGCGCCCAGCCGGCGTGCCAGTGGGCGTCGCAATCATAGAATCTGCTGTTTCGGATAACATTGCCGGAGGCGCCCCACTGGACTACCGGGGCATGGCGCATCCGCCTCGATTCCACGTTGTCGATCAGGCAGTCGTGCGAAGTGTCCCAGCCCACGTAGGCGGTGCCGCCGCCGCCCTTGAACCAGGCGTCGGCAAATTCGCAATTGATGACCGAGCAGAATTTGGCGTTGTTGGCATAGACCGGATTCCGGCCTGCCTTGAGGACTTTCAGGTCATACGCACGGCAATCCGAGGCGAATTGGAAATAGACACTGTTCACCCAGAAATCTTTCGTGGTTTCCAGAGTCATGCTTTCAATACCGCCGCCTTTGATCAGTTCCAGCTTGCGGAGAAAGGATTCGTCTATTTCAGGGAAATCAATCCGCATCGGCTGGTTAAACGTGATCCGGGCGCCTTCAACTTTTTCCACGAAAAACATGGTATTGCGATGAGTTCCCCAGGTACAGGCGTTGCCGGTTTCAGCCCGCCGCCGCGGGGTTTCCTGGGCTCGCAGCAGTACTGCGTCGCCCGGCTTGAAAGGATGATCCGCATTGCGCAGAATTACGCTGGTGTCGCCGCGTTTGCCGTCGGCAGCCAACCGGTAATCCTTGAAGGCAAAACCCTTGCCGCGAAAGTGAAAGATTCCTCCCGGGGCAAAGGCGGGAAGGGTGGAGGCGGTTCCGGGACTTACGTCGATGGTTTTCTCGATCTGAAAAACCTTGCCGTCGCTATATTTCGCCGTTCCCTTGATCAGATGTTTCCCGGGCGTCAGAGAAGAGGGCAGGGCGGCCGTCAGGTAAGATTGATTGCCCGAATGCAGACTGACCGCGAATTTCGCAAATTCCTTGCCGTCAGCCGAAAGGTGAAGGGATTTCAGGTTTTTCGGACGGGAATACAGATGTATGTGTTGTCGCGGAGCCAGGCGGTCATTTTCTTTTAAACCGTATAAATCCACCATGCCGTCACCCGGATCGTAATCGAAGTTGATACGGGTCTTTTCGCGTCCGGCACCTTTGATAATGACATGGTTGCCGGTTATGGTCAGGAAGCCGCTCATCCGGAAATGTCCGGCCGGGATTTCAATGATTCCGCCGTTCGCCGGAAGCTGGGACAAGGCTTGTTGGAGCATCGGCAGAATATCGTCGCCGCTTTTGACTCCCAAATCTGCCAGGCTGATTTTTGTGGCATCGGTACGGAAATAGACTGCATCGCGAATTCCCGCCATGCTGAAATCCGGGTAGACAATGCCGTCGGGACCGGGAATGTCCGCGGCGGTCATGGTATCGCCGGGGTGGCGCTTGTATTGCGGAACCCATGGCGTACTTATCGTGGCCGCGGGAATTGTCTCGAGCTTGATATCATCCAACAGAATCTGTTGCTTGACGCGAAACGGAATGAAAAGTTTGAGCCGGGCGGAGGCGGTATCTTCGTCATAGGAAGAAGCCGTGACCGTGATGTCGTTCCATGCAGATTTGGAGGCGGGCGCACTGCCGAAGTGAATGCCTTTATCGGCTACCCTCTTTCCGGCACTGTTGTAAAAGTCAATGCCGATGGTTGTACCGTAACCTTCGGGGAACATTATTTTTCCGGTCAGGCGGTATACACCTTGTTTGAGCGGTATCGGCTTGGAGAACAAGACGCCGGCATGGCGTGCCTGGGGACTGGAACCCGGATCGAAGTTGATGCTCAGAGCGTGGTTTCCTTCATAAGCCTGGTCGGTTATTTTTATTTTGGCAGGAGTTTCCGGAACCTGCCATTGGGCAAGGCCGTCTTCAAAGCCGCTGGAAAATATAACCGCATCGGCGCAATATGCGGACAGGATCAGGGAAAACAGTAAACTGATGAGGTTTTTCATAGGGGCTCCAGAGGATTATAGTAACATATTGGCGGCGCCGGTCGGAAACATCCGCAGCAGAAGGGCGTCAGGTTCAAGAAATAAAAATGATGCGGCATGACCGTCAAGATAGTTACTGTTTGCCTGTTCCTTGTTGTGACCGGTATGCAGCCATGGCACGGCATTGGCTATCCAGTTGGCACGTCCCCAGAACGAAAATATGGTGATGTTACCGAATTCAAGGCTGGTGGCCGGGTTGATATAGGAGTCCAGGAAGCCCGGCTTTACCGACGGCGCTTTGTATTGGCTGAGCTTGGGAAATCCGCCGAAGGAACCAACGGTGCCATTGCCGAGAACTCTGGCCGCGCATCCGTAAGTCGTCCGGGTGATTGTATTATTGTAGGTGGTGGTAACCCCCGGGGGGAAACTGATCTGGCCGGCTCCCGCCGGTATCGGAAGTTTGTTGTTTTCATAAGATGGGCAGATCGTCAATTTGTTTTTGCTCCTGGAATCGTAGGCGGCAAAATCGATATAACCTGCCTCGTGGATCAGCCTAAGCGGGTGGTACGCGGCGCTTCGGGTGGCGGGGATGTAACCATTGTAATCCTCGCTGTAGAGGTTGATCCATACCCCCATCTGTTTTAGATTGTTTAGACATTTGATGTTTCGGGCTTTTTCCCTGGCCTGATTGATTGCGGGCAACAGCATGGCGGCAAGGATGGCGATGATCGCAATCACTACCAGGAGTTCAATGAGTGTAAAGCGTAATTTATTCATCTTTGGATCTCCGGTTTATTGTTTCATGAAGCGTTTTTCATGGTTTTCAATACTTTATAACGGAACATGGTTTTCAGGGCCGCCGCCAGTTCATCCATCGTCTGATCGAGATTGGCGCCGTGAAACCATACTTCTTCCATGGCATTTTGAATCAGGGTATCGACTTCCGGAGAATCGATGTTGTAACCTGCCGATATTTTCGGCATTTCCGCCAGAAACAATTGATCTCGCGGGTCTTCGTCGCCGAAACTGTGAATGGCGGAAGTTTTGCGGATGGGGATCCCGTAACGCAAAGCACCGATATGATCCTGAACCTCCCGGGAAAGCAACAGCCTGATGACTTCCCGTACCAGTTCAAGGTCGCCTGACTGTTTGCGAACGCAAAGCAATTCCGTGGCCTGAGCCGTAATATCCGTACCGCCGGGAATGGACGGCAATGGAATATTTTTCCACGGTACCGGGGAATTGAAATCGACCTGTTGCCGGGCGCAGAACGCCATTGCCAGCTTGCCGGTATTAAAGTCATCCAGGTAATCCTGATTTAATTTTTCCCGGCCCTGAATGCCGAGAATTTCCTTCAGTTCCAGGACTTTGCTCAAGCCCAGTTTGGTTTGGGGAGAATTAATGGCGACTTCGCAACTCTGGTTGCGGCAATCAATGATGGAACCGCCGGCGCGGAAAACAAAATTGATCCAATAAAACGGATCCGGGACCCAGTTGATAACCTGGTCTTTGGCATAATATTTCCTTAGCTGCCGAACCAATGAGATGAAATCATCCCAGTTCCAGTTGGAACAGGGGGGCTCGCAACCGGCGCGGGCCAGCATTTCCGGGTTGTAGCAAACTACGCGCGGCGAATACATCAGCGGCAGGCCGAATAAACGGTTGTCGGGAGTCCGGAAGCCATGGAACGGAGCCGAAAAAAAGATGCTGCTGTCCGGATAAACTTCGTCAAGCAGTTCCGCCAGATCAAGATACTCATAACGGTGCTGCTGGACATGCAATGTACTGCGTATTTCAAACATGCCTTCGGTAAATTCGGAGCGGATATTGATTGCCGGAAGTTTATTTTGGAGAAAATTGGTGATGATTTCCGACCATGTGGAACGGAACAAAACGAAACTGCCGGGCAGAATGCGTTTATTCCAATTTTCGTGGACAAAGGTTCCGCGACGCGGAATGCTCACCAGGATTCCGTCACGAACCAATGAAACAAATGCCATCTGTACGATTGCCAGTGAGATACCGATATCTTCCGACATTTCCCGGGCTCCGGGAAGTTTGTCGCCGGCTTTCAGTTTGCCATTTTCGATTTCCCGGATGATATATTCCCGGGTGGTTTGTAATTTGTCTGTCATTGAGCCGCGTTCCTCGGTAAAAAGAATCTGATATATCTGCTTTTATATAATTATACATGATTCCGTGACCATGTCAAGAGTTTTATGGTGGAAAATAAAGAAAATAGAGAAAAATAAAGAAAATAATAATTCTGACATGTCAGAAATAAGAATTATGAAAAAAATGCAAAGAAAAAGAAATTCCGAACATGATTTCATGACATAGCAGGCTATGTAGATATTTTGAATAAACTTCAGCCGTAGTTATGAGACTATCATCTATTGAATCGCGGTTCGCCGGCTTTTCATTTCATCGAACGACGGGGCTTGTTTTTTGGGTACTCCGGTGCTATATTATTCGTTTTGTCAACAGAGGATAGAGCAATGATTTCAGCTTCCGATATAGCGATGCGTTTCGGGCATCAGATTTTATTTGAGAATGTTTCGGTTAAGTTCAAACCGGGTTGCCGGTATGGGTTGATCGGGGCCAACGGTTCCGGCAAATCGACCTTTATGAAAATATTGTCCGGCGTACAGCATCCGTCAAGGGGCGAAGTCGTCCTCGACAGGGATTGCCAGCTGGGTTACCTGAAGCAGGATCATTATGAGTATGAGGATACCCGGATTATTGATGCGGTCTGCATGGGCAATGAAAATCTCTGGAAGATTCACCAGGAACGCGAGTATCTGTATTCGCAGAATGAACTAACCGAAGAAGAAGAAGAGCGGGCCAATAATATCGAGGGTTTATATGAAGAAGCGGGCGGCTACACAATGGAGGCCGACGCCGCCAAACTGTTGATCGGGCTGGGGATTCCGGAAGATAAACACAAGGCGCCGTTGTCCGCTTTGACCGGCGGTTTCAAATTGCGGGTATTGCTGGCACAAGTGTTGTTTTTCAATCCGGACATCCTGCTGTTGGACGAACCGACCAACCATTTGGATATCAGCAGTATTGACTGGCTATGTGATTTCCTGCAGAATCACAAGGGCACCGTGATCGTGATTTCGCACAACCGCTACTTCCTGAATGAAGTCTGTACGGATATCGCCGACCTGGATTATCAGGAGATCCGTTTGTTCAAAGGCAATTACGACGATTTCATGACGGCCAGCGCCATAGCACTGGAAATGTTGCAAAAAGAGAATGCTAAAAAGGAGAACCGGATCGCCGAGTTGAAGGAATTCATCAACCGTTTCAGCGCCAACGCCTCCAAGGCCAGGCAGGCGACTTCACGGCAGAAGGAATTGGGGAAAATCCAGATTGAAGCCATCAAGCCGAGTTCACGGGTTTCGCCTTTTATCCGTTTCAATCCCAAGGTACGCCTGGGCGACAAAGTGGTTGAAACAGTCGATATCGCCAAGTCTTATGATATCGAACTTTTCCGCGATGTTTCGTTGTCGGTC
This sequence comes from Victivallaceae bacterium, assembly GCA_031548025.1. Classification (GTDB taxonomy): domain Bacteria; phylum Verrucomicrobiota; class Lentisphaeria; order Victivallales; family Victivallaceae; genus UBA5239. Next base: position 4,399 of record JAVBRM010000148.1, on the reverse strand, counting down.
GGCAGCGAGGAAAAGATCGCGATTATCGGTACCAATGGCGTCGGCAAAACGACACTGTTGAAAACCCTGATCCGAAACATCGAGCCGGATGCGGGAAATGTTATTCACGGCGAAACGGTCCAGATTGCTTACTTCCCGCAGGATTCGGCGGATATTCTGGACATAGATAAAAAAGCGATCGACTGGCTGGCGAGCGGCGAACAGGCATCCGGGCTCAGCGAGGGCGATTTACGGTCTTTCATGGGCAAAATGCTGTTCAGCGGCGACGATATCAATAAAAAAGTCCAGGTATTGTCCGGCGGCGAAAAAGCGCGCCTTATTATAGCCCGGATGATGCTGGAAGGCAACAATGTGATGACGCTGGACGAACCAACCAACCATCTGGACCTGGAGTCGATCGAGGCGTTGAACTATGCGTTGACCCTGTTTCCGAACACGGTGATTTTCGTCAGCCATGACCGTGAATTCATCAACAGCCTGGCAACCCGGATCATTGAGGTCACACAGGACAGAATTACCGACTATCCCGGCACGCTGGCCGAATATGAAGACTACAAAAAGCAGCAGAAGAAAAAATAGAGATTTTCCGACCAATCTGAATTAAAAAAATTCGGGGAACCGCTTTGAGGCAATTCCCCGATTAAGCTATTCGGGTATGATCATATCCAGGAAGAAATAGTACAATTTTATTTTCAGAGTATCCTCCAGGTCTTCTGCATCGATAATAATTTCCAGTACCTCGGCTTGACTGGAGATTTTTTTATCTTTCAACAATTTGAAAAATTTGATTTTTTCGGCATCCGAGAACTGATTGGAGCGCATAACTTTGGCACAACTTTTGAGCCGGTCATCGATATTGTCCCCGCCGTTTATACAGTCATTGGCTTTTTTCCCAAAGAAATCCATTTCCAAGTCAGGAAAAAGCTTCAGCAAAGTAGAAATAGTCATATTGCTGATCGAATATCTGCCATTGAGATAATCAGCAATTCTTCCTTGGGATAGCCCCGTTGCTTTCGCCAATGCTGCTTGTGTTCCAGCTTTAGCTGCGGGGTGCCGGTGATTTCAACGAAAAGCAGCGCCATCGAGGAAGTGGTCAGTGATCGCGAAAGCGGCTACCTGTGTGACAGCCGCAATGAAGAGGAGTTGGTCGATGGGCTTTTTTATCTGCACAAAAACGCGGAATCAACTTCCGCTGCGGCCAGAGCCCGTGCGGAAACATATTTCAGCGATGCGGAAATGGCCCGCCGTCACCTGGAGCTGTACCGGAAGGTGATGGCGGGTAGAGCAGATTGTAGAGGGTGAAGCAGAGCAGGTTGCAGGCTACTCCGACCAAGAGGCCGTCGAAGGGGATTGTGCGGCCGAATGTCAGGTTCCAGGCCAGCGAACCGATTAAACCGGCAAAGAAACCGACGAAAAAGGAACTTTTCCGGACTTTGAGCCCGGTCAATGCCGCGACCAATTGAACCAGAATCAGCGGGGACCAGAAATTATAGGCGAAAACGAGTACATCGAGGATGTTGGGAATAAACAGCACGAACAGCAACGCGGCGGAGCCGGTGGCTACATTGACCAGTTGGGCTATCAGCAGTTTGCGGCGGTCGTGTTTGCTGTCCGCCTTGACCAAGGGGAGATAAACGTCGTTTACCACCGCTACCGAAGCGCTGTGCAGAAACGAATCAGCCGAACTCATGACAATCGCCATGATGCTGGCAATGATAATGCCTTTCAATCCGGTCGGGGCCAGCAGTTTGACCATGGCGGGAAAAGCGGTGTTTGCGTCGATTTCCGGGAGCAGGACCAGGGCGACCAGGCCGATTCCGCCGGAAACCAGGAAAAACGGTACGGAAAGAATGCCACTCCAGAAGGTGCCGAACATCAATTTCCGGCGATCGCGGGATATCAGCAGCCGCTGGACATAGGGCGGGACCAGCGTTTCCCCGATGAAAAACACCAGGAACAGCGAAATTATGGCGATCAACGGGACTCCGTCCGGCTGTAGTTGGAAGCGTTCCGGGGGTAATTTTTCAATGACGGCATCGAGGCCGCCGGCCCGGTGAATTCCCAGGAGCAGGAGCAGCGGCACCGCCACGATCAGCAAACAGAATTGCACCGCATCGGTGAGGACTACCGCTTTGATGCCGCCGATGGTCGAGTAGATCAGGATGACTATGCATCCGATAAGCGCTCCGACGAAGTACGGCACTCCGATCAGGCTTTCCAGAATCGCTCCCATGCCGCCGATTTGAGCGCCGAGGATACCGGCGCACGAACAGAAACTCAGGACGCCGCCGGCGACGCGGCCGCTTTTGCCGTAGCATGGTTCGAGGATATCACCCGTGGAAATGGCGTTTGCATGTTTGCCGATATGGGGAACCACCAGCATGGATACCAGAACAATCTGCAAGCTGAATCCCAACAGCATGACGCTGTAGAAAATACCCTCCGAATAGACCTTTGCCGCGTTGCCCAACGAAAAACCGCCGCCGATAAACGATGCGCTCAAGGTGGCGAAGATAAAGAAGGTGCCGAAATTGGCATCCGATACCGCGAATTCCTTGAGCGTTTTGTTGGACTTGGAGCACCAGACCCCAAGGCCCAACACGCCGAGGATATAAACTGTGATAATGATATAGTCAATCATCGGTCACACCGTTTGTTTTTCAGATTATTCCGATTCTTTGATGACGTTGGCGATCAGTTCTTGCGGAGTGAGGCGGCGGCGGGCCAGCTTGGCTTGGCCGTTTTGCACCAGGACTTCCGCGGGCATCGGGCGCAGGTTGTAGTGACCGCCCATCGAGTAGCAATAGGCTCCGCCGTTCTCGATGGAGAGAATATCGCCTTCGCGGATTTCCGGCAGTTCGCGCCGTTCGGCGAAGTGATCGCCGGTTTCGCAGATATTGCCGACTACATCGTAGATTTTCCGTTTTCCACCGGGATTGGACAGGTTCTGCACGTGGTGGTAGGCCCCGTAAAATACCGGCCGGATCAAGTGCGGAAAACCGGAGTTGCTGCCGGCAATCAGATAACCGTGATTGTCTTTCAGGGTATTGATCTGAATCAGCAGGTAGCCGGATTCGGCGACGATGTATTTGCCGGGCTCGTAACGGAGTTCCAGTTCCCGGCCGTACTGTTGGCAGAATTCAGTGAACATGCGGGTGATTTCCGCGCCCATCTTCGCATAGTCGATGCGTTTTTCTTCGGGCTTGTAGGGGACTTTGAAGCCGCCGCCGAAGTCCATGAACTGCAGATCCGGGAAATTTTCCGGAGTGGCGATGGACATCAGGTTTTTCATGCTCCGGTAGACGGATTCGTCCTGAATGCCGGAACCGGTGTGTTCATGAAGGCCGATCACCTTGAGGTTGTGGCGTTTTACGATTTCTTTGACCTGGGAAACCTGGTCCAGCAGAATACCGAATTTGGCGATATCGCCGGCGGTCATCAGACGCTCGTTTTCACCGTCGCGGACGTCGGGGTTGAAACGGATGCAGACTTCGCTGCCCGGATAAGTTTTGCCGAATTTCTCCAGACGGGAGAGATCGCCGATGTTCATCAGAACGCCTTGGCTGTGAACCAGTTCGACGTCTCCGTCGGTCATGTTGTTGGCGGTGTAGATGATCCGTTCCGCCGGAATGCCGGCCTGACGGGCCAGCAACACTTCGCCCGGTGAAACCGTGTCGATAAATGCTTCCGCTTCGTTGAGCATTTTGAGGATGGCGAAGTTATAGTTTGCCTTCATGGCGAAATGAATCCGGAGTTTCGGATATTTGATGAAATCATACAAACCGCGATAGCGGTCCAGAATCATATCGCCGTCATAAACAAATAAAGGAGTTCCGTATTCACCGGCCAGCTGCAAGAGGAGTTCTTTGTTCAACGGCATAAGTTATTTTTCCTTTTTAGGCTTATGGGTCGAAATGGTGGCGAGGACGATCAGAGTATCCTTGCCGATGTTTTTGATGGCGTGCTCGGAGTTTCCGGTGAGGATGGTATCGCCGGCGCTGAGGACACTGATTACGTTATTGTCGCTGACTTCGGCGCTGCCCTGGATAATATAGAACATTTCATCTTCATCGTCGTGGCGATGGGCGCCGATACTGCAGCCGGGTTCAAGTACCAGGCGGGCGGCCATCCGGTTGCCGGATTTCATTTCTTCGCCGGCTTCCCACATGTGTTCGATTTTGACGGAACCTTCGCCGCCACGCATTTTTTCACGGACTTCGGTGCGGAATTGCTCTGGTTTCTTAATCATTTGTCTTTCCTCTCCTGCAATTTTCCAAAAATATTGCCGTATTTTTTATCGTTCATTGCTTCAATGTAAGCACTGACTTTGGTGTAGGTGCTGCAGGGGTCGATGGTGGGGTCGATGCAGTCCCCGTCCAGGACCAGCAGCGGGATTCCT
>JAVBRM010000186.1:0-29109 GCA_031548025.1 Victivallaceae bacterium | reverse complement strand
AATCATGAAACTCTGCAACTCCGAGGCCGTCCATCCCGCAGTACGCAAACTTCAGGATATTTTCCGCGAACGGGAAGATTCTCTCTTCCAATGGTGCCACTCGCCCGACATTCCCGCGGAAAATAATTTCGCCGAACGCAGTGTACGTCCGGTCGTGATTATGCGGAAAATTTCATTCGGCTCCCAATCCGAACAAGGCATGCACACCAGAGAAATCCTCAGCACTGTCATTCAGACTGCCGCTGCCAGAGGATGCAATGTCTTTGAATTCATGGTCAAAGCCATCGCCGCCACCACCAATGACCCCCCGCCAGATCTTTACCAAACTCTTATGCCGATTCCATGACCTTGACTCTGTCTAAGGTCATCTCTTCGGCTCTATGATCTTGACTGGCCCATTACACAAGAAAATTTTCAGCAAAAACCGCGATATGATTTTACGATCTATGAATGTATGGCAATGACAGCAATCTCGTCCCGCCTCAAAAAGCCTGTTTTGTTTCGCTTAATTTTGCGTATCTGCTGGAGAGTCCGTATTCGGGTATATTTGTGTAAATAGGCAAATATTGGGAAAGAAAGAGGGAAGCCTGACCAGCCCCGTCATTAGGCTGAAAAAGGGTGACTCGGCTGAATCAGGCTCCCTAATTTTTGAGTGAATTCAATTGCCTTTTGCTATATACTATCCACCTAATTCTTTTGTTCTTATTTGATTATCGCTGATTCCAGGGTTTTGCAGGCAATTTTGTCTTCGTCGGGTACTACGCCTATACCGGGTTGTTCTGGCAAGGTAAAAAATGGAAGTTCAGCAAAAGCAATGTTCCGAGTCAGGATGTCTTCGCGGAAGAAATGATCCGATGGGAAAAGATCGGAGGGATATGTGATATGTTCCAAAGATGCAAGGGCGATCAGATGGGCCAGTCCGATTCCGCTTTCCAGCATACCGCCTATCCAACAGGAAATACCGGCTTGATCGGCCAGCTTCTTTACCGCCAACAAAGGAGTGATGCCACCGAGTCTACCGGGTTTTAAGTTGAATATCTTAGCAGAATGAAGTTGTATCGCCTGCCGGGCTCGAAAAACGGAATTGAGTGATTCATCCAGGCAGATCGGCGTACTTACTTGCGCTTGCAATGCGGCATGATCCAGCACATCATCGTATCGTAGTGGTTGTTCGAACATTGCCAGGCGATATTGATCCAGTTCCACGAACATCTCAAGATCGTCCATGGAGAAGGAACTGTTACAATCGATGTGGAACGTCTGGTCCGGGAATTCCTTCCTGACGGCGCGGATAACTTCCACTCCCCAAGATGGTCCGTATTTCAGTTTGATTCTGGGATATTTCAGGAAAACGGCCGTTTCAATTTTCTCCAACAGGATATCGATGGAATCCTGGAAACCGAAATCCGCTCCGACGCAGATCGGTCTGTGAACTCCGCCGAGTAACTGCCAAAGTGGTATTTGCCGCATTTTGGCTTCAAGGTCCCACCAGGCAAGGTCAAACGCAGCTTTGGCAAACTGATTTCCCTTAAACGGAGCAAGAAGACTCTGAAGCTCTTCTCCCGAATTGATTTCGCGCCCTTTGAGTAATGGACCAAAAATATCGCGTGCCACCATGTAGACGCCATTGCTATATTCGGGAGAATAGCACGGCAATCCTAATGGAGAGGCTTCTCCCCAGCCGCAATAAGAACCGGACTGTATTTTGATAAGAATGGTTATGATCTCATTGTCGCTGCCATAAGCCGTGGTCCATGGAGATATCAGCGGAAGCCGTACTTTATAAAGGGTAATCGTATCTATTTTCATCGTTCGCCTGTTCCCATGAAATTTATGGAGATATTTATCTTACATATTTTTAAAGAAAATTTCAACTCGTACAGCATGAAACCATCGTGTCCAGCCCGGTGCGCTTTCAGCGGGAAAATTTCTTTTCTTGCCACATGGCCGGAGAAGGCGCCGGTTTCGCCGGCGGCATCATCTCTACTACGGTCGATGGCCTTCGTACCGCTCTCCAAATGCTCTGATTTTCATTCAGTAAACAGTTTAGCCAGGTAGTTCCGGCGAAGATCCGTTACAATGAACCGGAATTCACGGAATGATTTCATGTATTTTCCATATAATTCATTCACTTCCTGCTCGTTCATCTTGCCATTGATCTGGCTCCCGGCTTTGTCGAGTTCTTGAATCAGCGGCAATATACAAGTTTCATAAAATTTTACATCGCCAATCTCCGGATCACTATAAAACTCGATTATACCCTCACCATCGGAGGTAATACGTTTTTCGTTCCGATATGATGCATAAGCCTCAAAAAGCAGCGGTCGCCGGATTTTGTTCCATTGCTGTCCGGAAAAATTGAATGCCAAACGCCCCCACGTGGACCTGCCGTGAATAACCTTGACTCCGTTCCATGAACGGCCGCCGGCAGAACTCCAGTGAATAACCTCAAATTCCCATTCGCTCCCAACCGGCAGGCGGTCATAAAAATATGACCAGGGAATATTGATAATACTGCGATAACCGTTTTCATGGAATGAATGTTCACAGGAAGCCTCCGGCAGGCGACGATGCCCGGCATAATCGTAAGCCGTGTTCCAAACGCCCAGCTTGCCGCTGTTTAAATTCAGCAGGAGGCAATAATAAGGAGCATCACTGCCGGGGGCCAGATAAATCTCATAACTTCCGGCGTCGCGCAACTGTGCCTGAACTTCAGCGGCTTGAGGATCAAATGCTTCCAACATGATATTCAATCCTTTTTCGCTTCCCCAAATTCTGAGCTCGGCGGGACGTTGCCCGCCCTTTGGCTCTTGAGCAATATTGCCGCCGCGATTACCAGTGGAAACATCTGTCTCCAGGAAATCGGTTGGGCCTTGATACGAACGGTCAAGATATTGCGCCAAACAATCCCGCCAGTCGGCGGCATAAGGAACCAGGTAGGTCTTTACTGCCGGACGGACAATCAAATTATCGTATTCTCTGGCGGCCACGGCGGCGGCATCATTTTCGCAGGCGGCTACGGCCGTTTTACCGGCCATAGCAATAGCTTGAGCACGGGTCGCTGCCGACAGGGAACTCGCCGGAATTGTTTTTTCGTTCAGCAAAGTGACGATGCTGGAAAGAATCAGCTGCTTGCCAGGTTCCAATTCGGATTTCGGTTCTGCGGCCAGACTGACGGCTCCTGGAATATCACCCGATGCGGCAAGAGCGCGGATTTCATACAATAGAACCTCAAAATTCAACCCCGGATCTTTCAGATGCGGCCTCAACAGACGGGCTAATCGGGCGGTCGAAGAATAGTCCATGAATTTTACGGCATAATTTTCGACCGCAGCAACATAGTTTTTCTGTCTGCGGAGATTCTCATCGGCCAATGATAAATGCTGCTGCAAAAACTCAAAAGACGCCGGGTCATACAGCAATGCGTCGAAAGCGGCGGTACGCTCGCTCATGGAGTATTTTTCTCCAGCGGCGATCTGCCGGAATAAGGCATAAGCCCGGTCAAAGTGTTCAAAGCGTAACAATTGCCGGGCAGCTTCCGATTCATTGCCGCTTTCCATAAGGTGCCGAAATGCTTTTTCGTGCTCATAATAATAGATCATAGCCAACCCTTTCAGGCGGTCAACCTGCCGTTTTATCGCAGGTGAATGATCTTTTTCAAGAATCTGGTCATAAGCTTTGAAAACTCCTTCGCGATCGCCTTTGTAACGTCGCACGTCCGCGATCAGACACCAGGCCCCAAAATTCTGTCCGGAAAGGTTCAGAGCCGCCCGGGCGTATTTCTCCGCGCTTTGAATATCCGACGCTTTGGCCGCCGTATCGACAGCCAGACGATAACCGCGCAAGCGTTGTGCCGGAGTCAGCGTCTCGTTTTCCGCTATTTGTAACGCCATCGCTGTGGCTTGCTCAAATTGACCTGATTTCCACGCTTCCCGGATTTGTTTTTCCGTGGCATTCAACGAAAATACAGTCAAAACAATTGAAATAAACCAAAAAGATATTTTCATTTTCGCTCCAGCCGGTTATAAAAATCAAGAATGTAGTTAATCATTTCCAGCCGTACCTGCTCGGCATTAATTCGGCCCGGGTCAAGGTTTGCCAAATACCAAAGCCCCTTGCGTCCGGCATAAACATTGTCAGGATTGTCCGACGAAGTCAATCGCCGGGCCAGGATCTGAAACAGCGTGGCATACCGGATGTCATCCACCGCCTCGCGATATCCCTCCCAGGCCAATGTATCGATAACGCCGTCGCGAGTTCCGTAGGCAAAAACCATCGGCTTGTAATTGCTCTCGTTCCGGTCATTATACGGGCCAAGATGGTGTGCGTAATTAAAGGTGGCGCTGAACCCCGCCAGATACGGGACCAACCCATATTGCAGACGGTTGAAGGCCGGATTTTCCGCACCGACATGCATTCCAGCATACCAACCGGTCCAAGCAGAGCCACGGGCATTCCAACCGGCGGTAACCTGATTCTTTTGCAGCGGATCGCCGGCCGCGCCATAATAATCGACCAGATGCCCGGCCTTGAAAGGGACATTCTGATTGCCGAACAGAGTAAACCGGAATCCCTCGGCAATAAAACTCTTGAATGTGTCCCGATTGCCGCGGAGCCAAGAGACTCCGGGTTCGTCACCAAATTGAATGAAGACATTATGATGTCCCAGAGCGCGGTCAAGATACTCTCTCAGGAGTACGGCGTTCTGGTGGATTTCCAATGGATTGTTATCATGAAACTTCCGCCGGGAAATGGAACCGCCGAACAAAGGATCAGTACTGATTCCAGCCTGTTTCATCAGTTTGATTTCCTCCAGAAAACCAGCCGAACCGACAACTTTACTGTCACGCATGAATAGAGGAAAATAATTCTGATTGTGCGATTTAAGGTTTTTCATCACCGCCAGAAATTGAGTCCGAGCCAATTCCCGGTTGCCGCCGTTTTCCGTCATAATGGTTTCAATGCTCAAATAACCGTAATTATTGGTGGAAAATTCCTGTTCCGGATTCTGATAACACCGGGGGGACGGCAGTTTGAATGGGAGAACCCGCAAAGCAACTGGAATGGCGCCAAGTCCGTCAAGCCGGATCTGCCCGCGATACAATCCCGGCGGTGTATCGGCCGCGACATGGGCGGTTAGAAAAAATTGTTTGAACTCGCCTTTATTCAGTTGTACCGGCTGCAAGGTCGCAGCGTCGCCGAAATCCGGACGCATGGGCGAAAACAAGCGGGTGTAGTCTTGAGCACCGGTATTCTTCCGCCCTTCGATGGCGAGTGGCGCGCTGATCCACAGTTCGCGACCATCCGCCAAACGCGCATAATTCTGGCAGCGAACGGTATCCACATGAATCAGATTTTCGTCGTTCAACAGTAATTCCGGCACCAGTTTCAATCCGTTATCGGCAAAATAACTGAACCAGCCGTTGCGGTTCTGGTACCAAACTTTGACGACTTTAAGATCAAGGTTTCCAGGAGGGAATTTATCTCCGGCCTGATTTTTTAAATCCGAAATTTCGAATCGGACCTTTCCGGAATCCCGCAATGAAGCGATCACAAATGAAGCCGATTCGTATTCATCCTGTGCCGCGACAATCCGCAACGTACCGCCCGCTTCACCGTCTGCCGGATACGAGTCCGGCAAACGCATGACATTGCTCATAGCAGGCACTACATAATGAACATAACCCGAATTTGCGCAGTTCAGCCTTGCGGCATCCTCTCCGGCACGCTGCAGATGCTCCGCGGCCAATGCGGACAGGCCGGACAGCATGACCAGCGCAAAAATCAGTTTTGTGCGTCCATTAGAAATCATAACTGACTTTCTCCGGTTTACCGGTACTTGAAGAACGAATGGCGGCTTCGGCAAATGCCACAGTTTTTGAGCCTTCAAACACATCGGTCGGACATTGTTCGCCACGTTTGATATATTTGATGAAATCGGCCAATTCATCCTGGACGTTATGACTTTTGGTGAGTACGGGAATCTGGGCGAAACTCAGGAGACCGGACTTGAGGTAAACTTCCTCCTCGGAAATTTCGATGAATCCACGACAGTTGTCACAGATGATCGTTCCTTTGGTGCCGTTGATTACCGTGCGCATGGTGTAAGGACGCTTGACGCCGATCGACACAAATACTTTACCAATGACATTGCCGGGGAATTTGGCTATCGCCACACCACTGTCCGGTGTCGGCCAATCCGGTAAATGTTTTTGATTCATGTAGCAAAAAACTTCATCCGGGTTGCCAGCCAGAAAGCGGACCAGGTCCAGCGCATGACAGCCTCCGCCGATAAACCCGTGGCGCTTGATCGCCGGATCTTTGCGCCAGTTGTTATAACCGGGAGAAACGGAATAGTCATGGGCGTATTCGCTCTCGATATAAGTGATTTCACCGATGCGTCCGTCCTCGATCAATTGTTTGGCCAAACGGAACCCGGGAGCATAACGGCAGACCTGCCCGGTCATAAAAAAGCGTCCGGTTTCTTTGACGCATTCAATAATCCGGCGGCACTCTTCCATGGTAGGCGCCAGCGGTTTTTCGCAGGCCGCATGTTTGCCGGCACGCATGGCTTTGATGCATTGCTCGGCATGAAGATGATCGGGTGTGGCGACCACGATAACGTCGGCGTCGGAGCCATAAACTTCTTCCTCGGAAGCGGCGAGCCGGATATTGTTGCGCTGATAGAAATCCCGTTCGATTTCATCATTTTCCGCAAAATATTTGTCGTAACCGAGAACCAGTTCGGTATCCGGCAATTCATGGGCGGCTTTGGCCCAGGCATGTCCCATGCGAAGCCCGATAACTGCTATTTTAATTTTCATTTTTCACCTCTTGTTTTTTGAGTATATCTTTATTCTGATGCAGGTTTTCTACCAGCAATGCTTGCGGAACGAATGAATCCGGGCCGATCACCACAATCATCCCTTCCCCATACCGGCGTGCCATCAGGTAAGGAACGGAATCAGCCGGGTCCTCCTGCCGGGGCATTTTGGCGAGAATAAGCCATTGTTCAGGCTCGGCCGGTTCCCAGCCATAGGCGGGAGTAACCCGTTTGGTCAAGTGAAACGTCAGGTTATTCGGTATTGTCGACCATTCGCCGGGAGCGACAAAAGATGACCGGCGCGCCGCCAGGTTTGACTTAACCGGAACCTTGTCGACTTTAAATGAGGCATCTCCGAAATATCGTTCCAGCGGCAAATTCCAATAGCTGGTGAAAACCGCAATCGCGCCGTTGCGGATAGCCGGAGCAATAATCTCGTTCCAGGCTTCCTGCGGCACTTTATCCGGACCATCCGGATGCCGGAAATAGTAGACCTGCGGCGTTTCCGGGTCGAGTTCAGCAGCACTGGAAACGATTTTCAACTTATAACCCTGCTTTCCGAATGCGTTCGTCACGGAAGAATTATTTTTTTCTTCGCGTTCTTTGGCACCGTTCCAATATACCAGCGTGCGGTTTACTTCGGAGCGACTGCTGAACGTAACCACCGCGAAATCTTTCATATCGTTAAATTTCAACAAATAAGACTCACCCTGAACCGGTGTGCAGCCGATTTTCTCAAACGGGATATGGTTTCTTTGCCCTGACGCAAGCGAAATTTTATATTCTTTCGCTCCAGGAGCTGCCGCGAAAACCAGTTCCGATTTCCCTTCAACCAGCAAACCTTTGCTGTTCCAGCCGATCGTTTTCAGTTCCGGCTTGCCCTCATCCGCCACTTTGGGAATATCGAATTTAGCTACTCGGGAGAGCAGACGGTAATACTGCATGAAAAAGGTTTGTTCAAGTTGAACCGCGCGCCTCTCCCGCGGCAAAGAAACTTTCCGCGCCGCCTCAAAAGCCTTGGCTGCTGCGACCGTCACTTCGGGAGTGACCAGAGAATCGACAAACTGCGAGGCTATCCTGCCGATTGTGGCATGCTCGCTCATTGTCCCCCAGGCATGATTGAATGATTGAAAATACGCCGACATTTCCCGCCCGGCTTCACCATAAGCCAGATTGCAATATTCCTTGATCAGCGCCTCCGTTCCCGCCTCGGGGTTCCACAACATCCGGGCATACAGATACTGTGACAGGCGGTTTTTTACCGATAAGGCTCCCTCGTCAGGAGCTTTTTCGCGTGACGGGCTCAACCCCACTTCCGTCATGATCAACGGGCTCTTGAAAGCAGCCCAGGAACGGATGGTATCCTCAATCTGTGAGAAGAACGGCAGCATCAGGTTATCCTTGAAAACATCAAATTCATAGGTGTAGTTGCCGATCGGAATCCCGGTTTCTCGCCATTTTGCCACTTCCCCCGCCAGTTTGACGTTGAGCGGGCATTTCGGATCGGCCAAAGTATGGAAGTTGCATCGCATATAAGTGGCATATTCCACGAATTCCAAATTGCGGATTTTCACCTTGGGCACAGCCATATATCCCTGATACGCAATGGATGCAAAACGCATGTTGGGAAATTCTGCACGCAGGGTATCGGTCAACCGGTTCAAAAAAGTAAACCAGGCCGTGGAGACATCCATTTCCGCGCATTTGGAGCAACGACAATAGTTCATGCTGTCGCTGGGAAAAATGCTGGCGATTTCAATTGTCGGAAATTGCGCAAAGGTTTTCCGGAAATGCTCGACCATCAACTTATCCACCTCCGGATTGCTCCAGCAAAGATTGCCGGGATAATGTTTGCCATTGATTTCCGCCAGGTATTCGGGGTGTTTCTCGAGCACGTCTTTGGGCAGGCGGCGACTGTCGACGTTATGAGTGGAATACATCCCGTACAACCCTAATTGACGGTCAATCTGTTGCCAGCCGCGTTGAGTGCCATGACGGTGAATATTAATGAAATTCCTGACCATCCAGACCTTAAATTCATCCACGTCACGCCAGTCGCCGCAGAGATGGAATCCGCGATATTTGATCGCCGGAATCCAGCGGCGGTTTAGCTCGGGCACGTCCCAAGACTCAAGTTTCGGGAAGAACTCTCCGTCCGCGCCAGGCCAGAGGTAACGAACGCCCAAATGATCCTGCAGAAACGCATAAACCGCATACAGAACACTGCGAGGCGACCCGCCGGCAAGCTCCAGTCTGCCGTCTTTGGTTTGAATGATGATTTCATCGGGAGATGTGACTTCCAAGCTCAAAGACAGTACGATCACCGATTGCAGATTACCATTCGGCTTACCCTCGGTTATCGGAATTTCCACCTTGAATATTTTTTTCAATGCTCCTTGCAACTCTTCCGATGCATATTTTCCGGTCGGGCCAAGCTCGGGAGAATAATAGATCTTCCAATCCGGTAAGTTCGCCGAAAAAAGAGTTCCGGCCAGAATCACAGCTAAAACAGTTAAATACTTTTTCATTTGTCACCTCATTCATAAAGTTGGCTTGGTTTTCCGATGGGATAAGCGAGCTGGTCGCGAGTAAGTCCGAGCGAGTAAACCGGAATCTGATGCTGGACATGGCCGTCCGCATACAGCAGATTACATCCCCGCTCATGACGATAATCAACAGACAGATAGGAGCTTGACGGATTGGTTCGGTCCACGGAATCAACGGCTCCGTTAGTGAAACATTCGATAATCAGCATGGTAAAGGATGGTCGGGTCAGCTTGTCGCAAACGATATTATAGAAATTGGCTTTCATTGTGCCGTCCGCATTCACCGTACCAAAAAGCTTTTCATTTACCGCGTAAACTTTCGTATAGGTTGTTTCCTTTGTCTTGCCGCAACGGACCAGTTTGTTCGATATGTTTTTGTCATTTGCCGACTTTTCAAGCTTGGTAAGCCAAGTATAATTTGCTGTATCGGCATTATCGGTAAAAGGCGGAAGCCAACGCTGGTTGTCTTCCTGGTAAAAGGCCAAGAACAATCCCAATTGCTTGAGGTGGTTCTGGCATTCACTCCGCCTGGCCATATCACGCGCCCGGCTCAGGGCAGGAAGGAGCATCGCTGCAAGTATTGCAATAATTCCGATTACTACCAGCAATTCAATAAGCGTAAAAAACATTCCTTCACGATATCTCTGAGATAACTTTTTCATGAATACCTCCGGTTGATAGTTGATGTTCGAAAGCAGAACTGATGGCGGCGCTTTTTTCTGCAACAAATTCACCGCCGTTACTTAAATGGTTGCGTTGAAAGAAATCCCGCGTATCCCGCCGCCAGGTGGACAGTTCCCTTCGCAGGCGTTCCGCCGGTTCCGTGCAATATTCGTAATACGCCTGTTGATCGCGCCCCAGCAGACTCGCGGTAACCTTCAGGCAGCGCCGCCCGTATCCAACGCATTGGGCTTGGTGCAGCATAATCTGAAAACGAAGGGCCAATTCCAAATGCTTCAGAGCTTGTGCTTCGATTTCACCTGTGCCAGGCAACAAGTTGACTTCGTCATGGAGCTGTTTGAGAGTGACGGGATTATTGATGCGCAGCGCCGGTGACAATTTTTCATAAAATCCATACCACGGATGACGGCTCCAAGCTTCAGGGTTACCGGCAGCAATAAATACCGGAATCGAGCCATACCAGGACGGATAAAGATTCCAAATGCTGCCGGGACGACCCCATGTAGTATGAATAACGGTTTGCTCCGTCCGGTTCCACCCGATCACATTTTCCAGACGCACCGCTGGAATATTCAACATCGTCCACATATGTTCATACCAGGCGCATTGGACAGCGGAAGCTCCCCAGACCTCATAGCCTGATTCTTCCAGAACCCCGGTCGAACGGTATGGCGGCCCCCCCTGGTAATTCCAATCGACCAAAATCAGTTCAGCAAAAAGCTCCTGCCGGACCTCATGATGCTGACGAAAATAGTCGGACCACAGGACCGGACGCACTCCACGGGCATAAACATAATTGCAAAGTTCACTCATATGCCGGACAAAAAGCTCCGTTCCCCGTCCCCGGCATTTGTCGCAACTCCCCATACGGGTAGTTTCATCACCCCCAAGGTGAATCATTTTTGCCAGTGGCGTCAAAGCCAATACTTCGTCAATCCATGTTTTCAAGCGTTCCGTTGTCTGCGGGTACGAAAGGCAGATTTCCGAAATACAGTTATTTTCCCGAAGACTGGCATACCGCTCTTCCTTCAGCAACCACTCCAGATGGCCAAGAGTCTGTATCAACGGAATCACTTCCAACCCCAAAGCCTCCGCATATTCCACCAGTTCCCGGATGTCTTGCTTGGAATAAAATCCATCACCGGCTCCAGGCCAAGTGTCAAACGCCACCCGTCCGTCGCACTCCAACACAATCCCCTCAAAGCCGCAGTTTCTGAAAAAAACAAGCCATTGCCGGAAAGCGTCGGGCTTCGGAACGATCCCTTTCAAATCCAGATGCAGATAATTTTTTTTTTGCAGCCGAACCATAATTCCACTTCCATTTGTTTAAATATGCATCAATTCAAAGAGCCGTGCCACCGCCCGCTCTTCCGTATCGTCATCCGCCGAAACACGCAATGCCTTATCATATTCACCGGCCTCCAGGATGTGCGCCCAGAACGATGTAATAAAAATCCGTGGTCGGTTGCAATGCGGATGATGCGAAAGATAACGGCGCCATCCCAGGCTGTGATTACCGAGAAAAAAGATTGCGTCGGGCGGCGAATTTTCCATCAACTTGCATAACTCCGGATAACCGTCTCCCTCCGTGTAATAGATCATGTCCTCGTCCCGGTTGACGCCGATCTGTTGAAGATATTGCTTGATCGCCTCGCCGCGGGATTCTTCAATACGATGATATTCCGGCCCGCAGAACACCGCCAAACGTCGTATTTTATAACGTGCAATTTCCACCGTCAGGGCCGACAGGTAATTGCTGGACGGCAAGACATCCACGCTGGGATGTGCATCGGCAATGAAATAACTTCCGTATAACAAATACGGCAGACAGGAAGCGGCGACTCCTTTCAGCGTATCCTCTTCAATCACTCCGGTAATGATGATCCCGTCAAGGTCCGCCTTTTCCGCCAACCAATCATCCAATTCGAAATCTTGCTCATAGTTATTGCCCATGACCAACAACCAACCGCGCCGTAGGGCTGCCGCATACATACTCTCCATCATGCGCCCATACTCCACCGGATTGTTGCGGTTGATGAAAAGCCCGATCCGATAAAAACGCCCCTGAGCGATATCGGGATTGACAATACTGCCCCGGCGGACTTCCGTCCGGATCAGATTGTTTCGCTCCAATATCTGAAAGGCCGAGAATATGACCTGCCGGCCAACCCCGTAACGTTCCGCCAAAGTACGGACGCTTGCCATTTTCTCGCCGGGCCGAAGCCGTCCGGACTGGATTTCCGCCGTCAAATACCGCGCAATCTGCACAGATTTCGGGGAATTCAATTTTTCATCCAACACTTTAATATTTGCCGGTTTTGCCATAATGTTTCCTATTATGCTTATAATTATACTATGAATTTCATTTTTGTCAACCCATCATGTCTTGTATATTTAAACAATATTCATTATTTGTCATATATAGTATATATTAAATGTCAATTATAAAAAAATATAAGACAATCGCAAATGCAAATATTCAGCAAACGACTGCAAAAGCGAATGACCAAATTCACGCCAGAGCTGGGGCGTCATGATCAGTTCCCGAGCATTCGCATAAGGATTTTCCATTGAAAGGGCAAAAGGAGACCAAGGCTGTTTGGCAGCCCAGTGTCCAAGGGTTTCGCCATCGGCGTAATTGCCTCCGGTATTCCATTTTGTGCCGAAAGGAATATTGTCCGATTTATAATAACGGGCCGGAATATTGGCCGTATTTTTCTCCAGGAATTCGGAAAAATCATCGACCCGGAGCTGCAGCTGCGGATTCGGTGGCCCGACGACGTAAAACGTTTCATTGGATTCGGAACCGCGCAACCATGGACAATGCAAGTCCAGGATGAATTCCGGCTGTTCTTTTTCCACCAACGCCATAATCGCTGCGATTTCCGGGTAGATCGGATTGGAGCCGTAATCACGTGCATGGTCATGCGGAGAACGGTTTTTGCCCTGATCGCCGTTTTCCACGCCGTCCTTGTCAACAAACGGGACAACAAATAGCGATAGATTTTCCAGAGGATGGTTCAAGACGTTTTCCAACATGCCTTCCAGAATATAATTCGCAGCCATTTCGCAACAATGATGACGCACCGTTAACAACACTTTCCGCGAACCGGCTCCGGTCCGGAACAACTCGACCGACCGGTTTTGTCGGCTGCGGCAAAGCTCGGTGGTTGCGATCTTCATCCGTCCGGCAAATTGCCGCCAGTGGGCTTCCAGATAAGGTATGGCCATACTGAAGCGCACCGTTTCCGGCTGTTCGCAGTTATAATAGAATCCCTCGTCGGGCAATTTCAAGTCATTGCCAAAATACCAGTTAACTCCTCCATCTTTGCTGATGGCCGGGCCACTTGGCCCGATGGAAGCCATGTCAAAATAGAATTCATAAGTCCCAGGCACGGAAAATTTCGCCTCAAAATACCAGTAAAACCAGTTAGTGGTAGTATCACGCAAATCCGGCGACAGCATGATTTTCTTATCATTGATTTCCCGGACCAAAATATTACCACCGGGAAAATCGGCACGAATGGAAATGCTCATATCAAGCCTCTTGTTTTATTAATAATTATACAGCGAATTTTATTTTTGTCAATCCTATCTGTCTTGTAAAATTAAGAAATATTAATTTATTGTCATTTATATCACGGTATAAATGACAGAGAATTAAACAAGACAAGACAATAATTATCGATATTTGTTCGTAAAGTAGAAATCGAAGAGTTACAGGCGTCGATCGAAATCTTCCGAGCAGATCAGATTGCCGAGCTTCAGGCATGGGGAAACCAGTGTGATTTTCTAGCGGCCGCCGCCAGCGGAACATCCCTGGAATAGCACAGCATCTTATAATAAACATCGGCCTCCCTGAAGCGCGCGACCTGATTACCTCTCCCGCCGCCCACAAAGAAGCACTACGGAGGTTCGGATCGGCGGTCAACATTGCCGCCCGGGCAAACATACCCGAAGCCACCCACCGATAATGAAAACGCCTGCCTGCCAGGCATGAATAGCGCGATGAAGAAGCAGTAACAAATTCCGCAAAATACATCAATTTACCGCAATTTACCCAAATATGGCCCCATTTACTCATATTTTTACACATATGTACTTATCTTTATATTGGCCACTTCCCAAATACGTACCGATTTTCACCTATAGAGACAAAAAAATGACGGATTACAACATAAGCAGAAATAAGCAAAATTTTTTGCCCGTTTTGAGCTCAATGTAATTACGATCATCGCCATCCTGGCGGCGCTGCTGCTGCCGGCGCTGAATAAAGCCCGGATGAAAGGGAGAACCATAAAATGCCTGAATAATCTGAAGCAGATAGGAGTTATGACTGCCTCTTATTATACGGATTATGGCTGGATTCCGCCACTCAGTTGGCGGGAAGCGGCTATGGCATTGGGGTGGCCCGGGGATAAGTTTGATTATTCCACTGAACCTAATTGGTGTCAAATGCTTTATCAATATTCAGGAATAAAGCCGAAAGGTTGGGTTTATGTTACCACTCGGATCGGTAATATCAATCCCGAGCGTGGTATCTGGGCTTGTGACGAAGCTCCGGATTGGCCATCCTTTACAGCATCTCAACGCCAATATGCCGCCTCCATTGGCAGATCACAGGTAGTATCACAGAGCGGAGCCGAAGTGTTACAGGCGAACAGCCCCAAATTCCCATCCCGATTGGCAATGGATTTCGATACGGAGTATAATACCGATTATTCCAGCTATTCCCCACTGGCCGGTTCTCCTCAAGTTTTGAAATTCCGGCACAATAACGCGCTCAACGTCGCCTACATGGATCTCCATGCCGACACCAGAAAATACGGTAGTTTTCGCCACGTCGACACCAAATCTCCATTCTGGAGTAACAATCCATCCTGGTGGACTACACAGAACGATTGAAGTTATAAGCAGGAGTAAAAATGAGTTGTTTAGAAGTAAAAACCCGCAAAATATGGGATGTGGCACAGGTACCGGATCGGGATAAGGTCCGATTTGAATTTCCTTATCTGATTTTTTTCAAGGGATGGTTTTATTGCGGATTTCGCGAGGCGGATATTCATCATCAACATCCATCGGCGCGTTGCCGTCTAATTCGCTCCAAGGATGGCGCTAACTGGCAAACGGCTCATGTGTTCAGTTGGTTGGGTGCGGACTTGCGGGAGATACGGCTATCGGTCACGCCGGAGGGAATGCTGTTGGTAAACACCCTCCTGACTTATTTGCTTCCAGAGCCATCTTCCGATGCTGAAGAATATCCATTCGACCGTTTCGACCGTCCGAATCCGGATAGAAAACCGCACCGTTCACATGCAATTCTCGAAATAGACAAGACTTCGTCCATGGCAGAAGTAAATGCCTGCAGCCAGTCGGTTACCTGGCTTTCCGCCGACGGGGAAAACTGGAGTGCGGCGAATTGCAGTTCAGACGGTACGAATACCTTTCGCTGGGAAATTCAATGGTACAACGGTATAGGCTATAGCGTTGGTTATAACGGCAAAGACAAGGAGGGAACCCTTTACCGGACGCGGGATGGACGAAGCTTCCGTCCTTTGTTGGAAAACTGCTTTTTCCCGGAGCGTGGGGCCTGTGAATTTGCCATGTCGTTTGCTCCGGATGGAACGATGTATGGGCTTTTGCGTAACGCCCGCAAAGTCAATTCCAATGAGCAAATCGTGGACAAGGACGGGCATGAGGTTGATCAGCATGACCGGAAGTTCCGTTACGGCGGTAAAGTGCCGATGTTCGGAATCGGCACAGCGCCTTTTTATACAAAATGGGAATGGAAAGACATCCATTTCGACTGGCATGGCGATGGCAAACTCACTACCGCCGAAGAACAGTTGCGTGCCCCGTTCGGAGGACCTCAATTGTTGCGGATATCGGACGGACGTTTGCTGGCGACGGGACGCGTTCTTTCCGAAGAATACGAGGATGGACGCATTACCATTTTCACAGTCGACCCCAAAACGGCGATTTTTACCCGATTCGCGGTATTGGACGGCGCCACTTACGGGAGCATGCTGGAGCACAATGGAAAGCTCTACGTCGTTTGCGGGCGCGAAGACGAGGATGTTCCAAATCAATTAGCAATCAGTATGGCGGAACTGCCATTAATAATTTAAAAAGGATCGCAAATGACAAAGTTTTTTTCAATTGTCTTGGGAGTATTGCTCTGTACCGGAGTCCCCGCATTGGATGTGGTTATCGACGGAAAGCCGATGGCGGAAATAATCATCGCTGCCGACGCAGACGAGGGAGTAAAACGGGCTGCCGAGGATTTGCAATACCACCTGAAACTGATTTCCGGGGCGGAACTGAAAATCATCTCTCAACCGTCCGCTGGAGTGAAGAACCAACTTTTCGTCGGCGAGAGTGACTTTACCCGAAAGCTCGGTTACCGGCTTCCAGCATTCAAAAACAGCGGCTATGATATTGTAGTCAAGGATAATTATGCAGTGCTGGCCGGTCCGTCGGTCATGTCCAAACCGTCTCCCTATGTTATGACCGCATCGGATTACCGCTATGCCATTGCCAGAACCATACCCCGACCGGCCGATTATCCTTCGCCTGGCTTAAAGGCATGGCAGGATTTCTGCGGCGAGAAATTCACGACCATCCATGTCACGAATGGCGGAGGGAACTTCAACTCGCCGTTGAAAATCTTTACCAACGACGATATCGGCGCCTGGCATGCCGTGAGCGCCCTCCTTGAACAACTTGGCGTTCGCTTTTATGCACCGTATGAGAATGGCGCCATCGTACCGGAAAAGAAGACGATTGTGCTTGCGGATCAGCATCTTACTCGTGAGGCTAAGTTCGCGCGGCGCGAGTTTGAATACTCCAATGCCAAGCGCACCGACAAGGACGGCATCGCCTGGCTGAAAAGGTTGAAAGGGGGAAATTATACACGGATCATTTTCAATCACACTACTTGCGCAATTTATGTTTCACCCGAACAGCACCAGCTGCATCCCGAATATCTGGCGGAAGAATCTCCCGGCAAGCTTTGGGAGGGCTTTAGTGGTTCGGGAAAACCACGCTAGACCAACCCCGGTTTTCGTGATGCCTGTGTTTTGTTTCTGCGTAAAGTTTTTGATGCCTTTCCGCAGCTTCACGCAGTTTCCATGGGACCGCCCGACGGTGGGATATTCATGGATTACCGGGATCTCGCCACATACCGGCATGACGGCCTTTCCAAAGAACAGGCGGCATCCAATTATGTCTGGGATTTTCATATTTATCTGGCAAACGAGTTGAAGAAAACCCATCCGGATAAATATCTGCTCTACATGTCGGGAATGGGGGCCCAATTGATTTTCAACCACATCAGACCGGACAGTCTTCCGGACAATATCATCTATCCGTTTACTCAGCCGTATAGCGCTTACCGGGTGCTCAACTCCACCAATAACGCCGTGATCAATTATCGCAAGCCATGGTTGAAACTCCAACCCAAGGGAGTGAAATCTCCGATATGGGACTACTTCCTGTATTACCGGACAACCACCCCGCGTTACCCGGTCATTTTCTCTCAATCACTGCAACAGGAAATGCAGGAAATGGAAACTTACGCCGATGGTAAATTCATTGAAGTACGAGCGGAATATATGCTCTCCGGAACCCAGGGCGCGAACAAAGACCGGATTGCAATTGTGCCGCTGATGCATCTGATGATGTATGTACAAATGAAACTTTTTTGGGACCCCGAGCTGGATATGAAGGCTTTGCTTGAGGAATACTATCAGCTTTATTTCGGACCGGCGGCGGCGGAAATGAAGGAATTCCACGAATTCGCGGAAGCCGTCTGGAACCGCCAGGAATCGCGCAGCATCACTTCCTCCACCGGTTTCCTGAAAGAACAGGATGTCGCTCAATACTTCGAGATTCTGTCGCGAGCCAAAGAAAAGGCAGGTCAAAATTCCGTCCATTACAACCGAATTGCCGCCATGGAAAAAGAAATGGAATCGTTGGAAAAACTGTTTCCGAACCTGAAGCGTACCGGCCCGGATTATCGTGCTCACTGGACCCCGCAGCCGTGGGATCTCGACGGCAATGTCGATAAATATAAATACAATTGGGTAACTCTGCAGGATAATATGACCGCCAAAAAGATTACCAGGAATCTCACTAAAGTGGCTTTAGCCTTACCACGGCAGAAAAAAGACTACTTGACGGTGGCGGCAATATGTTATGAAAATAAAATGGCGAACCTAAAGGCCGACTGCAAGTTGAATGATGATGTGAGTATCTTTCAGGATGATGTTCTGGAGGTTTATATCAATACTCCGGAACGCAGCTATTTCAAAGTTGTGGTTAACTCCAACGGCGCGATTTATGATGAGTCGCATGATGCGACTATTGTCGAACGCGACACGCTGCCGGTTCTCTGGAATCCGGACTGCAAGGCTGTCGTCAAAAAATACGATGACCGTTGGACTGTTGAACTGATGATTCCCACCGGGGATTTCGGCAAACTCGGTCCGACAAAGGAATATCCGTGGGGCATTCAGGTTGCCCGTACCCGATATGCCGGCGGTACATCGGAAACATTTTCCCTGGCACCCACCGGCGGAAGATATGATACCATGAATAAATGGGGAAACCTCTGGATGCGATGACTCGGGCTGTATAATTGTCATGGCTTTTTCTGAAGCAGAAAAGTGAATTTTCCCTTTCGTTCATCTTGACAAATGAATCCGGGTATGGTATGCTTACTGCCATGGAGCAATACATCAGACCCGGATACTACAAAGTTAAGTTCACTGCCGGAGAAAAAGAACTCTCCAGCAGTGAAATACTTGTTTTATTCAAAGCCGGTAAGATTTTCACCACGACCGAAATCTGCCCGGAAGAGGAAAACAACTGGCGCCCTCTGATTGAAGAACCTTCGCTGAAATCAATACTTGCGCCGGGAATATCGCTTATCAGAGAACATCAGAATCTCAACACCCCCATCAGAGTATTTGCGGTATTTTTCTTAATAGCTACATCTGCTTTTGCTGTAGCCTTTTACTCTTTACCGAATTTGGGTATCCTTGGAAAATACGCTGAAATTTCTTTGTATTCCTGCTTTTTCAGTTCCATAGTTCAATTACTTTCGGGAGCATATTTTGTCGTTGACACGAAAAATAAAGGGGCATTTGTCGTACCATGCATCAACATTTATCTGGGAATACGAGAATACCGGCGAATTGTCGAGCGACTCTCCATGCGTCGAAAAAAACGGCTTTACGGTCTTGTCTATGCAATTTTCAGCGCGGCGGCCCTACTCACGCTCGGACTCTGGTTCGCTCCGGAAAATTCCGCAGGGAATATCGCCGTAGCGACCATGGCTGTGTTCGCACAAATCTTTTATTGCGCTTTTGTCATGGCAATTTGTCCGCCGCTCAAACAGTACAATGACAATATCAGAGCCCAAAATCCGATACCGGAAGATTATAAACCACCAATATTCAATTTTTCAAACTTCGCCAAAGAATTGTTCGTTGCAATTATCGCCCTGCTGTTGCTCATCGGACCAATATGGCTATCGGGAATCATACGCTGCCGGATCATCGAATACCGGAATCCGGATATACCGATGAACCAGGTTGAACTCCTGAAACACTTTGAGCGTCCCGAGCCTCATGCCATCAATGAATTGAAAAATATTCCATTGCCGGATCCTCCGGTTGAATTTTATTCTTTATTGGCTATTCATAAAAGCGATATCGACCCGGATTTTTCCGCCGAAGTCAACCGGTGGCTCGATGAAGCCGGGCCGGATTACCTTGAAGCCCTGAAAATCGTACAGAAAACTCCCAGTTTCGGCCAAGATACCGAGGAGAATCAGGAGGTTAAGAAATTACGCACTTTGATCAACTTTCAGCGTATACGCATGATTGCGCAAAACCGGCTCTATTGGCAACTGTTCGATGCCCTTTGCCGCAGGATATATGACTACAGCAGCGAAAACCTTATCATGCCGTTTTATTATACCAATACGATTAACAACATTCGCTACTGTGAGCTCGAACGTTATATCAACAAACTGACCGGGGAACAATTGTCCGCGGAGAAAGACATTCTGGCCCGGGCCGATGAAAATCTGGTTTCAACCGCGCGCATTCAGATGATCGCCAATTTTGTCCAGGTCATCAGCCTTATTGAGCAAATGGATACGCTCAAATTCTATCTGCCAAGCTTCAAAGCCGGCAATTGGTCTCCGTTGGAAAAAGCGATCTCGTACCTTCATGACGATTATTATGTAAACGCGGAGAACATCAATCTGCCGACAGATAAAGATTCCCTCTCAGCATTATTGTTTAACCACCAGGAATTGCAGCACATCATCGAAAAGACAAACCAATACCGGACCGTTTACCGGCTGGCACAAACCGGAATTGCGCTCGAGCAATACCGCCGCAAGCATGGAAATTTCCTCGAAACTCTGGAACAACTGATACCGGAGTTTCTGACCGCAGTGCCGCTGGATCCATTTGACGGCAAACCATTACGCTACTATAAAGGAGATATTCCGATTCATTTCACCGGAATAGTCAAAGAGGATTCAAGTTTTACTACAGAATACCAGGAGCGTGAATGCCCCGGTGTCAAAGTATGGGGAATCGGGCGCAACCGGAAAAGCCGCACAAACGACAACTCCGAACCGACCTTTACCATTTTGAATAATCCCATTTCTCATAAGAATTGAGCAGAATTCTGAAAATTATTGATCGGACTTCATCTCCTGCTGCCGAACATAGTTTCAAGCTCGACAAGATTGGCATTGATCTCGTCCCAGGTCGGAATCTCATGAAAGATCATATCTTTCATATAGTTGTAGTCTGTTTTGAGCGCGGATAAGACTTTTTCCTCTGGTGCAACGGTGAGATTTCCAAGGGTCATTGCACTATAATCAACCCAAGGTTTTGGGTAGTATTTGTGATCAAACTCAACGATCTCGGAAAAAAGTTCTTTTTTGCTCAATGCCTCCTGAAAATATGGAGATTTGCATATCATAAACACATCATAATAATGCCTGGAATGCCTTGCCGGAACCGGTCGCTCTTCCGGAAAGGAATGCAGGTAATGAAGAATGGTAATTTTCTCCCAAAATGTCCTCGCGACCGAAACAGTCGATATAGTTATCGGATTTTCAGTAATTTGCGGAAGCTCCTCCGCAATATAGGATTTTACGGTTGTCGGATTGTTCGGGGTTCCTTTAGCCAATGGTCCTATTTCAAGCTTGATATTCGGTCGGATGTAGTCTGATTTTATCGTTTTGGGATAATTGACCAGAATATCGCAAGGAGAATCAAACGATACTTCCGCATGACAGTATTCTCCAAGTAAATTATTTATTTGGGGCAACAGAATATCAGCAATGTACTTTTCCGTATTTCGAATGATTTCCTTTTTGAACTTATTAATGGCATTTTTCGTACGCTCCTTTTCGAAGTCTTCCGTTGCGCCGGCCACTTCATGCAAGTCAAGCAGCAGATCAATATCTTCGGAAAAACGGTTGATTATCCGATATGATTTAGAAAGAGAAGTTCCGCCCTTAAAAAGAAAAATTGCAGATAACTTTTCATCAGAGAAGATTTGGTTCAGGCACCAGGATACCCAATAATCTTTTTCAATCATATCTGGGCGAACTCCAATCTTATCCGCTACGATTGATATAATGGCATTGCGTTCTCTTTCCGATTGTTGCTTAAAATCTGTCATATTGTATTCATTCCGTGATATGATTTATAGTTTTCCGGATGCCGGCCGGAACATAAGCCGTATCTGTTTTTATCATCTTCCAGATTTCAGGAGTAAAACATTTTTTTATTTGTGCCTGAAGTACGGGATCAGTCGCATTGTCTTCAAGAGCTTTTATCGCTTGAACAAGCAAACGACTTTGAGGAAGTTTCGGTGTAAAATATTGTCTGCGGGCGTTCTGAAAACGTAATATTTGATTTCCGATCTGAAACTCTCGGCTGGGAGCATTCCATAAATAGATTGAGTGCACCGGAATTTGCGTGGACAATCCAAGACTGTTCAAAGCAACATTGCCTGTAACCTGGAGCTCTCTACCGTAATTCCTGGCAATTGCCCTGGCCGCCTGGTCTATGTCCGGGGCTGCAAATTGCCGCAATATTTCGCTGTAATACGGACAATCATAAATACCCCGATGAATCTTTCTGATCTTATTCTCTTTTTCCAAGTGAAATAAAGCCGTATCAATGTCAGTACGTTTAAATTCAACAAGAAAATCCTTGGCTCCAAAAGCCCAACCGTGTTCATGACTTTGAATTTGAATCCAGATTTTATTCTTTACTGACATATCTCCACCTTGTTTTAAGAAATATACTATTGTTTTTCTTAAATTCAAATCATTTTACCAGATAAAACTTAAGTCATAAGAGAACCACTTTTAACGGCGTTTGATGGAGGCTACTCCGGCGGCGGTGGCTTCGCAGGCTTTGTCGCTGCTGTAGGTGACCGCGCTGACGCCGGCGACTTTGCCTTTCAGTGTATCGACCCACGTGAAATTAAGTTTGGAGGTTCCACGCATATTGATGTCGGCATGGCCGACCTAGGCGAAATTTGCCAGGGAAGCGCCTTCCATGGTTAATTCGAGTTTCTGGACTTCGCCGCTGAAATTGACATTGGACGCTCCCCGCGTCTTAATGACAGCCAGAGGACAATTGTCCTTGAAGGTAAGACTGGTCGCGCCTTCCAGATTGCATCTTGCCGGTTGATTGAAGGATTCTTCCACCGTGATCTGGGCGGCGCCTCTCATATTGAATTGCTCAGGAAAATTTGTCAGGGTAAATACCAAACGCATCGGTCTGGTCGGGGAAATACTTTCGGACAATGAAATATTGAGGATTCCGCTCTTGTACCCAAAGACCAGATTGTCATAGAGATTTTCTTCCATGGAAATCAGGCAGGTGTTTTCGGTGCCACGGCTGATTTCAATCAGCCAGGCCCCACTGGCATTCAACACAGTGAAGCCTTCCAGTTGCCGGGTTTCTTCCTTGACTGCGCCATTGCCCTTCTTACTGGAATCTTTCTTAAATGCACAGAAACAAAACAAGACTGCCACGAAAACGACAACAGCAACCAATGGAAGCATTTTCAACCCCCCTGAACATGACGATATTTCTTCTTAAATGAATTATAACAAACCGTCGGTTTCGGCGAAACCAAAACGGATATTCATATTCTGAACGGCCTGACCGGCCGCGCCTTTGGTCAAGTTATCAATGGTGCTGGTCAAAATGACTTTGCCGGTACGCGCATCGAGCATGTAGCCGATCTCGCAGACGTTGGTCATGGTGACGTATTTGGTGTCGGAAGTTTTGCCGGGTTTCAGGACCCGGACGAAACGTTCACCGTCATAAGCTTTGCTGTAAGCGGCCGTCATTTTTTCGACAGTGCACTCAGGAGTCGCATTCAGGATAACGGTGGAATTGATGCCGCGGTTGACCGGAACCAGGTGCGGAATGAAGTTGATCGCCAGTTCGGCGACTCCGGCCGCGTTGGCCAATTCCTGTTCGATTTCCGGCAGGTGACGGTGCCCGATGGCTCCATAAGCCCGGACGCTTTCGTTGCATTCCGGGAAAATATACGGCAGGTCGACCTTGCGGCCGGCGCCGGTAACTCCGCTCATGCTGGCGGAGACAATGCCTTGCGAGGAAACCAGTCCGGCTTCCAGCAACGGCGATGCCGCGAGAATGATGCTGGTGGGATAACATCCCGGGCAAGCAATCATATCGGCATTTTTGATTTTTTCGCGATAACGCTCAGGAAGACCATACACCGCTTTCTGCAGAAGCTCCGGCGACGGATGGTCTTCGTTATAATACTCTTTGTACTTGGCAGTACTTTTCAGTCTGAAATCTGCGCTGATGTCGATGACTTTGACTCCGGCTTCCAGCAACGGGATAGCGAATTCACTCGCCAAGCCGTGCGGCAGAGCCAGAAAAGCCACCTGGCACTCGGCGGCAATAGCCTTGACGTCGGGCGCTCTGAAGGTCAATCCACTACCGGTAAAACGCGGGAATACGGTTTCAACTCCCTTGCCATCGTATTGGCGTGAAGTTATAACTCCGATACGGCAATGGGGATGACGAAGGAGGAGCCGGATAAGCTCCTCCCCAGAATAGCCTGAAGCCCCAACAATTGCGGCAGTAATTCCAGACATGATGCAAAAACTCCGTTAACGTTTGGAAAATTGGAAACGTTTGCGGGCGCCGGGCTGACCGGATTTCTTTCTTTCCTTGACGCGGGCGTCACGAGTCATCATACCGCTGTTCTTGAGCACAGCGCGCAGGGATTCTTCGTATTTCACCAGAGCGCGGGAGAGACCGTGACGCAGAGCGCCGGCCTGTCCGCAGGGGCCACCGCCCTGGATATTGGCAAAAATGTCGAATTTGCCGACCATGTCGGTAACCGCCAGCGGCTGGCTAAGGAAACCGATCAGGGCATCGCTACCAAAATAGACAATGCCTTCTTTGTCATTGACGACGATTTTTCCGGTACCGGGTTTGATACGGACTCTGGCTACAGCGCATTTGCGACGGCCGGTAGCCCAAATTTCATTAGTCTTCGTTGCCATTTACTAAACTCCTCAGAGAGATACTTTTACAGGTTGCTGTGCGGCATGCGGATGCTCGGTACCGGCGTAAACTTTCAATTTACGATATATGGACCGGCCCAGACGGCCTTTCGGCAGCATTCCCCAGACGGCTTCTTTGATGATCCGCTCGGGATTCTTTTCACGAACTTTTTCAGCAGTGACAATCTTATGACCGCTGCGGTAACCGCTATAGCTTTCATACTGCTTATCAACACTCTTATTGCCGGTGAATACCGCATTGGCGGCATTTACGACGATTACGAAATCGCCGGTATCGATATGGGGGGTATAGGTGGGCTTGTCTTTGCCGCGGAGCGCATTAGCGACCTTGACAGCGAGCCGCCCCACGGGCGCTTCGGATGCATCATAAAGCACATATTTGCGCTCGATCTCTCCCACTTTCGCAAGATAAGTTTTCATTTTTCAGCTCTCAACAATTGATTTTTTCCATTACACGAACTAGGTAAACACAACCATCCTGTCACCTGCCGGTATCGGGTCGGCATGGGAACAAGGAACATAAATATATTATCATAAAATCTTTTTTCAAATGAATTCTCTTGAAATTGAGTACTTTTTTAATAAAAAGATTGGAAAATTCTCCGGACATGGGCTATTTTGATAAACCGAGCCATTTCCAAAATAGTTTTGCAAGGAGCCGCTTGATGAACCGTTTGATGATTATCGCCATATTGGCATCCATATTTATACTGCCGGGAGCTGTCAAAGCTGAAGATTACCGCGAGGACGGACTCGACCGGATATTTTTTACCGGATATAAGCCGGACAGCGCTTTTGTGACCGTGCCCGCCGACGTGGGCAACTTCATCGGGCTGATCGTCGGATCGATCCCGGCGGCGCTGACGGCCGGTGTGTTCCATTTTTTCGGCGCGCCCGAATATCAATCGCTCGAAGCCGGCAGTGTCGCGATCCGTTTTTTCACGTATCCGCTCGGGTTTGTCGTGGGGTTGCCCTTCAAGGCCCTCAAGATCGTTTTCTGGGAAGCTCCGGCGACTTTCTTCGCCTCTGCTGAAGATGATGCGGTTAAACCGTTTGTCAAAGTCAACCAGGAAAGCGAAGTGCGATGAATTCCCGCCGTGTCGTCGAAAACCTGGAACAATATTTCCTGGAACTGATTTTGGAACGCCGCACCAATTGGTATGACCGGCTGGTGACGATGTTATTGTTCATATTTTCCCGTTTTTACCGGATGGCGGTGCAATTTCGGCTGTGGATGTACAGCAAACGGATTTTCCGCAACCGGGCGATCGGCTGCCTGGTCATCAGCATCGGCAACCTGAGCTGCGGCGGCACCGGCAAAACCCCGGTGGTGGAGGTCTTCGCCAAAACTCTGCACCAGAAAGGACGCAAAGTCTCCGTACTCAGCCGCGGCTACCGCAGCAAACAGCGTTCAATGTGGTTCAAAATCACCCATATGTTCGGCAAGAAAAAGCTCGAAACTCCGATCAAAGTAGTTTCCGACGGCACCAACGTCCTACTGGATTCGACCTACGCGGGGGATGAACCTTATATGCTGGCGACCAATCTCCAGGGCGTGTCGGTGCTGGTGGACAAGGACCGGGTCCGGCTTGGGCTCTACGCCATTGAGAATTTCGGCACCGACACCCTGATCCTGGATGACGGATTTCAATACCTCGACCTGATGTCGCATATCAATATCATGCTGGTGGACTCCACCGATCCTTTCGGCAACCATCATGTTCTGCCCCGCGGCTTGCTCCGCGAACCGGTCAAAAACATCCGCCGGGCCGACTATATTTTCCTGACCAAATCCAACGGCGGCAACCATCTTCGTCACCTGAAAACCTTTATCCGCCGTCACAACCGCCGCGCGGAAATCATCGAATGCTGCCACAAGCCCAAGTATCTGGAAAAAGTATTTCACCGCGGCAGCCAGTGCCCATTGGGGACTCTGAAAAACAAAAAAATCGCCGCGATTTCCGCAATCGCCAAACCCGAGGGATTCGAAAAATTCCTTTGTGATTTCGGTGCGGAGATCGTCGCCACGGAACGTTTTGCCGACCATCACCGTTTTTCATCTCAGGAACTGGTCGATTTTGTCGCGCTGGCCCGCAAGAACGGAGCGGAAATGATCCTCACGACCGAGAAGGACGCGGTAAGGATGCCGGCGATCAATATCGGGGACCCGGAATTCTATTTTCTACGGATTGAAATCGACATTTTGAGCGGGCAGGAAAACTTCGACCAATGTATCTCGCGTATTTGTTTTGTCTGAATTTGTGTAGAAAAAGACTTGCTTTCCCGAATAATCAGACTATATTTATAAAAATATCGATGTTAGGAGATTAATATGAAACGTATAGCATGCATGTTATCAGCAGCGGCCATTCTCGGCGTCGCCGCCGGTTGCGCCCAAAAAGAAGTAGAACCCCAACAGGTGGAACTGAGGAAGATCGACGGTTCCATGATCGTTTTCAAAGACCTTTATGAAATCAATTCCGACCGGATCATCGATTTCGGCAAGTCCCGTGTATTCCCGCTGTTTAATTCCAACGGCGAATACCTCCCAGGCGAATATGATATCGGTGTTGTGGTGCTGGATGCGGCCGAAACCTCCGCTCTCTTCACTCAGGAAGCCAGCCAGATTATCTATGTCATGGCCGGCGGTGGTATGCTGATGATCAACGGCAAAGCTTATGAACTGCGTGAAGGCGTAGCAATTTATATTCCGGCCAAGCAGCAGCTCCGAGTTATCAACAACAGTCCTTATGTCCTGAAATACATGACGATCTGCACTCCGAGCAGTCATTTTGAGCCGACCATTCTGGAAAAAGCTCCGGAAAGCGGTAAGGCGGCCGAAACGCAATTGACCGATAAAGAAATTCTGAAAAAGAGCGAGTCCGTCAAAGGCAATGCCGCGACTTCCCCGACTCTGGACCAGATTTCCCCGGTCACCTTGCAGGAAACCCGGAAATCCTCAGAATTGATGGGCAAAGCTCAGGCAGCCCAGGATACCAGTTCTCCGGCGCCGGTCAACACCACCGGCGGCGACCGCAGCAACACCCAGATCATCAACAAGGTTGACAACATCACCGATCCGCCGCCGGTAAAACCGGTTAACCAGAGTGATGTCAAAACTCTGACTCCGGTGGAAGAAAAGATCATGAAGGACAAAAACTGAGTCCGCTTCCCCAATAGACAATATTATAATCCCGGCAATTTTAGCCGGGATTTTTTTTGAACCGAAATAGAGTTCTGAAAAATTTACAATTTGATGTTGGGTTCATTGTTTTTTTCTCTCTCTTCCTGCTGGAGGACTGGAAGACAATGCACGATTTGATGCAGAAACTTAACTTTTTCACGGATGGGCACGGAGCAGGTCGGTTTGCAAATATGATGGCACATTTTTCACAGGCAATGTTGACATTTCGGCAAAGCGTCATAAATTGAAAGCAAATATAAGGAATATTGCTATGTTTTATGAAATTACTCACCCGTGTATCAAAGATAAGATGACCATGTTGCGCGACCGGAATACCAAGGGCAAGCAGTTCCGCGAATGCGTCAAGGAGATCACTTGCCTGATTGCTTATGAAGCGTTGAAAAATCTGGAGCTCGACCCGGTCGAGGTTGAAACGCCGCTGGTGAAAACCACCGGCTGGCGCATCCGCAATGAAGTTGTGATCGTGCCGATTCTGCGAGCCGGGCTCGGCATGATGGAAGGAATCATGCAATTGGTGCCGAACGCCAGCATGGGATTTGTCGGTTTTCAGCGCGACGAAGCCACCGCCCAGCCCCAGAAGTATTATCACAAACTCCCCAAGCCGACGCCGGATTCCCTCGTAATCGTGATCGATCCGATGCTGGCAACCGGCGGTTCTCTGGCGGCGGCGGTCGACTCGATAAAAAACGACGGCTTCACCAACATCGTCGTCATTACACTGCTGGCGGCTCCGGAAGGGGTAGAAGTGATGAACAAGCGGCATCCAAACGTCAAAGTCTACACCGGCAGTTTGGATGAATGTCTGAATGAGCATAAATACATCCTGCCCGGCCTCGGCGACGCCGGCGACCGCCTGTTCGGAACGTTGTAATTTTGATAATACCATCGACAAGGAATCCGACGGGCGGATGGCTTGGATGAGTCCGCCAAATGGTAAAGGACGAAAAAGACCGAAAGAACTTAAAGGACAGCCTTAGCTCAAAATTCGACTGTCCTTTACGACATTTACGTCATTTCAGTCCTTTTACTTGAGTTTTGACGGGGTCGTCGGCTTGGTCGCGCATGTTCAATTTGCTGTCAAAAATTGATCGTTGACTGGCATCGCGGGGTATTTCGTGCTAAATTATGTCGATACTAACATAAGGTAATTAGAAAAATGAGAAGAGTGTCGTTTTATCTGGTTTTCGCGTTTGTGATGATCGTATCATTCACGGCGGCCGTGGCGGAGGAAATC
>JAVBRM010000037.1:0-27127 GCA_031548025.1 Victivallaceae bacterium | reverse complement strand
ACCGAACCGCGTGCTAAAAAACGCAGGCCAAAACAAGTCGTACTGCTCAACAAACGCCGTTCAGAAATGCGGATTTTACATCACCGCGGCAAGCAGGAGAGAATGTATGCTTTTACCCCTTAACTTAGTGCCATTCGGGACAGTCCCCGAATAACACAGTCCCCGAATAACAACATCGTTCCACTCGGACTGCCAGATTATGTTTT
Source organism: Victivallaceae bacterium (assembly GCA_031548025.1). Lineage (GTDB taxonomy): Bacteria > Verrucomicrobiota > Lentisphaeria > Victivallales > Victivallaceae > UBA5239. Next base: position 26,921 of record JAVBRM010000037.1, on the reverse strand, counting down.
CGTTTATATCAATGTAACCAGAATATTTCTCATCAAACGACACAAAAGCTAAACCATTTTTAAAATTTTCGGCGTAATGATACTTTGCATGTATTATGTAATTACCTTGTTTATCTATAAAACCATATTTATGTTTTCGCCTATGTCTAACACATGCAATTCCTTCTTCATTGAAATCACTTGCGGCTGTATATCGCTCAGGAATGATCCATTCTCCAGTTTTATTAAAATAGCCGATTAGCGGACCATATCCTGAGTGTCCGCGGGCTAGGCCATTATGGAAATTATGAGAGAGTGAAAATTGGCAAGGTAGTTCAAATTCGCCATTATGATTAATATATCCATTATGATTATCTTTTCTATTGCTCACTCCACACAAGCCTTCCGAAAAATATGCATTTGAAGAGTTAAATTGACACTCTATTACTATTTCTCCCTGAAGATTCATAAAACCTTCTTTAAGCTCATTATCTTTTGATATTATCGGTAATAAACCTTCACTTGGGGTAAAAGCAAAATAAAAACGCCCTTCTGTCATCTTAATATTTCCGTGGGCATCAATAATTGTCTTGGGTCGGTTAAAACTTTTGAGATATCCTGTGATGGCATGCCCTTGTGAAAAAGGCGTTCCTAATTGTCCTTTTGAAAAAGGTATTGCCAAATTGCCATTTCGATCATAATATCCTTCATTTTCTACTCCAATAAAGCCTTCCGAATAATCATGCAAAAATTGATTGCTACTTACCTGTGGGCATAAGACTGCTTCATTTACTTGATCTATAACAAAAGTTTTTTCATCTTTTTTTACCAGGGCATGATTACAATTGAATTCACGAGCAGCATCATACATTGGAAGAATTATGATATTTCCCTCAATGTCAATATAGCCCCATTTATTATTTTCTTTAATTCGATATAGTTTCATTGACAATACACTCTAATTATGTAAATATTGCTTTGGTTTTATCTAGCTCTACAAGAAAATCATGCACTATATTTTCAATATAGTTTGGAGGAAGATAAATTTCATCAATCATTGTTTTGCTATTATCGATTTGCCAAATAAGCCTTTCTTCGCCAAGCATGTTTTTGATTAATAATAATGTAATATTTCTACTCTCAAAAATATCACAGAAAATATGACCTATATTAAACAAATTACAATATTCATAATAAAGGACATTCTCAAATTGTTTTTCAGAATATAATATCTCCATTATCGCATCGTTTATAAGTGTCATTGGCATAAGAAAAACTTTATCATTAATACGATTATTTGATTCTAACAAAAAGCTTTTCAGATAGTTCATCTGCCAAGTTAAATTAATATAACTATCGTCATTGTTTCCCAAGTTTCCACTCTTCAGCCAAAGATAGAAATTCCCCATCACAATCTGCTTATCTTTTATTAATTCAATAGCTTCTGCTTCGAAAGCAATCTTTGTCTTATCTCCAACTATGATTGTCATTTATATACCTTTATTTATTCCCTTTTATCCCAAGCCGTATTTGTACATAAGTAGGAACCTCACGAGCACCGAAAGTACCATTATAATGAACTGTATTTGTGGAACTACCGTCCGAACTGCCAGCATATCGAGGAAAACGGTGCCATTCAAGGAAAACGGTGCCATTCATGGCAACTATTTGGCAAATAACGCGATGCAACTAAATTATAAAGTTATCGCCTTTTGCATTCAACCGTCATAATTATACTGGCGGTTCGACACATTGTCAACCGTCATTCCCGTATAACGGCCGGAAATATTCGGTTTTCAATCAACTTCAGGCGATTCATCGCCTGATGCCCCTCTCTCCAAATACCTATTTCATATCGATGTTTTCATAATTTAATTGTATTATTCTTATTATCAGCTACTTCCCATGAATGGCACCGTTTTCATTGAATGGCACCGTTTTCATGAATGAATGGCACCGTTTTCCATGAATGGCACCGTTTTCCATGAATGGCACCGTTTTCCATGAATGGCACCGTTTTCCTTTGAATGGCACCGTTTTCCTTCCATGAATGGCACCGTTTTCCTTTGAATGGCACCGTTTTCCTTTGTCCTTTGAATGGCACCGTTTTCCTTGAATGGCACCGTTTTCCTCCCGTTTTCCTCAATGTTACGCCAGTCATTATTCATGCTTATCTCCAAATAATAAGTGCATTATAAAATAGCATCAATATCAGCCGGAAACAAACAGGATTAAGAAAGTTAAGTTTTTGCATCAAATCGTGCATAATTTTTCAGGGCCAAGCAGGAAGACAGCGACAAAAAGTAGTGATCCCGACATCAAATCGTCAAGTTTTTTCCTTTTTTGTCTTCCTGGCGCAAGGCGGTAAACTTTGAAAAATTTGAAAATTTCATTTGGCAAGGGCATTATTATCGTCTATATTGTTAAAATATGAAAGAGATTATTGCCAGATTACATGATAATGCGGAGTTTACGCAATGGTTGGAATTACTGCCCGTGCCGGTGATGGTGCTGGACAGTAATTTTTCCATTATCACGGTCAATAAAGGGTTGCTGGCCATTTTGGGCAGCGACGGCTCCGATCTGATTGGGCGCAATCCCTCCGAAGTAATGGGCTACCGCAACAGTTACAGCGGCAAAATGGTGGAAGGATTTTTCAAAAATCCACAGTACCCGGGCCCAAATGGCATGACTCAGGAATGCTCGATTATCGCCGGTGACGGGCGGCATTTGAATTTCCGGATCATCCTCAAACCTTATACGTTCGAAAACATCCGGCTGGTAATCATGATCATGCAGGATATCGCCGATGAAAAATACCGCGACGCTCTGGAAAGGATTTTTTTCAACGATATGATCAATACCGCCTCGGGCATCTACAGTCTGCTGGCGATTGTCCACAGTTCGCCGGAGCTGTTCAAAGAAATGAGCCCGCGCCTGATCAACCTGACCCAGGGAATGCTCGATGACATCGAATCGCAGCGCGATCTGCGGCTGGTGGAATTGGGGGAAATTCAGCCGGAACGGGAAAAGGTCAATGGGCTTGATCTTCTGCGCGAGCTTTGCGATTACTTCGAGCATATGGAAATCGCAGAGGACAAGAGTCTGGAAATCTCCGGAAATGCCCGCGTGGTAGTCCTATACACCGACCGCCGGCTGTTGCGCCGGGTTTTGAGCAATATGATCAAAAACGCCCTGGAAGCCTCCAAGTCAGATGGTACGGTGGAGGTCTGCGTCGAGGAGCTCGACAACAAGCACGTGCGCTTTGCCGTCCACAATGCCGGTCTCATCCCCGATGAGGTGAGAAAACGCATGTACGAGCGTTATTATTCCACCAAGGGCAAAGGGCGCGGCTGGGGTACCTACAGCATGAAGCTCCTGACCGAAAACTGCCTGAACGGCAAAATCTACTTCAAGTCATCGGCGGAAGACGGTACGACCTTCTTCGCCGAATATCCGCTGAATTAGCAATCCGCCGGCGAATATTTTTAAACCACGGAATTTTCGGAAACCACGGAAGGGGAACGAGGAGTTGCGCACTCCTCGAGCTCCAGCGGCGGATACGATCCGCTGCGAAGATTCTGTTCAACAATATTGACCGGGGGTAAACCTGTTCAGCACAGGTTTTCCCCTCGACCCCATTTCCAGAGCTTTGCCGCTTCGACAATGTCCTGGTGGTAAGGAGTGAAAAAATATTTCTCCCTTTCCGTGAATTTCCGTGGTTAAAAAAATCAGCATTATTCAAAAGAAAAAGTGATGTGTTCTTTCCGGAAATAAATGATTTCCCAGAATAGGATTTTCTTCTTCATGACCTGCCAGCGCGGGGTGATAAACAGGGTGTAACTCTTGTCGATATTTTCATCGTTCACCGGGGGAGTCCAGCCGAAACCGCGAATCAGGCCGTCCCATTTAACCCGGTATTTTTTATGGTTCCAGACCACGGTCTGGCGGATCTTGACCCGCTCCGAATAATTGATCATCATAATGGGGCTTGAAGGATTGATCATCTGGGAAAAAGAGGGGCCTTTGGAGTAAGTGAACTGAATTTCCTTGCCGTCCCATTTGGCGCTCATGACTGGAATTTTCTGCCCTTCCACCACGTCAATCCCCTCATCGGAGCTGAACCAGGTATTGGAAACCGCCAGAACGACGCCGCAAATCACCAGCAAAATCAACAAACCATACCAGATAATACGCATATTACAAACCTCAGACGTATAAATAATCCGGAACCTCAAAGATCTCGGCAAGCGGCAACGTCGCCGCCCCCAGGGCATCCAGCAGTTCCAGATTGGAAATATAAATTTTCGTATTGTCGAAACACCCTTTCAGGCAAGCCCGGCGCATGCTTTTGTTGATCTGCTCCACCAGCGCTTCGCCGAAGAAATCGGTAATCGACCCGGTCAGGATAATCACCTTGGGACACAGGATATTGACCATGGCGGCAATCCCGCACCCGAGCTCGTCGGCCACCTGGTCGCGGATTCGATTGAGCTCCTGCTCCGGAATACTGCCCGGTTCGTAGTAACAGAGCCGGGTAATCGGCTCCGGCAGCAATTGATTGAGCTGCGGCAGAATCGCCGTTTCCGAGGCGTAGGCTTCGAGACAGCCGGAATTGCCGCAGCGGCATACCCTGCCGTCGCGATGCACCACCACGTGCCCGATTTCACCGGCGTACTTACCGGCGCCTTTGAACAGGCGACGCTGATAAACGATCCCGGAACCGATACCGTTCGAAATTTCGATACAGATAAAATCATCATAATCGCGGCCGCGGCCGAACCATTTTTCGCCCAGGGCGATGGCGGCGGATTCTTCCTCCACATAAAACGGATGCTTGATGATATCCGCGAACGGTTCATGGTATTTCACCCCGTTGAGCGACGGAATGTTGACCGACTCGATGACCACCTCGTTTTCCAGGTCAATGATCCCCGGCAGGCATATCCCCACCCCATATATCGCGTTATTGCCGAAAGTCAGGCGCATATAGACATTCCGCAGAGTCTCGAAGATCGTTTCACGCGGCGCAAAGGCCGGGTAATCTTCCTCGTAGGAGGAAACGATCGTCCCGTAAAGATCCAGCAACACCCCGCGGATATGGTGCGGCCCCATATAGATGCCGACCACGTATTTCTCGCAGAAACGCAGCATGGTAAACGGCCTGCCGGAACTGCTTTCCTTGCGCCCGGCTTCCTCGACCATTTTATCGGCCATCAACTCGGTGATGAAATTGGTAATGCTCTTTTTGTCCAGCTCGGTGATTTCCGCGATCTGCGATCTGGCCACCAAAGGATTAAGACGCAAAGTATTAAGAATTTTGCAGCGGTTGATTTTTTTTATCAGTGAATGATTTTTCAGGTTCTCCATTGGTACCTCAATATATTATATTTGATCATCAATATCAGTTCGGGTATTCTTATCCAGATAGCGCGACACCTTGTGGTAACCCCACGAGAGTCCCAGCAGCAGAATACCGAGAGCCAGGAATGCAATGATTCGCGCGGGATCCTTGAGCTTGAACAGACTCTGGACAAACAACTGCGATATGGAAATCGCCAGCAGGAAAAACGAATAATAACGCGCCGCCGGACGGCGTTTCCACAGTCCCACCGCGCAAATCAATACCGCCGCGGCGGTCAGGAAAATCAGCGAACACGCCTTGGCATAGGATTCGTTCGGCAACCGGCTCAGTTCCCGGTAAATAATATAGATGAATACCGTGCCGCTGAGAAGCCGGAAGATGATGATTTCCGAATTGCTGAACAATTTGCGGCAGAGTTGCACCACCAGCCAGATCACGGCAGGAAGCAATAGCCAGAGATAGAACTTGGCCCCGCAGAAAAACGGTTTGCCGGTACCGATCCAAGCGGTGTCGACCAATACGATGAACAACAGCGGTATAATCACAAAGGCCAGATAGTAGATATAGCGCCGGTCTTCCGAGGCGACAGCAATCACGCCCAGCACCACCGGTATCGCCAACAGGGCATACTCGATTCCAAGCCAACACATTTCTCTGCCGATGACATCCAAAGTCATGAAATTCCAGCAGAAAATCAGGCTGACGGCGATAACGCCCCAGGATACCAGATGCGGGTTCAGCCCGGCAATGTTTTCTTCTCCGCGCGGGCGTTGCCACGGCGGAATCCAGTTCAGCGCCAGAAAAACGGCGCCGCCAACCAACGCCGCCATAAACGGCACATTAAAGAAGGCTCCGGTCCCTTGCAGCATGAAGCATTTACCGATTTCGATCATGCACAGGAGCGCGGCGAAAATCCTGAATTTATTGCCGCGCGGCAGCACCCAGTACCACAGCAATCCGCCCAGCGGCCACAAAACCATAAGCCATGGATAATTGCCGGGCCCATTGCCGGGAAATACCGCATAAATCAGCAGAATAATAAACATAGCCACGGCAAGATTCCGAAGCCAATTGAACTCCTTGACATACCAGGCCAGATAACTGAACACCAGCCCGAATGTCGCCGCCGCCAGCCCGGTAAACAACAGCCAGCCTTCACCCCAGTTTAAGTAAAATCCGCCATTCTGTCCCACGATCAGAATCATCCCCAGAGCCCCGCCGACCATAACCAATCTGCTGCCGCGCGATTCCGGCATCCGCTTGGTGGCAATCAACGACTGCAAACGGATAAATCCCAGCGCCAGGGTCGCGATGAGGAAGTAACTGTTAAGATACAAATTCCTGGCGAAAACCGCGTCGGCTCCCCGGGTATGATACCAGATGCCCGCCAAAGTCACCAGCGCCATAGCGCCGGCGCAGCGGTTGAGAGACCGGCTGCGGAGCCAGGCTCCAAGGATCGCCAAAGCCAAACTTTCACAGCTCCAGGCCAGGTAAATATAACGGCCGTTCGAAAAGATTTCCGGTATCGCCAGCGCCAGAAACGCCGCCGCGCCGCCGGTGAGCAACACTACGTTACCGCGCGCTTCCCGCTTGAGCCAGCAGCCGATACCCGCAGCCACGGCATACAATACCATGGACCCCAGATAAAGCCGGAGCGGTTCTATCCGCATACCATCGAGATTCCAAATCCCGATCAGCACCAACGTCAGGACGACCAAGCGCACATAATCGGCAAAACACTCGTGACCGCGTTTCAACTTCAACAGATTCAGCGTGATATATTCAAGCGCCAGCCCAATCCATAACAGAACGATCACCGGAGACTGTAAATCTATATACCGGCAAGACCAACTGGTCCCCAATAGTGCTGAAAATATAAATCCAAGGTTATAAAGCACCTGCCACTTGCACTTCAATCCCAGGAAAATAACCGGCAAATTGACGCACAGCAAATACAAACAGAAAAACAGGTGATTGGGATTCGGGGTCCTGACCAGCAAGGGCATCAGAAACGCCCCGGTAGTGGCGAATATCCCGATGATCTGGGAGTTTTCCCACCAGGACAAAACAAATATCAAACCGGCCACGCTCATCATAAGCAAACCGGCGACCATCGGCCCGAATAACCCATAAAAATGATATCCGGTCCAGATGGAAATATACAGACCGCCCAGGCCGCCGCCCCTCAGCAGCAGCGCCAGAAACCGGAACTGGCGGTCCCGCAGCCAGAACCCCAGGCCGCAAATCGCCAGCGAAGCCAGGCAAGACCCGGCCACTCTCAGTTCCGGCGGGGGATTGTAGTGCTGATAGGCATAAACCACTCCATAGCAGATCGCCGACAACAGCAAAACGATTCCAAGCGTCCCGATCAACCGAGCCCCGATGAACATCTCGAGAATGTAACGGAAACGCCCTGCCCCACTCTCCGAGTCGGGAAACTCAAATTCCGGTTCTTTGGCCTCGGAATCGATCGGCGGCACCGCGCCATGGTCCTCCAAATCTTTGATCGGGGGAGCTTTGATATGAATTGTTTTCGGGTAAACGAGGTCGTCACGCGGCTCCGGCGGCACTGGAATCGGCTCGACCGGCACTGTTTTTTTCAACGGAATCGGCTCATCCGGATTTACGACCGGCGGCACTGTTTTTTTCAACGGAATCGGCTCATCCGGATTTATGACCGGCGGCACGGGGAGCGGCTCGGACGGTTCCGGCGACGGGGTATTTTCCCGAATATAATCTTCCTTCAGGGAAGCCAGTTCCGATTCCAACCGGTTCAAGCGCTGGAGAAATTTATCGTTCATTCCATCGGCTCCCCGAATTTGCGTTGTGACAGTTGATATATCTGATCGTTGCACCGGACTTTGACCGGAACCGGAATACTTCCCAATACCGGCTTGGCCGCCACCTTTACCGGCCGGCCGTCCACCCTGATCTCCTCCACCCGCATTTGCACAGCCCCGGTGGTCGGACCGGTGATCAGGATTTCCTGGCCCACTTCGAGATCCACCGCCTCAATACTCAACTCGGCAACCTGGGATTTGGGAAAATAATGATTGACCCGCCCGACATGGACCTTTTTTTTAGCGGCGCGGCTGTTACCGGAAGCACTCCATTCTCCGAGCTTTTCGCCCAGGTAATAACCGCCATGCCAGAATCCACGATTGAAAACCTCTTGCAGACGCGCCTCCCAACCGGCAATTTTTTCCGCGCTGTATGAACCGTCGCCACACGCTTCCGCCGCTTCGCGATAACACGAGGCCACCACCCCGACATAGTCGGCGGAACGCCCGCGCCCCTCGAGTTTCAAAATCGAAACCCCGGAAGCCAGAATCTGGTCCAACACCCGAATCGTACATAAATCTTTGGGCGACATAACAAAATTATTATCGATAAGCAGTTCGTCCCCGCTTTCGTCGTCAATAACCCGATAGCGGCGACGGCAGTTCTGATAACAGGCTCCACGGTTGGCCGACGAGTCGTAAACCGCCAGGCTCATGCCGCATTTACCGGACACCGCCACGCATAAAGCTCCATGAACAAAGATTTCCACCCGTACCAGTTCGCCGGAAGGACCGGTGATTTTTTCATTTTTAATGCCGTCCACAATCGCCTTGATCTGCGGCAAGGTCAATTCCCGCGCCAGCACCACCACATCGGCATAGCGGGCATAAAACCGGACCGCCTCCAGATTGCTGATGGAAGCCTGGACCGACATATGGACCGGCATGCCGATTTCCCGGGCGTAAGTGATGACTCCGGGATCGGAAGCGATAATGGCGCTGACCCCGGCATCGCGGGCGGCGTCGCAGATTTCACGCATATCCGCCATTTCATTGTCGTAGATAATCGTATTGACGGTGAGGTAACACTTCGCGGAGGCGGCACGGCAGCGGCGGACCACTCCGGGCAGGTCGGAAACCGTGAAATTGGCGGTAGCGCGCGCCCGCATATTCAGTTTACCGACCCCGAAATAAACCGAATCGGCACCAGCCCGCAAGGCCGCAGACAAGGAGTCAAAAGCTCCGGCCGGAGCCATAATCTCGATTCGATTCATATATACTCAATCCGATCAGTTTTCCTTTTTCTCGCCGGAAAACATATTTTTGATTTCTTTGCCGATCTCTTTGACTGCCTGGCCGATATCCTTGGAACCGGATGCAACGTCCTGGCCGGCGGCTCGCAATTTTTTCTCGAGGTCTCCCACGGTATCGGTGGAGGCCTTGGTCACATTTTTCATCAATTCATTCAGGAACTTATAAATAGCCTGGGAAATCGTCACGTCGTCTTTTTCCCCGATGTCTTCCATTTCAAAGTCCGGCAGCAGAATCACTCCGGTCTGACTGAGCAGAGTAACCTTGATATTGCTGTTTTTGACTTGGATCGAATCGATAGCAACTTTCTTCTCGGGGGGAGCTTTCCGGCTCGGTTGAGAGGGCACGGTTTCCTTGGGCTCAACTTTTTGATCGTCCGTCTTCTTGGAGGCCTGCGGATTGCTCTTCTTCATATTGTCGAGGATTCGATTGATATTGCTGCCTTTCTTGACGTCCGGTTCGTAATTCACTTCCAGTCCCTCGACTCTGATGTCGTCGATGATGATTTTATCCTTCATCAGCGAGGACACATTCAGGGAAACATAAAAGGCAGGCAGGACAAAAGCATATTCTTCCGCGCATCCCGGAGGATTGGCCACCTGAAGATTCTTGATGCTCAGCTCTCCGCTGAATATTTTAAGCCTGACCGCGTCCACATGCACTTTGACCCCGAGCATTTGAGTCCCCACAGTCCGGACCCCGGTCGTGAGAATGCCGTCAATGAAAAACAGTATCCCGGCAAAAAACAACAAGACAACCAGCAATATGATTCCGATAATCCGCAACCATAACGGTGATTTTTTCTTTTCCGGCTTCCTGTTTTCTTCCTGTTTGGCTTGTTCTTCGGTTTTATTATTCACTGTTTCATCACTCATTTTATCCTCCGCGACATTATATACTACTCCCTGTAGGGCTGGGGATAATGTATCACACCAGATTTAATATTACAACCCCCCGCCCACAAGTAATCCGGACATTACTAAAAAAATAACCGAAGTTTTTTCGTCACCCCATTGCATTTGACAAGAATCGCTGTATAATGTTATTGATAACATGATAGCGATAACATGAAATTGGTAATTTATGAATCAAAGCAAGATCAATTATCGACATGCCAACATTTATGAAGTTGCGGAACTGGCCCAGGTCAGCGCCATGACGGTGACGCGGGCTTTCAACGGTTCCGCGCCAGTCGCGCCGAAGACCCGGGAAAAGATCATGGCCGCCGCCGAGCAACTGAATTACCGGCCCAGTCTGTTTGCCCGGAGCCTGCGCGGTGTTTCCACCCGCAGCGTCGGCATTCTCTGGTCGCTGGCGCCGCCGCACTCGTCGGTACGCCAGGTACGCGACATTTCCACCCGGATGTACAACCACGGCTATGCTTGTCATATCGCCGACAGCCTCAGCGACCCGAAAATCGTCACCCAATGCCTGGGGGAATTCGTGGATCGCAAAGTGGATGGCGTCGTTCTACAGACCATGAGTCATCCGGAATTATCGCCGGAAATCATCATGCTGCTGAAAAAACTGCCGGCGGCGTTGGTTGTCTCTTCGTCGCCTTATGATATTCCGTTTGATCAACTAGTCATTGATCGCCGCCAAGCGGTCAGCGACCTGTTGGACCACTTCATCCGTAGCGGCAAAAAACGCCCGGTGTTCTTTTATAATCGGAACTCGGCATTTTCCGAGATATTCCTGGAGGAAATGTCCAGGCGTGGCCTTGACACGACCCAATGCCTCCTGTCGGTAGAGGCCCGTGCCGGCAACGGCGGCGACTACAACTGGCGCGCTTATGCCGAATACGTCGCCAAGCATTATCCAGATGAAATTCCTTTCGATGCTATCTGGCTCTCCACCGACGAATGTGCTGCTGCCATGGTTCAGTATCTGCATGAGCGCGGCCTGAGAGTACCCGAAGATATCGCAGTCTGCGGCAACAACAATTCCTATATGAGCGAATTCTTTTCTCCGCCCCTGGCCAGCATCAGCCGTGAAGAAGGCGGCCTGGCCGACCTGGTTGAAGAAATGTTGATGGCTCGGCTGGACAATCCAGGCTTGCCGCCGGTAGTTAAAACAATTTCCACAAAATTTATCCCCCGCCGATCAGCCGGGGTCATCAACTTATAAGGAGGTGATTATGAGATCAAAATTTTTCACACTTATTGAACTCCTGGTCGTTATCGCAATCATCGCGATTCTGGCCGCGATGCTGCTGCCGGCCCTGAACAAAGCCCGGGATATGGCCAAGAAATCCGGATGTATCAATAATCTCAAAACTATCGCTCAGGTCATGCACCTTTATGTCGATAGTTACGATGGTTATATACCGTGGCTGAATGACTATGGCGGTGCCTTGTATGGCTCTTTTTGGCAGCAAATGTATTCGAATCTCGGTTTTCTGCAGATAAAGTTAGGTACGGCTTATCCGATAACCGGAGTTTATCGCTGCCCGGCGGAAAACATCAAGTCCTATCTGACCACAAGTGAATGGAATGCATACAAAGGAACCCATTTCGGAGTCAACCGCTACCTGAATATAAAATATTCTACCTCGTCCAGCGGCTCGGGCACCCAGGAATTCAGGAAAATGGCTTCCGCAAAAACTCCGGCCGTAACTTATGCCTACGGCGACAAAGGCATTCCCGAAGGAGCCACAGCCGCTCCCAATACTGAATTGAAAGCCCGCAATTTCTATCCCAAATTACGCCATAATGGTTACTGGAACATTTCAATACTCGACGGTCATGTCGAATCCCAAAATGACTATCCACTGAGGGGTCAAACTTATGATTGGCGCGATCCCGCCTGGGCCCCCACCCCATGGCCATAATTTGTAGAAAACTAACCAAATATTAGGAAAAACAATGAAAAAATTATTGTTCATAGCTATGCTGTGTTCCGGCTTCGCCATGCTGTATGCCGAAACTTTCACCCCGCAAAATCCGGTAATCGTTCTCGCGGGCAAAGCCGGTTCCATCCAACGCTTTGCGGCGGCGGAGTTGCAGAAGCATCTCCAATTGATTACCGGCGCGGAGATCGCCATTGCCGCCAAGGCTCCGGCGGGCAGCTACCCGTTTTACGTCGGGCAGATCCCGGCGGATGACACAAAACCGCTTGTCCGAGAAGAAGCCCGCTGGCGCGTCACTCCGCAAGGAACGTGGCTTTACGGCGAAGACTTTACGCCCGGCAAGGACCGTCCGGATGATGTTTTCATCCCGAGCGCCCGCACCGGCACGCTGACCGCGGTATACGACTTTCTGGAAAAACAGTTCAACCTCCGTTGGCTGGAACCCGGTGACAACGGCATCGTCTACACCGCCGGACCGCTGAAACTGACCGTTGCCGCCGGGGAATGGAAGCCGGGACAACTGGTTCAACGCTATTTGCGCTCCGGCGTCGCCCGCAACTGGGCCACTTATCAAAAGGAAGCCGCCCAAATGCTCCCGGAATTCGCCATGACCGAGCCGGAATACAACCGTTCTTATGGCGACATCCATACCTGGCTTCGCCGCCAGCGCATGGGCCGCAGCATCAATATCCGCTACGGTCACGCTTTCACCAACTGGTGGAAACTCTACGGCAAAGAACATCCGGAATATTTCGCCATGCAGGACGACGGCGTCCGCCGCCCGAGATTCCTTAAACAGCCCGACCGCAGCAAAGTCTGCCCCAGCAATCCGGCCGTCGCCAAACAAATCGTCGCCAACTGGCTGGCCATGGACCCGCGCCCCGATACGATCAACGCCTGCGAGAATGACAGCGGCGGTTACTGCCAATGTGAAGAATGCAAAAAACTCGACGTCCCCATGCCGGGCGAAGAATTCGACACCCATCTGACCGACCGTTATGTCTACCTGGCCAACGCCGTCCAGAAACTGGCGGCGGAGCACGATCCGAATGTTTCGGTGGTGATGTATGCTTATTCATGTTACCGCCAGCCGCCGCGCAAGATCAAAGTCGATCCCCGGGTGATCATCGCGTTCGTTCCCTCGATGATGGAACTGCAGAAGGTGGACGCCATGTACAAGGGTTGGCGCGAGGCCGGAGCCGTCAAATTGCTGCTGCGCCCGAACGATCCGCACCTCAATACCGGCTTGCCGATGGGATTCGAAAAACAGATGTACGAACACTTCCAGCTCGGCATTAAAAACGGCATCATCGGCACCGATTACGACACGATCCACGGCTACTGGCCGATAACCGGCATTGCCGACTACATTTTGTCCCGGGCTCACACCGATCCCTCCCAGAGTTTCGAACACTGGGAAAAAGAGTATTGCTCCGCCTATGGCGCGGCCGCCGATCTCGTCGCCGAATACTGGCGCTACTGGCGCAATAATATCTGGGAAAAACGTCTGCTTCCAAACGCGACAGCTATCCGCGAACGCGGCAAATATGGTAATTTCCGCCGCGGGCTGATGTGGGACCTCGATAAATATTACCGGACGGAAGACTTCGACAAAACCGACGCCCTTCTCCAACAGGCCGCGCAACTCCAGCTCGATCCGGCCGCCCGCCGCCGCGTGGAACAACTCCAGCTTGCCAATCAGCACTCCCGGTTGATGCTTGCCGCCCTCTCCGCCAAACCCGGAGCAAAATTGACTCACAGCAAGGCCCTGCTGGCTTTCCGGGTCAAACATAAAAACGACCTGAACATCAATTGGGACAATATGATGGAACGGGAAAAAATCTTCGGCGACATTACCGGAGTTTTCGAAGCCGCCCAATTTCTGAACTTCAGCGACTTCCGTCCCCTGCCGATCACCTGGCTCTTTAAGATCGATTCCGCCAACAAGGGGCTCAAAGAACAATGGGAAAAAACTTCGCTGGCAGACATCCGCAAAGAGTGGTCGCCCATCGCGGTAAACCGCTTCTGGGAAGATCAGGCCACAACCAAGGGAATGCCGCAGGAGCTCCAAGAACAGTTGAAAAATTATGACGGCATCGGCTACTATGCCCGTGATTTCGCCATTCCCAAAGAATGGGAAGGCAGTGAAATTTACCTGTTCTTCGGCGCGGTCGACGAATCCGCCTGGGTTTACCTGAACGAACAATCCGCCGGTGAGCATATTTTCAAGGAGCCGAACGACTGGAAGACTCCGTTCACCATTCGTATCGACCACCTCATCAACTGGAAACGAGCCAAACAACTCGCCATCGTCCGAGTGGAAGACACCGCTGGCAGCGGCGGCATCTGGAAATCGGTTTACGTGGTGAAAAAGTAGTCGCTTCGCTCCAGGGAAAAGAGAAAAGAGAAAAGAGAAAAGAGAAAAGGGCAGAGGCGCGGCTTTTGCGCTCTCGCTTACTTCCGGCTTCGCCGAATATTTGCCGCAATCACTCACAGCCTCTCCGTGATTCACCAATTCACCAATTCACCAATTCATTTAATAATTTGCGGTTCCATGGGGGGGATGCGGATTTCGCGGGGACGGCGAGCGGTGGGCTGATTGAGCATTTTCATGAGGATATCTACACCGTTTCGCGACATTTCCGCGAAGTTCTGCGGCATGACGATGATGTCTTCCAGCATGGCGGAATCACCACTCCAGTAGTCGAAAACCCCAGCCGAAAAACGTACTGTGGGGTGTTGAGTCCGCAGTTTTTCCAGCGTCATAGTCAGTTGACTGTATGAAGAGCAGAGAATCGCCACCTTTTTCCGGCCGGAGATATCCGAAATACACGGATAGCCTTCCAATCCGGCCCGGCGTTCATCCGCGGCCGAGTTCGAGGAGTCGAAGAGCGGGTAAATCGCTTCGGCGCCGCGCGCCAGGCAGGCATCGGCCAGCTTGCGGACGGCATTCAGGTTGTCGGTAACCACGGTAGTATCGGAAACTTTCGGCAGGTCGCTGTGGCGGTCCAGAAAAACCAGCGGGAAACGCTGCCGGCACAGGCGTCCGATCACGTCGCCGGCGGCGGTGGTCCGGGTGCCGGGAGGCAGAACAAACGCCCCGTCGGTCAGCTTCATTTCCAACTGGCGGAGCAATCGCTCGTAGATGGTCAAATCTCCATGATACAGGGCAATCATCAAGTCCATGCCGTGCTCGCGGACGAAGTTGCTGATATGCACGGCCTGTTCCTGTTCCAACCGGTTAAACAGCGCCGGCAGGATGAGCCAGAGGGTATTGGTACGCCCCGAGGCCAGATTGCGCGCCGCCATATTCGGACGGTAATCCATTTCGGCGGCGCACTGTAGGATTTTTTCCCGGGTCGCCGCCTTCACCCGCGGGTCGTTGTTCAACGCCCGCGAAACGGTGGAAGCATTGACCCGGCAGTTCCGGGCGATATCGTGAATCGTCGCGCTCATTGTACCTTGTAGGTCCGAATTTCAAAGGCTTTGAGTTTAACCGGAATATTTTTGCCGGAAACAGCATCGCCGACTTCGTTCCACTCGATCAGATCGGTTTCCACGATTTTGACGTCGTTATTGAAGACCAGTTCGGCTTCGGAATCGCGGCCGAGGGTTTCCACCAGGCGGATAATCAGGTTATCGGATTTTTCCGCTTTTTTCAGCACTTCCAGCGATACGCCGTTGCCGTTGATCCGGCACGGGGCTTCCAGGCTGCCGCTCTTGCCGGCCCAGCAGGCCGGAGGCAGGTTGAGCATCGCGGACTGTGCCATGACATCGGACTCGACCAGGATTCCGCAATGCGGAAGCAGACTGTAGGTGAAAGTATGCACGCCCACGTCGGCACTGTCGTCCGGGTAGCGCGGCGAACGCAGCAGATTGAGGTCCAGCACATTTTCCTTGAGCTTGTAACCGTACTTGCAGTCGTTCATCAGCGCCACGCCGTAGTCCAGGTCGGACATATCGGAATAGCGGTGCACCACCGACTCGAATTTCGCCATATCCCATTGCGTATTGCTGTGGGTCGGGCGCCGCAGATATCCGTACTGGATATCGCTGACCGATTCGGTGATTTTCGCCTGAACGGGGAACGCCACCCGGAGCATCCGGTGATCTTCGCGCCAATCCACTTCGGTGGCGAAGTCAAGGCGCTTGGAACCTTCTTCCAGGGTGATTTTCTGTTTGATCACCGACCGGCTGATTTTCAGCTCCATGCAGAGGCCCTGACGGACCGGACCGGCAAACTTAACCGCCGACACCGCCGAAGCTTTGCCCACCGGTGTTTCCATATAGAAATCGTCGACGTCCCAGGCGTCATAAATATTCGGACGGTCGTCATAGATCGTGAAGTCGTTGCCGTCGATCACGGCATTGCGCGCCGCTTCTTTGTCATAAGCTTTCAGCAACTTGCCGTTGGCGGCGAATTCATAGCGAATCAGCTCGTTTTCCAGGACCAGGCCATCGACTTTGTCCACAGCCGCCCCCTGCCCTCTGGTCAGGGTCACCGACGACAGCGCCGGAATCTTCAACTGAACCACAGCTCCACCGCATTCCTGTTGCGAGGCCATTTCCGCAACCCCGGTCCAGCCTTCCGGCAACGCCGTCGCACGGTCATAACCGTGTGACAACGGATTGAAATAAGTAACCTTGTCAGGGGCATCCTGAAGCGCTTTGGCTCCGGCGGCCGCAATCAGGTCCGCGCAATCGGCCAGGCATGCGGCATGTTCGGCGCGGGTCACTTCGTATACCTTTTTGATGGAGGAACCCGGCAGGATATCATGGAACTGATTAATCAGCAGAATTTTCCAAATGCGGTCGAGTTCCGCCGCCGGGTACTGGCCCCACGGCAGGCACGAATAGATCGCTTCAACCTTGCGCAAGGTCTGTTCCAGCATCCGGTTACCCTTTTTGACCGCCGCCTGGGAGGTCAGGGTGCCGCGATGCATTTCCAGATACAACTCACCTTCCCATACCTTGAGGCGTCCTTCATACCGGCGCAGTCCTTCGAGGAACGCATCCGCACGGCCGAATTTGACTCTCGGGCAGCCTTCCAGCGACTCGAGCCGCTTGCCGTTCTCGATATGAGTTTCGCAAGGACCGCCGCCGCCGTTGCCGATGCCGAACAGCGAGAGGAATTCCGGAATAAAATCATTTTCCACATAGCGCTGGACCGCCGGATTCAGTCTCGCCGGGCTCAGTTCGCTGTTGTAGTTATTCTCCGGCGGGAAATGAGTGATGACTTCGCTGCCATCGATGCCGCGCCATTTGAAGGTATTGTGCGGGAAGACGTTAACTTTGTTCCAGGACATTTTCTGGGTTACGAAGAAATCGCAGCCGGATTTGCGGATGATCTGCGGCAGTGAGGCCGAATAACCGAAAACGTCTGGCAGCCAGAGATTTTTCACGTCGAGACCGAATTCATCCATAAAGAAATTCTTGCCGTGGATGAACTGGCGGACAAACGCTTCGCCGCCGGCCAGGTTGGCGTCGGCTTCCACCCACATACCGCCCTGGATTTCCCACTGTCCACTCTTGACCTTTTCCTTGATTCGGGCATAGACTTCCGGATAATGATCTTTGGTAAAAGCATAATGCTGAGCTTGGGAAGCACCGAAAACATAGTCGGGATAGCGCTCCATCAGCATCAACTGGCTGCTGAAAGTACGGCCGCATTTGCGAACGGATTCGCGGACCGGCCAGAGCCAGCCGGTATCAATATGGGCATGCCCCACCGCCACCGCGGTCAGGGTGTTGCCGGAAAGCGGCAGGTCATAATATTTGCGCAATTCCTGGCGGGCAGCAGTGGCGTTTTCCACCGAACCGCTGTAAATATTGATGGCGTCGGAGATCGTCCTGACAATTTTCATGGCGGGATGACGCTGATCTCCCAGGGTATTGACCAGCGCGATCAGCGCCAGGACGTCGTAACGCAATTGTGAAACTTCCTCATTGTACACCCCGATATACATACTTCTGACGGTAGTGTCGTAGTAGTCGGGCTGATTGCCGCGCTCCAGATTCGAATTAAGCGGGATGCCGGCCAAAGCGTTGGCCGCGGCTTCCGCCCAGAATTCGATTTTCTCGCCGCCCTTGGCCACTTCCGGGAAGAAATAGAGCTCCTTGCTGTAATTGTGGCCGAAAACCGAGTGGTTGGTCAAACCGCAGATCGGTTCGCCATCGGCGGAACAGAGCAGGATTTCACCGCTCAGGAACAAACGCATCGCAATTTTCTTGCCGGCCCATTCCTGAGGAACTTCGCCTTTCAGATGAAACCAGGCACTGTCCCAGGCGTTGCCCCACTTTTCGCCGGAAACGATCGGGCGAAACTGCCCTTGAGCCCGCTCGGCAATCGGCACCGGCTCCTTGCTCATGCAGTATTCAGCCTGCAAATTCACGGTATCGGCAAACAGCCAATCTTCCAGTCTCGAACAAAACACCTCAGCCCGGCGCAACAACTCATCAAACTCGTATTTCTGCATATTATTTTTCCTTGCAACTAAAAATGCAACCGATTGCATTTCATATTAAGATAACCGCATTCTATGGCAATGCAAGCCCCATCACCAACTTTTTCGCAGGAAAAACGGCGGCAGGCGTAAGGCAACGAAGTCAAAGGACTAAAAAGACGGAAAGGACTAAAAAGACAGCTGAGTTTTGGGCTGAGGTTGTCCTTTGAGTATGCTATTATTTTTGCTGGTCGAAAAGCCAGCGCCATTCGGACATTTTGGCAAATGCGCGGGTCCAGCAATCATGCCCCGTGCGTTTCAATTCTTCATAGAGTATTTTCCGGCTGCCGAGCTCTTGCGTTGTCCGGACAATATCACGGGAACGTGAAACATTTACAACCGAGTCTTCAGCGCCGTGGTAGAGCAGAACCGGAATATCCAGAATCTTGTATAATTGATTCAAATCCGCCCCGCCGCAGCAGATAAATGCCCCCGCGAATAAATCAGGCCGCCGATAAAGCGCTTCCCAGGCCCCGAATCCGCCCATGGAAATACCGGCTATGTAAACCCGTTTGGGGTCGGCATTGAATTCTTTGATTTTGGCCTCGAGCAACTCCAGCGCCGCGGCCAGTTCCCGGGTCGGTTTCGCATTCATGGTATGCGACGGCTGCGACCAAGGGGTCTTGACCCACATAAGGCCACCCGGGCATTGCGGAAACAGCAGAACGGCATCCGTTCCGGAGTCGTCGCAGAACTTTACAATCTGTTTGGCGCCGTGCACCAACTGACGGCCATTGTCGTTGCCGCGTTCCCCTGCCCCATGCAGAAACAAAAGAATTGCCGGTTGTTTTTTCTGGTCAAACCGCATGACTTTCTGGCAATACGGCAAGGATTGGTTTCCACTGGTGAAATTGAGGCGCTCAAATTGCATGTCGTTTTGCCCGAATATAGAACCTGCCGCCAATAAAAGCCCCAACACAAAAATTATACATTTCATTCTGTTTTTCCCGCCGGTTAGATTAGTTGACGTCCGATTAATGCTCTGGTGTTGGTAAAGCCGCATTTTCTAAGAAGCCATGCACCGATATTCAATCCCACCATCAGCACACTGACGCAAAACAGCGTACCGAGCAGAAAATAGAGAATCGCCACCGGCTCATTGGCAAATCCCCGGCAACGGTCCCAACCACGCTTGGCGAATATCCCCAGCATGGAATTATGATAAAAATAAATGCCCAATCCGGCGTTGGAAACCGCCGCATTTCATGCCAGTTGACAGCATGAGCTTTGATAAATGTCCATGCCAACAGAAGAGTGGTGGCGATACGATAAGGGAGGAAAACGATCTGGAATCTCCTGAGGATATATTTTTTGTAACAGAAATCCTTATTGCGACGGTATTGAAAGAGAAACCCGGAAATAAATACGAAAGTCATCGTTCCGCTCTCCAGGAGAGCACCGAAAAATCCGTAGGAATATTTCAAGCTTCCGGTAACCGTATAGAGCATATGAAAGCCCACGATAAACACAATCGCCAGGACGCGAAGATAATTCACCCAATGAAGCTGTTTGGTTTCTTGTAAGAAAAATACTGTATTCTCAAGATTTACTTCCGGCATATTTTGATGCATATATTCCCCGAGAATGGTTAATAATCATTGATTTTTGTAAATCTACAATGAAAGTATAATTTTTCAAGAAGTCCAATGTAAATTTACTAATAAAGTAAATTATTTTTTTACTTCCACCATTCAGTAAAGGTGGTTTCGCCGGGAATCAAGGGCTGGCCCTGTTGGGGGGTCAGAATGGCTACGCCTTCTTTGGCCGCGGCGGCGGTTACCCGGCGAATGGGCTCGTCCCATTCGTGAAACGCCAGGTCGAAGACCGACCAGTGCATCGGCAACAAATATTTGCCCCGCAAATCCAGGTGCGCCTGAACCGTTTCCTCCGGAAATAAATGCGAATTGGGCCAACGCTCATTCCAGGAGCCGATCTCAAGACAGGTCAGGTCGAAAGGCCCGTGCTCTTGTCCGATTTTCTTGAAATGTTCGCCGTAACCGCCGTCACCGGCAAAAAATACTTTGTGCTGAGGCCCTTCCAGAATGAAAGCCGCCCATAAGGTCCGGTTGCGGTCACTAAACAGCCTGCCGGAAAAATGGCGGGTAGTCTGCGCGGTGATTTTCAGTGAACCGACCTGAATGCTGTCGCCCCAGTTCATCTCGGTAATGCGTTCGGCGGGAATCCCCCAGCCGCGCAACCGCGCCCCTACCCCCAACGGTGTAATAAACTTGATGTCGCTGTTGCGGAGGAATTCAATGGTTTTCTTCTCCAGATGGTCGTAGTGGTCATGGGAAATGATGATCGCATCCAAGCCCAGCTTCGGGATTTCCTCGCGCTGCAGCGGCGACGGCTGAAAGCGTCGCACGATGAACGGCAACGGTCCGGCATTGTCCAGAACCGGGTCGGTCATGATCCGGGTGCCGTCGATATCGAAAATCAGGTTCGAATGCCCCAGCCAGTGAACTTTCAAGCCGGTTGATTTAGCCCCAAGAGCCGTATGATCGATCGGGATAACAGGGATCGGTTTGGGCGGTCCTTTGGGTTTATCGAAAATAAAACGGGTAATAACTTGCATCCGGGGCTTTTTGAAGACAATGTGCCGCATCGGCTGAAAGTTTTCAAACTTGCCGTCCTTAAAATTCGACAATTTTTCGTAGGAGCGGTAAGTCGCCTCATCCGGCAGCTTACCGACAGCCGCATTGATTATCATAAACAAAACTCCGGATACAATGCCGGTCAGAACCAGCAACACAAGAAAGGCAATGACCAGCAAACGGCTGATTTTCCGCCATTTAGCACTGAGCTTCATTGCCTTTCTCCAACTTCCTTAGCGCAACTCGACTCCGAGGCCTTCGGCAAGCTGGGAGCGCAATTTTTCATAGGCGGTATTCACTTCGTTGTCCGTCAAGGTACGCTCCTTGCTGCGGAAAACAAAGGAATATGCCATGCTTTTGCGTCCGGCTCCGAGCGCCTTTTCATCGGTGTAGATGTCGAACAGGTGTACGCTTTCCAGATTTTTGATCCGGCTGGATTTGATGAAATCCAAGACTTTGGCGTGAGTCATGGAGCTGTCCGTAACGAACGCGATATCGCGGCTGGTGGCCGGATACGGCGACAACGGCCGGTAGAATTCCAGCCCCGGGGTTTTCGCCAGAATCCGGGCGACGTCCAGTAAAGCGACGTACACCGGATGGTCGGTCTTGAAATCACCGGAAAGTTCAGCGGAAAGCATTCCCAAGTGGCCGATCAGCTCGCCGCCCACCGTAAGCGCGGCGGCCATACCGTTGACAAAGCGCGCATCTTCGCAGGCTTCGAATTTATAATCGCCAATGCGGCGGGTCGCCAGCAGCGATTCGACGGAGCCTTTCAGATCATAGAAATCATAAACCGCTTTCAAGCCGTCCGAATAGAGTTCGGGATGTTTGCGGCCGGTCAGGACCAACATCAATTCGTAGCGTTCTTCCGGGAAAATAGCGGGATTCGCGCAGAATACCCGGTCCAGTTCGAACAACCCCAAATCGACATTGCGGCGCGAAATATTGCGCTCGATCGTCGCCAGCATTTCACCGAGCAGCGAAGGACGCATGACGCCGGAATCATGGCCGATGGGATTGATCATTTTGACCAGGTCGGCATCGGTGAAACGGGTGTCGGAAAGCGCCGATTTCGGGCTCACGGTGCTATAATGCAAACATTCGTAATATCCCTGCCCGATAACCTGCTCACGCAAATCCTGATAGGCGGCATAGGCGTCCTGCTGGAACGAAGCGGCGGAGTTGACCGTTACCGGAATATCGGGAATCTTGTCCAGGCCATGAACCCGGGCGACTTCTTCGGCCAGGTCGGCTTCGCGTTCCAGATCCAGCCGGAAGGTCGTTGGCTGAACCATGCATTTGTCGGCAGTGATATCCGAAACATCCAGGCGAAGCTTGCGGAAAATATCGACGATTTCGTCGTTGGTCACCGTCATGCCGGTCAGGAGCCGAATCCGGTCGAAGCGACAGGAAATCGGGGCCGGAACGCTCAATTCGCCCTTGACGTCATACAGCGGTCCAACCAGTTCGCCACCGGCAATTTCCAGAATCAACTGAATGGCGCGGTCAGCGGCGACTTCGGCCATCTGCCAGTCGACACCGCGCTCATAGCGATACGAGGAGTCGCTGGAAATTCCCAGGCTCCGGGCAGTGGTGCGGATATTCCACGGTTCGAACACCGCGGTTTCCAGCAGTATGCTGGTGGTGGTATCGCTAACCCCGGAATTCAAGCCGCCCATAACCCCGGCCAGGCACATCGGCTTTTCAGCATCGGCAATGACCAGATTTTCGGCATTGAGCTTCAATTCGGTGCCATCGAGAAGAGTGATGATTTCGCCCTTGGCGGCGTTGCGGATCACTACCCGGCCCCCAGCGAGCTTGTCGCGATCGAAAGCATGCAGCGGCTGGCCAAGCTCGAACAACACGAAATTGGTGATGTCGACAATATTATTGATCGGGCGCAAGCCAATGGCGGTCAGGCATTTTTTCAGCCATTCCGGGCTTTCGGCGACTTTCACGCCGCGGATAACCCGGCCCATGTAACGCGGGCAGAGTTTCGGATTTTCAACCGTAACCAGATTCATGCCATCCACTACAACGGACGGATTGGGCTTCGGAATTTCCGGCAAGGCGGCGGGTTGTTTGAGCAAGCAGGCGACGTCGCGCGCCACGCCCCAGTGCGAAAGCAGATCGGGACGGTTCGGGGTAATTTCCAGATCAAAAACCGTATCGCCACGGTAGATTTCGTTGACCGGAGCTCCGATTTCCGCATTGGAAGCCAGTTCCAACAAACCTTCGTGGTCGTTGCTCAAGCCCAATTCGCGGGCGCTGCAGAGCATTCCGTGCGACTTTTCACCGCGCAGATTGGATTGTTTGATTTTGAATTCAGTTTTGGATTCGGCGTCGAAAAGGACCGTGCCGATGGTCGCGACCGGAACTTTTTTGCCGGCGTCGCAATTGGGGGCCCCGCAGACGATATCCAGGAATTCGCTGCCGATGTTGACTTTGCAGCAGGAAAGATGGTCCGCGTTCGGATGCTGATTGCGTTCGACAATCTGTCCGACCACGACACCGGAGGGAATCCCGCCGAGGGTTTCGATACCTTCGACTTCAATGCCCGCCATCGTCAATTTTTCGGCCAGCTCGGGAATCGAACAGCCGATCTTGATATACCGGGTCAACCAGTTATATGATACTTTCATAGTTTTACCTTCATTTAGAACTGTTCGAGAAATCTGACGTCGTTCTCATAGAGCAGCCGGATATCATTGATCCGGTAACGGAGCATGGCGATACGCTCAATCCCCATCCCGAATGCGTATCCGCACCAGAGTTCCGGGTCGTAACCGACGTTTTTGAGCACGTTGGGGTCGACTTCCCCGGCCCCGGCAATTTCCAGCCAGCCGGAGTGTTTACAGACGCCGCAACCGGTTCCGCCGCACATAATGCACGAGAAGTCATACTCCACGCTCGGCTCGGTGAACGGGAAAAAGTGCGGACGCAAACGAATTTTCACCTTCGGCCCGAACATTTCGGTGGCAAACATCCCCAGGATACTTTTCAGGTCGGCCATGGAGACTTTTTTATCGATCAGCAGGCCTTCGATCTGATGAAAGTTCATACTGTGAGTGGCATCGGGGGTATCGCGGCGGTAACAACGCCCGGGCGCGACAATCCGCACCGGCGGTTCCTGCGATTCCATCGCGCGGATCTGAACCGGCGAGGTCTGGCTCCGCAGCAAACGGCCGTCGGGAAAATAGAAGGTATCGCCATGATCGCGGGAAGGATGCGACAAGGCGGTATTCAGCGCGTCGAAGTTATGATAAACGTCCTCGATTTCCGGGCCGTCGGCGACAATGAAGCCCATGCGGCGGAAAATCGCCACCGCTTCATCGACCACGGTAACAATCGGATGTTTCCGGCCGACCGGCCGGCGGCGTCCGGGCAATGTCAGATCCAACTGTTGCCCACCTTGTCCGCGGCTCGAAGTCTTGATACGCTTAAGCGCTTCCTCCATCAGGCTTTGAAATCGTTCGCGACCGGTATTAAAAGCCATTCCGGCTTCTTTACGTTCTTCGGGCGATAATGCGCCCATTCCACCGCTTAATGACGGCAGCAGTCCCTTGCGACCCAGAATCCTGATTCTGACCTCTTCCACTTCCGCTTCGCTCATGGCGGCGGCGAGTGTCTTTTCGGCATCTTCCAACGCCGAATTGATCTGTTCTACAATTGGGTTAGACATCTCTTTTTTCCGTTAAATATTTTTAGTGTTACAATCCGGCTTGGAGCCGGACCCGGTTGAACAAGAAATATACTCCCTGATCGCCGTTTTTGCAAATTTTTAACTACTTGCTGAGCAATTTTTTCAAGGAAAAGACCGCAGTAGTAAAAGTGACTACGGCAATCCCCGCCATCATTCCGATCGGATGGAGCAAGCGGTGGAACGCGGCGCCCTCCAGGAAAATCTCCTGAAGCGCCATAATCGCAAAGCGGACCGGATTGATCAGGGTGATGAACTGGAAGAACTCCGGCATGTTTTCGACCGGAGCCGTGAATCCCGACAAAATCGCGAACGGCACCGAAATAATGAAAGTCCCCAGCATCGCCTGTTGGAGATTTTTGCAGAAAACCGAGATCAGTATGCCCGAGCTGGTCGCTGAGGCCAGGAAAAACAGGCAGGTAATCACCAGCAGGAGGTACGAGCCGCGAAATGGAACTTCGAACCAGTAGCGGGCAATCAGAAACGACAGGAACAACTGCATCGCACCGATCATGATATTGGCGACCGCTTTGGCCATCAGAATCTGGACCGGCGCATACGGCGCGACAAGCAACTGGTCGAAGGTCCCCTCTTCGCGTTCACGGGCGATGGAGAGCGAAGTCAGCATCATCACGTTCAGCAGCGCGATAGTCGCCAGCAGCGCGGGAATCATAAAATGGCGCATTTCGAAATTTTTATTGTACCAGGCCCGTTGTTCGAGCTTCAGGGCCGGCGCCGCTCCGTGATAGCGGTAATTGAAGGAGGTAATCACATTCTGGGCGTAGCTCAGGGCGGTTCCGGCGGTGCTGGAATTGCGCCCATCCAACAGGACTTGAACGGCCGCGCCTTTGCCGGATTTCAAATCGCGTTCGAAATTCTGGGGAATAACCAGATTCATCCGGATTCGGCGGCGGCCGATGGCGGCGGAGGCTTCCTGTTCGGATTCGACCCGGATCACCTCTTTGAAAATCCCCGAACCGGTGAATTTGCTCACCAGTTCGCGCGAGGTGATGGTGCGGTCGTGGTCGAGCACTGCGTAATCGACGCGGGTCAGGTCAAGAGTCGCAGCGTAGCCGAACAGCAGCAGCTGAACCAGCGGCGGGCCCACGATAATCAGCCGATTCATTTTGTTCTTGAACAGTTGCAAAAGTTCTTTATTCAGCAAAGCAAGCAAACGCACCTTTATTCACTCCAAAGATTTGGGGTTAAGTTCCACCGCCAGCGTCATCAGGATCAGGGCAAAAATCAGCAAAATGCCCATATCCTTGAACAATATCTCCCAGACATCGCCGGCCAGAAAGACCGTCTGCAGAAACTCCACATAATACCGCGCCGGAATCAGCATGGTAAACCACTGAAGCGCCACCGGCATGTTGTTGATCTCATAGATGAACCCGGACAGAAGCAGCGCGGGCATAAAGGTAAGCACCAGCGTCAACTGACAGGCGATGAACTGATTTTTGGTGACGCTGGAAATCACCAATCCGATCCCGAGCGCCACGATCAAATACAGCGCCGAGCCCAACACCAGAATGGCGATATTGCCCCGGAACGGCACCCCGAACATGAACTTGGCGGCAAACAGCGTCACAGCCAGGCCGATCATCCCGAGCATGAAATTGATCAGAGCTTTGGCGAAAATAATTTCCCCCGGGCGCATCGGGCTGATGAACATACTTTCCAAATTGCCGTGTTCGTACTCGCGAGCCATCACCAGCGAAGTCAACAGCGCGCCGATCATAGTCATGACCATAACCACCACGCCGGGAAGCAGATAATAGCGGCTGTCGTTGGCATCGTTGAACCACATGCGGGACTGGATGGTGACATTGCCGCCTTTC
>JAVBRM010000057.1:0-82589 GCA_031548025.1 Victivallaceae bacterium | reverse complement strand
ATTGGTGAATTGGTGAATTGGTGAATTGGTGAATTGGTGAATTGGTGAATTGGTGAATTGGTGAATTGGTGAATTGGTGAATTGGTGAATTGGTGAATTGGTGAATTGGTGAATTGGTATGGGGAGTATACTCTTTTCTGCGATAATCCCGCACTCTGTTATTGAGAGTTGAGATTCCGGGAGGTCAATCGCCTCCCGGCCCTTTTCTCTTGCCTCTTTTCTCTTTTCCCTTTATTTGCCGATCTGCTTGAGGTAGCTTTGGTAATAACGTTCGACCTTGTGCAATTTTTCGCCGGGTTCTTTTTCAAGATAGGTTCCGCCGATGCTGAAACAGGCGAAGCCGCCGGAAGCACTGCCCCAGGCGCAGGCGTCGACCAGGTCCAGTTCGCCGGGCTTTTTGTCGGCGAGATTGGTGACCAGTGAGGTCAAAACGCCACCGGCGAAATTGTCACCGCAGCCGGTGGTGTCGCCGCGCAGTTCGGGATGGGCTGCCAGGTCTTCATCGACCAGCGCGCAAATCGGGAACGCGGTCAAGTCAAGCTTCTTGAAAAGTCTGCCGCTGGACCACGCATAGGTGTTTTTGGCGCCGTGGGTGATAATGAAGCTGCCGACGCCTTTTTCGCTGTAGAATTTGGTGGCGTCTTCGATATTGTTGCAACCGCTGATCTTCATGGCTTCATCCCAATCCATGACCAGCAAATCGATTAAAGCGAAGCATTTGTCACAATGCCCCAGGGGCCAACATTCGCCGGGCCGGGCTTTTTCATTGCGGAAGTCGAATACCGTGGTAACCATGTTGATTTTGCCCAGCTCATGACCCTTTTGCAGGAGATATCCCAGGTGGTCATGAATTTCCGGGACCAGTGCGGTTGCGCCGAAAAACAGGATGTCGCCTTGGAAGAATTTATCTCCCAGCATATCGGGAGTATATTTACCGGCGGCACCGATGTTGTTGACGAAAAGACGTTCACCTTTGCCATCATGATGTTTGGGGTCGGAGATACTATCCGAAAAAGGTGAAAATCCTTCGACGGTGACATAATTATCAATGTTAACCGGGGTTTGGCGGATGATGGAGAAAATCCGCTCGGCGGTTTTGTCGTTGCCCACCGCGCCGTAGAAATCGAATTCGACTTGGCGCCCACTGGTAAGCTGGGCGGCATTGATCAACGCTACAATACAGGGACCGCCGAGGTTGAAAGCGTCCGGTTCACGGTCGAATCCGAGCTCACGGGTGATATTGCGGTAACTGACGCCGCTGAATTTTTCCAGATCTTCGGTGAAAACCAGGTGGCCGGGATTGAGCCCGCCGTCGCCTTCTTTGCGCGATTTGTATTTGGCAAATGCCTCGCCGCCGAAATCGACATTGGTATAAAGGTAATCCGCCAATGAACAACCGACCGCCGAAACCACAATTTTCTTCATAGTCATCACCCTGTTTTTGTTTTTTATCCAAATAAGATACAATGTTTGATGAACTTTTCAACATGGTTAAGAGAATATTTCTGCAAATGGAATGTTGAGTTTTAACATTTGCGGGATTATATTGAACCGAACAGGAGGTAAGTATGCTGAAATTCGACGACGTTTATACCGCATATGACTTTGTAAGCTTCGACGGCGGCGGCAATGAAGCTTATCTGAGCCAGGAACAAGGCAGGGTCGCCCTGATGTTTGAGGAGTTCCCTGAGATTACGGAGGAGGAACTCGAGACCGGTGACTGGATCGCCGTTCCGAATAAACGCGACTTGGATTTGGGAATCAGGCTGGTTTTCCGGTTTGCCGAAGAATATCTGGCGGAATACGATTGGTGGAAAGTCGAAAAAATGTTTTCCAAACGGGGCGCCTATGCCAACTGGAAGTATTTCCTTGACGAACGCGGCCTTTTGCAAAAATGGTATGACTACTCCAATCAAGCCGAAATCCAAGCCCTGAAAGAATGGCTGGACTTGGAGCAGATCACTTACGAAGATGATAAAGGGAACATCATAACTCCGTCTGTAAGGTCCATATACTGCGAGGAGGAGGACGAGGAAAACTGACAGAAAGCTCAACTTCTATAGGATGCATCCTTGAGATATTGATGTATTTCTATAGGATGAATCCTTGAGATATTTCGATATTTCTATAGGATGAATCCTATTGAATTTTACTGGAAAGATGTTATTTTGCTTAAAAATGAATTAAGGGAGGTTACTATGAAATGGTTATTTCTGGGATTTGTTTGTGCCATGCTGACTGCCTGTACGTCGGTCCATTCCGTCAAGCCGTATTACACGGACAACAACAAAATCGATGTGCCGAAAGATTTTCTCGGGGTGTGGATTTCCGATGACGAGCCCTCACAGATTATTCATCTGCAACTGCTTGCCAGTGGAGAGTTGACCGTTCAGGAATTTGATTCGGCCAAAAAAGATCAGGCTAAGATTACCAAGTTGAAACTGCAGTTTTTCAAGGTCGGCGGCAAAACCTATGCCGATGCGTATCTTGCGGAATTGCCCGGCGAGCCCTTGGGACTGGCGGCGGCAATGACGGTGTTTCCTGTTCATGCCCTGGTCATGGTCAGCTCGGACGAGAACAGATTCACCGCCGTGGTACCGCAGTTGCCCGATGACATTCCGGCGGAGCTGCCGTATGTAACCTACGAGGAGACCCCCGGCAAAAGCGACAAAGCAATCTTGTTTACTGCCTCCGGCGAGCAATGGGAAAAAATCCTGAAAGAAAAACCTGAGCTGTTTTTCGCCAAGAAAGAAAAAGGCAGAACCTTCAAGAAAGTCTATGTTCAATAAGCATAGTTGCACAATTCAGTTGATTTTGTTCCGATATTGATTTGCAGAGGCGGCAATCCGGTAATATTATAATGCGTTAAAATTTTATTTGGAGGACCCGATGAGCAAAGTTCATGTGGAACTGGGCGAGCGCTCATATGACATCATAATTCGCAAAGGTTTGCTGGATACGATGGATTTGAAGCTGACGCCCGGGCGCAAGTGTCTGGTAGTGGCCGACCTCAATGTCGGTGGGTTGTACCTGGAAAAGGTCTGCCGGAGGCTGGCGGAACTGGGCGGCGACGTCTGCAACTGCGTCATCAATCCCGGTGAGCATTATAAAAACCTCACTACCATCGCCGAAATCTGCCGGGTTGCCGCACAGATGGGGCTGGACCGGAAATCTCTGATTGTCGGGCTGGGCGGCGGGGTGACCGGTGATATGGCCGGGTTTGCCGCTGCGGTCTATATGCGGGGTATCGGGTTCATGCAGGTTCCTACTTCGTTGCTGGCGATGGTCGATTCGAGCGTCGGCGGTAAAACCGGCGTCGATTTGCCGGAGGGTAAAAACCTGGTCGGTGCTTTCCATCAGCCCGAAACCGTCATGATCGATCCCGATGCGCTGAAAACCCTGCCGAAATCCGAAATCCGCAACGGATTGGCGGAAGTCATCAAATACGGCGTCATCATGGACTGCGGATTTTTCGGCATCCTGGAAGAAAACAAGTGCAAGGTTTCCGGCGAAATCATCGCCCACTGCTGTCATCTGAAGGCCACAGTGGTTTCCGAGGACGAAAAAGAGAGCGGTCGCCGCGCAATCCTGAATTACGGGCATACCTTCGGCCACGCGGTGGAAAAATTATCCGAGTACCAGATGAGCCACGGTGAAGCGGTCGCCATCGGCATGGCGATGGCCGGTTCTATGGCGACTCAAAATCAACTTTGGCATCCCGATGATGAAAAACGCCAGAATGATTTGATGCTGGTCGCCGGGTTGCCGTTCCGGGTCAGCGGTTACCGCCCGGAAGATATTCTGGAAGCCATGAAATCGGATAAGAAAAAATCCAATGGCCGCCTGACTCTGGTCCTGCCGGTGAAAATCGGCAAAGTCGAGCTATTTCGCGAATTCGACGATGCGAAAATACTTGCCGCAATAAGGAGCTGCTGTGACTGAGCGCGACGCCTACATTATCCTGAATCTGTTGCCGGGTATCGGCTCGGCCAAGGTTCAGAGCCTGCTTAACGCCTTCGGTTCAGCTTCGGCCATTTTTGAACGGAGCGCGGAGGAGCTGCAGTCAATCCGCGGCATTACTCCGGCGCTGGCGGAAAAACTTTTCAACTGGCAGAGCGAAACCAATTTGATGTTGGAACTGGAACTGACGGAGCGCGGCGGCGCGCGGATCATCACCCGGTGCGACTATGAGTATCCGGAAATCCTCAAAGAAATTTACGATCCGCCGTTGTGTCTGTATGTTCGTGGCGAATTGCCAAAGTTCGACCGGCAGACGGTGGCGGTCGTCGGTTCGCGCCGGATGACCCGGTATGGCAGACTTATGGCCAAGGAACTGAGCGAGAGCGCCGCTTATGCCGGTTGGGTTGTGGTCTCCGGGCTGGCTTACGGGGTGGACGCAGTGGCGCACCAGTCGACGCTTGACGTCGGCGGGATCACGGTGGCGGTGCTGGGCGGCGGGTTGGCGCGGGTCCATCCGCAGGAACATATTCCGCTGGCGCGCGATATCATTGATCGCGGGGGGGCGGTGATTTCGGAATTTCCCATGACTTTTCCGGTGAGCCGCCAGTCTTTTCCGCGCCGCAACCGGATTGTTTCCGGGCTCAGTTCGGCGATCGTAGTCGTCGAAGCCGATATCGACAGCGGCGCCATGATTACGGCGACCATTGCCATGGAACAGGGGCGTCAGGTTTTCGCTGTTCCCGGCGAGGCGACCAATCCTCAAGCAAGGGGTTGCCACAAACTGATCCGCGAAGGCGCGCGTCTGACCGAGAGTTTCAATGACATCCTTGACGAATTCGAATTCCTTCCCGGCTTAGCCAAGGTCAAAGAAGTCCCGGAACCATACGCCGACGATGATCTGTTCCGCAATTTCGACGCCGACGAATCCAAGGTAATCGCGTATTTGCGTGAAGGCTCCCGTCATTTTGACGATATCGTCATGGAGACCGAGCTCTCCACCGGGGAGCTCCTCGGAGTCCTGATGCGCCTCGAGGTCAAGTCCGCCATCAAGCAGGACATTGGCCGCGTCTATCGCCTTTTATAAGTAGTCCTCTGGATTGATTTGTACCGATTGACCGGTGACTCTTGCCTGTTCGATGGCGTTGCCAACTACGGTGGCGGCCAGGCCCGCGCGGTAATCGCATTTGGGACGCTCGCCACTGCGGATGCAGTGCACGAATTCATCGAAAAAGAGCTGATCGCTGCCCCCGTGGCCGGAGCCGTTGGTCGGTCGACAGTCATAAACTTCCTTGTCGCCGCCGTTCGAAGAGGTTATTTCTATGAGGTTGCTCACGGTATCGGCGGTCAGATAGGCGTCGCTTCCGATGATCTTGAGCGAACGCCCTGCCTGAGGCGCAAACAAATTCAACGCAAACGACGCGCGGATGCCGTTGGAGTATTCCAACATGGTCAATTGATTGTCGACCACGTCTTTGTCGGAATTGTAAACACAGAGGTCGAAGCCGTTTTCGGAAGGGCTGTCCTTCTCCTGATCGCTCATCACCACCATTTCACCCTGAAACCGGAAACGGCACTTGCGGTCGTCGCATTGCGAACAGTATCCGGCGCGTTGTTTCTCCGGCCGGAAAAAATCGCAGCCGCCGAAAGACGACACTTTGAGCACTGGCGAACCGGCGATCCAGGAGAGCAGATCCAGGTCGTGACTGCATTTGGCCAGCACGAAACCGCCGCTGTTGCTGACTTTGCGGTGCCAGCGGCGCATATAACTGGCGCCATGCATGACTCCCAGATTTTCTTCCGCCGCCATGCTCATGACTTGCCCGAGCTTGCCGCTCATGACCAGTTCCCGGATTTTGCGGTAAAGCGGATGCTCCCGCATGACGAACCCCAATTGGACAAACGGCCCGCCCGGTTTGATTTCCGCCAGAATCCGGCGGCACTCTTCCACGGTGGGGGCCATCGGTTTTTCCAGCATGATGTGTTTGTCGCTGCGCAGGGCCGCCACCGCCACTTCCGCATGACGGAAATCCGGCACGGTAATGACCACCGCGTCCATGGGGCACTCCGCCAGCATGGTTTCCACATCGGTATATTGCGGTACTTCTTCGGAGCAATCAAGCCTGACGGCAAAATCCCGCATTCTGCCGGCATGGGTATCGCACAATGCCGCCAACTCCACTCCCGGAGTGGACAACGCCATCCGGATATAGCCGCAGCCGCGCTGGCCGGTTCCAATCACACCGATTCGACACTTATCTGTCATTTTTTAATTATTCCTTATCTAAAAAATAGGTTGTATATTCTTCCGTCACATATTATACAATTGTATCCGGTAAAAGAGAATGGGCTGAAGGGTGATTTATTTAACCGAATCGATGATTATTTGTTCTCAAACGCGATACTGAACAATTCGGCTTGCCACATTTGGAACCGGAGCCGGAATGCCTTGCCGCCGTTTGCCAATGGCACCGGGGCCTCGATTTCGTTCCCGGACAGCTCCGCGATTCCTCCCGGCAGAGGCCGGCCGTCTTCCCCGAGTTGTTCGATTCTGATCCGGCCGGTGAAATTTACCGATATCCGGTCCGCTTCGGTGGTCAGGAGGCGAGTGGTCATTTCGCCGCCGCTTTCGGTGCCGAGGGAGACGAAGCCATCCGTCCGCCAGACAAAACGGCGCAGCCGCCGCTCCGGACCATCCATATAGCCTTCTGTGGCATAACAAAATATTTCCCGGTCATTGGCCTGAATCAAGCCGTGGGCCATGTAGTTGCCGCGGTTGCCGTCGCGCTCGCAGGGAGTGTCGCGGGGAATGAGTCCCAGCGGCATCCGCCGGAATTTGCGGCCGCCGTCACGACTGAACATCAGAATCGGCTCGGTCTGGCTGTTTTCCGGATAATAAATGGTCGGGAAACCCAATAAAAATTGAGGTGCGCGTTCGTAACAGATTACCGCGTTGGTATACATTTGGAACGATTCGCCGTCTTCGTAATCCAGATATACCGGATTGCTCCAATGGATGAAATCGTCGGAAAACGCCACCCGGACGTCCCGGCAGATGGGGCCGCTCCAGTTTTCGTTTTCGTCCATGGTGCCCATACCGTGGGAGTCACGGGTGAACGCCGCATAGCGACTGTGGCTGTGGTCGTATATGACCACATTCTGAGAATCGAACTGCCCCCGGGTAATAACCGGTTTGTCGGTCAGGACATGCCAGTTCAGGGCGTCCGCCGATGCCGCCGGGTACATACCGTAATCGGTGCGGCGGTCGGCAATCTGATGATACCCTCGAGCGCCGCGCAGCAGGGTTTTGTAGCGTTGTTCCGGCGCGGCCTGAGTATCGATAAAGGGGGTCATTTCGCCGCGCCAGCGCAGATCATAACCGGCGTCGCCGTTGATGGGGCGCATGGTGTCGTAGTTGCCACCGAATACGATGTTGGTGCTTTCCTGCTCATGGTAGCCGAACAATTGCAAATCGGGCTTTTCCCAGTGGATGCCGTCGCGGCTTTCGGCATAGCAGACGGGTTCGCCCATGCCCTGTTCGCCGCGGCCGTGATGAAAACCGCGGTAATACATCCGCATGACCTCGCGGTCTTGGAGAACGGAAAAATAAGCCATGGTACTTTCCCATGGCTTGTCATCGGCCAGAACGACATTTTCCGGCCGGGGCCGATACTGTTTGAACCGCATTTCCCGGCTCATGGAGTCGATCAGCAAATCGTCTACAAAAAGTTCGCGCCCGGTGATGTTGATCATTTACCGATATTCCCCTGATATGCCGCGAAATCATACGGTTCAAGCGTGATTTCGCCCGCGTTGAACTCGGCTCCGCTGTAAAAATCTTTTATTTGCCCCGCGGCTTTGGGAAACGACAGTTTCATAGTGACCGGCTTGGCGGTGTCGTTTATCGCCAGTGCCAGGAATTTGCCGTCCAACTCATACACGACCATTCCGGCAACACCGCTGATGACATCCCCCAGCATCTTATCCTGAACTTCCTTGGGCGTATTATTGACCGCGCTGTAGGCAACGACACCATCCGCGAGGACGAAAGCCAGCGCTTTGCCCTGCTGAAAGAAATCTTCGGTGGCGGCCAGCAGTTTCGTCACATGGGCTATTTCCCGGTACATCAGCCCGTCAAATCCCTTTTCATACCAGAACAGTACGCCGCCGCCGTTGGAGATGATCAGGCGGCGCAGAATCACGCCGCGCTTCCAGTTGGTGTTCTGGTTGTTGCAGACATGGACCGAGGCCCCGAAACGGATACCGGCTTCGCGGCACAAATCCCGGGTCCGCTCCGTGGTGGCGGAGTTCCAGATCCCCCCAGTGTACAGGAAGTCGATGCCGTTGACGACATCCTTGACGTCGATGGAATAATGTTTCAGCGCCTGTTCGTGGTTGGGCGAGGCGTATATCGTGAATTCCAGTCCGTACTTGTTGGCCAGTTTCCTGAGGTTTCCCACAACTTTACCGAGTTCGTGCGAGCGGAATTCCGTCCATTGGTCCAGATATTTTTTCTGGATGACCGCCTGGTCCAAAGGTTCCTTGATCCCATATTCTCCGGCGAAGATATTCAGCGTTTCCGGGGATAAATCGGCGTATTGGGCGAACGGCCTGAATTCATAATCGAAGAAACAGGTTTTCAAATAGGGTGAGCGCTTCTTGACAGCGGCAAATTCCCGGTCAATGTAATCCCATACTTCGGGATTTCTCGCCAGAAAAGTGAAGTTCAGCCAGCCGGTGGTGCTTTTGGCCCCGGGAAACTTCCTGACCAGCTCGCGGATATCGATTTCCGAGGAATTCTGAGCCGGACCACGGCCTTGAAAAAATGACAGCGGACGCAGATTATATTTACCCGGATCGACATAGACGTTTTCGATAAACACTTCATTGGCGCCAACTTGCGCGGCTGTCCGATAGGTTTCATTCATGATTTCCGGCGAATTCAAGCGCATGAAATGGCTCAGGTAGAGCGTAATCCGGCTGTTTTTCGGCTGAACTCCCTGTAACTTCGCCAGCGACTCCACCGCGAAAGAGCCCGGCAGCTCGACTTTGCCGTCCACGCTCAACATATAACGCACCTGTCCCCGTTGTCCCGCCGAATCCGGCTTGGCGCGCAAAGCGATCATACAACGCGTCCGCATTTCGATCCGCTTTTCCGCAATGTCATACGCCGGATCAAAGCTTTTCAGCTCATCGGCGGTGATGGTGTAGTGCTCGCCGTCATTCTGCAAGCGGTAAAAATTCTCATGCCGCTTGAGTCGGCGTTCCTTCGGCAACTTCATTCCCATGGCATGCCACGGCGAACTTTCGTCGTTCTGGCGGGAAGCCGCCCCGACGATCTCAAGCCATTCCGGCAGCCACAAGTGCAGAACCACATTTTTCGCTCCTTCCGCCATGTTCAGACCGGGAATTTTGTGGGCGTTCCAGAGAACTCCGCAACTGCTTTCGGCGGGAATAAACAACGTTCCGGGGCTTTCTCCGGGAAATTCAAGCTGGGTCGCCTTTTCATAAAAATAAGTCCGAAAACGGTTTTTGCCGCTGACCACGAGGAATTTACCTTGAGTCTCCACTTCGGCCTTGCGCCATTCCTGCCCGTCGAAATATTCCCAGACTCCGGCGGGCATGGGATATTCGGCTCCCACCGCGTCGAGCCCGAGAACCAGCTTGCCGCCGCGGCCTTCCACGATAAGTTCATTGACGCCGCTCCGGGGAATCAATCTTTGGCTCGTTTGAGGCTGAAGTGTTGTACCGTTGAATTGCAGTGATTCCACCTGACCGGGATCGGCCAGGGACAGCTCCATAAGCCTCAGTTCCGATTGCATGATATAAGTTGGGCTTTGGTACAGCGGTTCGCTTGCGTCGACGCGGTAGTTCCACTGAAATTGTTTATGCGCCGGTACTTCGGTCTTTACAGCAAATGCCGAATTTCCTGCGTCGATATGAAATTTTCCAATATTTTGTTGGCTGGTCCAACTTCCGTCAACCTTTTTTCCGCTTGTCGTCTGAATGGTTAATTCTGCGATGTCGCCGGTGGTGATATCCGGTGTTTTGATGGCAGGGACATTCGGGTTATCCGCCAGATTCATCCGGGCAAATCCTGCGAGGTTACCGTATTTCAGGCCGACGATATTTTCGATGGAACTGATCTCATCTTTATGTTTTTCGAATCGGATGATGTTGAATTTCCAATTTTTGCATAGTTCCGGCGTCAGCTTGCCCTTGAGACCGAGCGAAGCAAACGGAATTTTGATTTCCAGCGTCCAGAATCCGTCTTCGATCGAACCGGCGGCAACCACGCCGCGGGTCCAGTTGCTGCCGGTCGGTCCCCAGGCGGCGCGATTGGCGTTGGCATTGAGCATCAACTGAAAATGTCCTCGCGAATCGTCGCCGGCGGGAAACCATGGCGGCAGAAGGCGCAATTGGATATGGTCATCGTCCCATACGCGGCTCTTTTCACCTTTGGCTCCGGTGGATTCGGCCAGG
Organism: Victivallaceae bacterium; assembly: GCA_031548025.1. Lineage (GTDB taxonomy): Bacteria > Verrucomicrobiota > Lentisphaeria > Victivallales > Victivallaceae > UBA5239. Next base: position 72,149 of record JAVBRM010000057.1, on the reverse strand, counting down.
AAGCGTGTCCGCATCTGAGCCGCGTGCAGCAGCACCGTCGCCTTCAGTTTGAGCGCGAAATAAAGGTTGTCTTCATCACGGGTCATCCAGACTGTGGTTTGTTCCTCAGCCATGGCGGCATCGTTTACTTTCAGGAAATTGGTGATCCGGACGGCGTTGTTCCATTCTTCATTTTCACTGATCCGGCCATCAATTGCCGGTGCGGCGGGGGTCATCGGGACCGTGACCAGCGAGCGCTCGGCCAAGGCCAGGAATGGGATCATAAACAACAGTATTGCAAGATGTTTCATCGGGATTTGCCTTAATTGGTGAAATTGATATTGGCTTTGATGATTGCGCTCCGGCGTATCGAGTCCACATGGCCATCGTGAAACAGCAAATTCGGCTTGCCGTCGTGAATGTCAATGGGAATATAGCCCACGCTAACCTCAAAAGTATTGGAATAAGCACCGTAATTGGTTCGGAATTTATTGGTTCCGGTGGCGGCGTTGATTCCGTTCAGGAGGCTGTCCCCGGCGTAAATCATCGAACCCGGGCGCTTGCCGGACGATGTTTTAAAAGGATGCCAACCATTGCTGGAATCGGCGGTCCCGCTTTTGCAATTAAATGCATAATTGTTGGAATAAGGTACGACTTTGTTGCTGCTGATTCCCCAGGCCAGTCTGGCGGCGCAGTTGAAAATCCGCAACTTCATGTCCCACGGCGAATTAAGCGCGTTCTTGTCGTCCAGAAGCGCGGCGAAATTCTGATACCACCAGACCGAGCCCGAGGGGTATTCAAAATAACAGGGGGCGATCCAGTCGTCATAAGTATTCACATACAGAGTCATTCCCAGCCCGGCCTGTTTCAGGTTGTTGACACAGGAAATCGTATGGGCGCGGCTCCGGGCTTTGTTCAGGGCCGGCAGCAGCAGAGCCGCCAGGATCGCGATGATCGCCACCACGACCAGGAGTTCAATGAGGGTAAAAATTCGATTCTTCTTCATGTCAAATCTCCGGGTTTTTTCTTTACTTAATATTATACACCGGCGATATGTGAAAATAAATGGATCAAATGCATTATTTTTTTAACAAAAACGACGATTATCATTTTTTCAGTAATGGGACAGTCTTTTCGAAAGAGCATGAGCGCAGTTTTCGAGGACTTACAAGTCAATCAAATTCCCTGGTAGTCCGTTCCCTCAAATGCCCCCACCAGATTGCCTTTTTGGGATTTGGCTCGGTAAAACTTCTTTATTCGCCTTGAAAAGTCGTCGTTTTCGCAGTATCTTTCCAACTGAATTCGTTTATAAGGAGATGTAACATGCGATATTTGATTTTGGCGATGACCGGACTCCTGCTGGCCGGCTGTAACTGCCTGCCCGAGGGCGAAGCTCCGGAAGGTCCGATTGTAGTGACCAGTTATGACAAAGACACCTATTCGACGATCGGTGCGGTCAATTATATGACCACCTCGCTGACGACTTTCGGGGTATCCTGCCTCAAACCCGGAGACGGGGTGATGTTGAAAGTTAAATCCGGCGAAAAATACCGCAAGTATGCGGAAAAAGCGCTCCAGTCCTCACGGGCTACTCTGGGCTTCAAGATCGTAAATACCAACGGAAATTATGTGGTTACCGCGGAGTTCAAAGAGAACACCCCGGACACCATTGCCTGGCATATGACCCTGGCCCGCGAGGCCGCTCCGCAGAATATTCTGTGGCAGAATAACGTGATCATCGATACATTTAAAACCAACTAAGGAGTAATAATTATGGCGGGAATATTCAAAGCATATGATATCCGGGGAATCTATCCGGATCAGATTAACGAAGCAATGGCGGAAAAAATCGGCCGCGCCTACATTGAATTTACCAAAGCGAAAAAAGTAGTCATCGGCAAAGACATGCGCACGCATTCGGACCCGATATTCGAAGCGCTGGCCAAGGGTATCACCGGACAGGGCGCGGATGTGGTCTATATCGGCCTCTGTTCGACCCCGATGTCTTATTTCGCCAACGGCACGCTGAACGCCGACGGCAGCATCATGATTACCGCGTCGCACAACACCGCCGAATGGTGTGGGCTCAAGCTCTGCCGTGCCAAGGCCGTTCCGATCGGCGGCAACTCCGGCCTGGCCGATATCGAGCAGATCGTCACCGAACAATCCTGGGCCAAATCCAGCGTCACCGGCTCGGTCTCCACCTATGATATCGAGCCCGAATACGGTAAATTCCTCCGTTCCTTCGCCAAAATGAACCGGAAACTCAAGGTCGTGGTCGACTACGCCAACGCCATGGGTTCATATGAGATTAAGAATATCGAAGACCTCTTCGAAATTATCCCGCTGTACAAGGAACTGGACGGCACCTTCCCGAACCACGAAGCCAATCCGCTGAAAACCGACACTCTGGACGTTCTGCGCGCCAAGGTGGTCGAGTACGGCGCCGATTTCGGGGCCGGGTTCGACGGCGACGCCGACCGTTGCGGTTTCGTCGATGACAAGGGTGAGATCATTCCGATGGACCTCTTTACCGCGCTGATCGCCCAGGATATCCTGGCGGACGGCCCTGCGACGATTCTGTACGACCTCCGCAGCAGCCGCGCTGTCAAAGAGTGTATCGAAGAACACGGCGGCACCGCAATCATGTCGCGGGTCGGCCATGCGTTCATCAAGGCTCAGATGCGCGAACACGACGCCGTTTTCGCCGGTGAGCTGTCGGGACACTATTATTTCAAGGAGAACTTCACGGCCGAGTGCCAGGGACTTTCCTTTATCAAGCTCGCCAATCTGATCTGCAAGTCCGGCAAAAAAGCCAACGAGCTGGTCCAACCGCTGAAAAAGTATTTTTCCAGCAGCGAAATCAACTCCAAGGTCACAGATGCCGATGCGATCCTTGACGAAATCCGTAAAAAATATCAGGACGGGCACCAATTCGAACTCGACGGCGTTTCCACGGAATACTCCGACTGGTGGTTCAATGTCCGCTCCTCCAACACCGAGCCGCTGCTCAGGTTGATCGTGGAAGCCAATACTCAGAAGTTGATGGAAGAGAAACGCGACGAGCTGCTGGCGATTATTCGTAAGTAACTAGTGGATAATATAAAACTGGAAGACGGTTCCGCTTTTGGCGGAACCATCAAGTACCCGGCGGATCTGCCGATATCCCGATATGTCGGTGAGATATCGGCCGCCGTGCGTGAAAATCAAGTGGTGATAGTTTGCGGGACCACCGGTTCCGGCAAAACCACCCAACTGCCGAAAATCCTGCTTGAGGCCGGTCGCGGCCGCAAAGGCCGGATCGGCTGTACCCAGCCGCGCCGTCTGGCCGCCGCGGCCATGGCCCGGCGTCTGGCCCACGAGCTGGAGGTCAATTACGGTACCGAAGTCGGTTGCAAAGTGCGTTTTGACGACCGGACTTCGGATAAGACCGTCGTCAAATTCATGACCGATGGTATCCTCCTGGCCGAAACCCGCCATGACCGTGCCCTCCGCCAATACGACACGTTGATTATCGACGAAGCCCACGAGCGGAGTTTGAATATCGATTTCGTTCTCGGCTATCTGAAAAATCTATTGCGCAAGCGCCGCGACTTAAAAGTTATCATCAGCTCGGCCACGCTTGACGCCGCGCAGTTTTCGGAATTTTTCGCCGGTGCCCCGGTGATCGAGGTCGAAGGGCGGGCGTATCCGATCGAGGATCAGTTCATGCCGCCGCTGGAAGACGAAGAATTGTCGGCGCAGATCTGGCGGGGCGTACAATTCGTTTCCGATCTCGACCGGCAGGGCGATATCCTGGTTTTCCTGCCCGGCGAACGGGAAATCCGCGACGCCGCCGATACTTTGAACGGGCGCAAAATCTTCAATACCGAAGTCTTGCCGTTATTCGGGCGGCTCAGTTTGGCCGAACAGCAGAAAATTTTCAATCCGGGACGGCAGCGCCGGATTATCCTGGCGACCAACGTGGCCGAAACTTCGATCACGATTCCCCGGATTCAATACGTCATCGACAGCGGGCTGGTCCGGTTGAGCCGTTACAACCCGCGGACCCGAATTCAGGAACTGCAGATCGAACAGGTTTCGCAAGCCGGAGCGCGCCAGCGTCGCGGCCGTTGCGGACGGCTTCGGGACGGCGTTTGCATCTATCTGTACGACCGCGAAACGCTCGAAGGCGCCCCGGCGTACACCGATCCGGAAATCTGCCGGACTTCGCTGGCCGGGGTCATTCTCCAAATGGCTCTGCTGGAACTGCCGCACATCGAGAAATTCCCCCTGATCGATCCCCCCAGCGCGGCTTTGATCCGCGAGGGCTACCGCTCGCTGCTGGACATCGCCGCCATTGATGACAAAGGGCGGCTGACCCAGGCCGGGCGGCAATTGACCAAATTCCAGATCGACCCGCATTTCGCCCGGATGATCTGTCAGGCGGAACACTACAAAGTCGTACCGGAGGTCATGGTCGTTTCGGCTTATCTGAGCATTCAGGACCCGCGCGAACGCCCCGCCGACAAACAGCAGGCGGCCGACCAGGCCCACCGCCAGTGGCACGACCCGGATTCGGATTTCCTGGGCATTCTCAAGCTTTGGAACCTGATTCACGGTGAATCGCTTTCGCAGAGCGCCCTCCGTCGCTGGTGCCATCGCAATTTCCTGAATTTCAACCGGATCAAGGAATGGCGCAATCTATACATGGACCTGTGGGAAGCGGCCTCGAATCTGGACTTTATGCAGGACGACCTGGTGCCGTTTCAGGTGTTCGACAATTACAACCCCGATTTTATTCACAAGGCGATCCTCGCCGGGCTGCCCGCCAATATTGGCATGTGGGACCAGGAACAGCGTTATTATCGCGGAACCCGGGACCGGAAATTCTTTATTTTCCCCGGTTCTGGGTTGTTCAAACGTCAGCCGGTGCCGCCGTGGCTCATGGCCTGTTCTCTGGTCGAAACGTCGAAGGTTTACGCCCGCCAGGCGGCGGTCATCAACCCCGAGTGGCTCGAAGAAATCGCGCCGCATTTGTGCAAAAAAGTTTATGACCGGGTCTCCTGGAACCCTCAATCCGGGTTTGTTTACGCCCGCGAACAGGTCGTTTCCGGCGGTCTGCTGATCCATCAGGGCCGCAGGGTGCATTACGGGCCGATCTGCCCGGAGGAAGCCCGCCGGATTTTTATCCGGGAGGGAGTCACGCCGGGTGATCTGCCGAGCCGCGGACCGTGGCTCAAAAATCACCGCCGGATGTTGACGAATATTCAGAAGCTCGAGGAAAAAATCCGCCGTCCGGGCGCGTTGCTGAACATGGAAGCGGTCTATCAGCATTTCGACAGCATCATCCCTGCCGACGTCTATTCGTCCAAGGCCCTGGACCACTGGCAGCACCAGAACAAAATAAATTTGAATATGGCGATGACGGACGCCATGTACGAACAACTCCATCCCATTGATCCGAAAGATTATCCCGATGAAATGGAATTCGCCGGCTTCCGCTTTCCGATTCAATACTTATTCGCCCCCGGCGAGGAAAATGACGGCATGATCCTGCTGGCGGAGACGGAAAACATCAATATGCTGCCAAGCTCAATTCTTGATTATCTGGTGCCCGGTCGCCTACCGGAAAAGATCGAGTTTATGATTAAATCGCTGCCGAAAAGCCTGCGTGTGGCCTGCAATCCCATTGCCGACGCGGTGGCGGCGTTCTGTGCCGAAGAACAATCGCCGGATATACCGCTGGTCGAAGCGCTGTCGGAATTTCTGAGCCGCCACACCGGGGTCAGCATCGGGCGGAGCGATTTCGATATGGACCAGGTGCCGTCGTACCTGAAAATGCGGCTGGGCGAGCTCAACGAACATCGGCGAATCGTCAAATATCACGACCAGATTTCGGTGTCTGCTGGAGGCGGTTCCCGCTTGAGCGCGGCGTTCAGCGGCGGCACCGGCTGGATTGTAGCCGGTTGCACCGAGTGGCCGCCGGGCGATTTGCCGGAGAGCGTCGAAGTTTCCGGCCGTACGGTTTATCCGGCTTTGACCGATGAGGGGAAGACTGTCGGCAGACAGCTTTTTCTCAACGAACGGGAGGCGCTTTGCAGCCAGCGCGCCGGGCTGGTCCGGCTCTACAAGATTCAACACGCGTCGCAGATGAAACTGTTTGAACGCTACCTGAAGATTCCGCAGAAACTGATGTTGAACCTGTTCACCTTCGACCGGAAAAAAAGTTTTGAAAAAGACCTGATCGATACCGCCATTCACGACGCCCTGTCCGGACATGGTTCGTGCGATATCCGCAGTGCCGAAGATTTTGACCGGCGCAGTCAATATACCCTGGAAAATCTGGTCGAAATATACGAGCGGAAAATCAAAATCCTGAATGAACTTTTCACCCAGGTCGATCAGCTCAACTCTCTGCTGGCCAAAGTCCCGCCGTCCGGTGACGGCAGCCGCGAAGATGTCGAGCTGGAACTTCAATTCATGTTCCGCTCCGGTTTTCTGTGGGGCGATACCTGGCAGGTGCGCTATCCGCGCTATCTGCGGGCGTTAGTGCTGCGGCTCGGCCGCCTGATCTCCGCCCCCGGCAAAGACAGCGAAAAACTCGAAACCGTCCTCCCTTTTCAAGATCGTTTCGACGCAGCCATGCGGCTGACGGAACAGCTCGATCCGGCCGGCATGCTGTACCAATTCTGGCTGCTGCTGGAGGAATTCCGTATCCAGCAATTCGCCCCCGAGGTAAAACCGCTGGAAAAAGTCTCTTCTCAAAAGCTGGCCAAAGCCTGGGAAGACCTGCGTTTATAGTACAAACCGGGCGGGCATCCTGACCGTATCTGCCGGAGCGCCTTTGAGCATAGCCGCAAGCATTTTCATGGCCTCCGCCACATATCCGGCATAATCCATCCGGATCAACAATGGCCGGGGAGTCAGGAGTGGTGAAATTTTTTCCATTTCATAAGTCACCAAGGCCGGGAATTTACGTCGTCTGACCACTTCCTTGAGCATCGAATAAACCGTTATGCCGTACTCGCTGCTGCTGACTACGATCATGGCGGTAACGCCTTGCTTCAGCAATTCGGCTAATTTATCGCGATTGGGCTTACCGGCGAACCATCGGTCTGAATCATTCCCCTGCGCTCCGGCGAAGCCCTGGTAGCGCAATGAATATACTGCTTTCTCCGCAGCCAGGTCGAGTTCGGAGATATAAGCTATTTTTTGGTGTTTCAGTTCGGCCAGATACTTTACCGCTTCCGCAACCGCCGTTCCGACATCAATCTGTATCGAGCCGATATTGTCATCGCCGATCCGGCGGAGAGCGCCGATTCTGATTAATGGAGTATTGAAATTCCGCCTCCAGAAATCACTGAGTTCCGCTTCCGCGGCCCAACTGATGCCACCCGCATAATACTGCCCCGGCAGTCGCGGTAATTCCTGAACCGCCAGAAATTCAGCGATGAAATCATTCCTGACCGCTTCCCGGTAAATCGCGGTGGTCATTCTGGCAGAGAAATTCGATTCCCAGGCCCGAAGCCCGGAAAACATCACCGCGATCCGCCGGTTGAGATTGCATCCGTCGGTATGGTAATCATTTGCCTTCAAGGCCTGCAAGACCTTTTCCCGCGTTTCCGGCGCTACCAATGGCGATTGTGTCAAAACTCGCGATATGGTCGAACGCGAAATTCCGGTAGTCGCGGCAATATCTCTGACTGTTATTTTCTTCATGCCGGAATATACCTTGATCTTTTACGATTTGCAAGTTTGTCTCATTTTGTCCCATCATAATTTTTCGAAGGTATCTTGCGGTTTCCCGAAATTACGTTATCATAAATCCCAAGCCTAAGGAGCAAATCATGAACAGAATTGACAATGAAACTTTTTATGCGGAACTGGCAAGAGAAATAAGCATTGCCCCCTTCGCGAGGATTGGTAGCCTTGACGAAATTCCGGTTTCTTCCAATAGCCGCCTGAGCGTTGGAATGGAGTGCCTCGACCGCGATTTGTGGGATTACCGGCCGGCTATGGCCGATTTGCGTAAACTCGGTGTTGTGCATGTCCGGCTCCAAAGCGGCTGGGAAAAAACTGAAAAAATCAAAGGCGTTTACGATTTCCAGTGGCTGGATGAAGTGGTCGATACGCTTGTTGAATTGAATATAACCCCATGGTTATGTCTCTGTTACGGCAATAAATTGTATGCGGCCCCGAGGGCGGAGCTCAGGATCGGCGGCATCGGCCATGTGCCAATTGATTCAGTAGAGGCGGAAAATGCCTGGCTGAAGTATGTTGAAAAGGTTGTCGAGCGTTATATCGACCGGATTTCGGTTTATGAAGTCTGGAATGAACCGGACTGCAAAGTATTCTTTCCAGGCGAAGGCTGGGCCGAAAAATATGTCGGAATGGTCGCCAAAACCTCTCAAGTCATTCGCCAAACCGCATCGGGCAGAGCGGTCAAGGTATGCGGCTGTGTGGCTGGAAATATCGGCGTGAGTTCATATCATGCCGAAAATTTGCTAAAACTCGGAATTGGCTCATATATCGATATCTTCTGCTACCATGGCTACCGGATTCTGCCGGAACAATTGAATGATCAGCTGCGTCGGAGCTACCGGTTGATGTTTGACCGCTATGCCCCGCATGTTAAAATCTGGCAGGGTGAATCCGGTATTCCCTCCTATAACGCTCCGACCAGCTACGGCGCGCTCAGCAACATGGAAGTTTCCGAAAAAATCCAGGTGCGCCATGTTGCCCGCCGGATTGTTCTGGAATTGGCCGATCCCTCACTGGAGTTGGTTTCCTATTTCCATCTTTATGATTTTACCCATTTTTCCCGTCGGCATAATTACTACTATGGATTGCTGCGGCAGGAGGATTATTCCCGCAAACCGGCCTATGAAGCGTTGCAATTCCTGAGTGTTTTCTGCGATCGGAATACGGTTCCGGACCCGGCCTCAACTTTGGAAATTTGGCCGCAAGTTCCGGAAAACCTGTCCAAAACCGATATCTTGAGTTGCCAGACCAAGGCTTTCAAACAAAGCGGCGACACCATATTCGCCTATTGGTACCCGGCTGAACTCAATACCGTTTTTTCTCCGCAAACCGTCAACCTGGATTACCGGACAGCCGACGGTTCATTCTTTGCCGAAGCGGTTATAATAGATCCGCTGACCCGCCTGGTCTATCATGCTCCGGTTAAGGGGAAGCCATGGCAAATTACCGGAGTTCCGATCTGCTCCTATCCCCTATTGCTCGTCGACTGGAAACAATTCTCCTCCAAGCTCACCACTGTCTGGGAAGACCTGCGTTTATCAATCCGTCAAATAATCGTCAAATAATCGTCATTTGTATAATTATTTTATTTTCAGATAATTACAACATTGAATAGATTCACTGAAAGACTAAAAGACAATGGACTGCGTTCCGTTGAAAATTCAGCTGTCATTTGTGTCTTTTCCGTCATTTGTGTCTTTTTACTCAAGTTTTGACGGGCCATTGTCCGCATCAGGCTCTTGAAAACTCCTGTCTCGGATGTATATTCTCCCCATGAAAGAATTAAGCATCTATACCCGGTACGACACTTTGGGGGCATCGAGCCGCTATCGTTATTTCATGTATGAAAAATACTTGCGCAGCGGTGGTTTCGACCCCAGGTATTACTATTTTTATGATAATTCCTATCTGGCTAAACTTTACCGGGGGCAACGTTCGCCGGCCGCTTATCCGCAGGCTTTGAGCAGGCGCTTCAAGGATGCCGCCGCCATTTCCGATATTGCCATCATTGAATATGAATTGTTTCCGTTCCTGCCGTGGGCGGTGGACTACCATTATTTGCGCAAGACGAAATACGTGGTCAACTTCGACGACAATGTCTGGGAAAAATATACCCGCATGCCGTTCCTGCGCGACAAATTCGACCGGGTCGTCGCTCACGCCGCCGGAGTGATTACCGCCAATCATTTCCTCTACAACCGGGTTTCCGGGCTTAATGCCAATGTCATCAAGATTCCGACCGTCCCCGAAGCCGCCGATTATTCACCGGATCTGGAAAAATTCGACCGTTTTACTCTGGTTTGGGTCGGAACGCCCGTCACCTACATGTATCTGGAAAAATTTGCCGATATTCTGCGGGAAATGAGCAAAGCGGTGGATTTCGACCTGATTGCGATCGCTTCCTCCGGCCTCAAACCGATTCCCGGAGTCAATATGCGCTGCCTTGACTGGTCGCATGAGGTTGAGACCAAAGTCATTGGCCGCTGCCATGCCGGTATCATGCCGCTGACCGATGACGCTATGGCGCGTGGCAAGTCGGCGTTTAAAATCATCCAATATCTGGTCGCCGGTTTGCCGGTGATCGCCAGCCCGGTCGGCGAAAACGCCCATGTAATCACGCCGGGTGCCGCCGGCTTCCTCCCGGAATCCCCCGCTCAATGGTGCGAAGCAGTAGCGACGCTGGCGAAAAATTCCGCTCAATACAGTGATATGTGCAACAACGCCCGTGAAGCCGGTAAGCAATATTCACTGGACCACTGGGCACCGACCCTATTGAAATTCCTGTATAAGCTTTATGCTTGAAATTTGTTTTTCAGGTATCTCAGGTACGGTTGCGGATCGAGGCCGCCCCCGGTAACCATTTTGACCAGTTCCGACGGATAGAATTTAGCGCCGTGCCGATAGATCATTCCGGTCAGCCACTCCCGCAGCGGAACCAGGTTACCCCGACCGACTTGCGCCGCCAAATCCGGAATTTCCACCATTGCTTTTTCCCAGATCTGAGCGGAAATGACATTGCCCAGCGCGTAAGTCGGGAAATAGCCGATCATGCCGCAGGCCCAGTGAACGTCCTGCAGGACGCCTTCGGTGTCGGTTTGCGGGACCACTCCCAGATATTCGCGCATTTTTTCCCGCCAGGCTTCCGGCAGGTCGGAAACGGCGACTTTTTCTTCAAGGACCGCGATTTCCAGCTCCATCCGCAGCATGATGTGAAGGTTGTAAGTGGCTTCGTCCGCCTCGATCCGGATCAACGAAGGCTCCACCTTATTGACTGCCCGGTAGAAATTATTGAGCGGAATATGGCCGAATTGACCGGGAAAATGGCGTTGGATTACCGGATAAAAATAGTTGAGGAAATCCTGCGATCTGCCGACCAGATTTTCCCACAAACGGGACTGCGATTCGTGGATTGCCAGCGACGCGCCGGTCCCCAGCGGGCCGCGGTCGAGCTCCATCGCCACCCCCTGCTCATAAATGGCGTGGCCGCCCTCGTGCATGGTGGAAAAAATCGCCGACATCAGGTTATTTTCATGAATATGGGTGGTAATACGGACGTCGCTCAGGTTAAAAGTCGTGGTGAACGGATGTTCGGCGCTGTCCAGCCGCCCCCGGTTCCAGTCGAAACCGACCAGCGAGGCCGCATCCCGGCACAATTGCCACTGGCCGCTCTCCGGGCAATGCTGTTTCAGGAGCGTGTCGTCTACCTGAGGCCAGGCGGTGATTTCCTTGATCAACGCCACCTGAGCATCCCGAAGCACCTTGAAAACGGAAATGACTTCGGCGGTTCGGGTACCGGGCTCGAAATCGCCCAGCATCGGGTCGTAAATATGTTCATAAGGGGCGAAGAATCCCGCATACTGGCGCCGCAGGTCGAATATTTTCTCGAGATAGGGCTTGAATAGTGCGAAATCATTGGTCGCCTTGGCCTCTTCCCACTTGCCGAAGGCGATCCCGGTGGTCATGGAAAATTCATTGACATATTCCAGCGGAACCTTTTTCTCGCGTTCATAGTCACGGTAAAGCTGCCGCAGCAGGCAATAATCATCGGAATCATGCGGGAGTTCCGCATAAAGCGGCTTCAAATCCTCCAATAGTGCCCCCATTCGGTCGGAAACAAAAGTCTCATGCGCCTTGCCGGAGAGCAGCGACATCTGGGCGGCGCGGGCCTCGCCGGCGGCGTGCGGCATATTGACCTGCTGATCCCATTCCAGAACCGCGGCCGTCGTTTTCAAATCATTAATTTCCGCGCAGATTTTTTTCAATTCCTGCAATTTCATTTGATCAATCTCCCTAAAATCGCCGGTACCGCGGTTTCCGAACGCAAAATCCGTTCGCCCAGGCCCACCGCCTGAAAACCGGCCTTGATTAACATTTGTATTTCATAATCGGTAAAGCCCCCCTCCGGTCCGATGCAGACCGTTACCGGCCCGTCGACGGCGGCGGGACAAGTCCGGCCGGAGCCCGGGTGCGCCACCAGCGGCAAACTGCCGGCGATAATGCCCGGGACTTCGTCCTCAACGAAAATTTTGAAACGCTGATGCATGGTTATCGACGGATAAACCGTATCGCGGGCCTGTTCCAGTCCCAGCGTCATCAACTCATGGAATTCGGGAAAAATCGAACTGGTCCAGTAGCTTTTTTCGACCTTGAATGCGTGAAAAAGATGAATCTCCTTCACCCCGAACGTGGTAATGGCCGGAAGCATCCGCCGCAGCGCGATCGGGCGCGGCATAGCCAGCAGCAAAGTAACCCCCGGCGGCGATGGCGGCGGCTCGGTCAAATTGACCCGCAAAGTAATTCCAGCCGGTTCGTCGGTCAGAATGACCCCTTCGCCGATCATGCCGTTGGCTTTGCCGGCTTTGACGGGGTCGCCAATCCCGGCTTTCAGGATCTTGCGGATGTGCTCGGCGCGGCGATCATCAACCCGAACCAGGTCGGCGGCGATAAAGTCGCTCTCCTGCAGCAGCATCAAATTCATGGCTTACCCGTATTTTTTGACGATCAGCACGGAGTTATTGCCGAGCATGCCAAACGAATTATTGGCGATGTAGTTGATTTCATTGGCCTTGCAAGGCTCGCGGTAAATCAGGTTTTCGATTTCGCACTCCGGATCGAGGTCCTCGATATTCATACAGGGATGGACGATTCCGTCGATAAACGCCGGCAGGTTCCCGGCCAGCTCCAACGCCCCGGCCGCTCCCATGGCGTGTCCGATAAATCCTTTGGTATTATTGACATAAGGCATTTTTCCGCTGCCGGAATATACCATTCGCATAGCCAGCGTCTCCTGAATGTCGCCGAGGCTGGTCCCGGTGGCGTGGCTGTTGACGATATTGATGTCGCCGGGAGTGATTCCCGCCCGCTCGATGCCGAGCCGGAAACATTCCGCCTGGCGCTCGGCCAGGGGCAACACCGTGTCGGTGGCGTCCGAATTCATGCAGTAACCGGCGATTTCTCCGTAAATTTTGGCGCCGCGGCGGAGGGCGTCTTCCAGACGTTCCAGAATATACAGACAGCCCCCTTCGGAAATAACGATTCCATTGCGGTTGCGGTCATAAGGACGGCTGGCTTTGGTGGGATCTTCATGATGGGCCAGCGCCCCCTGGCTGCGGAAACTGGCAAAAATGCCGAAAGTATGCGGGCTCTCCGATACCCCGCCCGCGATGGCAAAATCGACCTCGCCAAGCATTAATTGCTGTGCTCCGTAGATCACGCCGCAGTTGCCGGCGGCGCAAGCCGCGCCCACGCAGACGTGCGGGCCGGTGATTTTCATGTTCAGGGTCACTTCCCCCGCCGGATTATTGGCCACGGAACGCGGGTTGTGGTGATGGCTCCAGTAGTCGACATTGTAGTCGAAAAGGCTGATATTGTAAACTTCGTTTTCCGTTTCCACATTGCCGTGCTCGGTGGTGCCGACGAACACCCCGATCCGGGAACGGTTGCGGTCGTCCACGGTCAATCCGGCGTCGCGAACTGCTTCGTTGGCGCAGTAAATGGCGATGGACCCGGCGCGGGTGCCGTTGCGAATATCGCGTTTGTTCTGATAGGTTTTCGGATTAAAGTTGCACAATCCAGCCGGAACCACCCCGATATAACGGTGTTCCATGGTGGTGATGCCGGAAACATCGTTCAGCAGGCTTTGACGGAATTCGGCAAGATTATTGCCATTTGGGGCGGCCAGACCGATTCCGGTGATAACAATTCGCTCTCTTAACATTGACATTTCGCTTTTCCCTGTAATATTATTAGAGACACTATAACAATAAATCGTGGAAAATTCAAGCAGGAAACCCGATGATTTCAGGACTTGGTACCGATATTACATCAATTGAGCGCATGCGCAAAACCATTGAACGCCACGGCGATAACATTCTCCAACGGATTTTTACCCCCGATGAATTGGCCGAAGCGGCCAGACGCGGCAACCCCGTCGAATATTTCGCCGGCCGCTGGTGCGCCAAAGAGGCCCTCTCCAAAGCCCTCAAGTGCGGCATCGGCGCCAAATGCGCCTGGCAGGACATCAGTATCCTCAACGACGACGGCGGAGCCCCGGCCGCCACTCTGACCGGCTCGGCCCTGGAAACAGCCCGTCAGTTTGGCGTCATAAACATTCATGTTTCGATCTCTCACGAGCGGGAATTCGCCGCCGCCACCGTCATTCTGGAAAAGTGACGGATAACTGACTAAGCATATTCAACCCCTTGAAATATCAGTGGATATGGTTATATTATGACAACGGAGGTCATTATGAATACCAAGCTTGATGAGAAGAAAATTGCTTTTGTTTCATTCTGCATGGAAGAATATAAAACCGAGATCGGCAGCTCCGGTAAAAAGGTCAGTGACTATTTCGATAAATTCGGTGTTGTTGATTATCTGATTGAGCATTATGACATTCTGCACTCAATGGGCCGGCGGGAAATACTGGCGGATATCGAGAAATTTATTCAGAACCGGAGTAAGTAGATGAAGTTATATCATGGCGGAATTATTCCGGTTGAAAGTCCCCGGATTTTATCCCCGGACAGAATCGGCGACTTTGGTCTCGGATTTTATACGACTTCAAGCCGGGAACAGGCGAAACGCTTTGTCCATATCAAAGCGGACAGAGAAAATAAAACCGGTGGTTTTATCTCAATTTTCGAAATTCAGGATGAGTTTTTGGAAAATCCTATGTTGCAAACCAAATTTTTTGAATCGGCTGATGAGGAATGGGTAGACTTCGTCATGAAAAACCGGCGAATTGTGGATTTTAAACATAGTTTCGATATTGTCAGAGGACCGGTGGCAAACGACCAGGTCTATGCCAGTCTGGTACTTTATGAAAGCGATCTGATTTCCAAGAGGGAGCTATTGGAACGCTTGAAAGCAAGACGGCTTGTTGACCAAATTCTTTTTCATACGGCAAAATCCCTTCTGGTTTTGAATTATCTTGGAAGCGAGGAAGTATCATGCAGGAAATAAATCAGAAAAATGTCCGCTTACTAATCCCTAACAAAGCGGCGGCGATAGCAATCAAGATCGCCCAAGAGGAAAATTTATCTTTGAAGGAAGCTTTGTTGAAGTTTTACCATTCAAAGATTTATGAACAATTGGAAAATGAATCTACCAAAATGTGGCACTACAGTCCCGCCCAACTCTGGGAAATCGGCTTCAAAACTGATACCGAGCACCGGGATCATTTCTGATCGCCGGACTCGGGCTGCTGATCTTTCAGTTTCTGGAGATCGTGCTCGGCGAAATCGATCACGGCCTTGAATTTTTCCTGATTGTCGGAATCGGCAACGACCAGGGTTTTATGGGCTTCGACCACGGTTTCAGCGGTATTGAGCTGGGTATTGTTCTCGCTGTTCTGCTTGACTTCCTCGCCGCCGGCCGGTGATTTGCCATCGGTGAATTTGAAAATATTGACCAGGCCGAGGCCCTTCAACAATCCGTGGACATACTCGGAGGCGTTGAGAATCTCGGCTTTTCGGTTCAACTTATTGCTTTTCAAGCCGATCATGGCCAGTATTCCCATAAAGGTGCTGTCCATGGCCAGGCAATCTTTCACGTCAATACGAATCTGGCCGAAATCACCTTCCAGGCTACGGGCAAAAGTGCGTAACGGCATGCCGTACTGAAAGTTGGCACGCCCACAGATTTTGATGTTGTACCCCTCCGGAGTCCGAAGAATTTGCAAATCGGTACTGTTCATAATAACCTCCTCAATTAGCAGTTGACCAACACCGCCTTGATGCGGCGCACACCGCGGCTGGAACTCTCTTCCTTCTGGATTTTCAAACCGCCGAGATCGCCGGTATTTCCAGCATGGGGACCGCCGCAGACTTCTTTGCTGAAATCACCCATGGTATAAACTTTGACGGTTTCGCCGTAACGGTCGCCGAAAAGCCCCATCGCGCCTTCGTTCTTGGCGTCAGCGAAAGACATTTCGCGACAATCGATCGGAATCTTGGCGTTAATGGCCTCATTGACCAGTTTCTCGACCTCGGCGACTTGTTCCGGGGTCATTTTATCATTATGGGAAAAGTCGAAACGCAGACGTTCGGCGGTGATATTGGAGCCGCGCTGTTCGACATGATCGCCCAGCACTCTGCGCAATGCCGCCTGCAGCAAATGGGTCGCGGTATGGAGCTTGGCTGTGGCATCGGAATTATCGGCCAATCCGCCCTTGAACTTCTGTTCGGCGCCCTGACGCGAAAGCTCCTGGTGCTTCTCATAAGCCTCCTGATAACCGGCGTGATCAACCTCGAAACCGTTTTCGCGGGCCATTTCCTCGGTCAGCTCAATCGGAAAACCGTATGTTTCGTACAGATAGAAAGCGTTTTTGCCGCTGATGACTTTTTTGATGACATGCGCCGGAACGCGGGCGATGAGCTTTTCAAACTCCTTGGTACCGTGTTCCAGAGTGGTGTTGAACTGTTTTTCTTCGAGGTGGAGTTCTTCGAGAATGATCCCTTCGCGGTTTTTCAGTTCGGGATAGACGTCGCCGAAATTATCGATAACCACCTTGGCCACGATCGGCATGAAATTGCTCATGCCGAGCTTACGCCCTTCCCGGATGGCCCGGCGGATCAGGCGGCGGAGCACATAAGCCTGGTCGACTTTGCCCGGAGTGATGCCGTCGGCAATGATAAACACCGCCGCACGGGTATGGTCGGCGATAATGCGTTCGGAGTCAGTACGCACGGCCGGAGCGGCGATACCACGCAATTCATCCAGCTTCTGGAAAGTCGGCTGGAAAATTTCCGTTTCGTAGCAACTGGCCTTGCCCTGCAGAATGGCGGTTACGCGCTCGACACCCATGCCGGTATCGACATTCTGCTGGCTGAGCGGTTCATATTTGCCCTCGGCGTTCTTATTGTACTGCATGAAAACGTCGTTCCAGATTTCGACCCAGAGCTTGTTCGAGGGATCGTACACTTCCGGAGCTTCGCCTTCGCCGGTCCAATAGAACATTTCGGTATCGGGGCCGCAAGGTCCGGTTTGACCGGCCGGTCCCCACCAGTTATCTTTTTTGCCGAGCTTGGCGATCCGGTTATCGGACACGCCGAGACTGCGCCAGATGCCGTAAGCTTCCTCGTCGAACGGGCAATCTTCGTCACCGGCAAAAACCGTGAACGCCAGCCGGTTCAGGGGAATATTCAGCCATTCGGGGCTGGTCAGGAATTCAAAACTGTATTTGATGGCGCCTTCCTTGAAATAATCGCCGAGTGACCAGTTGCCCAACATTTCAAAGAAAGTCAGGTGAACCGGATCGCCGACTTCGTCGATGTCGCCGGTACGGATGCATTTCTGGTAATCGCAAAGACGGACACCGGCGGGGTGTTTGCTGCCCATCAGATAAGGCACGAGAGGGTGCATTCCGGCGGTGGTGAAAAGACAAGTCGGGTCGTTTTCCGGGACCAAGGGAGCGCTTTTAATTTCCTTGTGTCCTTTGGAGACGAAAAACTCAATGTATTTTTTTCTTAATTCGTTAGCTTTCATAATATTATTTCTTTATTGTTGATCGCATAATATAGCTCCCCTTTCAGGATAATGCAAGAATCATCCGCAATGCGGCAAATATTTTCATGGATATTTGTATAGAGTGGTGAGATAAAAAGAAATCGGACAGGTCCGACAAGTTCGGCTCGTCCGACCTGTCCGAGGGGGGCGCAGCTATTTCCCGTGTTGGTTCAGGAAGGCGGAAAACATATTTACGCCGAGTTGAAGCCCGGCGGAATCGCCGCTTTCCACTCTCAATTCTGCGTTGTTTTCAACAATGTGGTAATCGCCACTTTTTACTGACGGATTGATTTGGAAACGGATTTTTACCGGTGCGCCGGGTTGGGATTCCAGGTCAATTCCGAAAGCGTTTTTCACCCGGCTTTTGAATTGTCGTATTGCTTCCGGGTCGCCGTTCAATTCCACTTTTGCCAAGTCGACGCGGTGCCAGAATAGTGCCGGGTCGGGGGGGAGGGAGTCCAGCATCGACAGGATTTCGCTTTTCGCCCGGCGATACCCCTCCACTCCGGCCTTGACTCTGTAGAAATCAAATTCATTTTCCCTTTGTGTCCGCTGTTCCAGTTTACCGTAAACCGGCGCGTCGGGGTGGTCGGAAACCAGAGCGTTCAATTTTTCGAGCAAATCCTGGCGTCCGAGCGTTTTCGCGCGGGCTTCGAGCAGCGCTGCGAGATTGCCTTCTTCCATGCCGTCGCGAACGCCTTCCCAAAATGGACAGTCCGCTGGCGGAATGTCGGGATTTTCCCGGTCGACGTACGAAACCCAGCGCTCGCCGCCGATGCCGCCGGCTTGGCCGCGTGTACCGTAATCACAATAATAAAGCCAGCTTTTGAACCACGGATTCGGCGTACATCTATCGACGCCGATCTTCCACGATTCCCACCCCAGGAAACGGGATGCGGAGAGCGGTTTGCGGAATTCCGAGCCTCGTCCCTCTCCCGCGCCGTAGGTTCCGACCAGCGCGTCCGGGCGGATGGATATTTCTCCGGATTTGATTCGCGCCAGGAACGACGGCGCCAGCCCGCGATTCAACGTCCACAGCCGGACATAAGGCGATAAATCCTTTACCAGCTGCTGATAATCGCCGTGCCCGAAACTGAAGGTGGAGGTACAGTCGAACCCGAAAGACGTCATGTCTTTGGCCCACGGCAGCCAGTTGGAGTAAAGTTCGTTGCGATTCAGTTCATCGCCTTTTGAGGTCAGCAACATCCGGATACCTTTGCCATGCATGTAAGCGGAAAATTCACGGAGAAACCAGTCATTCACCGATTTTCGCCGTTCGTCTGAAAATCCGGCTTTCTTCATTTGGGTCTCCAGAGTGGGTGGTATATTTACCCGGAAGCGGATCAAATTCCGCGAGAGACAGGCGACCAGCCATTCGTCAAGCACGGAGAAATCCAACTTCGGCGGATTTTCCGATTGGAATCCTTTCAACTCTGCGACCGACAATACCTTGTCCGTTCCGGCAAAGCGTATCTTATCCGGGCGGAGGGCTTGGGCGCTGATCATGCCCCATTCGTTGCCGTGGTCGCGAAGATCGTCGAGAAAACGGTGATTCTGCTTCAACTCCAAGGAATTCAAGGCATAGCCGCCGACGGCCAACTGAATCCGGCGCTTGGCGGGAACCGCGGTTTTCGCGACTTTGACCTGAAACGGAATTTCCACCCGGGTACGGCCATCGAATGTCAATTTCAAGAGCGGACGATAGTCGCCGGCGGCAACTCCGTGGGTGTTGAACCGGAGCCAGACGATTTTGGTATCGCCGACAGCGGAGGAGGCGAATTCCGGTTTTCCCTCCGGCTCCAGGTATTGCGGCGGTATCAGCCAGTACGGAAACTCTTTGACGATTGCCGGATTGCGCGGCCACGGAATCGGTTTGGGTGCGTCTTGCACCAGAAATTCCAGTTTTTCCGCCGGGAATCCGCCGTTTTCCAACACCCAACCGACTTCCCGGAATGTTTCCAGCGGCGTCAGGTTGATTTGAACCGTCTCAAATTCATTGCGGGCAAGGTGCAGTGTTTTCTGACTTATGAGTTCTTTTTCCAGCGGCAGAGGCGGGTTGAAGCGCGGTCCCTGTACTTCGCCGCGCTGCCATTCCCGATCCCATACCAGCACGCCGCCGCGCTTCTTCTGCCAGTCCGCCAGCAGGTCCTTTTGCATATCGGCATCGCTTGCCGGATCGGCCATCGCAAAAATATTTTGCAGGATTTTCAGGTGGTTACCGGCAAAGGAGACTTTGCGGTGGACCAGGCGGAAATACTCCTGCCCCAGAACAAATACTCTTCCCTTGCCGACCTTTGTTACCCCGACAGAGCAACGGTCAGTGTCTCCCAAGACAACGTCCATTGATGCCTCCGGCACGAACGCGGCCCCTCCTTTGAAGAGTTCCCCCTCCGGCAATTGCAGACCATTGAGCAACGGAGAATTGCGGTTCATCACCTTGACCGGGAATGCGTCTCGGGTTGTCACAAGGTAGTTGGAAAAGCCCGCCCATCCCCAGGTTTTCGGAGGCGACGCGGTCCGGGCTATATGTGAAATCAGCACCAGATTGCCGCCGTTTTCCACCCACTGACGCAAGGTTTGCATTTGCTCCGCGGAAAGCGGTGTTTTAATCGCGGTAGCCAGTACCAGCAGACTGCAACCCGGTAATTTTTCGAAAGGGATATCTTCCCCCGCGTTTTCGTGCCGGTAAATCCGCTCATCGCTGACCGCTACTTGATTGATCAGCAATCGTGTTTCATGGTGGCCATAACTCGTGCCGACCAGAATAACCTCGCCGCCGCACAGGGAAAAACACAGCAGCCCAAACAGTGCAATCCGTTTCATTTCTTTGTCTCCTCGTCCAATAATTTTTTCACGGTTTTTCGCCACGGGCGAATGCCTTTGACCTCATTGGTATTGTCCGCGCGGACGGCGAATTGCATGACTTCCGCGTTGTCTTTCAGAAATTGTTCATATTCTTTGCCCAGCGCAAACGCTTCCCGTAGAGCGGCGAGGCGTTCCTCTTTGGACAAGGAATGCCGCGGCATGGTTTCCCAGAAAGCCTTGCGGTCCGCGGGAAGCGGGACTTTATGAAATTCCGCTTCCGCGATGTCTCCCGCCAGACTGAAGCAGAAGAGCGGTTCGCCGTTACGTCCGAGCTTGCGGTAAACCTCCAGCATTTTCAACCGCAGTTTGGCGTGTTCAAATCCAACCGATACCCGCCGGACCCGCTCCGCAGTTTGAGGGGTATTTGCCAGTTTTTGGGCTTTGGCGAGATGTTTTTCCGCTTCCGCCAATACCGGCGCGGGGAAAATTTCCGGCCACGCGTTGACTAAACTACGATACCCGAATCCGGGAATGGATTTCGTGTTTTGCATTACGGCGCGTTCAAATGTTTCGTAATAACCACGAATTTCATTCTCCGCGGGGCCGAAAGCGCGGTAAAAGCGCTTCATGATCGCGTCGCTGTCAGCCTTGGGATTCCACATCAACGCCGAAACCAGATAATAATTCGGCGCGTTGGTGGCGAAATCTCCGGGAGCCTCGCCATACATGCCAACAAGGCCAAACGTCGCCAGTTCCGGCATCGATTCCTTCAAAACGCCGGTATAAATATAGGGAAAATCCAATAAATAGTGCATTCCCCAGTATTCCCGCCCGATGATTTTAGCGTCCAGTTTTTTATATTCAGCCAAAACCCGGTAAGTCTCCGCTTTGCTCTCCGGTTTGGGAAAATACACGGTGCTGAAGCAGAACGATACATAAAGGTTATCGGGAAAACGTTTGACGTTGGTCGGTGCCTGCTTATAAGCAGTATAGGCGAACATGCCGACGCCGAGTTTCGGATCAATTTTTTTCACCATGTCCGCTACCGCTATCGCATAGTCCCAGTGACGGTTGGACAGGTTTGGAATATTCTGCGTATAAACCGTTTCGGGTGGGTCGAGTTTGCGGCATTCCGCGCATTCGCAAAAACCATAACCATCCGAAGGTGAAATGTTTATAATGTCGTATTTGCGTTTATGGGCCGCTTCGACAGCTTTTTCCGCAATGTATTTTCGCAATTCCGGATTGGAGGTGCAGAGGTGCGGCCCGCGGCGTTCCCCGCCGTAAATCGCCATCCATTCCGGGTGTTCCTTTGCCGCCGGGGTTTTGAAATAGAGCGCATTCCAACTGTGTCCGAAGACCATTTTACGTCCGCCGAACATACCGCCGGACCGATTGCTTAACTTCATACGGCGCGCCCAGTCCAGAAAACCCGGATCGGTATTGAAAAAAAAGCCGCGAGTCATGAAACCCGGTGCTTCCGTGCGGGCGAAATCCGGCAGCTTCAACGTGCCGCGCGCTGGAATATCCTCGCCGCTTTCACCGGCCCAGATCCAGGTGATGTCCAACTCTCGGGACAGAAAATCCTCCACGCCGAACAGCGTTCCGGTGAATTTGCCGTCATGCCCGTAGATAAACAGCTTTCTGCCGGAAACCGCGACAATGAAACCTTCCTCCGGCAGATTGGAACGGTAAAATTTCTGTTTTCTGGTCAATTCAGTATCACCGAGTACGATGTCGGCTGTTTCCGGACTGCCGGTTTGAACCGTTACTCCCAGCGCCCGCGGCAGGCAATGTTCCAGCTCCGCCTTTGCCGCCAGTACCGATTTTTCCGCTTTTTCCGGCAGCGCGATTGTCAGCGTCTGCCCGCGTTTCCATTCCAATCCCGCCGCCGAAACCACCAGCAGGGCCAAAGAGATGATAAATAGTTTTTTCATATTTTCTCCAGATTAAAGTTTATTACCAAGGTTTACCCGTTACGGTTCCGGCATAGAATATTTTTCCCACTAATGGCGTCGACGCGGAAGTGATGACGGTAGTTGCCGGATTCAACGCCTCGGCCTCCTGCCAAGTCATATTTCCGACATTCCCGCCCAAGTACGCCACATTCCAGGTTCCACTATGACGCGCGTGGTACCGCTGGCCGGTCGTCAGTCTCCACTCACGCGGGGACGGTACAGAACCGGATCCATAAAAATCGGCAACCCAATGACCGGTGCCATCGGCGACAAACATCTGTGCCGATGGATATTGTGCCTTGATGATTTTTGCACCGGTATTGTAATTTCTGTTGCGCAAATATCCCAATCCTTTGGGTAAACCTTTGGGTAAATTTTCGCTGATATTGCCGATCGATGTCATCTCGTACTTAGGGTTCGTGTCCGAAGGACAGGCGTAAATCAGCGGATTCTGATGGCACGAATACATCTGATGAATCCAATAAGGTGCGGATGTTCCATGATTCGGCAGAATTTCGTCGTTCTCTGAAGTATAAATATGCAGAGCGTTCATAATTTGTTTCAGGTTTCCCCGACAA
Source organism: Victivallaceae bacterium (assembly GCA_031548025.1). Lineage (GTDB taxonomy): Bacteria > Verrucomicrobiota > Lentisphaeria > Victivallales > Victivallaceae > UBA5239. The sequence continues at coordinate 49,078 of JAVBRM010000057.1, read as the reverse complement.
TTCGAGGAGCGCGCTTTCTCCCGCGCCACGTTGAGCGCCGGCAGCAGCAGTGCCGCCAATATGGCTATAATAGCAATCACTACCAGTAGCTCTACAAGCGTAAAATTCAACAACTTATGATGTGTTGGCCGCCGGTTACCGGACAAGCGGCTGAATGCATGGTTTTTCATTTTCTGTCTCCGGGTTGAGATTGATATCGGCAACGGAGGAGCGTTCCGCCAAGACCGGCAGGAGAGGAGTGCCGGACGGGCGGGGACGGTTCTCGATTTCGGCGATTAAGCATTCCATCGTGTAGGCGCCGAGTTGTTGGTACGGAGTCCGCACGGTGGTCAACGCGGGGAAGAGCAACGCGGCGTACTCCTTGTCGTCATAACCGGCAATGGAAATATCTTCGGGAATGCGCAGACCCAATTCGCGGGCGGCGCGATAGGCTCCCGTCGCCAGAATATCCGACTGCGCGAAAATCACAGTCGGCGGCTCCGGCAGGGACAACAACTTCCGCGCTCCCTCATAACCGCACCGTTCAGTGTAAAAATCCACGCTTACCACCAATTCCGGCCGATACGGCACCCCGGCGTCCGCCAGCGCATTCTGATATCCCGCCAGTTTTTCCGGCACATTCATGTCATCGGGCTGTGATACCGACAGATGCCCGATCCGCCGGTGTCCTTTTTCCAGCAGATATCGCACCAACAGAGCTGCACCGTACCGCACTCCGCTACTGACCGCCGCCTCATCGCCGTTCGGATTTTGCTTAATCAACCGCACCATCGGAATTTGCAGATTGTACAACCCCGCGATTTCACTGGAGCTGCCAAAAAAAGCCGCTACTCCCTCTATTCCCAGATGGCGGAGATGATTCATTTTATCCGATGAAGAAACGGTCAGCAGGTGATAGCCCGCGGCGTCTGCCACACGGCTTGCCCCCCGCAGAAATTGTGCAAAATGAACATTCCCGAAATCCAGTCCATACAGCGCCAGCAGCCAGGTTTTCGCCCCGACCAAAACCCGCGCCGACAAATTGGGCTGGTAATTATGGCTCCGCGCGCAATCCAGAATTTTTTGCCGCATCGTTTCGCTGATGTCGCTTGCGCCAGACAACGCGCGATGCGCGGTAGACTTGGAAACCCCGGTCAATTCGGCAATTTTAGTAATCGTAATGGACATGGCTATATCTTCTGTTTCTTGTTTCCGGGAACGTTCCCGATCCGATATTTAAATTATACATGCAAGAGGTTCAATTGTCAATACTTTTTCTTAAATTATCCGCAGATATCCCGTAAAAAAAACAATTCGAACTGGAATTTATGTTCCCGGCACCTATATTAAATCAACTAAATCAGGGAGTTGCCGTATATGAAAATGATGATGTATTTGTCCGGTTTGTGCGTTTTGATGCTGTTGCAAGGCTGTGCCACTTCGATGTCCAATAACCAGTATACGGTCAATATCGGAGCCAGTCAGAACCAGGAACGGATTTTCCGGGTTTATAACCGCGACGGCCAATATGTTCACATGGGCAAAACTCCGATGATGGTAACTTTGCGTTCACAATCCAGCAAATTCTTCAACCGGGAAATCTATACCGTCAAATTCGACGAAGGCACGGAACGGACCATTACGGCGACGCTCAGCCCGTGGTATTGGGGTAATTTCGTGAATATCTTCGGATTCGCGGTTGACGGCTTCACCGGCAGCATGTGGGCGCTCCCCGACCGCGTAAACATCGACCTGCCGGAATCTCGCGATCCCGACAGCAACAAAATCAATCTCTAAGGCCAGTCAAAAAAATTCCGGAAATTTGAAAAATGATATTGACAGATCATTGATTCGGAGGTATAATAAGTTTTGATTACACGAGTCAGTAAATTGGAAATTCAGTTGCTATGAGCATGACGATGAAAGAACTGGCGGAAAAAGCGGGTGTTTCAAGGCCCGCGGTATCCGCGGTATTGAACAACTCTCCGACAATTCGGGTATCCGCCAAAACGCGGGAAAAAATCCTGAAATTGGTGGATGAGATGAAGTTTGTGCCGAATTATGCGGCACAGCAATTGAAAAAACGAGAAAGTTCACTGATCGGCATGGTATCAGTGTCAAACCGGCAGGGATTGATTGCCGTTTTGCAGGATGAAGTCGCATCGTTGCTTCAGCTTCAGGGATTTGAAGTGCTGAACATTCGTTTGAGCGAGGGCGAAGGCATTGAGAAGATGATGGGAATTTTCAGAGCACGCGAGGTTGACGGCATAATGGCGTTTACGATGAAAAAGCCGATCAAACAAACCCAGGCGGAAAAAATTCCGGTGGTTTACTGTTCGCACCTGAACGATTGCGGTTTTGACGTGGGATGCGATACCGAAGCCGGCGGTTATCTGGCCGCCCGGCATTTACTGGAGCATGGACGGCGGAGAATCATGTTTCTCGAACTCAATATGCGGAGCAAGCATAACCAATCCAAATTCCAGGGAGTTCTTCGCGCCCTGAATGAAGCCGGTATTGAGGCCGGAGAAGAGAGTATTCTGCTGTGCGCCGGACTTGGCAAGGAAGCCATTGTCAACCGTTTGAAGGTTTTCAAAGCGGATGCGGTGATTTGTTGCAACGATTTTGCCGCCGCCGAGTTGATGAAGATCCTGTATTGGAGCAAAATAAAAGTACCGGACGATATTGCGCTGGTTGGTTTTGACGGTTATTCGTTCTGCCTTCATTCCCCGGTATCCCTAGCAACGGTGGTACAGCCGATTCAGGAACAGGCCCGTCATGCGGTCAAGATCATGATGGAACGAATCAGGAACAAAGAACATTCGACGGAATTCATCAATCTCAATCTGGCTCCGCGTTTTCAACCGGGTGGAAGTTGTGGTTGCTCCGAACAAATTCCCGATGGCATACAAGGAGATGCCTCTCCTTTAATCATAACCGGAAATGAATCATAAAAATCAATCAGGAGAAGATACCAATGGCATGGAAAAATCGAAAAAAGAAATTCACACTTATCGAATTATTAGTTGTGATTGCAATTATTTCTATTCTTGCGGCCATGCTGCTGCCGACGCTGAACAAGGCTCGCGGCAAAGCCCGCACAATAGGGTGCCTGAACAACTTGAAGCAAATGGGGTTGGCGGCTGGTATGTATACCGGTGACTATGGGTACAGCATTGCATACCGTTATGGTACCGCTCCCGGAGATACGGTGTGGCATCGTTCCAGTAATCTTTTATGTATGGTTGCTCTTTATTTGCAGGATGTTGCCAATTTCAGATATATCGCGGAAATCGGTCGGTCGTCGACCGGGGCAATCACTAAGTCGAAGTTCATCTGCCCGGAAGAACCCGGCGCGTTGCTCGGCCTGGGCGGTAATTTGCAAACCATCGGTATTAACGGCCTGATGTCTACGACCTGGAATGGAGCTGACCAGATGCTCCGGGGGCCAACTTTTCCGTATCCGTCGCGGCTGGCGTTGCTGATGGATGCCAATACCGCGGCGATCTCCGATACGGGCAGGGGGAGTCATTTGGTAATGCGGCATGAAAATTCAACGAATGTGCTGTATGCGGACCTGCATGCCAATATCCGAAAAGAGGGTTCGTTTTTGCGTCTGGTTCCCGGTGCCGCACAGCAAGACAGAAACGCCTCGAGCCCATTCTGGCGACCGGAGTCCCAATACGGCGCCAATCCCGATTGATCACTAAAATTGGAAAAATTAAAATGAAAAAATTATTGTTCACTCTGTTTATGATAGCGGCAGTCGCTTTGAGCGCATTGGAGTTGGTCAACGAAGGCAAAAGCAATGCGGAAATCGTAGTCGATGCGAAGGCGTGTGCATCGACTCAAGTGGCAGCCAAAGAGCTGCAGAAATATCTAAAGAAGATTTCAGGCGTGGAGTTGCCGGTGGTTAATCAGCCGTCGGGCAAACTGCCGGTTTATATCGGCCCAAGTGAGTATACCCGTAAGCTGGGAATCACCGTTGATGATATAAAAAGTGACGGTTTCAAAGTGATTGTCGGCCCCGATTATATCGCGTTGATCGGGGTTGACGAAAACCGTTTGCCGATACCGCGCGGCAATAACCGGTTCGGGTTGTTCGACCAGTTGCAGAAAGAGTGGGAAGTCTATACCGGCGGCTATAAATGGCGGGTTCCGTTTTTCTTCCGCGACCCGCGTAACAGCGCTCTGGGATTTTATACGACGGATGCCACCGGGACCTTGTTCGCGGTTTATGATTTGCTGGAAATGCTGGGATGCCGCTGGTATATGCCGCTGGAAGAGATAGGCGAGGTGGTTCCCGAGCTGAAAACGATCAAGATTGAGGAATGCAATATTAAAAAAGAGCCGTTTTTCCGGAATCGTAAACTCTCCGGCAGCAGTTGGGGAAAAAATCGCGGCGAGTTTCTCTGGTACAAAAAGTTGCGGCAGGGAGGAACGTATGACCAATGGGCCGGACATACCGCTCAAGATATCGTGTATCGGAACGATGATCCCGAGGTGATGGCGTTTCGTAACGGCAAGTTGATTCCCACCTCTCCAAAAAGGTTTCTGCCGCGCCTTTCAAGCCCGGATTTCAGGAAACAGATAGCAGAATATTTGCTGAAAACCAATGCGGCATTTCCGGAAATTCCTTATCTGCCGATCGGTCAACCGGATGGTTGGTCGGTTCTGGATGATCGGGATACGGCTGCCGGGTGGGACAAAAAGGAGCGGGGAAACTGGGGACGTTTTTCCGATTATATGTGGGATATGGTGCTGGATGTAGCCGGCCAGGTACGTTCGAAATCTCCCGGTTTGAAATTTTCGACATTTTCCTACGGATATGCGAAGGAACCGCCAGAGGCGGTAATTCCGGCGGATATTGGAATTTTCTTTACGCAAACCAGCCAGACCTGGCATTTGCCGGAGCACAGCAAGGAGTTGGCGCTCAGGGATAAGTGGCTGCAAAAGGCCCCGGAAAGTGAATTTTATCTGTACGATTATTATCTTCATCACAACCCGAATCGGAATTATCCTCCGGTACCGGTAATCTTCACCGCCCTGATGGATCGGAATTTCAAAAAATTGGATTCACGGTTCAAGTCGACTTTGGTGGAAATTTCGCTCGATCCGAAATTCAATTACGGGGTAAATGTCAAACTGCCCGGAATCAACCACTTGATGATTTATCTTCATTGCCGTTTGAGTTGGAATCCCCAATTGGATCTGAACGCCGAATTGCAGGATTATTACAGCAATTTTTTCGGTCCGGTCGGAGACGAAATGCGGCGATTCTATGAGTTTGCGGAAACGGTGTGGATGCGCCCTCAATCACGCGCGATTACCGAAACCGGCAGTTTTCTGCGGAAAGAGGACATACCCGTATATTTTGAAATTCTGGACCGCGCAAAAGAGAAAGCGGGAGATGGAATCTATCGGAAACGTGTCGAGTTCATCGAATCGGAAATTGCTCCATTGAAGAATCTCTTTTCCGGCTTGAAGCGGTCCGGACCGGATATCCGGGTGCGCCAATTGCCTCAGATGCCGGAGATTGATGGCGACCTGACCAAAGATATCTGGGAAAAACTGGGGGGAAAATTATGGATGAGAGATTGGATGACTGGAGTATATCCGGAGGTCAATCGCACTGCTGTGGCGTTTCGCTGGCTGCCGGATGATTCCCTGCTGGTCGGAATAACCTGTTATGACCGGCGGATGAATGAGTTGCGGGCCGGAATGGGGCCCGGCAAAACAGTGGATGAGATGATCTACCGGGATGATAATATCGAAATCTATTTGACCACCCCGGAAGGCTATCGGGCGAAAATCGTCGTCAATCCCAATGGCGCATTCCTGAGCCGCTGCGTCACCCCCAGAGTTGAAGACGTTCCGGAAAGCTGGTCGCCGGTCAAGGTGGTCACCAGGAAATTCGCCGATCACTGGACGGTGGAGGTACAGGTCAAAGACATCGGCGTCAGGCCCATTCAGTCTATGCCGTGGGGAGTCAATGTTTGCCGCCAGCGCCTCGCGGGCAATGAATTCGAAGGCTACGCGGTATCGCCCACCGGTAAAGGCTTCGACAAACCGGCCCGGATGTGTAATATATTTGTTCAGTGAAGGAGAAAATTTTATGTTGATTGACGCACATGTGCATGGAATCCATGCTGAAAGAGACCCACTGGGAGTGTTGCTGCCGCCCCTGGTTTCCATCTGGAAAAACGACGCCGACCCCAAGGCGATGCTCGCGGAAAACCTGAGTTACGGCATTGAAAAAGCGGTCGTGCTGGACCCGCCGGAAATAGCATTTTCCCTGAAATCCATATTTGGCGATTTTGTCATTGCCATTCCCAAAGTCGACATCGACCAAGTCTCCCCGGAAGATATCGAGACGATGTTTTCCCGTGGCGCCCGTGGTATCAAGTTCATTGCTCCAGCCCGCTCTTACGGGGACAAGGCCTATTATCCTTTGTACGATGTCATTCGCGCGCATAACGGACTGGCGGTGTTCCATACCGGATATCTGCTGAATGTCATGTACGAACCGGGCGGGGTGGCGGCGCGCTCCACCTATACCGATATCACACTGATGCGCCCGGCCGCGTTGGACCTGATCGCCAGACGATTTCTGGATTTGAAAATCCTGATGGCACATTTCGGGTATCCGTGGTGGGACGAAGCCGCCTGCGTGGTCAGAGAAAATCCCAATATTTACGCTGATTTATCAGGTGGCGGCGCCATTCGCAAATCGCTCGGTTTCTGGAAGGAAATGTTTGCGCCCGACGGTAAAAATGATTACCATCTGCTTGAAAAATTGTGCTATGCTTCAGATGGCGAGGTTTTCGTTCCCCACCGCTGCAATACCCGCCCGTGGATGGAGCTCTACAATCGTCTGTACGACGAATTGAAACTGCCGCAAGAATTGATTGAGAGGATCAACCGGGCGAATATCATCAGCCTGATCTGAAAATCAATCTTTGAAGACGCTCTTGAATTTGGTGAAATAGCCGATTCCTGAGTAAATCGTCACGGCGGTGACCGCCCAGAGGAAAAGTTTCCAGACAAACCAGAACCGGATGTGCATTTCCCCGCCGATGCTCTGAATCATATTGGTGCTGTCGCCGGCTGCGATGGCAATCAGCGACGGACCGCCGAAAACCAGAATATCCTCCCGCAGATTGAACATGCCGATCCACGAAGCACCGGCGATGAAAAGCATGACCATTTGCAATGCGGTTTTCGCTTTGCCCCAACTGTCGGCGGAAATGACGATACTTTTTTGAATCGCCAGCATCCGCAGTCCGGTCACCAGAAATTCGCGGGAAATGATGATAACCGCGATCCACGCCGGCATCATCTGGAACTCCACCATCATCAGCATGATCGCCGTCACGAATATTTTGTCCGCCAGTGGATCGACGAGCTTGCCGAAATCGGTGACCTGGTTATACTTACGGGCCAGGTAGCCATCGAAAAAGTCAGTCAGCCCAGCCAGAAACGCCAGGATAAAGGCAATTATCCTGACACTTTGAGCGCATTTTTCGGAAAAATACGGCCATACATCCGGTTCGGCGATATTGGCCAGAATCAGAAAAATAAAAATCCCGACGATCCGCCCCACTGTCAAAGCATTTGGAATATTGGCCACTTTCATAAATAAACATCACCCTTTTATTTTTTTCTGCACTTCGGCAAACAGATCGTATTTCCCGCTGCCGCATATGCGCGCCTCGACGATATCCCCAACCTTCAATTTTCCGGCCGGCGTTATATGCACGATATTATCAATATCGGGAGCATCCATATAGGTGCGTCCGGTCGCGGATTTTTTACTGACACCATCAATTATAACACAAAATTCCTTTCCGACAAGTTTTTTATTGCGTTTTAATGAGATTTTTCCCTGTATCTTCATCAATTCGTCGGCGCGGGCGTCGGCGACCTCCTCCGAAACCTGGTCGGCAAACGCTTCCGCCGGAGTATCGACTTCCGGGCAATAGGCGAAAACTCCCAGCCGGTCGAATTCCTGCTCCTTGATGAAGTCCCGCAATTCGGCGAAATCCTCGGCCGTTTCGCCGGGAAAACCGGTAATGAAAGTCGTCCGGATGGCAATCCCGGGAATCTTTTCCCTGAGCTTGGCGAGAACGTTTTCGATATGCTTGCGGTCGGTCTTGCGCCCCATGACCTTCAACAGATGGTCGGAAATATGCTGGAGCGGCAAATCCAGGTACGGCAGAACTTTGCCGCATTCGGCCATGGCCTGAATGATCTCATCGGTCAGGTGCGCCGGATGGGCATACAGCAGCCGAATTTTGAAATCCAGATCAATGGATTCGAGCTCGCGCAGCAACTCGGCCAGATTTCCTTTGCCGGTATCATGCCCGAAAGCGGTAATGTCCTGAGCGATCAGGATTACCTCTTTCACGCCGCCATTGACCAAGTTGATCGTCTCCTGGCGTATCGAAGCGATATCGCGGCTGCGGAGGCATCCCCGGATATTCGGAATGGCGCAGTATGAGCAGCGGTTGTTGCACCCTTCGGCGATTTTCAGATAAGCCAGATGCGACAGCGTCCACTGAAAGCGCGGCGTACTGTCGTCGTACAAATAGCAAGGCTCATCCTGACGGCGGGTAGTGCCGCGAGCGGCCGGTTTATCGGAAATTTCCTGCAGCATATCCGGAATCATAGGAATCATATCCAGCCCGGTCCAGAGATCGACCTCCGGCCATTCGGCTTTGACTTTTTCAGCCTTGTCCCACTGAACCAGACAACCGGTTACCACCAGCAACCGGCCGGGAAGCTCATTTTTCCAGTCAACGCCTTCTTCGATGGCTTCATAGGCATCCTGGCGGGCGCTTTCGATAAACGCGCAGGTGTTGATGAGATAGATGTCCGCTTCCTCTGGGTCCATGGCTACGCCGAACCCCTTGACCAGCAACTGACCGGTCATTACTTCGGTATCCACCAGATTTTTGGGGCAGCCGAGGCTGACCATATAGATATTCGGCATAAATTATTACCTGTTGTCGGGTTGTGAATTTTGTTGAATATAATCGATTATTTCCGGATTGGCGGCAAACACCGTAGTTTGCCGCAGCCGCCAGCGATCCGGCGACGGTTCCAGATGAAAAGCGGCCGCGGCGTCGCTACCGATCGCCTTGCCGTCATAGGTCCTGCCGGTGAAACCGCCCCGCTCCATCACCGCCATACAGCCGGCAATGTCCCAGATTTTCAAGTTGGCGATATAGCCCAGCAGCTTCCCCTGCATCATATAATGAAAAACGCCCACCGCGGTATCCCAGGCCACCAGGTGATTGGTCATATCCAACCTGCCGTGGCGCATCATTTCCTGCGATACTCCAAGTGAACGCGACTTGTCGATTTTTGGAACTTTAAAGGGGTATGGGGTACGTTCATTTTTACGGTAAAGCCAGACGTTCGGACCGTCGGTAATCATCAGTTCGTCGAATACCGGAAAATAGACCGCACCCTCGGTAATCTTGCCGTTCCGCATATAGCCCACCGATATTCCCCATGCCGGAAAATGAATGGAATAAGGCGCCGTCCCGTCAATGGGATCGACTACAAAACAATCGCCGGCAATCGCGGCCTGGATATATTCCTCGCCATGGGTATTGATGGTTTCCTCGCCGATCATCCGCAAGCCGGCTTCCGGGCGGTCGAATTCCAAACCGAGGCGATTTTCGATGGCTTTGTCCGCCGCGGTAACCACGGAATTGTCATCCTTGATTTCGCATGGCGGGTTTTCATAAAACCGCATGGCGATATCGCCACACTCATAAAGCAACTCAACTATTTTTTCTAATTTCCAGCAATTCATCCTGTATATCCCTAATGAATCAAATAAGATACTCTCATTTTCCGGAAATTTCAAACTTATTCGAAGACAACTTCCTCAATATCTCCGGCCCCGGTAAAGATCATTGCCAAACGGTCAAGCCCCATCGCGCACCCGGCGCAAGGCGGCATCCCGCGGTCAAGCGCCTCCAGAAATTTCTCCGGTTCCGGATAAACCGCGCCGCCGGATATCGCCCGGGCGGCTCTCTCCCGGACAAAGCGCTCCCGCTGAATCGCGGCATCGGTCAGCTCACCGTAAGCATTGGCCAACTCCAATCCGTTGATATAAAGCTCCCAGCGCTCGGCCACCGCCGGGTTGTCCGGTTTCAACCGGGCCAGCGAAGCCCGCGAAGCCGGGTAATCGGCCAGATAAGTCAGCTTGCCGCGCCCAAGATTCGGCTCGATTTTTTCCACCATCAACTCGTCGAAACAATCGCCGGCAATCGCTTTTTCCACCGTCGTTCCGGCGTATTTCCGGTATGCTTCGTCGATCGTGATGATTTCGCATGACCGATTCTCATCCTGCAGGGCATAACGCAGCATGGCGGTAGTGAAATCCATCAGTTTCCGATAATCCGCGCCGACCTCGTACCATTCGAGCATGGTAAATTCCTCGCGGTGGCGGCGGCCGTTTTCGCCGCTGCGGAAACAGGGCCCGATCTGATAGATCTTTTCATACCCGGCGCACAACAGCCGTTTCATGTCAAGCTCGGGACTGCAGCGCAGGAATTTTTCACCGGAAGCCGGGGCCTCGATAAATTCCTCCGGCGCCGGAGCCGCGATCCTGACCGGAGTCATGACTTCGATGAATCCGTGGTCCTCGAAAAAACGGCGCAGACGCGAAAAAAGCCCGGCACGCAGAGCGAAACGGGCTTTTTTATCAGAAAGCTGCTGAATACGATCAGGCTTTGGAAACGCGGTCGGCATATGCACCGGTACGGGTATCGATACGGACAGTGTCGCCCTGATTGATGAAAAGCGGGACCTGGATTTCGTAACCGTTGTCGATTTTGGCGGGTTTGGTTACGTTGGTGGCGGTATCGCCACGGGCGCCGGGCTCGGTTTCGGCAATCACCTTTTCGATGAAAGTCGGCAGAGTTACTTCAATCGGGTTGCCGTTAAAGAACAGAATGTGGCATTCCGAATTTTCGATCAGAAAATAAACATTGTCACCCAAAACGTCTTTGGCTACATGAATTTCTTCAAAAGTATCGACGTCGCTGAAAACGAAGAAATCGCCATCGGCATAAGAATAGACAGTGTCGCGTTCTTCCAGGTCGGGCTTGTCGATTTTGTCTACCGGACGGAAAGTACGGTCCATGGTCGAACCGGTAATCATATTTTTCATTTTGCAGCGATAAAGAGCGGTGCCCTTGCCGGGCTTGCAGAATTCAAAATCGGTAATGACCCACGGATAATCGTCGACTAAAACCTTCAGGCCCTTCCTCAAATCAGAAGAATTGTACATAAGATAGCTAACTCCATGTTGTTACTATATAATCTGTTAAGCCTGATAATTTACACGCAGTCCCGCAAATATGCAAATCAAAAGTTCAGTTTTTTTCATTTTTCAAGTCTGGATTTGCTTTTCACTTCCGACGGGCTATAGTTAGTCGATAAGTTCTAACTCCGGGAGTAAAGTTGATCGAATATCTGCATACTCTTTATAACGATCCGCAATGGTTGCGCGGTCTGACGCTGGTTATTTTTATTGCAACTTACATCGGGATTGCCAGCGGCCGGGGATTGTTTTTCCGGCTGGACCGCACCGGAGTCGCCATGTTGGGAGCGATCGCCATGCTGGCCACCGGCTGCATCACCCTGCCCAAAGCCATTACGTCGGTACATTTCGAATCGATCCTGATGCTTTTCGGACTGATGGTAATCGCCGGGCAACTCCATCATTCGGGATTGTATCGGCGGCTGGCCGACCTCATGGTCAAAACCCTGGACAAACCGGCCCTCTTCCTGGCGATCCTGATGACCAGTTCGGGGCTGCTTTCCGCTTTCCTGAACAACGACGTCATCTGTCTGGCCATTACCCCGGTGGCCGGCATCGCGCTGGTGCGCAAAAGAATCAATCCGGTCCCCTACCTGATTGCCATCGCGCTCTCCAGCAATATCGGCTGTGCCCTGACCCTGATCGGCAACGCCCAGAACGTGCTGCTCGGACAGGTCGGACAACTGAATTTCGGCCGCTATATGCTCTTTGCCGCCGCCCCGGTTGCATTCTCCATGCTCGGCAGTTACTTTATCGTCCTCTGGCTGGCGCGCTCCGAAAAACCGTTGAACGAAGTCACCGACCTGCCGGTCTTTCCCCCCGATGAACAGCCTTTTAACGCCTGGCGCGCCACCAAAGGAATCTCGGCGCTGGTCATCGTGGTGATCCTGTGCGTATTCACCGACTGGCCGCAATACCTGATCGTCCTGACCGCCGCCGGACTTCTGCTCTGCAGCCGCCGCCTCTACAGCCGCGAAGTCCTGAAACTGGTGGAATGGCAACTGCTGGTACTCTTTATCGGCCTGTTCGTGGTCGTGGGAACTTTCATCGACAACGGCTGGGGAACCAGTCTGCTCGAGGCCCTGCTGAAATCCGGCATGCACCCGGAAAATCCCTACGTACTCACCGTACTGGGGGCCACCGTCAGCAACCTGATCAACAATTCAGCAGCGGTAGTACTGCTGGTCCGGCTGCTGGACCCGACCCATACCCTGAATTTTTCGATTCTGGCGCTGACCAACGCCTTCGCCGGCAACCTGCTGTTGTTCGGCAGCCTGGCCAACATTTTCGTAGTTCAGGCGGCCGGCCAGATGAATATCAAGATAACTTTCGCCAACTTTGCCCGCTACGGCATTCCGACCGCCCTATGGTCTCTGACAGTCGTCCTGGCCTGGATCCCCATCTGGTCCTGATTCCCCTACATTGGAAACGAATAAGGGTAATACCCTTTAAAGAGGGTAATAATAAGGGTAATTAAGGTTTCATTTGCTCAGAACTGACAAATGATTCGACGGTTTCCTGAAATTTGGTCGCTTCTTCAACCAAAAGCGGATCATCCTGATTCAGCTTGTTCAGGCAAAGCAGCAGAAAGCTCTGTTGTGGACGACTTAACTGAACCAGCTCTTTTATCCGGTCAGCGGATACTTGTTCCGGCAGCTTTTCCGGCGCTTCAATCGGGACGAAGGCGAAAAGCGCCAGCGCCGCTTCGGATACGGCTTTCCAGGCGGGAGTCGCGGCCTCCTCGTCGAATCCTCCGGCTTTCAGGACTGTAGCCATTTTTAAGTTGCGGCGTGAACTTCCCAAAAGAGGGCGGCCCAGTTCCAGCCGCCGTTTGCGATCGGATGGCTTGGGCGGTTCGGCGCTGGCATGGCTGAAAATCGTTTGCGTCGTGCTGTTGATGCTGATGAAGCCCTGTTCGGCAAGTTTTTGCAGCAGACTCTGAATTTCCGGAGTGATTATGGTGATTTGCTGATCGGTAACACCTTCGCCGTAGCTGCGGCGGATTTGGTCTTGCAACGGTTTGGCGGCGGCGGCATCTCCGACTCCCAGGAACGCGGGTTGTTTGTCCGAAGACCGCAATTCCAGTAATTTGCCGATGCCGGGATTATTCAAGGTCAATTCCTGGCGGAGTATAGTATCAGGTTCGGCAATCGGTTTGGAGATATTGATTCCGGCATCCATCAGTTCGTTGAGGCGGGTTATGAATGCTGACTTGGCGTTGGCCTGTTCAAAATCTTCGGCTTCGCCCTTGGCGTCCAGTACGAAATCGGACAATCCCTGTTTGAACTGCAACGTTCCGAGCATTTTGTGCTCGATAGAGTCCGAGGCGACCAGATTGATGACGTTGACTGAATTTTTCTGCATCTTGCGCCAAGCACGGGCAATGCGTTGTTCGAGCTTGGCTGGATTCCAGGGCAAGTCGAGGTTAATGACAATGCTGGCGGTTTGTAGATTCAGTCCAACTCCGCCGGAATCCGAGGAGAGAAATACTTTGCAATCGGGATCGTTTTTGAAGCGGTTGATCTCTTCGCGGCGTTTCTGCTGGGGGACCCGGCCGACATGCATTACATAGCCGAGTTTCATTTTATTCAGTGCCACAGCCGCCAGGTCCAGCATCCGGACCCATTCGGAGAAAATGATGATTTTCCGCTCGGGCGCATTCTGCTGAAAATCTTCCAGGATTCGCTTCAGTTCATCGATCTTCGGCGATTCGGGGATGCCATCGTCCATAATATAACAGCTGTCGCAGTGCATTCGCATAGCGGCAAGGCCAAGCTGAAGCCGCTCGAATTCCCGGTCAGTCAACGGCCGCTTCTGGGCCGCGGCACACAAACGACTGACGGTTTCTTCGTATTCCGCGTAACGCTTTTTCTGTTCTGTTGTCATTTCGACGAAATAGTTATTGTCGATTCGCTCCGGCAGATTTTCCTGAATATCATCTTTGCGCCGCCGCAACATGACCGGCTGGAGCTTTTCGTGAAGCTCACGCAGGTTCTTCATGCCGCAAGTCCTGCCATCTCCGTCGAAATCAAGGAACCGACGGTTGAAGCGAAACAGACTGCCGAAAATAGTAGGATCAATCATCTCGGTCAGCGAATAAATATCATCGATCCGGTTTTCCAAGGGTGTACCGGTAAGAACGAAAACATACGGCGAATTCATCCGCTTCAAGGTCTGCGCGGTTTTCGTTTTCCAGTTTTTAATCCGTTGGGCTTCGTCAAGGATAATCAAATCCGGTTGAAAAAGCTGGACGATATCTTCATGATCACGCACCACCTGTTCATAATTTGCCAGCAGAAAAAATGCTTTTGAGTGACGGTAAAGCCGAAGACGCTCGGCGCGCCCGCCGAAGACCGGTTCTGAACTCAAATCGGTGAATTTACCGACTTGCTCTTCCCATTCGGTTTTCAACGATGCCGGAGCCACAACCAATACCCGTTTCACTCCGAGACATTCGTGCATGACTGCCGCGGCTGCTACGGCCTGAACGGTCTTGCCCAGGCCCATTTCATCGGCCAGAATTGCCCGTCCTTTAAAGGCCAGATGCAGTATTCCCGCAATCTGGTAATCGTAAAGCGCATAACGAAGAAACGGCAAATGCCCTTGGTTGGCATGTATCTGCCGCTCATAGGTCTGCCGCATCTTCTCGAGACGATCCAGATGGCTCAACTTCTGATTGAAACCGTGAATTTCCACCGATATCCGGATTCGTGAGGAAATTTCCGGCGGCGCGCTCTCGACTTCCCGCAAAAAAACCGGCAGAGTCAACGTATATGGCTCACGGCAATTTCCGGCATCGTCAAAATATTTGTTCAAAAATGCCGTAATCTCTGAAGTAATTAACTGTGGTAGATGCAATACTGGACGCCATTCCGTATGATCCAGATAAACTTCCGCAAATCGTGATTTTCCTTTGGTGTTTGGAAGTTGCAATTTCAATTTTTCGATGTGCTTGCAGGTTCCCAGGAAGTTCTTGATAAAATCCGGACATGAACAAGTGTTGATATTTTTATTCAGCGAACGGAATTCAATCTGATATTCTGCGCTTCCGCCGGATACCCGGTAATTACGAAAAACATCCTTGCCGCCACCAGTAACAGGCTCTATTGTGAATGTCTCCTTTTCCGCACGTTTCTTTCGCAGTTCGATTTCATATTCATCTGTGGTCAGCCAGCTCTGATGCTTGCCGGTTGATTTTTGAGTCTTTTTCTTTTCCATCTGGATTCAGAACTCCGTTTAAATAAAATTGTCAACTGGAAAATATAACTCTAAATTCAAAATTTTACAAAGCATCTTTTCTCAATCTCAGCCCTGAAGAATCATCTTTCTGCGGCAGGGGTTGAAATCGGCGTCAAATTTTTCAAGGCGCGAGGTTGCCTTTTGTGTGAGAAGCGGTATATTCGGTTGTGTCATGGCTGGATTCTCGAAGCGTGAAACGGCGTAGGCTTCAACTTATATAAATGTTCACATCTCCAAAATAAAAACGCAATACCCCGATCAAAATCAGATTTTCCTAAAGACTCAACTCAGAATTTGTCAATTTGCTCAAAATCATCTGTGACGAATTTGCTGCAAACTCAAATTAAGAAAGTTTGGAATTTTTTTAAATACCTATTGACATTTGGAACGTTCCAATGTATAATTATTGTTAGAAAAGATATTTATTATTGTTTTTTTGAATAAAAATTGGAACGTTCCAAATGAGAAATGTGCAAGCATCCGAAAAAATAACTCTGGTTGAAATCGCTAAGTTCTGCGGTGTATCCAAGTCAACCGTAGGGTATGCCCTTAATGACAAGACGACAGGAAAAGTTTCCCCGGAAAAACTCAAATTAATAAATTCCGCCGTCAAAAAGCTCGGTTATATACCGAATAGCTCGGCCAAAGCTCTCAAGTCGCAAAAAACTTATACTATCGGCATCATGCTTCCGGAGCCGGATAATAATTTTTACGGGCGTTTAACCTTATCGCTTCAACGGGAATTGGCCAGGAAGGGATATACTGCGATTTTTTCTTTTTGGAATGAACTTGGAGATGTCGACAGCATCGACAAAACCTTCAAGGCGCTGATTTTTCGTGGGGTGGACGGAATTATCACCTGTGAGCTGCCGGGGGTTCATTTTGAGAATAGCCCCGTTCCCGTGGTTTTCTGGCAAAATCCATTGCCGGGTTTTGATTCGGTCAGTAATTATCCGGATACAGAAGGCGCCTATCGCAGAATTGTCGACGTACTCAAATCCAAGGGGGCAAAAAAATTCGCCGTCATGTCTTATGACCTGAGCATCGGGAGATCTCCATTGGTTCTCAATGTCTTAAAAAGCGAAGGAGTTTACCCTTCACCGGAACATCTTATCGAAGAAACATTTTCCTACAAGTCCGCATATGAAGCCATGCAAAGATTGATTGCGGATTCAATGATTCCGGATGCGGTACTGGCGAATAACGATGTAATTGCCATAGGAGCCATGTCGGGAGCATTAAATGCTGGTATAAAAATACCTCAGAAGGTAAAATTTGTCGGATTTGACGGAATTGCGGAAGCCCGTTATTTCTATCCGTCTTTAACTACGTTTCATATTCCGGTTGAAGAGGTGTGTGAAAAATTGCTGCAACTGCTTTTTCGGAGAATGGAAAATAGGAATTCTCCTCCGCTTACTCTTTCCGTGGAACCGCAGCTCATACTGGGAGGTTCCATATGAGAAAGAACTGGTTACATCTGGATCTGAAGGGAGCAATACCATCCGCCAGGAAACTTGCTGAATTTCTGGTTTTCTGGAAGGAATGCGGGTTTAACGGAATCGTCTTGGAGTATGACGACCGTATTCCGTGGCAAACCTGGGATATTGATTCTCGTATTCAATATGATATGGGCGAATTGAGCTATTTATTGTTAAAGATTAAAGAGCTGAATTTTGAAATCATACCGTTGATTCAGATATTGGGGCATTTGGAGTGGCTGCTAAAGCATGAGAAATATCATGACTGGCGGGAAAACGGGGTTGGCAGTGAAATTTGTCCGCTCAATTCGGATGTCATAGAAAAATTTGAAGAGTGGATTGATGAAATTGTACGCCTTCATCCTGACAGTCGTTTTATCCATCTCGGAGCCGATGAAACTTTTTATCTGGGTACTTGTGAGCGCTGCCGGCAACATTCAAAAAAGGAACTTTACTTGAATCATATATCCAGGATGTGCGAATATGTCATCGCTAAAAAAATGTCGCCGCTGATCTGGGCCGACATATTCCGGCGGGAAAAAAGCGTTGATTCAAGCATTGCGCTTCCCGCCGGTACGATTCTGGTCGACTGGCAATATGCCGGCATCCCGCCTTATTCCAGTACGGAAGATTTGAAGCGGAGTGGTTGTGAGGTCATGGGCGCTTCCGGCATCATGGTCGGCTGGTGGGAACAATGTTACCAGCTCCAGAGTGTTCCCCAGTATCGAATAGACAATGTGACGGGCTGGAACAAATATGGCGACGAGTCCGGGCTCGGAATCATCCATACGACTTGGACAAGGGCCGGCAGCCTGTGGAATATCCGCGCGCCCTGGCATGGTGCGCTCCCGGGATTTATTGCCGCTGGCTTTCCGGAATGTTGGGCGGCGCACCCATGGAATCCGTTCATAACACAATTGACCCGGATCATGGAAAGGGATATTCCGTGTGAATTGGAGCAGGCCGCCGCCGATATGCTGAAATTACCGGTGAACGGCATGATAGAGACCGAGAGCCGCCGCTGGTGGAGCCTGGCTTTGCGTTATCAGGCGTTGGCGAAAGAACTCATATTGCTGCAGTCAACTTGCTTATGCTTGAATAAAGTAGCCGGCTTTGTAGGACGCGATCAAACAATGCATTATCAGGCATGTACGAAGCCATTGGCGGAACTGTTGATTAAAGTTGAAAACTGGGAAGTTGAGGCACGGCAATACTGGCAGGATAACGAGTTGAGCGACAGCGCTGAATTTTTTGCATCGCATAGTGATATTGTAAAAGAAGAAATTCACCGGTTAACCAATCTGGAAGGAGAAAAAAAGTGATAAAAAAATTAATCATGCTTTCAGTTACCTTGAGTATCATATCAGGCATATCCGGCCAAAATTTAATTGAAAACGGACAAGCCCGCGGCAGGATTTACATACCCTGTCGAATCGACCGCACGGTGTTGTTGGCAGTGCAGGAGCTGCAGACGCATTTGAAGGCGATGACCGGTGTTGAAATGCCGTTGGCATGGCGTGATTTTACACGTTCGGATGCCGGTATTGTCTTATCGGTGCGTTCCGAGGATGAATGGCGGGGTAAAGAGTCTTCCCAGGCATTTACGATTGTGGAAACGGCAGGGGCGCAACCACGGGTGAAAATTACCGGCAACAGCGGCCTTGCTTTACTTTATGGAGTTTATCAATACTTGAACGACCAGGGAATTTACTGGTTCGAGCCTGGTGAGGTTGGCGTCAATATTCCCGGCAAATCCGTGCTGGCAGTAAAGGAACGCGAATTCAAGGGTACACCGTCATTCCTTTACCGGTGTCTGGATTTTACCGGTTGGCACAGTACGATATTCGATTACTCGGATCGTGAGCAATACCGCGAAAAAATCCATCATGAATATGATTTGTGGTTATTGCGCAATCGGTTGATGTTTGAGCGCAGTATCCACCAGGGCGATTATTTTGATTTTAACCGTATAGCCACGCCGTTAGGACATGTTTTATGCAAAATGTGCAAACTTGACCCGAAGGACCTCGCCGCTCATCCAGAACGTTTCCCCCTGGTAACCGTGAACGGCAAACAGGAAAGGCTTGTCAAAGGCGCACAAATCTGCTTTACCAACGAAACCAATATCAGCAATGCCATCAATAGCGCGATAGAGCAATACAGCAAGATTTCGGATTCAGCGAAAGACCTGGATGAGGCTTGTGCCGTCAGCATGGCATTGGCGGATGCTTATGGTATCTGCGAATGTGCGAACTGTTCAAAAGTTGCCGGAACCGGCCCATATTCGAAAGACCGGCTGGTCTGGTCATTTATGAATCGGGTGGCTAGCGAATTGAACCGGAAAATGCCCGGCAGGAAAATCATGATTTTCGCGCCGTATCTGGAAATTACCCGTCCGCCGGAAGATGTCAAAATTGAGCCGAATATTGTTGCAGTCGCGTGTCGCGGCATGACCTGGCAAGCTCAACTTGAGGATGGGAAATACTATCTCGGCGGAAAAAAATACCAGGAAAACCTGAATGCCACCCAGAAAGCCGGAGCGGAAATGGGATGTTATGATTATATTCTCTGGCAAGGAACCCCGCAGCCGTTGAATATATTGGATGCCGCGAAATTTTATGCAGATAAAAGCTTCAAGCGCTATCATGTCGAGGTAATGCAGCGCAGTGAACAAATATGGCCCATATTGTGGTCATTGGCCCGTTTCACCTGGGACAGCAAGCAAGATCCGAAACAGCTCCTTGCCGATTTTTGTACTCAATACTATGGAGCGGAAAACGGCGCTCAGGTTCTGGAAATCATGAAGCAACTGGATGCGAACAGCCGCAAAATGCACCGGATCATCTATGGCGGACCGGCCGATACTGCCGCCATGCTTCCCGAGCAATTCATAAAAGGAACCCGTGAAAAACTCACCGAGGCAATGAAACGGGCAAACGGAAAAGAATTGGAACGGCTAACCCGGTTTAAAAACAGCCTCGAAATTCAAATGCGCCTGGCCGAGGCATATCGGGCATATTGCCGGGCTCTGAATGAGCGGACATTGGAGAACACGAACGTATTTCAACAACGGGTTGAAGAGTTTAATCAATTCTGGAATGAAAACAAAATGATTCGATTTTGCGATCCGGGTTCATATAATCTGGTCAAAAAATTCAGTACTGTCGATTTCTTGAAACTGAAACCGCAGAAAATCGAATTGACGCAGGAGGCTCTGCTGGAAAAGATATTCGCGGGAACAACAGTGCCCCACTCAATCAGCAATCTTTTCATTTTGCCTGAATTCTGGAAAATTCAACTGGATATAAACGACGACGGTTTGAAACAGGGATGGGAAAAAAGCGAATTCAAAGACCAGGCATGGCCGTTGATTTCCTGTCATGATTTTTTTGAAAAGCAGGGATACAAGGAAGTCGGCGGGCGATTCTGGTATCGCCTGGCCTTTGAAGCGCCGTCATTCCCGGAGGGCGAAAAAGTTATTTTGCGGATTGGTTCGCTGGATGATGAAGGAGAAATCTATTTGAACGGAAAACTGGTATTCAACCAGCAGGATATCTGGATGTGGGATCAATCATTTGCCATCGATGTTACCGGGGAATTGAAGCAGGGACAGGAAAATGTCATCGCCATACGCGGCTATGATGCTATGGGCATGGGTGGTTTATGGCGGCCATGCGCACTGTATAGCGATAAATAGAAGGAGTATAAACGATGTCTGCTCAACACTACAATTGCTTTTGTAATAACCGCAGGTGCGGTTTGACTGGAAAATTCACATTGATTGAACTCCTCGTTGTGATCGCAATCATTGCAATTCTGGTTGCCATGCTGCTGCCCGCGTTAAGTAAAGCCAGAGAACATGCCTACCGGATTTCATGCGCCAAAGCTGAAGCCCAGATATTGACGTTGTTTTATTTTTACCGCAACGACAATGACGAATGGATGCCCCCTTCGATCGATTATACGTCCACTCAAATCTGGTGGTATGAAAAACTTGCCCCAACCTATATGCCGGTGGAAAACTACAAAGCCCTGGTGGCCTGTAAAGGAAAACCCAAACGGACCTGGCCTTATTATTATGTCGTCAATGAAAAATTGATGGGACGGCTCAATGCGACCGGTATTTATCAATTTTATGGAGTTAGAATAAACCAATTGAAAAACCCCAGCCATACATTCCTGTTGATGGACGCCAAAGATACCGGCAGTACGGTCAGTTCTATACATAACATGAATCCGATTCTTCCGGCTTCCTGTACGGTTGCCTGGGTACACAACAATGGTCTTAATACGGGGTTTATTGATGGTCACGTCGGATGGCTCAAAAAACCTGTTACGGTTTACACAAATGCGGAAATAGCGATCAATTCGAGCGGAGAATTTTATCAATGACAGGAGATACCATGAGAAAATTATTTGCGTTCATGTTGTTGTCGGCCATTTCAGTGGCGCTACCGGCAAATTCCGTATTATTTGAAAACGGCAAAACCAATTTCAAAATTTACCATGCCCCAGGAGCCGGCAGTACGCTTCTTTACGCCGTCAGGGAGCTTCGGGATTGTCTGAACAAGATTTCCGGCGCCGATTTCCCGCAGACTACCAAAGAGGAAGGGCCTCGAATTGTGGTGTGTGTGGATTCCGCTCTGGGAGATCCGGACCAGGTGGCAATCAGTACCCGTGACGGTAATTTGTACCTGGCCGGCGGGAGTTCCGCCAGCACGCTTCATGCAGTTTATCTGTTTTTGCAGAAAGAGCTTGGCGTCCGTTGGTTCTGGCCTGGAACAGATGGGGAGTTCATTCAGAAGAAACAAAGTTGGAATTTGTCTGAACTGAATTACAGTTTCCAGCCGCCGATTAAATACCGTGGATTTCATCTTTGTGGAAGCTGGCGTGATGTAGATAATTTTCGGGTTTGGATGGCCCGTAACTTCATCAACATTCATCGCCATGGCGATTCGCGCTACAATGCATTGGGGTTTTATAATATGCATTCCTCGCACAGTGCCAATTTACCAAAATCGGTTTATGAAAAACATCCGGAATATTTTGCCGAAATCAACGGGAAACGTTATGTCAACCAGATCTGTTTCAGCAATCCGGAAGTGGATAAGCTCGTTCTGGAAAAATACATCGAATTGATAGAGAGCCGGGCCGGAATGGAAATTCTCAGTATTTTTCCCAACGACAACAATGATTATTGCATGTGCCCGCAGTGCGCGGCCAAAGGGGTGACCACTGCCTGGTTTGATTTTTATAATCGTTTGACCGATAGCCTGAAGGCGAAATATCCGAAGCTTAAATTCGCGACGATTGCCTATCAGGATTACCAGAAGGTTCCCGCGAACCCGGTCCGCAACAGTGAATTCGTCGAGTATGCAACATATGCGCGTTGCAATATCCATACTTTTAACGGTAAATGCGAGCGCAACAATGAATTATTGAAGGGGCTGGAAAAATGGAACGCAACCGGAATTCCAATGGGAAATTACGGCTATGAATTCGACATATTCCGTGATTCGATTTTTCTGCCGTTTTTCAGCATGATTGACGACGCCATAAAAACCAGTCTGAAGCTCAAGCATATTGCGGTTATCACCGAAGTCCCGCTGATTCCCAAAGACGGACCGGATATTGATTCGTTTGCCGTTCGAAACCGGCTGGTACTGTATTTGTACGCGCAATTGCTGTGGAATCCGCAAGCCCGCATGACGGATTTATTGAATGACTGGTGTCAGAATATATACAGCGAAGCCGCCGAACCTATGCATCAATACTTTATGACCATGGATCATTATTGGAGTGCCATGCCGAAAGACCGTTCAATTCTGGGAGTATCGGCGGAAATTGCCAGAGATTTTCTCTCTCCGGAATTGCAACGAAAAGCACAGGATTTATTGGCAAAAGCCGGCAGCGGTCCGCATGTAGAACATGAGAGAATCGTATTCAATCAGTGGTTGGATTTATTGAATATTGAAAATCAGATCAGCGTACCTTTGAAACGATTTACTGCGAAACTGCCGGGGGTTGATATCCGGATCTCATGGGATCAGGAATTCCTGTATTTCAGCGACATGAAATTGCCTTGCCGGATTGCCCTGAATAATAGAGTCGGCGGCGAAACCATGAATTTCGAATTGAATGTCGAAGGACACAAAAACAGTTGGACGCAGTCCAGCGTCGGAGTCAAAAACGAACGATGGCAGCCCGAATGGGAATACCGGGAAAATTCGGTGCAAATTCCATTCAGTTCTTTAGGCGGCAGCCCGCAGGAAGGTACGACATGGAGCCTGCAAGTCAGCCAGAATGACAAGGTCTATCCGGTCTCGGGAATGGCGGCGCTTCGTTTCAGCTCTTCGGACAAACCGGTCAAGACAATATCCTGGTGGATTGGGGCTCCGGATACGGACCGCAAAAGACACCCCGCTATTCAAACGGATTTATCGCAACTCGGCTGGCAGTTCAAGTTCATTGAGTCCGGAGAGGAACTGGCGGCGGGCACCCCGGATGTATATTGGTTCCAGCATCCCGGAGGAGCCAATAAAGTTCCGAAGGAAAATTGGGAAAAGATCCGGGAAGATATAAAAAATGGAGCCACCGCGATATTTTCTTCTTACATGAAAATGCCTCTGGAAGAATATTTCGACGATCCTTCATTTGAAATCAAAGTATGGGGACTGCCAAGAGGAACTCCACTTTCCGCCCGCCAAACCAGATATGTGATGCCGGGCGACTGGATCAGCAAACCGCATAATATGACCGCGCGCATCAAGGACAAACACTCTCCGCCGTATGGGGTTATCCCGGCCAAGCCGCAGGCATGGCGTATTATGGCCACCATGGATGTGGATGCTCAGAAAACGAACGAACCGCAACCTTATCTGATCATGCGTCAATATGGCAAAGGAACCATATTCGTCATGGCGGTACCGTTGATTCATCCTCCGGGCAAACTATTGGATAATTTATATCATAACCGGAATCGAAATAATGATGGACTGTAAGAAAAATACCGCGCTTATCCCGAAACCGAAACTGGAAAATGATTTTTATGACTGGTATGAACGGCATGAAAATAAAAAGAACCTTGTCCGGCGGCATAAGTTTGACCTGATTTTCATCGGCGATTCCATAACTCATTTTTTCGAGGGGCATCCAGGGATTGCGAATAAGGGCGACAGCATATGGCAGAACTTTTATGCGGACCGCAACGCCTTGAATCTGGGATTTGGCTGGGACCGGATCCAAAATGTTCTCTGGAGGCTTGAAAACGGGGAATTCGAAAACCAATGCCCTGCCTGGGTGGTTCTTAATATCGGCACCAACAACCTGACGGAAACGGCCAATGCCCCAAAAAACACCTCGGAAGAAATCGGGGAAGGAATAAAAGCATTATGCGAATTTATCCTGGATAGATCCAGTAAAACCCGCATTCTGCTTATGGGGATTTTTCCCCGGGGATTGCCGAACGATCTCCAGCGCTTTGAAATCAATGCGATTAACCTATATATAAAAACCTTGGCTCAGGTTACATTTATGGATATCGGTAATAAATTTGTTGACGCCGCAGGAAATATCGATCCGCAAATCATGCCCGACCTGGTCCATCCGTCCACTTCCGGTTACCGGATATGGGCGGAATCAATAGACCCCTTGCTCACAGTATAGAAAGGACTGAATATGAATAAAAAGAAATATGCCATTATTGGCCTCAGTGGCCGCTCAAGAGCCTTTACCGGAAAAATAAACGGCCCGTACCGGGATTCCGTCCAAATAGTTGCTTTGCTCGACCGCAATCCCAAGCGAATGGAGGAATTCAACAGAGAGAATAATTCCGCCTATCCGTGTTACGGCGCGGAAGATTTCGATAAAATGGTCGACGAAACCAACCCGGACACGGTTATCATTTCCACCACGGATGCGACTCATCATCTTTATATAGTGGCGGCGCTTGCCAGAAATATTACAGCCATTACCGAGAAGCCCATGACCACGGATGAAGAAAAAGTCAAGATGATCCTGAATGCCGCCGCAGAAAGTCAGGCGCAGGTGATCGTAACCCATAATTTCAGGTATCCGCCGCTGCATACAAAAATAAAAGAAATGCTGCTCGAAAACTGCATCGGAACCCCTCTGCAGGTTGATTTCAGTTATTGTCTTGATACTCTGCATGGAGCGTCCTATTTCAAAAGATGGAACCGGTACGAAAAAGAGGGCGGTTCTTTGCTGGTGACAAAAGCATGTCATCATTTTGACCTGATTAATTGGTACCTGGGACAAAATCCGGTCGAGGTTTTTGCTTATGGAGCCTTGAATCATTATGGACCGCAAGGTCTTCATAACCCGGAGAAGGTTGACGGCAGGCGCTGTTCAACTTGCCAAACCAGATGCATGTATTTCAAACGTCATGCCTCACTTGAAAATCCTTCTCAGAATGAACCTCTTTTCAATTTCAACAACCCGGGGAAAAACGATCTTTTCGGCTCTGCTGACGGCTACTACGCGGACCGTTGCATTTTTGATTCGGATATTGACACCTGGGATACCTTCAGTCTGGTGGTCAGATACGCCGGCGGCGCGATCATGAATTACTCGCTTAACGCCTCCGCGCCTTATGAGGGGTATCGGCTGGCTATCAATGGAACAAATGGACGGATTGAAACGGATTATTTCCATACCGGCGCAGGCAGATTGCCGTTTCCCAGCCCGCCGCCACAGAATATCAGATATATCCCGCTATTCGGCGGTATACAGACAATTGAGGCATTAAGCGGAGAAGGCGGCCATGGAGGCGCCGACCCGCTGATCACAAAAGATATTTTCGACCGTCCCGATCCTGATGATAAAACCGGAAGATTCGCCAATCATGGCGATGGCGCCATGGCGGTTCTGGTCGGGATTGCCGCCCGCAAATCCTTGAAAACCGGCGTCCCCGTGAAAATTGCCGATTTGCTGGCCGATAAATCATGAAAGAAATCAAACAAAACCATTCGATTGTGATATTCGAGAGATGCGGCGGCGGCTTCCCGACAGGCTTGAAAATCATAAATCAACACCAGGAGCAGCGAACACTGCTCGAGGTGAAACAACCGTTCCTGTCCATCACGTTAAGCGATGGCCGGATTGTCCGGCCGTTTATTCCCGATCATTTCAGGGTTTTCGAACCCGAGTCGGAAGGTCCTGTACGGATCGGATTTCACAAAATCCCATGGAGGGATGATGAAGGGCTGGTTCTGAACGATTTTTACCTCTCACTTGATTACGAATTATGGGCGGACGGTACGGTATTCGTCGATACTTTTTTCATGGTCGAGAGTTCTTCCGGGCCCGATATCAGCGGCTTCAAATTGGAAATTCCCCTCTGCCTTGCTGTCTTCGACAGAATAAAATGGGGGGCCTTTCCCGGCTTGAAAAATGAGGCAGCAAATGCAATTATCGCTCTCTCGCCGGAACGCTTCAGGGATCCCGGAGAAGATCGTGTTTTCCCCGGAAAGATTATTCCCGTTTTCAATTTCAACTGTACGCGAGAGGGAGGCGACGGCATGCATCTGGAGTTCTTCGTAGAGGGCCAGGGAGCTCTTTCCGGAACTGCCGATGAAGTGGCGTCGCAATTATCATGGCATGGAAATGACCCGGTAATGTCATGGGATTTTCAAACTGTGCCGCGATCTTGCCGCCGACGTCCCTGGCAATGGCGTAACCAATGGGGCTTCCTGGCTGAACCAGCTCCCGCGACAAGACGCTATCCCCCCTTAAAAATGTATCATTACTTTGATAATTCGACGCGTTATCCGACGAATGCCTGGCTGGAAAAAATGGTCGCATCCGGCATGGATCTGTTGATCCTCCACGAAAATTGGCGTCTTGATCCGCAGAATGGAGGAGTCCCCTATGATTGGGCGGAATTCATGCGGGTTGTTGATAAAGCACATTCCCATAACGTCAGAGTAGCGGTTTATATCCGCGGCAATGAAAATTCAGTTGAGGAAGGCGCCTGTACTTGGTTTGATAGTTTACTCCACAAAAATTTTGATGGCTTGTATATGGATTACGGAAGTCCGTTTTGTGAATTATCATCCGGCAGTGAAATGTTCCCGGGTGGTAGAATGAATTTACGGCGGCACTATTTGAAAATGCGTGCATTGCGTCAACGCGTAGGCGAAAACGGTATTCTGATTTCGCACACCGGGCCTGTTTTCTCGGCACTGGGCATGACCGGCGGACTCGTCGATTCCTATCTCTCAGGAGAAGGCGAAAAAGGCGTTATGGTTCATGACCGCGAAACTCACCGCGATTACAGTGAAGCTTTGGCGGTAATCGGCAGTTTCGGGCCGGCGGCTTTTCCGGCTTATCGCACTACCGCGATAATTCCCTTTCTTGCGGCCACCGGGCAATCCCCACATACTCCGCTTGGCATACAGTTTGCGTCGTCTTCACTGGCCCATCCGCATGCCCCCGGCATTAATGACTTGCATCTGCGCCCTCTGTCAAAATTATGGGGACTTCTCCGAGGACAGCACTGCCTGACCGTTATCAATGATTATAATTCAAGGGCTGTGTTCAAGCATGATGAAAATACCGGAGCCTATCTTTTTATCGCGGGAAATCGCAAACTCGCCTTATTGATTCTGGCAAATTTCAACGACTGTACCAAGCCGGTATCCTGTATGGTGGACTGGAGTCGCACCCCGATAAACTCGGAAATCGAAACTTTCAACTGTTTCCTCTTGACTCCGGACCATAATGCTCCCGGTATTCCTGCTCGGTCTGTCGTAACCTCGAACTTTGAAGTGATGATTCCCGGAAAAGGAGTGGCCGGTTTCCTGCTTGTAGCAGCAGATGAAAACCTTACCTCTCAATTAGCAGAATACTGCTTACCTTATCCCAAGCCGGACGATATTGATATGGCGTTTTTAAATGAGGTTCAAAAACAACAACAATTGAGAAAAGAACCGGAAGCTGTTCCGAACATATATCTCAGAGTGGAAATTCCCGATCTCCCGATAGCTTATGAAGATTCGATCTGGTATGACTTGTTCGACACGGAATTATTATTGTTCTATTCCCGGCTGGACAAAACTTCTGTTCCACTTGGCTGGATTGGGCTCGACGGTTTGCATGACCGGAATTTACCCCCGGGAAAATATATTCAGCCTGGTTTGAAATCGGAATGGATTGCTTTGCATGAATTGTTAACTCCGGGAGAATGGGAGCTCGGAATCAAAAGCTTGCATAACGGGGAACCTTTTTATTCCTTCATCGAAGTAACCTTGTCTCCGGAGCCGAATGATACAGAAAGCGTCTATAAATTATACTTCAGCAATCAGATTGACGATGATAGAGCATTGATCATCTGGAAAGTGAAACTCGCAGATCAAGCCGGTTATATTTCACAGGAATATGAATAACAAAAGGCAGAATAATTCTCGTTTCATTGCCGATAAGGTATTATTGATAAATCATTTGAGAGACCTGATGTGGTTACCACCCGACATTTCAGCCCGTCGAAGTAACCGACCAGGTCTCTCTTTTTTCTCAAATATGCTTCAATATGGACGTATTTTCACCGATACGGACTGATTGGCGAATAGGCAAAAATCGACGAAATAAAACTGGCGTTTTAAGGCAGGTTGTGATTGCTATCATTGTAATTGCGTGAACAAATCGATAGTGGATATTCAAGACGAAATGACGACACCGAGCAGAATAAATATGAATTTCAATGGTAAATGATTGATCAATCCCGCAGAGATCGCCCCCCGTACGAAGAAAGTATGGCATGTTGCTTGGCCCGGTTTACCTGCGAGGTCGAAAGAGCGTTGTATTCCATTTTTAAGCTTCCCAGCCCTCGCGTTGAACCATGCCGACCAGGCTATAGAGC
The DNA here is from genome assembly GCA_031548025.1 of Victivallaceae bacterium. Taxonomy (GTDB): domain Bacteria; phylum Verrucomicrobiota; class Lentisphaeria; order Victivallales; family Victivallaceae; genus UBA5239. Next base: position 20,163 of record JAVBRM010000057.1, on the reverse strand, counting down.
TTGGCCAGGCACGGGTGGCTGCCGAGGATACTGGTAGTAAACCCGATGGTAAGTCCGGTTTCCTTGTCGGCGAGCGCGTCCGAACCGCCATAACCGCCGTGGCCGAAGACCCGTCCGACGTTGCCGGCCGGCCCCGAAAGCGCAAATCCGTAGCCGAAGGTCTTGGTCTCGAAGTGATCAAGGTTCGGCGGATATGTTTCCGGGCGGTGGAGCTCGGTTGCTTCATCCAATGTTTTCCGGTCAAAATAACAACCGTTCAGGATCGCATTGTAAAACTTAGCCAGCGAGTGGGCCGAAGCAATCGCATTGAAGCCGGGCAGCGCGGCCCGTCTGATGCATTTCTGCCGCATCAGGACGTCAAGCGGATCGCATATCGAAATCGATTGTGTCGGAGGCACATCCGGACCAAGCTTGAACTCTGCGGCGTTCTGTTCCGCTTCATCGGTGGTACCGAACCAGAAACCCTTGATGCCCGCCGGTTCGAACAGCTCATCGATCATATAATCCCGGAAACTCTTGCCGGTAATACGCTGAATCAGTTCCGCCGTCACCCATCCGTAAGTCAGTGACTGATAACGGGTCTGGGCGCCGGGCTCCCAATCCGGAGCGGATTTTTCGATCGTCCGGATCATATGCGGCCAATCGGCCACCAGTTCATAGGTGCTTTGTTCTTCGAAACGCTGACGCAATCCGGACGAATGATTCAGCAGGTGGCGGACCAGCGTGCGCTCCTTGCCGTTACAGGCAAACTCGGGCCATATTTCGACGACCGGGGTTTCGGGAGACACCCGTCCCTGGCCGATCAGCCGGGTCAAAGCGGCGGCCGGGCCCCCCTTACTGGTCGAATAAACGGGAAATATCGTATGCCGGTCAATCAGCCGGGTCCGGTCGAAATCGACCCACCCGGCGTAAACATCGACAATGCATTCGCCATTCTTATAAGCGCAGAATTGGAGACTGTTTTCTTCACCCTTGGCAACGGCTTCGTCAATGATCCGTTGCGCTTCCTGCTGGAGTTTCATGTCCATTTTTTTCCAAACCTTAAATCTTTATCAAGTTGTCGGCATTGTTATACATGAAGTCATCAACCGCGGTACCCCAGTTGTAGGTTTGACCGACGCTCCTGAAAAATTCACGCATGAAGATTACCGAGCGGTAGATCTTTTCCGGTTCTATCAATCCATAATAGGCATCGGTACTGAACATCATTTTCTGATGAAAGGGAATGCCGGATTCGGTACGGCGATCCAGATTGTCGATTAACCATTTCCAGTCAATGAGTCCGGAAACACTGCAATAGATATTGGGATAATACCAAAGCGATTCAAAGAGTTCGTTGCACCACGGAACCCCCATATGCCCCTGAATTAATTTCAATTTCGGGAAGATTGCGGCGATCGTATCCAGCATGGCCGGCCGCATCCGGATGGGGCCCGGAGAGAAGCGCGGGTCCGTCAATTCTTCACGGGTTCTGCGGGCAATGACGCCGACATGAAAAAGAATCGGCATACTAAGCTCTTGCGCCCGTTCGTAAAAGGGGAAATAGCGTTCATCGTCATAATCATAAACCGGTCGGATCGCTTTGATCCCGATGAATCCTTTTTCCTTCATCCGGTCAATTTGAGCGGCATCTTTGAACCAGTTCAGGTAACCGAATGGAATTATGAATCCGGAATAACGTCTGGAAACCTCAATAACCTGTTCCGCTGTAGCGGTTTTGTAGTTCTCACTATTTCTATGACATTCGTGAGCAAGAGTCCAGATTTGACGGACAATACCATCCTCGGCCAACCGGTCAAGTTTCCGGGTGTCGTATTCACCCCAAAGATGGGCATGGGTATCGATACAGAAATCATTTTTTATTATTTCGTGCTGATTGGCGATGATCTTTTTCATGGTAATCTCCCATTTTAATTATTTTAATTTGTTCAGGCCCAGGCCGATGCCTTCCCCTGTTAATTTTTCTCTGGATAACGGTGGTTTATAAGACGCATGAAGTTATCATGAAAAACGGCTTTTCTCTCAGAATCATTCAGTTTCTCGCATAGAACACCTTGCACATTCATTCCGGCGCTGCAGATCGGGAAATCCGTGCCGAAAAGAAAACGTTCCACCCCCAGGCGGTCGATGCCGGCCCGAAGCATTCCCCAGCGAAACAAACCGGAGCCGGAAAGGTCCAGATAGGCATTCGAATATTTTTCCATCAGCCCGTAAATACTGGTTATCCCACGAAAACTCTCAGGATGAGCAATGACTATATTCAATTCAGGATAACTCGCAAGCAGATTTTCCATGTCATCCTCCGTGGAAGGATGAACATTCAGCACCATTTGATATTCGGTGGCCAGCTCCAAGGCTTTTCGCAGGCCGGGAGCGGCATAAAACTCATATCCCATCACATACCATGACAGTTCCCCGATCCAACGCAATCCGTACTCCCGCATCATTTCGATGATCTCGACCGATTTTTCCGGGAAATTCGGATGAATTATGATGCCGGGAATAAATTTATCGGGATAATCCCGCCAGATTTTCAATACTTTTTGGTTACATTTTTCCACGATACCGTAATCCGAACCGTCATTGCGAATCGAGTATGAACCGCAAGCGATATTTACTCCGGCCCGGTCGAGTTCAGCGAAAAGCTCATCCAGATCGTTTGGCGGCGCAAATATTTTTTTGCGGTCTGGAATTGTATATGGATGTATATGAGCGTCGATAATCGGGTAATTAAAAAGTTGCATTGTGATTCTCCATGATTTCGGATGCCGGACGCAAGGTCAGTTTTTCACCGGCGTGCATTTTTTTGCGATAACAATCTCCATTCATAAAAAAATCAGTATCCGGTACTGATATTGCAAGCATGGCTTCATGTGACGCCGTGATTTCAAGGCGCCGGGTTCGTCCATGCGAGTAAACTCCGCTGATTCGAAAACCACCGGGTGCCGGCATATCGCAGAAAGAAGCATTTTCCCACTCCTCCGGTATTCCATAAAATACTTTCAGCACTCCGCGCGAAGAATGCATCAGCATTTCCTGAATAGCGGCGACTGCTCCCATTGCCCCGTCCATCTGCATGATTTCGCCTCGGAAACCAGCAAAAATCGTAAAGCCCTTAACCCTGGCATCGTGCAATGAGCCGCCGCCTTTATTGCAGAAAAATGTTTTCCAGGTATGTAATAAATGACATGCCGCCACCGAGTTGCCGCAACGGGTATGGATCATGGAAGCCCATGGCAATGCCCATCCCGTCCACTCTCCCATACCCATCCGAGTCCACCTCTCAAGGGAATTGCCGACCAGACTTCGGGTGACGGAATCGGTTAAATCCAGAATATCGAAGGGAGTAATACCGGCGAGATGCGAATGGTGCCGATGGCTTTCTTCCAGTACTTTGTTCTCCCACAAAGCGATTTCAGCACTTTCTCCTGTGCAGTATAGATTCACGGGCGGAAGCTGCCGGATCACCTGCACCCAGAATGGTTCCGGGACCATATTCAGTTTTTCGGCAGCGGTAATCAGATTTTCTGCGAGACGGCGAATGGCCGCGAGTTGGAAACTGGCATTTTTGCCCCAAGCGTTCATGGCGGCATCGCCATATTCCGGCGATACGCTTACCGGCAGAACCAGCTTCGAATCTTCAAATACCGACATTTCCTCGAAAACCCGCATTGCTCCACGCATAAAGTCAAAGACTTCGGTGTGCAGAAACTCCGTGTCGCCGGTATATTCGCAATAATCGAACATCATTTGAGCAACCCACGCGGTACAGCCGTGGTCGATGCAACCCGTCCAAAAATTGCTGATACAGCGCCCGCGATCGTCGACCGCGTAAGGCAGCAGATAACCATCCGGTATCCCAACGAAATACTCGGCATATCGGCGCAATTGTTCTTTCCAACCGAGAATCATATCCAGCAGCGTCCGAATATTTTTGAATTTACCTGCCCGCAACGCGGGGGAATAGCACATCTCGACGTTGATGTTGAAGTGGTAATCGCCCGACCATGGCGGACACCGGTCATCCTCGATCCACGGCCCCTGCAAACCGGCCGGTGTTCCCTGCGGATTGGTCATGATTCCGAATTTATAAAGACCGTGAAAGTAAATTTCTTCCAATTGCGGATCGGAAAGTGTTATTTCCGGGATATCGCCCCAATAATCATACCACCATGAATGATTCTCCGCGGCCAGTATCTGAAAATCCGGATATTTCAATGCAGCTATATCATCCCCGGTTGTATCACGCAGGAAACGGCAGGCGATCCCATCTCCGTTTTTCTGAACCGCAAGGCCAAAGTTCGCATCAGCCGGCATCGGCTGAATAAATGCGTTATTTAGTTTCCGCGGAGGGGAAAACCCTCGTTCCTCCAGACTGTTTTCATGACATAAGCGTAATTCTTTGAATTTTCCGTTCCGGTAAAGTTCCCACGAAGGAATCAGCTCGAAATCAAAATCAACGGTTGCGCGGCAGGCGAATTCCGGTTGTCCCGACATCCTGCAATAAAAATCCAATGTTTCCCGCCGGTCTTGGAGCTCGCAGACAATCCGGGTCAGTCCGGAGAAAATATACTGTTCGCAATAGGCCAACCGGTATCCATCCGGCAAAATAATTCGAATGCGTCCCACCGGAATCAAGGAAGGTGATTTGACCGTATTGGCGGTTTCAAGCGCAAAGATTCGCTTCATCCGCTCTTTGTCTCCGACCGCCAATGCTTGAACAATATCGTTATAATTTTGCTTTGCGGTCCAGTTGAATCCGCCGCAGTGATCCCACAGCTCCGCGCAGCCGATCGTGATATTCAACTCCCGCTCTTGCCCCCACAGCAGCAATCCCAGCTTGCCGTTGCCAAGCATCGCGCCGGATTGGATACTGTTTAAGGGGAACTGTGTTTTAATGATTTTTTTCATTTTTTACTGGAATCCGGATTTATCGGATCGATGATCCGGACCGTTCCCGGAAAGTCCGCGATTAAGGTTTTTATATCGGTTACCTGTAGAATATCCGGTATACTCATCGCCAGCGTCATGGCATCGGCTGACGGTGCATAATCCGCCCAATCGAAGGTAAGAACGGAGTTTTCCATCATGATTTTTTCCGTTTGCCCGTAGATCACCCCGGCCAAGAGCGCCGCCACTCCGGCGTCCCGCAGACCGCCGAGGAAAATTTGTTGTGCTTTAAGGTGTTTCCGGCAAAAATCGGCGGCCAGCGCATAATCCCTGACCCATTCACCCATCAGGGTTTTTCCCAGCCAGAAAAGCGACCTTGAGGTATTGTGGAAATCCCAACCGGCGACATGGCAATAATCATTGACCCAACCGCCTAACCGACCGTACTTTCCGGCGGCTTTGTCAAAGTCGCGCATGGAAATGTTGCCGTATTCATGCCCACGCTCTCCCGAGGCAAACAGATCGAACAGCAACACACCGTCATCCTCGCCGATATTCTCCAGCATTTTTGAGTTTTCCAGCTCGGATTTACCGTACGGCGCCGAAAGAATGTGCCAGATTCCGCTGCCGCCGCCCCGGTAACATACCGGCATCAATGCGCCGGTTTCATTCTCGATACTTCCGCAATTCCATTCGCCATTGCGGTTGAATCTGTGACGAACGATATGCGGATGGTCGATTTTTAGTACTTCCGGCAGGGATTTCGGCGAATGGGCCGGGTGAAGTTTGCGGCAATACCCCAGAATTCCGGTAACTTCCGGCGGGCGCTTGCCGGGTTCGAACACCAAAGCTTCTTCCTGTGACATGGGGCTCCACTCCGGCAAAGGAACCGGCGCATCGCCGCCCCCCTTCAGGTATCTATTGAAAAATCCTATCGCATGCTCCAATATCTCCGGTTTGTATCCATGCGGCGTATCGAATATCCGATAGGCAAGATGTTCCGGTTTCCCATAAAGGCGATAAATTTTGACCGCTTCCGCGTAAGTCCGCAACATCTCTTGAGGAGAAAATTCCGGGTAAGCATCCCGCAGTCCGTTCATCATGCAGAACACCCTCGGCGCGGCCAAAGCCGCCAGCGCGGATTCCTCGCCGATCTCCAGCCCGCCGAACAGCGTTTCGCAGATACAATTATTGCCCATGATATAAGATTCGAATGTCCCGACGCTGGCTACGGAAATCCCCGCTTTGATCCGCTCGTCAAGCGCGGTCAGCCACATGGTCTGGTTGCCGCCGCCGCTGGCTCCGGTAGCGCCGATCCTGGAACCGTCCACATAAGGAAGCGTCAACAGCAAATCCACCCCGCGCATGTTATCCGCCAGCTCAATCCCCATCGAAGATTCGCCGAAGTTCGCCAGCAAGCCGCCCCGCAGACCGCCGTGCGGCACAAACTTCAAATGCTCATCCGATCTTTCACCCGAGCCGAATGCATCCACGCAAAGACATACATAGCCCAGTTGAGCGAAAACATGGCCGCGCATCTGAACCGGCTCGGCCAACCGTCCTTGAGTAAAATGCCCATGCAGATTGATAATGGCCGGAAACGGCCCGTCGCCATCCGGCACATAAAGATTCGCCGTCACATAGCGATGCCGGGCCGCCTGATAATACAATTTCTGGATCTTATAACCGTTTCGTTCGATTACTCCGGTAACCCGGCAGTCAAGTTCCAGTTCGTGATCGATCCAGAATTTCATTGCCTCCAGAAACTTCCCCCTGAGAATTGGGCGCATTTCCTCCCAATCCTCCAAATCTTCCGGCAGCGTATTCAGTCTGAATAAATTGGCCGCTTGCCGGCGCATTTCCTGCTCGGCACTGCAACTCATCGGTTCTTTCCAGACATTCGGTATTTTCATGAATCATTATTCCGTAAAATTGACGACTGTGGTTTCAAGGACTTTCCCCGAAAGAATATCCCGGAACGATAAAGTCCATTTCCCCTTCGGGTCATTCAGCGCCAAAGGTAATTTCCCATTGTATTCGCCATTGCTGACGATCAGATTGGCGGCATAATGATCCATCGCTTTTCCCATCGGGTTTATAACCGTCAAGCGGACCACCGTATCGAGATCTTTATCGTAGGAAACCGTATAATCAAGTCCCTCAGCTTTGCAGGAAAAATTCTTCCCGGCCTCTTTCCCGAACACGCCGAAAAAGAGTGGCTTTCCCAATCCCAGCTCGGTCTCGAATTCACGGACATCTGCGGCTTTTCCGGCGAAATCAAGTCCGTAAACAAATGCTTTCCCGGATAATTCAATTCGGACTTTGCGGATATTCCGATCATCCGAAATGATGATATAATAATCGTTGCCGCTTTTGTCTTTGAATGGATAGATTTCCGTGTTTATGATTTCCTGTCCGTCTTTTTCCAGCAAACGGATTCCCGGTTTGATGCCGGCCAGCTTAAAGATTTCCTGATAAATCGAATTGATTTTCTGTAATGTCTTGTGAATATCGGCGGCATTGGCCATTTGCAAAAGCCGGGCATAGTCATAATCCATGTAATTCAAAAGGATTGCCGTTCCCTTGCCGGATTTCCGGATCAGAGATTCGCCAAGTTCGGCACGGATGATTTTCGCCTTTTCCGGCTTGACATTTATAAACGGCTTCGCGCCTTCTACGAAAATCCGGTCCGTATCCGGCTTGGACAATGTCCTGCAATTTTCATTCATAATGCCGATTGCGCCTTCGCCGACAACAACGCCGCCACGGTCTATGAACTTCCGCAGAGCCTCAATTTCTTTATCCGAAATCGCGGATACATCCGGCATGAAAATAAGTTTATAAGAGCACTTGTCCAGATAATCCGGAATATTGCGAATGGCTTCATCTCCAATAAATTCAAACGGTATTCCGAAAAGCAGGCACAATTTTACATATTTATGCCAGATGGAATTGAACAGCTTAGGGTCCTGTTCCCGGATGAACGATGACCGGAGCGACGGTTGCGAATAATATATGGCGACTTCCGGGCAGCGTTTCAGATTATTGATTTTTAATTTACCGACTCCCTCAATCAGGGGAGTCGTATACTTCAAATAATCCCGGTCGATTTGCGCCTGGGTAAAATCGGCGCGGTAAAAAGTGATATGAGAAAAATACTGCACGCCCTCTGAGTCATTGGCAAAACACCGGTAAAGCCGGTTCCCCGCCTCTCCGCCCACCGAGGCATAGCCAATCCATGGAGAGCGGAAATTGCCCTTGCCGAATGAACGATGCAAATGAGCCTGATCGCCGCTGTGATATGCCTGCAGAACATCGAAAATCCACGCCACCTTGAAGTAGTCCATCCCTCCGTAAGCCAGCGCCGGTTGAGTGCCGGAGAGTCCCATTTTCGCCTGCGGAAAATGTTTTCGCAAACCCGCCTTCAAAGTATTTTCATAATATCCTGCCACCAGGTCGTTCATGTATTCGAGATGATCCGCCCAGGGAGCGTAATTACCGTTGGCGCGTGCTTTGGCCTCCTCGCGCGTCATCCCATATACTTCATCCCAGGATTTATATGAAGTATCCCAGGACTCATTGAGCTTTTCCAACGTTTGATATTTTTTCACGGCCCACTCGCGGAAATGAGTGACGCAAGTGGGCGAGAAACAGAAATCGATAGCCGCGCCAGTATAGCCGGTCAGAGAGGTTTCGTCGCCGATCCAGCAGTACCTGGGGGTGTAGATACGTTGATCGTTTCCGAATTTCTCAAAATTCTTCCGGTATTTTTCGACAAAACCCGGGTCACTCAGGCAGCCTTTGCGCTGCAGGAGAAATTTATCTTTGTTCTTTTCATATTCCTTGGGCTGATCTGTCCGGTGAATGCCGCCGTAATCCAGGAATGTCGGATGAAAATTGTTTTCGAGGCTGAACTCGGTCACGATCCCATGGTTGTTTTCGACAATGGTGCGGATACCGGATTGCTTGAGCATCCTGCTCAGCAGCGGCCGGAAATAATCCCGTATTCCTTCGCCCCACGGAACTACCCACATTCCAATTTCGAAGTCGTCGAATTTTAATTGGTCTTCGCGTGGTTCCACCGTCAAATCAAGTTGCCGGCGGGAGATTTCCCGTCCTTCTTTTTCGAGTTTCGCGATAACCCGCAAGCGGCGGCTTAATAATTCATTTTTCAGCTCGCATTGGAAGGTTTTCGGATCTTTGCCGGTTGCCAGGACTCGTCCGCGGGTATCGGTCAAAGCAAACATGATATCGCCCTGATAACCGGGAGAAACAGCAGCGGTAATCGTTGCCTTGTCTCCCCACTTATAGGCTTTGCGATCGGCAGAGAGTTTCAGTATTTCATCACCTTTATGAATATGATGGCAGGAAGCCCAATATACGGACTTACCGGTGGAATCACGAATGACCATATCCGCGATATTCATACCGCTGTACGGAGTTATTTCGAAGCTTTTCTGCCATTTGCCATTAGCGTCGGTCCTATCTTTGAATTCGGCGATTTTCTCATGATATGCATTGCGGATGATTACTTCCATTTGATACTGGTTGCCGGCTTTCAGCCCTTCCAGCGTACCGGACAAAGTATTGGAGGATTCGAATTTGAAATCGTGAAGCGCAACATCGGTGGCGCGGTCAGCCGCGTTCAAAATGGCCTTGCCGATCAGACTGTAATAATATTCCCAATAGTCCCAGGTAAAACCATTTTTCCCGGCGAAATGAACTTGCGGCGTCAGCCCCGGATATTTCTGATTTGAGTTCGTATTGTAATTGATGTTGACGATTCGTCCTTTTTGGTATTGACCGGTGACTATGAACGGAATGTTTTTGATAGTGGCATGGACTTCAGCACCTGATTTAACCTGCCATGGCAGAATCTGCAGCGGCGACGGAAATAATCCACAGGATGCTCCCTCGAAATCCGGTTTGAGAAACTTGATTTCATCGCTCTTGAAAGCCGTCAATTTTTTTCCGGCGGCGGTCATCAGGGTGAAAGGATGATCAGCCTGCGGGCCAAGATAAACCACGCCGGTTCCGTTGCCGACCATTTCCAAAATCCGGTTTTGCTGATCTTTGTTGAAAAGTTTCCATTCCAGTCCCCCGATAACGATAACGTCATACTCTTTTTTCAAAACCTTGTTGAGCCCTTCAATCATATCGTTGCGCGTAGCGTTGCCGGGATTGTCGGCAACCGACCAGACTATATATTCACGGTTATGAATAAATGAATATTCCAGCTCAATATCCATCCGGTTGGCGATTTCGCTCATATCCTGGTAGGTATAGAATGGCGTCAGCAGGAGAACTTTTACCGGACCATTGGCATGCGGTTTGCCGAACTTGACAAAATCATTTTTCAGAGTTGTTTCAGTTTTGAATCCGCCCATATCGAAAGTTTTGTCATTCTTCGTGAAGGCGGCCTGCTTCATCAGCGGCTCCAATTTATAAGGCACATTCGAATCGATCGTCGTAATACCGCGGTCCAGTTGCGCAAGTTCTTTTCCCGATAAGTCGCTGATTACCGCGTTGAGCGCAATCGTTCCCCCCTCCGTGGGAGTAAACGGGATCTCCAATTGCTGAACAGTGCCGGCATCTGCATATTTTAACGTCTGACTGGCCAGTTCCCGCCATTCACCGTTCGGCAAATGGCGATAGCACAGTTTGAGCTGCAAATCACGCTTTTCAGCATTGAATACAACCGTGGAAACTTTGACTTCCCGTCCAGGGCGAAATAATTCAGTCGGCGTGGAGAGCTCCCCTACCACTCCCGCGCCTGCTCCGGAGATACGTTTCAGGCCGGAAAAAGGAATAAACTCAACCTGAGTATTGAACTTTTGCGTACATTCCAACGTTACCGGAATGAAACGCCATTCCAATGACGGTACCGGCGTGGAATGATACCAGCCATAAAAACATTGCAGATAGCGATAATCCATAACCGCCGCCACTCCTGTACCGTTACCTGAAATTACGCCGGACCAGCCGCGCGTCATATTATTATAGAACTGTTCGACATCTTTGGAATCATGACGGTACTCATATATACCGTCCCGCAATGGGTAATAGTAGGTATTCCGTTCTCCCTTTACCCCCAGAATATTATGAAACCAGAAGCCGAAATCGATGGTAGCCATTGAGGCCTGATGATTTTCGAACTCATAATCACAGATCAGCGAACAGCGTTCCGGAGCGAGATTCAATGTTTTACGGATAACCAGCATAAAGGCGCTTTCGCGCTCGCCCCGCGCTTCAAGAACCAGAGACCAGCCATCTGCGGCGGCGGACCATTTATAGGGGATTTTCCAGAATTGAAAAGCATCCATCCCCTTGATGGTCGAAACATTGTCGGACAGCATCCCGTGAGTATTCGTCAGGTTGGTTTGAGTAGGCTTGTAGGTGAATTTCAAAACCTTGCCGCCGGTCTCGGGGTACGCGGCCAATTTGATGAAACGGTTTTCCATCGGAATATAGTTCTGCCCGTTTTCATCCTTTTCTATTTTCAGCTCCGCAGCGAATGCGGATACCGCCCCGATTCCCAAGGCCATTACCGCCTGGAAAATACGATTGATTCTCATACATATCTCCTATTTTTCAATTTGCTTGTTCTTATTGGCGGGAACGCCTCTGAAATAGAATTCATTGAAGCGTTTATAGAAATTACTTGAAGAAGAAAATTTGACCCGCCGGGTTTTACGGTTGATATTCTTAAAGGTATAATAATGTTTTTTACAGTCTGCGTCGATATTGGGAACATTCGGATCGGACGACCAGGTTTTCGGCCATGTCGTCAACATTCCAGCTTCGATGAATTTGCCGTCTTCATCTTCCGTCCACAGAAAAATATCGCCCAGATAATACGCTTTGTAAACCTTGGTTGCCACGACCTCCACTTCCTCCAGGTCATACTCCATGGGAAATTCGAAAATCACCTCCCAGGGTTTCTTGCTCTCCTGGGATGAGGCTGTCAGCCAGGTATCTTCGTTGCCATCGGTAAGAACCTGTCCGCCCTTTTCTTTTTCGATCAGAAAATGGTCATAACGGACTCCGGTTATCTGGTTTTCGTATTTCAGAATCATCGGACGAATCAGATTCTTCAGGACCAGTTCGTCCATCTGCAATTCGTCAATAGGCTTCTGTTTGGCGATTACCGGCTTCGTACTTCCGTTCAACGGCAAACGAATTTCGATATCGGGGCACCCGGCGCTTTTCCCTTGCAGATTATCCCGGTAATTGTTCAAAATCGACTGCGGAGAAAGTGGTATTCGGCTTATATAAATTTCATCAAGGATGAATTCGATATCATTTTTCCCGCCACCGGCGGAATTACCATTGAAAACCAGTTCATTTTTATTGAAAGGAACAAATGCAATCTTGTCCTTGTGAATTTTTTTTGTCTTCAGTATGCCGTCAATATAAAGCAGCATGTATCCTTTCTCCCCCGCATTACCCCAGGTGATTGCAAGATTGTACCATTGACCGCTCGTCCACGCCGGAGGCTGATACAGGAGTGATCCGGACGGTGTTATACCGATACACAATTCACTGCCGCGCATGCCGAGGAAAAACCACCCCGGCTTATTTAGTCCGGCGCTGGCGATAAAATTCAATTTTTTGTTGTCGGCAGGTAAATTTTTCAAATGTACCCAGAATTGAATGGTTCCGGTCTCGCCGGTATTCTCCGGCAAGGAGACGCTGAAACGTTCCGAAAAGCCCCGATCGATCTTTCCCGCTTCAAAGCCGATAGCCTGGAAAGTGATTGCGAATATGAAAATTATGCCAAAAGTCCAGTTCATTATTGATTTCCCCATTAGAGTTGCACACTCCAGAAAGTGTATTCCGTATCGCTTTTGGTCGGTATATCCTTAACTTTCATGCTGGACACATGACCGGCGAAACGCAGAACATTGCCCACCCCGCCATGACGCGGCGCAAATGCGCCATAATGCAGATATGACGCGGTTGCCAAAGTTGCGCTATACTCTTTTAAATATAATCGGCCGACGCGCCAGACTCCGTAATCCGAATAGTAAATTGAATGGCATCCGTCCGCCATGGCGCAAAGACTGCTTGCGTTTCGGATTCTGCTGATACGCAGGGGCTTGTTTGCAACAATATAACCACTCTCTACGGGATACTCGAACGCTTTGTAGCCGACTGAATAGGCGCTGTAATAGTTCATGTCGAATATATTATCGGTATACTCGCCTCTTCCCCCGGTTGCGTTGTTATAATAGATGGCACTTGGACAATTTCCGGTTGAAATTAGAGTATATTTCTCTCGTGCCAGCAATGGCAATGGATAAAGTACGGTTACCGTGGCAGCCGAATTGATCGGAATCACGTCATCATAATCACCACAATAACTGGCAATTGCCGCCCCGTTTTGCTTTAAATTATTGATGCATGATGCGCGGTATCCGGCGGCGCGAGCTTTATTCAAGGCCGGCAACAGCATTGCCGCCAATACCGCAATTATTGCTATCACTACCAGAAGCTCAATAAGTGTAAAGGATGAATCCACAAAAATTCGAGTTTTCTTTACATCAGGCATAACAATCTCCTATTATCGTTTCAAGCGCTTTTTTTTCTTGGTGATACTATTGCAAATTTCATGCTTTGGTGGAAAAATCAGATCCTGGCTGAATACTTTGACACAACGGCCGCTCCCCGGATGGTTTTCTCCATTCTGAATTCTATCGACAAGGTCGTTGCAGGAAACCTGGGATAATTCACGAAAATCATGAACCAGAACCGGCAACGGTTTCAAATACCAGGCGCTGAATTGCGAATCGCCGCCGCCGATAATCTCCATATCCTCCGGCACCCGGAAACCATGCTCGCGAAATATTTCTATCATCACAAAAGCAATTTCATCGGAAATGCAGTAAATGATGGAAGGAATTTTTCCGGAAGCCAGGATTTGAACTGAAATATCTTGTCCGGCCCGGTAATAATGACCGTCGGTCATCCGGTATGGGGAGGTGTAGATATCAACGGAAATACCCATTTTTGCGGCTTTCTCGGAAAATTCCTTCAAGTCTAAATGCTTTGACTCGCTTTCCTCCAAAGCACAGACCAGAGAATCGATTTTTTTTGATTTCGCGTATTGCAACAATACATCTTTCTGTTTATAATTATAGGTAATCCGGCAATAATCGATCATTGAATCCTTTATCTCCTCCGTCATCGAAATCGTAGGCGGAGCCTTGCGGAACATGTCTGTCAGTTTTTCCATCGCTTCCGCGCTTCGAATTCCCAAAGACCAGATTATGATACCGGCGGGAAGGTTGATCATACGCTGTATGGCCTCGATTTTTTGTTCATCCGTTTGATCCACCAGAAATAAAACCAATAAATTATAATTTTTCTCCGCAAATTCTTTTTCTAAATATTTCACATGCTCAATGTCTGAATAACGCCCGGCATCTCCGACAATGCACAAGATAATTCTGTTCTCGGAGTTACTGAGTGTTTTGGCGAAAATATTCGGACGGTAATTCATGCTCTCGGCAACTTGTTTGACGTGGTCGATGGTTTCCTGCCGGAATTTATATCTATTGCTGCCGCTCAAAATAAAACCGACTGTAGCCTGCGAAACTCCCGCCGCTTTAGCGATTTCACTCAATCCGACTTTATTTGATTTTGCTCGCTTAGGCTTCATTTATTATAACGCTCTAGTTGTTTGGTGAATATTATAACCTTTTTGTTGAAAATGTCAATACCAAAGTTTTGCTTTTTATCTGTTTTTTGAAAAATTAAACGAAATTTATTCAATTCGGATATTGACAAAAACAAAATTTCAAATATAATTAATAGCATCAACTAGATCGCTATAGTTAACCTTCTGGAGAAACAAAATGATCAGAAAATCAATACTGGTTTTACTCGGACTCTGCACTTTAATTGCCCAGGCGGAAATCGCCGTCAAGGACGGAGATAAAATAGTTTTTATGGGCGACTCTATTACCCAGTTCGGCGCCCGTCCCGATGGCTATGTCCGGCTGGTGGAGAATGGCTTGAAAGCAAATGGGATTAATGCCGTCATAATTCCCAAAGGCGCATCCGGGCAGATGTCCAGTCACATGCTGGCGCGCACCGACCGCGATGTCGTTGGACAGCAACCGCAATGGTTGATCCTCAGTTGCGGTGTAAATGATGCCAATATGGGTAGTCGCGGCGTTGATCTGGAAGGTTATAAAAAAAACATCAACGCCATCCTGGATAAAGCTGCCGAAGCGGGAATCAAAGTAGTTCTGTTGACGCCGTCTGTCATTAACCGTGAAAATCTGAGTACGCCCGGTAATAAACACCTGGAGGGGTATTGCGAGTTTCTCCGGGAAACCGCCAGATTGCGCAACCTGTTATTGGCCGACGTCAACGCCGAAATGCGAAACGTCCTGAAAACTCCAAGTTCTCAGAAGGACTTCAGGTTGACGGTCGATGGTTTGCACATGAACGGCTACGGGAATCAAATGATGGCTGCAAGCGTACTCAAAGCTCTTGGCATACCGGAAGAAAATATCGCGAAATTATTGCCGGAATGGAATAAAATTCCCTCGATGATGCCGGTTAACAATAATTTGGCGACACCGTCATTTTTGATCAATATCGATGATTACGTGTTGCTGAACAAAGAAGCTCAGGCGCAAAATATCACGGTTGGCGATTTAGTGCAAAAGATAATTAAAAACCATATCGAAGAGTTGAAAAAATGAAACATATCCTCATTTTCTTTATCTCAGCGGTCGCAATATTGTTTTCACATGCGGCGGAACTTTCCCTTTCCAATCCGTGGATAAAAGCGGTTATTTCTCCTGAACGTGGAATTCATATTGCCGCATTGGAGGCAAATGGCTGTAACTTTGGAGAATTCGGTTTTGTGCGGATTTACAATTCACCCGCGGTGGATTCTCTGAAGAAGATTTCAGGCGCTTTGCAGAAAGAATCCGCCGGTAAAGTAACCTTCCATATCCACGGACAGGAAGATATCCTGAAATCATTGGAAATTACCGGCTCATTTGCCCTGGAGCCGGATTCCGCCGCGCTTTCGGTCGATTATCAGTTCCGGAATACCGGCAAGCAAGTCTGCGAGTTCGGCTTTACAATTCAAAATTTCACCGGTGAAACCAATACGGCGAATACCTATTTTTATCCATTGGATAAAGGGGTTGCGGGCTTGAAGCATCCCTCCGGCCATTTTGAGCAATGGTTCTATACTGCGATTTCCAATTGGTGCGGGGTAATTTCCGGTCGTCAACGCGGTGTGGCTCTGGTTATGACGCCTCAGGTACAAACCTTTTACAGTTGGGAGCGCAAACGGGAAATTCCTACACTGGAGTGGCGTTTTCTGCGAAATACTCTTGAAGCGGGACAATATTTCAAAAGTACTCTCGCTCTGATTCCTTTTGCCGGATTGGATAAAATATCCGGCGCCGGCCCCACCATCGTCGGAGCGTTGGATAACGACAAAGTGACCTTATACAGTGCCATCCGCCAAGATATCAAGTTCAAGTTATATGATCATAATGGTAAAGTTCTTGAACAAGGGAGCAGCAGTTTTTCCGCACCGGGAACCCTCTCCACGGTCAAATTAAAAGAATCCGGCAGCTATCTTGAGGTTGTCGATCATAACGACAAAGTATTGGCACGCCTGGATCATTCCTATGAATTACCCAAAGCGCCTGACGTACCTGAATATGTCGGCAGCGATTTCTGGTATGGCTATCCCCGTATGAAATTCAAAGTCAACAATTGCGACGCCTGGATTGTCTCTCCTTCCAAGGCTTTACCTGGGAATCCATGGAGCTGGTGCATGGAATTTCCTTTGGCGTTTACGGAGCGTTGCGCCGCATTGGATTTATTGGCCAAAGGTTATCATCATGCCCACATACGAGTGGGGAACACCTTCGGCAATCCCCAGGCGCAGGAAAGCTTCAAGAGGTTTTATCAACTGGCGCGGAAGCTTGGATTATCGGAAAAAACGGCATTGATCGGAATCAGCCGCGGTGGCCTTTACGCTTATCGCTTTGCCTCCGAAAACCCGGAAAAGGTTTCGGTGATTTACGGCGATGCACCGGTCTGTGATTTCAAAAGTTGGCCCGGCGGATTCGGGTCCGGAACCGGCAGCAAGGGCGATTGGAAAAAATTAAAAAAAGACTATGGGTTTACATCGGATGATGAAGCAAAAGCATATAAAGGAAATCCGGTGGATATCCTGCCGGTTTTGGCACAACACAAAATAGCCCTGATCCATGTAGTCGGTCTGGACGATAAAATCGTACCGCCGGCGGAAAATACCGATATCATTGAAGCCAGATATAAAGAACTTGGCGGTCTGATAAAAGTCATACGCCGCCCCGGCGTGGAACACCATCCGCACGGACTTGACGATGCCGGCGAAGTCGTGGAATTCATAATGTCGAACAACCGCTGAGGGAGAACTTCCTTAATGAATGATTTTACTGTTGAACAACTTAAGAACAACGCGGTTACCTGTGGATTGCCGCAGGAATTTATCGAGGCGTTGGTTCGATATTTCCCTGATATTGCATCATTGCTGCCTGAATACATGGAGCGCTATTATCAGGCGTGGCCTGATAAACCGGATGGCTTTGACACATTGTTTGAACCGGAAATCAGGTCACTCGGCCCGGAACGAACCCAGGCGCTTTATATCACAATGATTCTGGCGGGTGTTCCGCGCTCGGAACAGCTTTACCGTGATCGCGGTTATCCGCCGGAAATGTGGCGGGAAATTATGACTGATCTGCGATTGCATGTGGAATTGGCCGCCCCCGGTTTTCTGCGTCATCGGAGCTCAATCTGGTGGAGCTACGAAATTATCAGCGGCTATACCATTCAGTTTGGGCGTTTGCAATTTCAGCAAGCCAAATTTTATGGTAGAGTTCGAGGATATCGTCATAACGTTACCGGACGATTGACCTTGCTGGCGCTTGGCGGAGATTGCTTCGGGCCAGACGGCCTTTACACACAGGAGAGCGGTCCGCATAAAACCTGTTTTATGGAAACAGAAGGCCATATTGCCGCCAATCCAATCCATGACGGGCGAATCCAACAGGAGCTGGTCAACCTGGCCCTGCAGGATCATCACCTGTATCTGGATTCTAACTCAGACGTAATGGTTATGCATATCCCGGAGGGAAAGAAATTGGATCAGGCGCAATGCCGGGAATCATTTAAGCGCGCCGCAATGTTTAGTCGCCAATATTTTCCGCATATCCGCCTGAAAGGATTTATTTGCCTTTCCTGGTTATTGGATGTCCAATTGCAAAAAATCCTATCCTCGGATTCCAATATCATGAAATTTCAGCGAAGCGGATACCTTTATCCCTTGAAAACTTTTCATTCGGAAGCCGTGAAACGTGTTTTCGGAACAGAGAATCTCGATGATGTGACTCCGAAAACCTGCTTGCAGAAAGGGATTGCGCAATTGATTGCCGATGGCGTGAAATTGCGCAGCGGCGCTATTTTTATTCCTCTTGACAATATCATGGAGAAAAATTAATATGAAAATCGGATTTATCGGTGTTGGCGGGCGTGCGGTCATTTTTCAGGAAGAACTGCGGAAGCTCGGCGGAGATATTCAAGTTGTCGGCGGAGCTGACATATATGAGCCGGCATTGGCCGGATTCCGAGAGCGTTTTCCGGAAGCCGCGTCATATACGGATTACTGTCAGCTTCTGACGGAACAGAAAATGGATGCGCTCTTCCTGATCACCCCGGACTATTTGCATGAAGAAATGGCCCTCGCCGCCATGGAGCATGTCAAAAATATCTACCTGGAAAAACCGCTGGCGATCACCATTGAAGGATGTGACCGCATATTGCAGAAAGCCATGCGAAATAAAATCGGACTCTATCTCGGTCATAATCTGCGTTTTTTCCCGGTGGTGGAAATGATGAAAAAAATCATTGACGCCGGCACTATCGGGCAAGTCCAAACCTGCTGGTGCCGCCATTTCATTAATTATGGTGGCGATGCATATTTCAAAGACTGGCACTCCGAGCGCAAAAATACCGGCGGCCTGCTTATTCAGAAAGGCGCTCATGATATTGATGCGATCCATTATCTCATGGGGGCATACTCGGTAAATGTCGTCGGTATGGGAATGCTTTCCGTGTACGACAAATGCGCCAGGCGCGGCCCGAATGATCCTCAGCCGGTCGGCTGGGTGCAGGACAACTCTCTTTATCCGCCGGAAAATGTCCGTGGATTTTCACCGGTCATTGATGTTGAAGATCACAACATGATCATGATGCGGCTCGCCAACGGCGCTCAAGCTTGCTATATGCAAAGCCATTATGCCCCGGACAATGAACGCAACTATACGTTTATCGGAACCCGTGGACGTATCGAAAACATCGGTCATGGCAAAGGAGCGCAAATTCATGTATGGACACAGCGCGGTTCCCGTTTGCAACCGGATATAATCTATCGCGTTCCTGAACGCTCCGGCAGTCATGCCGGTGCCGATCCGCTTATTATCAAAAATTTCCTGGCGTTTGCCGCCGGAGAGGAAAAAACAACTACCTCGCCAATTGCCGCTCGCGAGGCTGTCGCCGCCGGAGTATTGGCCCATGAATCAATGCGTACCGATGGCAACTGCCGTGTGATACCGCCCTTACCGGATGAAATCTTTACGTATTTTTCTTCCGGCAATTATCCGCAAATTTAATGATAAAATTCAGATGCCATAAAAATAATGTTTATGCCCGGAATCGGTATTTTGCATCAAGAGCTTTCCAACTTGGTATTAATCGATAATATGATTATCTTGGGAAGCCTGATTCAGCCGAGTCACTCCTTTTCAGCCCAAAGATGGGGCTGGCCAGGCTTCCCGCTTTTTTTTCAAAATATACCAATATACCTAAATACGGACTCACCAACAAATAAGCAAAAATAAGCAATATAAAACCACAGCTATCCCATAAAAAACTGAGAAGTTGAAAAAAGCGAGGACCCGTGCTACCTTTTGCTCTACTACAAGACGAAAGGAAAATGCATGAGTCCTCAGAAAGATACTATGGCGGTGCTGGGTCAGATTGTCAAACTGATTCCAGCGAAATTAATCGAAAAGCTGAAAAATGCCCATAAAATTCAGACGCGGAGCGTCTCGGCGACGAGTCATGTGGTGACTTTAATCTATGCTCAGTTGAGCCATGCGTTGAGCTTGAATGATATTTGCGACGGAATGCGTAACCATAGTGGGATTCTGAGTCAGATTCGCGACTGCGTACCGCCAAGCCGCAACG
>JAVBRM010000080.1:0-58111 GCA_031548025.1 Victivallaceae bacterium | reverse complement strand
AATCATTTAAATAAATAGAATTTCTAGACATTATTACAAATAGGAGCCATTAAGATGAAGAAAACGTTTTTTGTATTCCTGACCTCAATTCTGGTAATAATTCTGCACGGGGCGGAAATAACCGCTCAGCGTATAGACAAGCCGCCGCTGATCGACGGCAAGTTGGATGATCTGTGCTGGCAAAACGCCAAGTCTTATTCCGCTTTTTTCAAGGCCAACGCCAAGGGCACGGCTGCGGAGTCCAAGACGTCGTTCAAGGTACTTTATGACGACAGTGCCATATACTTCGGCATCCGTTGTGAAGAGCCGAACATGGCGGAACTAAAAAAAAATCAAAGACCGCGCGATGGCGGCATCTACCAGTTGGACTGTCTGGAAATCATGCTGGACCCGGCCTCAACTCAGGAGCGTTATTATCATTTCATGGTCAGCGCCAACAATGATGTCTATGACGCTTTCTGCGAACAGGGCGGCGGCATCAAGAACGCCGCCTGGAATGGCGCCTGGGAATCCGGGGTGTTCACCGGCAAGGATTTCTGGTCGTGCGAAATCCGGATTCCGTTCTTTAATTTCACCGAAAACGCATCGATCGGCGGCGATTGGAAGGTCAATATCTGCCGTGGCAAGCGTGCCGCACCGCGCGAAGATTCAACTATCGCGGCAAGCGGCACTTACCACAGTGTGGGAGACTTCTGCAAGTTGGGCGGCATCGACGCCAACCTCGACGCATTTCGCCTGGCGGTCAATCCTCCGACCGCCAAACTCAAGACCGGAGAAAAAGAACAACTCATGGTCGAAAACAGCACCACCGTGGTCAACGGCCGGAATACGGAAGCCACAGTGCTGGCTGATTCCTGGCTGACCGCCCCGGATGGCAAGGTTTACACCTCCGCTCAGTCGAAATTCATCCTGAAACCCGGTGAATCTTTGGGAATTACCCTGCCGCAAATCACCATCAAAGACCAGGGCGAATACCTGAATGCATTGCGCCTGACCGACCAGAACGGGCGTGTCCTGGCCTATCGCGACTGCAAGGAACAGCTCCGGTTCTCACCGGTTTCGATCAAGTTGATTACGCCATGGTATCGCCATTCGATTTTCGAAACACAGAAGATCGAACAGATTGAATTTGATGTCAATACCGTCCTGAGCGCCACTGAGTTGGCGGGGAAATCTCTGGAGTTATCAATCCGCAACCCGGAAAAAATCGTTTGGACCTCCACCGTTTCCCCAGTCAAAGAACAGCTTTCCATCAAGGTGGAAAACAGTCAAATTCCCCATGGCCGCTACGTGATCTCCGCGGTGCTGAAAAATCAGGATGGCTCCAATGTCGATTTCGGTGCCGCCGAGACTCCGCTGTGGAAGCTCCCCTACAAGAAATCCGAAACCTGGCTGTCCCGCGACAATAACATCCACGTCGACGGCAAGCCGTTTTTCATCCTCTCCGAATGGGGTACCATGACGCGCGACATGCCGGAATGCACTTTGTATCTGTCCATGTCGCCGGATAATATTCCGGAAGGGCAGAAATGGCTCTGCGCTGAACCTATCTTCCGGATCATCAAAAAAATGACCATACCGCTGCAAAAAGGCAACCTGGAAGAAGAACACCGCGAAGTTTTCCGGGAAGCCGTCCGCAAAAGCCGCGACAGCGAAAAGTTGGTATGTTATTATCTCGCCGATGAACCTTCCGCCTTCAGTCTCTCCCCGGAAGGTTTGAAGCAGGCCTACGAAACCATCAAGGCGGAAGATCCTTATCACCCGGTAATGATCAGCGATGCACCGCGCATAGAATACATCGGAGCTTGCGATATCAATGCCGACCATCCGTATCCGAATGTTACCAAAGGCGCACGGGTACATGACTTTACCGTAATCGGCAAGCAGTACGAGAAAAGCCTGAAAAAGCTGGCCGGAGGCTATCACCGGGTCGCCTTTATTTTCATGGATATGGGATTCAACAAATATGACTACGGGTTGGGGCCGAAAGATGGTCGCATCGCCAGTTTTGACGAATTCCGCGGCCATGCCCTCATGGCACTGGCTTCCGGCATGAAAGGCCTCATGCCTTTCAACCGGAATTACCTTTCCTATCCCGAAGCCACCATCGGTTTTCCGATCATTGTCAAGGAAGCGGGCTGGCTGGGCGAAGCGGTAGTCAATCCTCACGACATCCGTCCGCAAGCGGATAACGCCAATGTGAATCTGATCGCCGGCAAAAAAGCCGATGAACTGGTGATTATCGCCTCCAATGTCAGTATGGAGCCGAGCAAAGTGACCTTCCGCGGCCTGCCGTCCTCGCTCAAATCCGTGAATGTGGTTTCCGAAGAACGAAGCATTCCGGTAGTAAACGGCGAGTTCAGCGATAATTTCGATTCCTGCGAAGGCCACGTCTACACCAGCGGCCCCGCGCCCAAACTCCAAAGCGTCCGCGAGACCAAAGCGCAAATCGAAGACGCCTGGGCAAAAATGCACAAACCCGGCAATTTGCTGTTTCAGCGGTTCAATCATCAGAATACCGAAGCGACCGCCTCCAGTTTCAAGAGCAAATCCGGCATGTGCAATCAGGATACTACCATGTGGCACCTGTTTGACGGCTTTGCTCCGCAAGCTGACAACTACGGACTTATTTACTGGTCGTCCGCTCCCGGACAGCTCCCCATCTGGCTGGAGATTACCCCGAAGCAATCCGCTGAAATCGGCCGGATCGAGTTTTATCCGCTGGATAAATCAATCAAAGACTTCAATATCGAGCTTTTCACCGGCGGCCAGTGGCAAAAGGTTTATGAGCAGAAGGATGCGTCCTCCGATCATATCGTCTGTACTTTCCAGCCGGTAAATGCGGAAAAAATCCGGATCAATATTTCCGCGATTAACGGCCCGGTCGCCCGGATCGGTGAAATTGAAGCATATGCCAAGTAAAAAGAGGAATGAACGATGAGAATATTTGCAGCAATCCTGGTGGCGGCGGCGGTCATGCCGCTGGCCGCCAATGAAAAGAAACTGGTCGCATACTGGAACTTCAACGAGGGAGAAGGCGACAAGGTCGCCGACGTCAGCGGCAGCGGTTACGACGGCAAGATCCTCAACGATATGCGCGGAGTCAAATGGGTGGACGGACGCAAGGGCAAAGCGCTGGAATTTACCGGTACCCGCAGCGGCAATCAGAGCGGGGCGGTATCCGTTCCCGGTTTCAATGTCGATTATTCCCAAGGGCTCACGGTGGAGCTTTGGATGAAAATGGCCGACTCCGCCGACTGGAAAAAAGGAATGTTCCATATGCTCTGCAATGCCTCCGGCAATCACGGCCCGGGTTTCAATTTCTATTATTACTGGCGCAGAATCGCTTTTACCTCCGGCGAGGGCCAAGGCAAATCATGGACCGCTTCAGCTCCGGTGTCGGATCTCACGGGTCAATGGGTACATCTGGCGGTGACTTATGAGGACTCCAAATGCCGGATTTACATCAACGGCGGACTCGCCGGTGAAACCGCCGAGCCGGTCGTCTATGTCGGCAAAAAGAGCAGTACCCTGACGATCGGCTCCGGCTGGAGCGGGGCAAGTTACGGATTCCAGGGCATTCTGGATGAAATCAAAGTTTATAACTATGCCCTCACAGCCACCGAGATCGTCCGTCATGCGAAACTGGATATGTAAATAAATCTCTAAAACAGGAGATAATTGTATTATGGAAAAATCCAAGCTGTCAATTTTCACACTCATTGAACTCCTGGTCGTGATCGCGATCATCGCCATCCTCGCCTGTCTGCTGCTGCCCGCCCTGAACAATGCGCGAGAAACCGCCAAGCGCATTTCCTGTACCAACAAGCAGAAACAGATCGGCCTCGCCATCCTGAAATACCGACTGGAAAATGATGAATTCTTTCCTATCACAGTGACCAGCGGCGCCAATTATCCGGCGGGTAGTACCCCTGGGCATCTGGTACGCTGGCATCATCTGATCGGCCCGTATTTGTCGGGAGTGGTGCCGGATACCACAGAAAAAGCGCTGATCAATCAGAAATATCTTCTTTGTCCGGCCGAAAGCGATCCTACTAATCGGGTAGTCGGAGCTGTCTCCTCCAGTCCATACAACACTTGCGATTATCTGATTAACTACTATGAATTCGTTACCGACAACTACGGCGTCTTTAACAGTTCCGGCACGGACAAATGCGGTGTGCCATACCTGAAAACCCCAAAACTGAGAGCTTCGGAATTGATGGTGACCAGCGATGGCCGAACCAACTCCTATTACGTTCTTCCTGCTTATTTCACACCGGCTAATGCAAATTACAGGACCACTCTGAGACATAAGAAAAGTTCGAACATTCTTTTCGCGGACGGCCATGTGGAAAATTATCTGGAAAAGGATATTCCCCAGACCATCAGCAGTGGCTCCACGAATCCCATATACCAGCGTGGTAACAGTTTCTGGTTCGGATTTTTTTAAAGGAAAAACAATGACTATTAAGATCAACAGCAATTTTCCCGGCGGAAATATCATTGTCATGAGGAATCAGGGCGGTGAAGTCTTGCTCAGGCCGGATGTCTGGGATAGTGCTTACAACTGGTTCCGTTGGTATTTTGAGGCGGAAACAGATCGGGATGAAGTTGTTAAATTCCGTTTTTATCCGCGTTCGTATGCGGACCCGAAACTTAAATTCATTTCCCCGGGCGGAGTATCGCTCAGCAGAGACAAGGGAGCGAGTTGGGAATTTATCGAAGCCGATCAAAGTCTGGATTTTTTTACTTATCCGATGAAGAAAGGTGAAGCGCTCCGTTTTTGCGTCAGCCAGGAGTATCTGCAGAGCGATCTGGAGCGTTTTTTGAGCCGTTATCCGCAGATCAAACGCAGCGTTTTATGTCATAGCCGGGCCGGGCGGGAAGTGGAACTGTTGACGCTTGGCGAAGACGCCCCCGGCAAAATCCCCCTGTTGATTACCGCCAGACACCATGCTTCGGAAATGCAAGCCAATCATCTGTTGGACGGCATGTTTACCGAAATGCCGGCGATACCGGAATTCCTGGATAAATACACGGTATACGTGGTGCCGTTTGTGGATAAGGACGGCGTGGAACAAGGCGAACAGGGCAAACAGCGCATACCGCATGACCATAACCGGGATTACTCCGACAAACCCATTTATCCGGAAGTCGCCGCCATTATGAAATTGGGCGCGGACAAGCGCATTCAGGTTTCTTTGGACTTGCATTGTCCGTCGCTGGCGGATGACCGGATATTTTTCCTCACGAGCCTGGTTCCGCATATTGATGCGGCGGCAACCGTATTTTCGCAGAATATGGAGACGAAATTTCCGCAATGGCTGAATTTTACCGTGGAGAAAAGTCTGCGGAGTGGCGGCTTCATCCCAGAAAACAGCTTGTTTACCCGGCATTTTGCCAGACTGGATTGGGCGCGAATGGCTCTCACCATGGAAATTTCATATTTCCGGGCAAATGGAGTGACGCTGACGGTTGAGCGCCTGCATGAATGCGGAGCGGCATTGGTACATGGTTTATTTGATTTCAATACGCAACATTAAAATATGAGCACACGATAAGGAGCATCTAATGAATATTTATAATCGCCATGGCTGGGTCGTCTTCGGGGAGCTGGCTCTCCCGGAGGGCGGCGGGGTCAAAATCGAATATCTGAAGAACGGACGGTATGAACCGGCCTGTGTCTTCCCGAATCTGACCGAGGAGTCGCTTTTCGAGTGTCACAACAACCAGGACTGGACTTGGGCTACCGAGTATCAAGGCCTGGTCCCCGGGCGTATGATCCGTGACAATCGCGTCTATTGGAATTATTACGTCAATTTCGCCGGATTTCCGGCGGAGAAGACCCAACAACTGCGGATAACCCGGTTTGCCGTCGGTGGGCGAGTACTGGAAGTTGCCGAGCCGCAGGTAACCATCGAGCCCGGCGATACGGTATTTCTGAACAACTGGCGCGAGTGGGAAGGCGCGAAACTATTAACCTACGAAGGCATGGAGCCCAACCGTCCCGCCGATCCTGCCGACGCCGCTCCGGGCTGGACCATAGCCAACTGTCTTTTCGGGCAGCCGCGCCTGACCATTTTCGGCAAGCAGGCGGTGCCGCCGCTCTCATATTGTCCGCGCCTCAGCGGTAAATATGATCTTTATCTCTGTTTAAAGGAAGAAGTACTGGAGTGCTCGCTCGAACTCCCCGGCGAAAAAATTCTGAACCGGATTCACATTGCGCCGCGGTCGATTCCTTTCAATAAATTCTGGAAGGAAGTTTATATCGGGCAATACAATTTCCAGGATGCCGACCGCATCGCCATTCATCAGGCGGAAGCAACTAAATTCAGTCCGATCCGGCGCTTCGGGGACATCTATTATCTGAAACTGGTCCCGGCTGAGCGGACTGCACCTGAAGTTGATTTCAAGTGCGGTGAAGTTATCTTTTACAGCGAACCTTATTCGCTTGGCTACGGGCACAATCTGCAGAATGAAAAAATGGCGGAGCACCTCGCCGACGAATACGCCGCGCTGGGCGTGGACAAAATCGTCTGCCAAATGGGCCGGACCGGGTCATTCGTTCTCTATCCGAACAGCGTCAGTTCCCGCGGCCGCGAGGGACTGGTCAGCGGCGACGACCGCCAGAGTTCCAACGGTGTCGAAGAAATGATGAACCATATGGATATCATGGAAGTACTGCCGCGGCTCTGCCGCGAACGCGGGATCAAGTTTCTGGCCAATATGGGCGTCAATTCCTCCTACGTCGGGAGTACGCTGGAAACGAAATTTTCGATGGAACATCCCGAGTATTATCACCATCACCTCCTCGATTTTTCAATTCCCGAAGTGGTCGACTTCGCTGCCGAGAATTTCCGGGAAATGGCCGCTTACGACATCGACGGTCTGAGCGTGTCGCATACGCGCTATCCGTACTGGCAGACCCGCGACACCGTCGTGGCGTTTCACCGGAAAATCGTCGAAAAAATCGGTTGGAAACGCCGCAATGAACTGGAGATCAATATCAGTTTCGTCACCGACGATCCCGTTTATTATGAAGCCATCGAAATCATGATGCAAGAGAACCTGATTGATTCCATCGTCCCGGCCCGCCTGATGTGCATCCATCCCCGGGTCGACCTGACACCCTATATCGAGCTTGCCGCCAAGTACGGCAAAACGGTTTACGGCATGATCGACGGCTGGGGATATTCCTCGCAGGACAGAGGTTCCAACATCCTGGTGCGACCGGCGGAGGCCGAAGAACTCGGCAGGCATTATACCGGACAGGGGGCCAAAGGTTTGTACTTCTACCAAAGCGAACAGATCCTGAGCAGTCTGTTTCTGAAACGGTTTGTGAAATCGCTGAAACAGGGAGATTTTTCATGAGCGGATTTTCCTGGACAACGGAAGGCTTCGAGGCATTCCGGCAGGGGACTTTCGGCAATGGCGGGCAGAATCTTTATGTCTCCAAGGCCGGAGTCCTGCAAAGAATTTATCAGTACGATCTGAACCATAACGGTTATTTCGATCTGGTATTCGCCAATTGCCAGAACCATCATGAATCCTCGCCGTCGTTTGTCTATACTCGCGGCGGCAAAAAAATCGAGCTGCCCGGTCAAGGGGCGATCTCCGGACTGGCGGTTGATTTGAACGGAGACGGATATACCGATATCGTCATTTGCGGGTATTACGACATGGCCGAGCCATTTGCCTCCACGGATATTTATTTCGGCAGCGCCGAGCCCTATTCGGTGCGGCGCCATATCCGCATTCCGACTCCCTGGGCGGAATCGGTGGCGGCCGGCGATTTCAACGGCGGGGGACGCCAGGCGCTGGCCTTTGCCATGCCGAATTACAGCAGTGTCCGGATTTTTGAACAATCCGAGCTCGGCTTCGAATGGCGGCGTTATACCGATCTGCCGATTTTCTGTAATCAGGTGGCCGCCGCCGACCTCGACGGCGACGGTTACGCCGAGCTGATTGTCCGTTCGGAAAAATCAACCGAAACCACCATCTATTGGGGTGGCCCCAACGGTATCCGAGCAGATCGTTTTACCGTAGTTCCCGCCCTCCCCCCGGAAGAAATCGTAGCCCAGGAAACCATCCAAACCCGCGAAAGCGATATGGAAAAGAAATGGGATGCCAGGCGGTTACTCCAGACAATCAAATTGAATGGACGCAATTATTTTACTCTTTCATCCGGTAAGAAAATGATCTTTTTCGGCGCGGACCGCGACCGGCAGATTGAGCGTTGCTTCGAGTTGGATACGCCGATGGCGATGGCGATAGCCGCCGGCGATCTCGACGGCGACGGCTATCCGGAACTCGCAGTGGCCTGCCAGATTCCCGACCTGACGCAAAAAGGACGGCAATTGAGCTTTATTTATCAGGGCGGGCCCGATGGTTTCAGCGATGCCCGCCGCACTGTGGTACATACCAATCAGGCCTGCGATGTGGCGATCGACGAAAGAAACGGCGAAGTAATCTTCTGTCAATGCAATATTGGTAAGACCTATAGTAACAATTCACTAATTTACCGCAATGGTCAGCTAGTCCGTCAGCTCCCCGGCAATGACACCCGCCGGGTTTTCGTGCTGAAAAATCCCGGACGCGAGACGGATATTCTACTGGTCAACCATTACGCCCGTTCTTCGGTGGGATTCGACCGGGCCTATGTTTACTGGGGCGGGGCCGAGGGATATTCCCCGGAAAACATGCTGGAAGTTCCCTGCTGGTGCGGGGTCGACTCATTCAGCGCCGACCTGGATGACGACGGCTGGGCCGAATTGCTCGTTTGCAACAACTCGGAAAATTCATTGCATCTGGACCCGGGGCATCACGTTCACCACTTCGGGCCGAATGGTTTCGAACCGGAAAAAAGCTACTGCCTTCCTACCGAAATCGGCTGGGGGGCGGTCTGCGCCGACTTCAACCGCGACGGTTATCTGGATATCATCACTTCTGCCAATCACTGGCAGGACTTGAAGATATTATACGGCGGACCGGACGGATTCAAGCGTTCGGAAGTCATTTCACTGCAAGGGCGCGGCAGTTCCCGCTGGCTGCTTGCCGTCGATTTGAACAAGAATGGATATCTCGACTTGGTAGTACCACTTATCGATGGCGACCGCACATTGATTCTGCACGGCGGGCCGGAGGGATTCAGCATGGATCGCCATTCCGAACTGGCGGTACTCCGCGGGGTCTGCGCCCGCGCCGCCGACTTGACCGGCAACGGCTATCCGGATCTGATTGTCGGCTCCCATGTCGAAACCGCGCGCAACGGCGAAGTAACCCCGCATGAACCGCATCATTCATTTATCCACATCTACTGGAACGGCCCCGAAGGGTTGAGCGAAAGCAACAAAACCATCCTGCGCGCCGATGCGGCTGTCGCCATGGCGATTGCCGATTTCAACAACGACGGTTGGCTGGATATATTCGTCAGCAACTACCATAACGGGCGGGAACGCGACATCAATTCGATTCTCTACTGGAACCGGCAGGGAACATTTCACGAGTTGGACCGTCAATTGCTGTTCTCCCACTCGGCCTCCGGCTGTGTCGCCGCCGACTTCAATGAAGACGGTTATATCGACCTGGCGGTGGCCAATCACAAAGTCGACGGCGATCACTTGGGGTATTCATCGGTCTGGTGGAACGGTCCCGGCGGATTCGACCCGAAGCATTGCACCAACCTGCCGACTGTCGGCCCGCACGGTATGACCTCTCTCGAGCCGGGCAACCTGCTCGACCGCGGCCCGGAGGAATACTATATTTCCGCGCCATACCGGAGTCGGAATGAAGCCATCATCCGGGAGGTCGTCTGCGAGGGCGAAATACCGCCCAAGACCTGGGTCAAAGCCACGATCAGAAGCGCCCGCCGCGCGGAAGACCTGGAGAACGCGCCATGGAACCAGCCGGGTAGACTCAAGGTCAAGGCCGGCGACTGGGTGCAATACCAACTGGCTCTGGGCGCAATTAACTCCCTGCGGACTCCGCGAATTAACAGGGTCACGGTAAACTTCGAGGAGATTTCCAAACAGACTCAAGCCAACAACAATTATCGCAATGTTCCGCAGGAAGTCTACTGAATTATCGGTTGAGTATCCAGGAGCGGGGCTCGGAACTCTTTGGCGAAGATTCGTCTTTGACGCGTTGCCTGGTCTCAAGTTCAAAGGTAACGCGTTGGAGAAAGTCGCCCGCTTCTTTATGTCCAGCCTTGGCGGCGCGGGAAAGCCATAAATAGCTCTGCTCGATGTCGGCGGGAACTCCGATTCCCCGATAAAAACACATCCCGAGCCGGTATTGCGACTCGTGATCCCCATCATTCGCTTTTTCGATAATGGACGATATGCGAAGTGTTGACAACTCGGGAGAGGACGAAGAATTAGAGAGTCCGATTCCAATCATAAAAACAATTCCAGCGAGGATCAAAGTTCCCAGGGCGATGAACAGGGTGCGACGGCGGCGGCTGTCCCAGAAAAGCGATTCAAGCCGCCAGTCTTGTTGCCCGTCATCACCACCGGCGAACTTTCCTCCGCAGCGGACAAAATATTCCCGGCCAAGTTTTTGCCGGTATGACTCCGGCAATTTATCCAATACGGCAATAATCTGCCGACACAAAGCCCCCAATAACTGCTTGAAGCGGGCGGAGAAATAGTTTGCTGCGGAAATTTCCGTACAGTCGACAGGGTCCGCCTCGAAAGAGTGAATAATGTCGAGCATCTTCCGGCAAGTATTCTCCAGATCCAGAGCTTCCCGGTCATTCGGCTTCTTTTCCAGAACCCGCAGCAAGTGTTCGCTTGCCGTCTCAAAATGACCTTGAATCATCAGTTTTCGGATAGCTTTGTATCGCATCAGCGGTTTATTCCTGTGAGGCGTCTTTGAAGTCGTCCAGGAATTTTTCATTTCCCGCGTGCTTTTTCAATTCGGACTCTTCCAGAGAATATGCCAGTTGATCGAATTTCATTTTTTCCAATTCGATCACAGTTTCCATCAGCCTCTTGCCGGACGGGTTGGCATTGTAGGCATTGATTCTGGCTCTGGCCCGTAAAAGACGAGAGAGGAATTCTCTGGTCAGGAACACATCTTTCAGGACCTTTCCGGGGTCGGAGGCGAGAGAAAATGATACTTTCCGGGAAAGCGGGAAAAAGGTTTCATCCTGAGACAACGATAAGAAATGAACCGTGAAGCCGCCGAATTCATCGGTGATGAAATTTTTGGAAAAATCGCCGGCCTGAACCAGGATCTGGGTCTTGGCCACCGGAGTTCTCAGGTTTTCCAGATAATTGGTCAATATTTTCTTATTTGCCTCCAGCAATTCTTCCTCTACTCGAGATTCGCTTTCCCAATTCAGGCACGGATTCAGCCCGGTAAATGCAAGGTTGTTAATCGTTCGCGGAACTTCGTAAGGAAGCATACCGATCGAAAGCATAAAAACCAGATGAGCCCCCAAAGAAACCGGCAGCAACCCGATTCCGCCGGGTACTTCATATAATTCACGCCAACCGGAATACGGGGTCGAATAGCTTTTGACCGTCTTGATTTCAAAACTCTTCACCTCGCGGTGTTCCAATTTTTCAATGCTGACGGAAAAAGACGTATCATTCGGCGGATCCGGAGAAAGGATGAAATTGTATTTGGTCTCCAAAGTTTTTTGTTCAACCTCATTCGATACCGTTTCCGTGCTCCTGATATGGTTTGCACAGCCGCCCACGCAAGCCAGGATGATTCCCATTCCTATCCAAGATAAATTTCGTGCATGTTTCATAATTGGTCCCGATTTATTATGTTGTTAAAAATAAGAGAGCTTAACTAATAAATAGAATCTTCTGATTTGCGGCGAAATGCCATCCGTTTTGCAGTCCGACAGGCTACTGGGGGTCCCCCCCGATTCTCGGACCTCGCGATTGGCATTCCGGCACGTTCTCATACTGATTCATTTATTAGTTAAAGCTCAGAAAACTGTTATTTCCCCATTCCATCTAAAACCTGAACTCGTTTGGCCGCCTTTTCCATTCCGGCAGCCGCGGCTTTTTTATACCACTTGATTGCATTTTCACTACTGGTTTGAACCCCTTTTCCCTTTTCGTAACGCATAGCCATTTCAAACATGGCCTCCGGAGAGCCCAGGTCCGCCGACAGCGTCAGAAAATGCGCGGCCTGTTTTTCGTCGGCCTCCAGAAAGGGAGTTCCGGAATCATACAGCAGGAATAGCTGATACGTCGCCTGGGTATGTTGTCCGGATGCCGCCTGGAGGTATAAGTCGAACATCTCCTTGCCGGTCCCGGTGTAATCGCCATTCCGGATAGCCTCAGCCGAAATAAAGGCACTCAGTTTATGTCCATGCTTGGCAGCCAGCCGATACCACTCCAAAGCTTTGCTTTTCCGGGAAAACCATATTCTGATTCCCTGTCCATTCTCATACATGGTTGCGGCCTGATATGCCGCGTCCGGATTGCCCCCCTCGCCGGCCGCGGTCAAAAGTTTCAAGGCTTCCTCGTAATTCTTTTCTTTGAACAAATTCATCCCTTCTTTGTACTCCTCCCCCATGGGAACTACCTTGTCGTCAAATTGAACAAAAAACCTTTCGGCAGCTCCCGGGCTTTGGGCGGAAAACGTAATTTCTTTGGTGTCGAAACCGCCGGCCTCCACCGTCAGCGGATATTGTTTGAAGGGCTCAACCGTCACCGAATCTTTGCAGGCATAAGAAAACCCCCGAAAAAAGAATTTGGCATTTTCAATATTCGAGGCAAAAATCACTTTCGACGGCATGGGAATCACCCCAAAAACCACTTCAGAGGCCTCACCATCCTCCACAACAACCTGTTCAGTCGGAACAGGTTGAATTCCTGTGGCCCTTATTCTGATTCTCGCCTTCCCTACGGGCAATTTTTCCGTATGAGGGATTGCCGCAATTTTTTTCCACGCACCGTCATTAATTCGAATTTCCGAGCCGTTTTTCTTGATATATTCCAATAACTCCGGGCCACCCTCTATTCCAATGGATACCGATCCGTATGAGACGACGGCACTGCTGTTTCTTGAATTTCTTTGCGGCTGCGACGCACTCTGAATCGGTTTCAGGGAAATATTCAAAGTTAAATCCTCAAACAGCGAGATATTCTCGGATGTGGGCTGATAGCCGTCTTTGGAGAAGAATACTTCATATTTTCCCACCGGCAGGTCCGTCAGGAGAATTTTTCCGCTCGAGCTGACATTGGCCTCTTTGATTATTTTGTTGTTTTGCTGAATCCGGACAATCGAGTATGGAGGCGCATGCAAAGTTATTTTTTTCACGACGGGAGCCAGCAACAGGTTCAGACGCAATTCATCGACAAGCTCGACCTTGGACTCCCGGCTCTGGAAATTGTCCTGGAATACCTTCAACATATATGCCCCCTTCGGGAGATTTTCGAGCGCGCAGATACCGGCCGCATCCGCTTTATCGGAATATTTGATGATACCGTCCTGAAAAAGTTCGACAGTGGAGTGTGGGGTGGTCGTTACACGCAGTTTCGCGTATATCGCGCGGAGTTTCACCGGCAGCGCGACATCGTCGTCGAGCGTAAACTCCTGTTCTTCCGGCAGATATCCATCGCAAACGACCAGCACACTATACATATCCTGCGGCAGCTCGGGAAACTTGACGATACCGGACGCGGGAACCGGCACACTTTTTTTCAAGCCGCGTTTTCCGGACAATGTAAGCGTAGAGCCGGGAACGGTCGAAAACGTAGCCGATTTATAAGTGGGCAACATTTGTATGAAAAGACTCCGGTCTCCTTTCAGAGAGATTGACGAGCTGTAATCTTGCCGCCCACGGCATTTGGCAAGCACGGAATATTCGCCAGGATGCAGATTTTCTATTTTCAGTAAACCGTTATCATTGGTCATATATGTGGCAATGGCGCCGGCTGCGGAAATCAGCCGTATTTCCGTATTGGCTTCCGCATTTATGGAAAGCGAAAAGAGAGCAGGCTCTCCCGGAACGACCTGAGCGGCCGGGGCAACCGGCAAAGGCCGGGAAAGCATCCCCGGATCCTCGATATTTTTTTCCTGAATGAAAAGTTTTTTCCACCTTTCCGCGAGTTTGTCCCGCTGCAGGATAGAAGACGCCCCGATAATAACCAGAACAGAGAAACAGGCAAAGAGACCTAATATCCGGATGTTTCTTTTCCGGTCTTCCATTCTTCTCCGAACTATACTCGAGTTCGACGGGGTGACGAGACCGCCCTCCAAAGAGGCTCCGACAATCATACCCTTCACAATTTCCCTGCCCTCGGAGGCGGTATATTGCGGACCGTCCTGTTCCAGAGCCGTCAAAAACTCCTCCGGGGATTGGAATCTCCGCTTGGGGTCCTTGTCCATCATTTTCATGACGATTCTGGCGATCTCCACTGAAATTTCCGGATTTTTATCGCGTGGATTCGGAACCGGCTCCGAGAACAACTTGTGCAAAAGATCATATGTCGATGTTCCGACATAAGGCTGCTGCCCGGTCAGCATCTCGTAGAATGTAACGCCAAGACTGTAAATATCGGACCGGATATCGACCGATTTGGAGTTTTCCACTTGCTCGGGGGAAAGGTAGGCGGGGGTTCCAATCATGACATTGGTCTTGGTCAGATTAGCGTCGTCATTGTCGTTTTTGGCAATTCCCAAATCCGCCAGTTTGACATCTCCACGCTTGGTAAACATGATATTGTCAGGCTTGATGTCGCGATGAACGATTTTACGTTCGGTCGCGGCGGACAGCGCCGAAGCGACTCCGTGAACGATAACGACCGCCTGTTCCAGCGATAATTTTTTCTGTGATTTCAATACACGCCGAAGACTGCCGCCATCGATATACTCCATAACGATGTAGGAGACTCCATAGCTCGAGTCGGTTTCCACATCCATGACTTCGACCACATTCGGATGGTGGATTTCGGAGGCCATCCTGGCTTCCCGGAGAAAACGCTCAAAAAATGGATTGTTTTCCACGCTGGTATCCATGGGGATGACTTTCAATGCCCGGTATGCATTCAGCGTTTGATGCTTCGCGAGATAAATTACCCCCATTCCTCCCTGACCGATTTTTCTGACGATCTTATATTTGCCGATTTCCCATCCTTCGCCTAGAATGGTCCGCCCCGTGCCCATATTGGGATTGCTGTTCTGCAATTCATCGAAGTTGCCCGCTTCCAGCAACTCCTTGATATTGGCGCCCGGCATAACAGTCATAGCGGTGGAATATTCTTTGGGTTCCTCCTCCTTGGGCGGCTCCTCTTCGACATCCGGGAGGAAAGTTTCCGGCTCATCCAGGAACAATTCGAAAAACACTTCACCGTTTTCGCCGGATTTCTTTTCAAAATGTATCCGGCTGATTCCGATCAGAATCCCGTCCCCGGAGGCTAAACGTACTTTTTCCAGAATATGTTCGCCGTTCAGGAAAGTCATCCCCTCGCTGTCGGCATCTTCCAGAAATAAATCCTGTTCATGCACAAACAGGCGAATGTGCCTGCCGGAAATTCCGATTTCCGGAATAACGATTTCGTTGCCGGCATCACTGCCGATGAAAATTCCCTCCGGAGGAATTTCCAGGCGTTGAGCTTCCGTATTTTCCGCTCCGTGACAAACTATATACATAAACATCCCGCTTTCATTTTATCGTCTCTGCCCGCGCTTTTTCGATCCGGTTTTATATACACATCAAGGCATTTCATTTCAAACTCGGCTTGTCTGCCGTCCAGCGGGGTTGAATTTCCCAAGTCGAACAATATCCCCTGCCCCGCACCGTTGGAACCAAGATTGGCCAGGCGGATATCACCATGCAAATATCCCTGCCGATGTATTTCCCGCAACCCGGCCCGATAGCCGGCAACGGACGCAATAACCGGCAGCACCTCCGCCAGCAACATCCCGGCATATCCATGCCCCTGCAAAAATTCGTAAGAACAAACGACATTCGGATGAAACAGTTTTTTCAAAAGAGAAAATTCCCGGTATAACTTTGCCTGTTTAGCGCCGCCGACAACCTTCATAGCCGGCCCATCGGCAGTCCGGAATACAACCGCATCGGTTCCCCGCCCCAATACCGCGGTCAGCCGAATGCCGAACAAAGAACATGAACAGCCGGACAGCAATTCACTGAAAGGCGGGAAAAACTCCCGCAATTCAATATGTCCCGCGGTAATTTTGCGCCAAAACTCATTTTCGACAAAAGCAAACCATGATCCAACGGTAAATTTTCCGGACATCAAATATTCCTCCGGCATGGAGGCGACTGAACCGTGAGGGAAGACGGAGTACTCCTTTCCCGTAAATGCACGATAATCCAGGCGCAACAACCAATTGGTTTCCGCCAGTAATTTTTCAATCTGCAATTCATGATTTTTTGAATACTTCAGCAGCACCGATCACCTCAGTCGGCGGTGTGTCGGTCAGATCCATCAGGTTACGAACCTGAGCATCCGACTCCCGTTCCGCCTCTTCATCGCTGGGAGAGTATTCCTCTCCGACTCTTTTTATTTTAACGACAATAATGGAGACATTGTCCCTTCCGCCATTGTCGAGGGCATTTCCCAGAAGGACCTTCCCCAGCGCCTCACTTGACTCATCACGATTGAACAGGCACAACTGGAGTAAATCCGAGTCCGAAACCATCCGCGTCAAACCATCGGAACAGAGAATAAAGACATCCCCTTCCTGGACATCGATGGAAGTCCGTTCCAAAAAGAACTCGGCGCCGGTTCCCAATGCGTTGGTCAACACGCCCCGGAGCATGGGGGCGATTTTACTTTCCGAAATATTCGACGCCGCGGCGACGGTATGGTCTTCGGTCAGTTGCTCGAGCTTATCATTACGCACACGGTAAGCCCGGCTGTCTCCGGCATGGAAAAGCGTCGCGACAGTCGGATGCCAGTGATCAAGGAGCAAGCATACCATGGTTGCTCCCATTGATGAAAAATTACGGCTTTCGGCATAATCTTTGATTTGGAAATTCACCTTGTAGGCTGTTCTGATGATACATCCCTCGCGTTCAGCCGGAGTTCCGGCACATTTCTGCAAAGCGTTTTCCGTCTCCCGCACCATCATGGCGCTGGCGACTTCACCGGCTTTGCCTCCGCCCATGCCGTCTGAAATAATATAGCAACGGGAAGCGGGCATCATAAGAACCGCGTCTTCATTGTTTTTTCTAACTTTTCCGGTATCAGTTACGGCAAAGGCGTCGACCGATCCTGCGGCTGTTTTTTTCATTATCATTTTACCCAACCACCTTCGGGGCGCTGTTGCCACATTTTCTTGAGAATCGGATCGCCCGGTAATCCGATATCAATGATTTGACCCCGTATTTTCAATGCCTCTTCCGGCATGGCGATATTATACTCCCGATTGAGTTTCAGGATTTCCTGCTTGAAGATGCTGAACGATTTTTCCAGTAGCGAACACAATTCGGAGGTCTTGTCGCTTTCCGGCGACAGATAAGCGGCAATCCCTCTCGAAACCATGAATTGGCGGCCGCCGGGGGCGTATTCCAATGCCAACTGTTCTTCCACGATCCGGTCGCGCATGGCCAATATTTTCCGGCAGTGAGCCAGATATTCGGCAAATTGTCCGTGGTTGAACCATTGATTTTC
The DNA here is from genome assembly GCA_031548025.1 of Victivallaceae bacterium. Classification (GTDB taxonomy): domain Bacteria; phylum Verrucomicrobiota; class Lentisphaeria; order Victivallales; family Victivallaceae; genus UBA5239. The sequence continues at coordinate 40,496 of JAVBRM010000080.1, read as the reverse complement.
ATCTTTATCGGCGAAACGAATGAATTTCTCGGTTTCGACGATGACGCTCTTGGCGCTATATATGGTCGGCTTGAAGGGAAGTTCTTCCATATTAAGCGTCATCGTCCGCGAATGAATGTTGCTGACATAGTCGTAAAAGAATTCTATCCCCAACAATTCATCATATTTACCGGCCGGTGTTTGCCGTGACATTTTGGGCAGAGGCATATCCAGGCAGTCAAACGCATAGACCTGTTTCATTTTTTCCGGCTCCATGAAAGTGTCGAGTACCGGCAATGTTTGCCCCACCACCACTCCCTGATCAACCAGTGTTTTGTGAATCAGAGACAGTTGCAGTGCCGTATCCTTGAAGCGGACGACCGTATCAATCAACAGCCTTCGCAGACTTCCGATATTTTTTTCGGACGAATAATCTATGCCGTCCGGCAAATCGAGTTTGAAATCATGAACCGTCGGGAAATCCATTTCGCAAACCTTGTCCACCATCGCCAATACCCGCAAGGTTTCCCGGTTCAGCGTCTGAACGGCAGGGATAACTTTGTCGGCGCGCGCCTTGACCGGGCCGGCCGATTCCTTGCTGATTTTTTCGAGCCGCCGGAGAACGGCCTGATAGTCGGGTTTGGCAATATTCAGCAATGCCAGCGTCGCCTGCAGTTCCTTGTCCTCGTTCAAGGTTTTATCAATCCTTTTCTGCAACGGTTTGGCGTCGGCAACCGCCTTGACGAAATAGTCATCTTCATATTGCTCCGCTTCGGTAATGGCCAGCGCCAATTCCCTCCGGTAATTTTCGACATCACCGACGGATGCAATTTCATTGCGAAGTACTGCGGAAGAGGCGGAACATGCATCCAGCAGTCTTTTGGCGGCCATGGCCCTTCGCTTTTCCACTCCGCCCCCCGGCCAGGTCCAGGCATTCAGGTCATCGTGATTGATACTGCTCAACTTCTGAGTGGCGACATTATAATTGCGTGCATTCAGATCGGCCTTTACGGACTCCCACATCTGCATGACGCTTTCCCAATTGGCGATTTTCCGGGAAAGCTGTTCCCGCTCATACCGCGCATTGTCCGCATTTTCAGCGTAAGCGGATTCCGCAATCAGTTTTTTGGCGCCATCGAAATCGCCTCGTTTTACCGCCTCATTTGCCATTCGCAGGATTTCATTGGAGTTGGGGGTAAGTTTCATATAACCGATATACCCCCCCATGATCACCAGAACGGTCACCGCCAATGTGATGACGGTAGTCCAGACTTTGGAGTTATAATGCTCCACGGAGGCATCCAGAAAACGGAGATCAAGGTATGCAATCGTGATAACATCGTTATCTTGCAGCATGCGTTCGCCGTCGGGAGGCAGTTCAGTTCCATTGACGCTGGTCCCGTTACGGCTGTTGAGATCCCGAATCCAGCAACTGCCGTCGCTCCTCAGCACAATTTCAGTATGGCGCGACGAAACAAGCTGATCCTGGAAAATGATGTCGCAATCCTTATGTGAACCGATTACCGTCTGAGGCTTTACGATATCAACAATGGTTTTCTTTCCTTTCTCATTCGTATACTCCACTTGGTGAAATCTTGATATCGTGCTCATTTTCTTGGACGGGACATCAACCACGATGGTACATTCCCCCAGACTGACCCGATCGCCCAATGCCAGTTTCTTTTCCTTGACGCGTTTGTTCTGGTAAAAAATTCCGTTTCTGCTTCCAAGGTCGGTTACATAAAAACTGTTTTTGCGCCGGGAAATCACCGCGTGCTTTGAACTGGTTGAGTTATCAACACCGTCCAGACTCCAGGTGCAACTGGCCGACCGTCCGATGACAATTTCTTTCGTATACTCGCCGGTATGCAATTCATACAGCGGAGTCCCGGCATGTTCCAGGCAAATCCTGAAATCGGCGCCGATCTCATTTCCCTGAGTTTTTTTCTTATTGCTACGAAACAGCTTCATAAAATCACTCCCAATGATCACGCAGGATATCGTTGCGTCGTTTGTCGCCGGCGATTGAGAAAACGGCTTCGCTTTCATTCCTGATTTTTATTTTCTCTGAATTATTTTTTCCCGCATCCGCGGAAAACCATCGTATCCTCTGGCCGTTGTACCATTGCTGTTGCTTGTCGCGCAAATGCTTGAAAAGCTCCAACGCCTCCGAGTAATATTTCTCCTGTCGATCGTACAATGACTGAGCCAGAATACTCTTGAGGGTCAGCTCAAGGCGAGGATATTGCATCGGTGAGTTCCGGTTGAGTAATTCGTCCTTCACCCCCAACATCAAACGCTCAGTATCACCTTTGGTGTATTCTTCGTTTCCTTCCCAATGCAATCTCACAAAGTTCTGGCTGAGAACCAGAAATGTATCGTTCGTGAGGATCGACAACGCCCGCAGTTTTTCTTCCGCCGGCACCTCCGCGCGCAGAATATAATTGTATTTCCCATCTCTGAAAAACCGCAGAATTCAGAATTGATACTCCCCGGCATCCCGCTGGTAAGCTATCATATTGCAAAGAACCCCATTCCCCGCCGGACCGGACTCGGGTACCAGAAACAACATATTGGGCGTACCGTCAAAGTTGAATAATTCATCCTTTTTCTCCGACAGGCGGCGCAACATGTTCTTCATGGCCACTCCCCGGTTTTCGTATATGAATTCGTCCGACTCTTCACGTTGCAGAATAATCGTCAGAGGAACATCGGCAGCTCTTCCCAGGCTCGTATGAATGACGGTGCATGAGGGATCTTTTACCTCAATCCTCGTATTGGGCCACTTCGGGTAATATACGTCAAAACCGTTTTGACTCGTGCCGATTTCAAAAGCCGACAAACGCCCGGTAGCATAAGTGAGTGCGCCATTGGCCTCTTTTACCTGCGGCCAGCTCAGCGTTTTTTCCTGTTGCGGGGCCTTCAATATCCAAATGATTCCGAAAAACACGACAAGCAATATGAAAATCAGAAATTTGAAAAACAACCGGCTTTGCTGCTGTTTTTTGATTTGATTTTTAATGAAACTGATTTCGTCCAAATTGGCCATACGAGTCTGTACCACCTGGGTTTCGTTCGCATTGGTCTTTTCGCCTTCGTCAGAGTCATCATCCTGAAAAAAAGTTGCATCATCTATTGGCGTAAGGTCATTTCCGTGAGCCGCAGTATTTTTGGTCCTGCCATCTGTCGCGGAAGTATGATCGGATACGGTTGCCTCTATCCGGGTTCCCGTCTCTGTAGCATCGCCGAACGATTCATCTTCATCAACAAAAGTATCATTCAAGTTCACCGCGGGCGCGGAAGAATTTTTGGCTTCAATAACTCCCTGAAGGCTCACTCCCGCGGCTATGGTGCCAATACCGGTTATTTCACCGCCGCCTTGAGATTCCTTCCGCACGGAAGCATCGTGCGGCAAAACCGTTTCGTTTTCATTGATATTGACCGCGGATGCCAACCTCGTCGCACTGGTCATGTCCTCCTCATCGGTCTCGGCCTCCGCAACGGCATTATGTGGTGAAATATCTGCGGCAAGACGGGTCACTCCGGTTTCTTCGCCAACCTCCGGCATATCTTCTTCCGACGCCTGACGGTCGATATCCGCGGCAAAACGGGTCACTCCGGTTTCTTCGCCTGCCTCCGGTGTATCATTTTCATAAATTTCTTCCGACGGTTGACGGTCGATATCCGCGGCGAAACGGGTCACGCCGGTTTCATCGGAAACCTCCTGTTCCTCCGGTTCGCTTTCAACCAGTTGTGTAAAAACAAACTGCAGAGACTTTCCAGCCTCAATCGTCTGCCCGGGAAGAATTTCCGATTTATCTTGAATAGTAAAACCATCCAATCCGGTTCCATAATGGCTCAAATTGACAAGCTCTGCGGAATTTCCGGTAACTTTAATGATGAAGTGCTTCCCGGAGACATCCTCATTCTGCACCCGTATATCTGCCGACCGGGAGCGGCCAACCAGGTTGTCGCCCTGCTGCAACGGATATTCAATACCGGCTTCCCGATTGGATATTACTTTCAATAAAAAACTCATGTTCGGTTGCTCCTCTTTATTTACCGACCATCGACAGTATTCCGGACTCCTTGAGCCGCAGGAAGATCGGAGTAAATATAATAATAAACATCGATGGGAAAATAAATAGCGCCATCGGAACGATCATTTTCGTCGGTGCCTTCGCCGCCTGCTGCTCGGCCCTGGCATACTTGACCCGACGCATTTCCTCCGCCTGAATCCTCATAATGTTGATGATGGACGATCCGCTGTCCATCCCGTAGGCAATGGCTGAGGCGAAACGGGTAAATTCAGTAATACTGACGCGGTTCTGCATATCTCTCAGGGCATCGGTACGGGTCTTTCCCAATTCAATTTCCCTGAGAAATATGGCAAATTCCTTTCTCAAAACGTCATTTTCTCCGGAGGCAATCAAATAGCGGACCGATGCACCGAAATCAAGCCCCGCATTCATCGAGGACGAAATCAAATCGATGGCAAACGGCAGGTGGTGCAATATTTCATCCGCCCGTTTTTCCGCAATTTTCTGAATATACATCCAGGGATAAAACAAACCGATCACCCCCAGCACGGCCATGCAGAAAACCTGCAGCGGCAATGACATGGGAGTACTGAACGCGATCAGCGCTCCGCCTGCCGCACCCGACAGGCCGAAGAACAACTGGGCACCGTAAATATCCTGTACCTCCAATGAAACGTCGGCTTTCGCCAGGGTTTCACTCATGAGCTTGGAATACTTGGGAAACATCTCTTCCAGCATTTTTCCGGCCTCCCGGCTGAAGAAAGAAATACCGCCGCTGAAAATACGAAACAAAGCGGGAATCTTCGAGGGATTATCGTTTTTAACGGCGGTCGGCATAAAACCGGTAAAGGCCCAACCGATACACACTATGGCCAGGAAGACCAGAATACTTGTAATTATAACTTCTGTGGACATCTCGGACCTCTTATTAAAATTTTACTTTCACCACGGTTTTCAGGACCCAAAAACCGATGACTTCCAACAATACCACCACTCCGATCGCGCCCCATCCGATCGGCGTTTGCAACATGGGAAGCATTAACTCGTCGTCCATCAAATACAGAATGATAAAAGCCACCAACGGCGCAAGCGAAATGGCCAACGCTTCAAATTCCGATTGTGCAATCATAGTCTTCAGCTTATCCTGAAACGCCGACCTCTGGCGAATGGTCGCGATAACGTGATCAAGCACATCCGCCATGCTCCCGCCGGTCCGAATGGTCACACAGATCGTAGCGGAAAACAGTTGCAGGTTCTCGCTGCGGACACGCTTTGACAGACGCTCGATGGATTCCGGCAGGTCGACCCCCAGACGGTGCTCCCGCAAGACAATTGAAAATTCCTCCCGGATAGGCCCTCCAACGGTCTGAATAGCCATTTCAATCGCCCCGCCCAGGGCAATCCCGGCCCGAAGCGTATTGGAAATCAAAATGGTAAAATCAAGCATCCCTTCTTCAAACTTGTCATTGCGTTTCTTTATCTTGCGGTCGATTACCCATTGCGGAATCAGATAGGCCACCAGCGCCAACCCCAGCACAATGGGAATCCCCCAATAAAAGTCAAATACGATCAACAACGCCATTCCCAGTACCCCCGCAATCATCGCCAGCGAATACTGCATTTTCTGAAGATCATCGGGGTTGATAAAACGCCGCACCGGATCATCGATAGCATCCAATCCGATTTCCGGATTGCTGCTTTCCGGCTTGTTGCTGAAAAATACCGGCAGAAACACGGCCACGCAAATCAGAACCGCAACGAAAACAATACCTAGAACAATGAAATCACTCATATCTATTTACCTCCCCCCGACCGGTACCCGGTGATTTTTGGAGAACATCGCCATATCAAGTTTCAACCTGCCCCTCTGCCGCAGCGTTTCTATAAAACGCGGAATATTTCCCGTCGCGGCAAAATAGCCGGTCACCTTTCCATCCGCGGTAAGTCCTTCCTGTTGAAAAAAGAAGATATCCTGCATGGTTATGACATTTCCCTCGCGCCCTACCACTTCCGATATCTGGGTGATCCTCCGGGTCCCATCAACCAGACGGTTTTGCTGGATAATCAAATGAATGGCGGAGGCCACCTGTTCGCGAATAGCGCTGACCGGCAATTCGTAGCCGGCCATCAGCACCATATTTTCCAGGCGGCTGAGCGCGTCGCGCGGTGTGTTGGAGTGAACGGTGGTCAACGAACCGTCGTGCCCGGTATTCATGGCTTGCAGCATGTCCAACGCCTCCCCGGCGCGGCACTCCCCGATAATAATACGGTCAGGACGCATACGCAATGAGTTCACCAGCAGATCGCGAATAGCGACCCGGCCGCGTCCTTCAATATTGGCCGGCCTCGACTCCAGCCGTACCAGATTGCGGTGGCTCAGCTTCAATTCGGCGGAGTCTTCGATCGTAACCAGCCGTTCGCCAAGTGGAATAAATTGACTCAATACGTTGAGTAAAGTTGTTTTCCCGGAACCGGTCCCTCCGGAAATCACAATATTCTGGCGGGATTTGACCGCCTCGTGCAGAAACTCCGCCATCTGCTCCGTCATGCTGCCGAAACCGATAAGGTCTTCCGTAGTCAGTTTACGGCTGGCGAATTTTCGGATGGTTACGGAAGAACCGTCCAATGCCAACGGCGGGATAATCGCATTCACGCGCGAACCGTCCGGCAAACGGGCGTCCACCATCGGGCTGGCCTCATCGATATGACGGCCAAGCGGTTCGACAACCCGTTGAATAATCGAAATCAGATGGCGCTCATTGAAAAAACGAATTCCGGTTTCATGCAATTTACCTTTCTTTTCCACAAAAATCATGTTGGGACCGTTGACCATGACTTCGTCGATATCCTCGGCCCGCAACAAAGAGGAGATCGGGCCGTAATTAATCAATTCGTCAACCAGGGCTTCCTTGAACACTTCCGCGGGAATATTCCTTGGCAATTCATGCCAAAGCTCCCGCAAAACCTTGTTCAAAGCCCGGTCGAGATTCTTTCGGGTCTCCGTTTTTTGCATCTCGTTGACATTGATGTTAATATCAACGAGATGCATTTCGGATAATACACGTTCGTGAATCCGGCGCTTGAGGGCCATCATTTCGTCCGTGTAAAGCAGATTGGCATTTTTGTACTCGTGAAGGAGCTTTCCCTGCATGGAATTACTGCGGAGAGCGGCATCAGCCTGCGTATAGCTGGTGTGATTCTCATTTTCCTCCGCGTCTTCCACGGTATCAAGAGACAGAACAAGATCGCAACCGCCGAGACGTATCCGGGTTCCGGGCGAAATCTTCTCTTTGCCGCTTATTTTGACATCGTTGACGAAGCTGCCCAGAGAACTGCCGCTATCTTCCAGAAAATACTGATCGTTTTCGCAACTAAGCTTCGCATGGCGACGCGAAACCTGCGATGAATTCAAGGCGATATCGCACGATGAATCCCTGCCGATCAGCCAGGATGTCCGGTCTGATTCCAACAGCACGCTTTGGGTTGCTTCATTCCGCACTTTGATTATCAGATACATGAAAAACTCCTTCGCTGGAAATTACCACTTCCAGAACTCGTACCATTTGCCGGTGTTTTTGTTGTCGTCTTCGAGCCGTTCCTGCATGACTTTGTCTTCGGCCTGCCGCATTTTATTAAGCTCGCCGGCCACTGAATCGATGGTTTCGATCCGTTCCATCCGGCGAACACAAACCAGTGTGATCACTTCATCTTCCGTGAACTCATTCGAATTCTGGGCGATAAACCACTTGAAAACCGGGATATTGCGCAGATACGGCAACGAAGCGGTATCGGAGTTTTTCTGAGTGAACTCTTTCAACCCGCCGATTGCCACCGTCTCACCCAGCTTACAGGCCAGCGAAGTCGTCGTCGCAAATTTCTTCAAGTCGAACTGGGCGCCCTGGGGTACCTGGCTCTGCGAAGGATAACTGAGTTCCTGCTTCAATTCGATCGCGACATTCTCGGAGCCGGTCAGTCCGCCTTTTACTTCGAGAATCAGGCCGTACTGCACTTCAGTAAGAGTACTGATCACGGTCGCGCCGTTTATCCCGACTGAACTCAAATAAAGGGTACCGCCGCTATGCAGTTTGCGGAATTCCGGTGTATCGTTGCTCTTGAAAGTAAGAAAACCGGCGCGCCGGGCGCGGTTGATGCCGTTTGCTCCCATCAGCGAGAGCCACGCCGTCAAAGTACCGTCGGTACCTCCCCCGATCGCACTGTTTGCCGTCTTCTGAGTATCCTGTCCCCTGATTTTCTGGAGCGCATAGAACAAGTTTGCTCCAACGCCGAAACCGTCATTGACAAACTGAGACCAGTTCATACCGATCGCCTGGGCTTCGGCACGGTTGATCGCAATGTGAACGATATCAACCTGGAGCATGACGGGAAGGACCTGCACGTTGACATAGGCCTTCACACGGTGAGAATCCGTTGCCGTATTGGCGGTGTTGAAAGTCAGCCAGGGTTGAGCCGCGAGAATGCTTTTAATCGCATTGAGGTCTTCCGGTCCATAAACCGAACCGGCAATCGTCAACATTTCTCCGATCTGAGTGATAGAGAGCTCACCGGGCTTGGATTCCACGGAATTGCGAACGACTTTGAAGCCGGCCGTCTCAAAATTCTTCTGAAGATTGAGCAGAACTTCCGGCGTCGGCCTGAAAGTACTCAAATCCAGAATGACGTCATTATAAGACTTGACCACTTTGCTTTTCAGTTCCCAGTTGGCAATACTGCTCAATTCACCTTTCAGAACCAGCTTGCCGTTATTCATGGAAATATCCAGTTCCGGCACGGAGTCGAGGTCGCGCTTGAGGGAATTCATGGTTTCACGGAGATCGTCCGATACCGTCACTTTGTATACCTGCGACATTCCGCCGCCCAGAAGCTGAACGTCCGTAATACCGGTCTTCAATCCGCTGATGCGGAATTGGCGGCCGTTTTCAGCGATAATCTCAATCTTGACCAGACCGGGATTGCTGATACTGACATTTTCAATTTTAAACGGTACTTCTTCCACCGCCAGGGAGCCGACCGGAACACGCAGCATCTTTGCTTCCGCTCCGATCAAACCGGCGATCATGCCCATTAGCACTAAAAACATTCCTGCAAATTTCATTATTCATCCCCTACTTTTATTTTTTTGACGGCACTACCGGAACCAGCGTTCTTTCCACCCCAAGTGCCAAATTATCAAATGTTTCCGAATCAATCATCCCCGTCGTCGTACGATTCAGATTGGTTTCGTCATGCGGTTTCCGCAAAGCCGGAGAAAGCTCAACCCCCTGAGCCTGTGCCCCCAAAAGCATTTGCGCCTGCGATGGCGGCAAAGCCAGAACGAATTCATCTCCGCCCTGCTGCCGATTGCCGTCCAACGCCAGAATCCTCACCTGCGGGAGGATCACCGTCGTGATCTTACGGGAAGATACTTTGGCTTCCTGCCCGATCACCGGAGACTGGTTCTTTTCTTTCAGCATATAAGTTCCGATGATTGCGATTTCATCGCCGGGACGAAGGCGACTGGTGATCGCTCCTCCGTTCAGGCTGATGGAAACCGCCCACTCGCCGTCCCCTACCATATCGCTGAGACCACGTCCGACGCCAATGTCGTCCAAAACAATGTAATCGCCCTTCGAAACCGAAGTTTTCATTTTTTGGTTCAATATCATGGCGGTCTGATGCCAGCCAATGGCTTTCGACGGCGCGGCGGAACGCGGAATAACCTTCTTGGTTATCGCTCCATCGTTTATCAATTCATCCGGTGCAAGAGATCTCGCGGCCACCACAACCGACATCATCTCTTCTTCTCCCATCGGGGTTTTCTGACCGATCAGCCGATGCACCGCGAAGACCGCGGCCAGTGCCAGAATCACTGCCAGCACCAATGGAATTACATTTTTTTTGTTGCCTGCCATACTTTGTCCATTTTTCCTCGTATCAAGAGGTCTTTTTACATTATTTCCATTCCACAAAACGTGAAATGCCGACACCCGCAAAGGAACTCCTCATCTTTCCCGAGCCCTTGGCCTTTACACATCTCCTTATGTTGTTTTCTGTTATTATCATTACAATGACCGTAATTTTTCCTGTGCTTCCGAACTGCCCCGGCTCGCCGCTTCCCCATACCAATACCGCGCCTGCTTGCGCAAGCTGTCTTTATTTTTCTGGGTCGGCTCCATCAGCATTTTCAATTCGAAGATATGCCCGAGCAAATACTGTGAATCCTGGTTTCCCTTTGCGGCTCCGCGCTGATAATAAGAAATCGCCGTCTCCGGTTCCCTCGGGAGCCCTCCCCGCCCATTCTCATAAAACATTCCGATTCGGTTCAGACACTCGATGTCCTCCAGTTCGGCGCCGCGCCGGTACCAGCTCACCGCCTCCTGTTCGTTCTTGGCTACGTTGCCCAGGCCGTTCTCATGGAATTCCCCCACCTTGAATATCGCCGGAGCGATATCCTGATCCGCGGCCATACGATAATACCGGTACGCTTTCTCCTTGTTGGCAAACCACTCGCCGTAACCGTATTCGAATATTTCTCCCAAGCGGTTGCAAGCCAGCGGATTCCCCTTCTCCGCCTCTTCCAGGTAAAGTTTCTTGGCGGTGGCGTAATTCTTTTTGTCATATGCCGCGTCGGCCTCAGCCAAAGCCTGATTCCGGTAATTGCCTTTCTCGCGCAGGGGCTCGAGGACTACGCTTATTTTCCGGTTCTCACCGGGTTGCAGCTTCACAGTCGAGGTAAAAGTACGATATCCGGCCGCGCGGATGACCAGATCGAAATTCTGCAACGCGGCAATCCGCAATTCCCCGGTTTTCGACCAGGCGTTGTTCCACCAGACTTCGTACTGGGGCTCATTGCAGACGATCTGCACCATGCTTTCAACCGGAACCGCATTCACCTTGATCTGAAGTTGCTCATCCCGTTTCAAATCCACAGACACCACCGGAAACTCGCGGCATTCCGGCAAACTCATCGTCATCAGATATTTTCCCGCCGGTACTTCCAACGTCCCGGGAATCGAAACCGTCATCTTCCCCATCCGCTGACTCGATATCGTCAGTTGATATTCTTTCTTCTTCAGCCAGGCTTCGACTTCCGGCAATGAAGCAAGCTCAAACACTAAAGAACCGCGGCCTTTATATTCTTCCGTAACCGGCGTTTCAGCCACGCCCGAGGCCAAGACCGACGGCGATACCGGAATCGCCGCCTGAGGCGCTTTCTCCGCCGGCTTGTTGTGATTGATCCACGCCTCCCGCAAACCGTCCTTCATAAAAATAAAACTCACCGGCGGCCTGAGATTGTAGGTTTTGCACTGACTGCTGTATTTCCCCGGAATCAGCATGAGCGTGAGATTCTCTTTCCATCTCGTAAATGTCCCGCCGGACAGCAACCCAACCATCAGAACCAGGCCCACCGCCGAAGGAATGATGATTTTAACCAGTCTCTTCATGCCGGGCATAGCGAGAAAAGGATGGATATGCTTATTCCCCAGGGCAATAGGCCCCACCGCCGCTTCCTTTATCTTCTCCCGCAGCGACGGCTCGGCAGCCACGCTATCGTCCTGGAGAATATCGGAAACATTCTTGCACAACAGCATCCAGTTCCGCGGGCGCTCATCACGGTTTTTCGCCATCATTCTTTTCAGCAACACGGCGGTCGCGTCACTGATTTCCGGACACTTTTTCCGGATATCGGGAACCGGCGCATTGAAAATCTGTTCCAGAATTTCAATCGTGCTTCTCCCCTTGTAGGGCTTCTCCGCCGCCAGCATTTCGTACAGCGAAACCCCGAGCGAATAAATATCCGCGCGGCAGTCTACATTCTTGGCATCCTTGGCCTGCTCCGGAGCGATATAGGCGGGAGTCCCGATCAGGGTTTCCGGCGTGGTTATATTATTCGGCGCATTGGCGTCCGCGATTGATTTGGCAATCCCGAGGTCCGCGAGCTTAACCGCGCAGTCCTTGGTCAGCATGATATTGTCCGGCTTGATGTCCCGATGCACGATCTTGTGCTTTTCGGCGAGGATCAACGCCTCCCCTACCCTGAGAATGATCTCGAGCGCCTCTCTCTCGGGGAAAGCCCCGTTCTTGCGGATCAAGTGGCGCACCGTTCCGCCATCCACATACTCCATGACAATGTAATAAATATCCAGTTCAAGATCATGGTCGGCGTCCATGACATTGATGATGTTCGGATGCTGAAGCTGAATCGCCAGCCGCGCTTCCTGCATGAAACGCGTGGCAAAGACCGGATCGCTGGCCGCGACTTTCGGCAACAGAATTTTGATGGCCCGGTAGATATCCAGTTTGATATGCCTGGCCAGATAAACCTCGCCCATGCCGCCATGGCCGAGCGGTTTTTCGATCCTGTAACTCCCCCCGATGATACTCCCCTGCGCCAAAACGTAACGAACCCGCTTCCTTGCCTGAAGCGAGCCGCCCATCGATGTCGCCGGTGATATGCTGTTCCCGGAGTCGCTGCTCATTTTTCCCCTGATTTCGTATTCTTGGGTATTTCGCCCAGCGAATACCCCGTTTTATTGACGTCAATCCGCCAGATCATCATTTGCATTTTACGCCCGTTTTTTTCCCAGACGCTATGCTCCATCTCACGCTTCACGCCGCTGGTGAAACCCACTTTGCAACGCCAACCGTCCAGTCGCATCTTATGCCCGAGCCACGTCCGCGCATAAGCATAACTATACTCCACCTCCCCGCTCTCCGTCCAACCGCTCGCGGCATAAACGCCCACAAACGGCAGAAAAGCCAGAAGAATGAATAACAATAATAATGTCATGCTTACGGTTCCCTGGTATAATAAAACATATAACAATCCCCCGGCTTGTATCCCGGAGCATGGGCATCGGCATTGGCTACCCGCGGGGTGGGCCAGTCTCTCGTAACCCACTTGGAACCCCATTTAGGACGGTTTCCAGTCGTTCGAACATAATTAAGAACCGTCGAACCGAGAGCGAGACGAAGCCCCACCCCTTCCGCGGCAAAATTTTCCTGATAGACAGAACGCCATGTCGCGGAAAGCTGTCCACCTGAATTAAGGTTTCTCCGCTTACCATACGTATCACTACGTGAGTACAAAGTCTGCGTAAATGCAAATTCACCACGGTATTTCAGATCTCTGGAATTCATCGTCATACTCTGGTATTCGGAATCAGCCATACCGCTTTTCTCCGGGGCCTTCCAGTAGATATTCATTATCCTGGCAATCACGTTTATCCAGCTCGGCTGGTTAACTGTGAGCCGCCCATTGATTCGTTTCTCAGTCCACCAATCCGCACTTGAGGCAACAGTCTCCCCTCCATTGAGTGAAAGCTCCGTCTGCCCGTTAAAAATCAAATTGAAAAGCTGACCGCTGCTCAGGCCGTCGCCATGGCGAACTCCGTACGACCATGCATTGCCATAGTCCAATACCATTAACTTCGAACGGTCGGTCACCAGTTCTCCCAGCCAGAACAGACCGGCGAACATAATCAAATAAATCGGGAGCACCAACACTGTTTCCAGTTTGACGACTCCGCAATCACATTTCGATAATCTTTGTTTAATGAAGAACATCGGTCTTTACTCCATTTGATATCTCGCCCTTGCCCCCGCCCAGTTTTCCCTCGACCAACTTCAAAATCTCAGTTGCATCCCCACGTCTATTCCAAACGTTGTCTGTTCCGCTTATCCAGGCAGTCGTCAAAGGAAGCATTACCGCATCCCAGTCGTCAACATGCAAATTCCAGGAGTTTTCAGCGCTGGGCCAGGTAGTTTTATACTCTCCGATGCCGGAGCCCGGCGTACGTATCCCGGCCCGGGAAGCGGCAAGCGCCCATATATTCTGGTTCATTGAAAATGCGCCATGGAATCCTAAATCATTCGGATTCTTATGGAGGAACCCAGAAGCAAACGGATTCTCCTGTTTACGCTTCGCGGCAACAACAATTGCTCCGTCCTTTCCGAAAAAATTGGACTTCAAAATCCGTGGTTTGGCCGCTTGTCCCTGGATATAATCGGAAGCCGACTTTGACGCATCAACGGATGAATCGCCACTATCTGGTGGTTTAATGTAAACACAAGGCTTTCCTCCATAATAATTAACCCGCCATTCCCATTTCATGATATGCGCCCCCGATTTATACTCTCGATACAGCCCGGATTTTTTGATTTGAGAATCGCTTTGAGGAGGACGCCACCATGCCAGCACTTGTTCAGAGTTCCAGTTGTCGGCATTCAAAAAATCACTGTCGGACTCAGGATACCAACCGAGAAAGCGGCTTTCATTCGTAAGGAGGTTGAACCAATTACTGGCCGATATCCCGAAATCGACTTCAGAGTAAGACTTTTCCCCAAGCAAAAGTACCCAATCGAATGAGGCTGCCTGTCCTTGCGTGGATACCGAACTCCTGGCTGCCGCTAAAATTCGCTGCGGCAGATTACTGATCAGGTTATCAATTCCGTTATTCAAACTAATGATCGTTGTATTCGCATTATTGAGCAATCTTTGAACCTGTGAATAACTCCGTCCGTTGTTCGCTGCCCATGTAAGGACACTATCCTCATATCCATATATATCGTGAAAACGATTCTTTTTACTGACACCGGGGATGTTGCTCTTCAACTCCAATTTTCCGTTCACTCCATCCAGCCCCACGGGTGGTACCCCGGTATAATAAATCGCCTCCAGCGGCAAGGGCCGCGTTCCCTTAAGTACTGCGCCCAATTCATCGTTATAATAAGCGCTGGGTTTATGCACGCCACAAGTACAAGTACCATTGTTCGAATTCGCATAAGCTTTTGCTTTTTCCGCATCCGTTTTAAATTTTTCAACCACATCGCTCAGCCATTTATTCATAATATAATCGGTGTGCATTCGGTTGGCTTGGACATATGTCCACGCCAAGGCGCGGTTGAGAACCGCAATACGGCTCAAACTGTCCGCCTGCACCAAAGCAGCGGAATAGGCGGCGTTATCCACCGCTGTTTGCAGTTCAATCCGCTGGCGGACAGTATATCCGAGCACATAAACGGACATCGTCATCAGCGCCAGAACCAGAAAAATAATCAATGTCAGAGCCAAAGCGACTCCGCAGTCGTCATATATTAATGTCCTCAGCTTCAGTTTTGCTCCATGCCATATCATATTCATTGCTTCTCATCCCATACTGTATATCCGACCGGCAGATTCCCGGTCGTCATCACTCGAAATGGCTTACCAATCACCGCCGTCTCGTGCAAACGAATATGCGGATAAAAGAATCTCCTGAGTTTGGCTTCATTTTTATATCTATATTCATCTCTAAATTCATCTTTATAATCATGTGACCAAGTATTTTTATCTTCATCTTCCAACTCGGCCAGGTCAATGTCAAAATTTGCATTACTGTCATAAATCCGCATTGCTTTGCCGATAACCTGCCCGGCAAACGGAAACAGCAACGGCACATCCATCCGCACCGTCACCGCTCGGGACCACTGAGTGGGCTTTTGCATGACCAGTGTCAGTTTGCCGATCTTCCAACCGGCAATCATTTCTGTATCACCTCCAACCCTCGGCACTCGAACCGGCTCCAGAATTGCCTTCACCGAACTTCCGGCAAGCCCCCCGGAACCTCCGATTACTCCGTCAGGAAGCCACTTACGGGTATACTCTTCCGCGCCATCCTCCTGAGAAAAACCAACCAAGGCACAAATTCTCCTCGCGGCAAACAAAGCTCCGGCCTCTTCTTCCGTCATATTCTTCAGATCCTTATCCGGACTTTCGCTCAAAGGCAAAGCCGCTCTCGCTCCGGCAAAGGCGGCGTACTGCACCACCTGGCGGCAAAGCCAGATATGCGCAAACTGCCCGACCCCCAGAGAAAGCAACAACAGAATCGGAAGACAAATCAGCGCTTCCATCAACACGGAACCGCCATTTGTATAAAATTTGTCTTTTCTACCGGAAAAATACATTCAACAATATTCCAAACCATGTTCCGGCGGCAATCGCGATTCCGAATGGAATGCGTACCGCCTCGCTCGTTTTCTCGGGAAGACTCTTCGCCCCCTCTTCCCGGTCATAATTCATCTTGCAGCAACACTTGAACCAATGTTTCAGCCTGGCGCCGTTCAGCCGCCCGAAAATCAGCATCGCCCCCCCGAGAATCAATCCGAAAATGGTTGAAAAAACCATAATCGGAAAGATCGCCGGATATCCCGACAGTATCCCGACGGCAAAAAACATTTTGACGTCTCCGGCCCCCGCCCCCCGCATGAGGAACGGAATCAACAGAAACGCACCGCCGATCAAACCGCCGACCACACCACTCGCGGCATTGCCGAATCCGCCCAGGGCGAAACGCGCAATCAGGAATACCGCCGCTCCGCCCAGGGTCAAATAGTTGGGCAAGCGGCGGTAGTAACAATCATACCACCCCAACACAGTCAGCCAGACTGTTACTATGCTGAATGTGATATAAAACTGCATAACTTATTCCCAGGCGTTACGAGCAGCACTCTCGGTACCGCCTTCTTTCCTGACAATTGCCGCATGGTCGGCAGCCTTGCTGTCGATTTGGGTTTGAGTATTGCTTCTCTGATCAGTAATAGTCTTCTGGGCCGCGCCGGGATTTCCCTCAACGGCATGAGACATCGAGCCGAACATGGCACTGATCGAACCGCCGAAAATACCGATGATGACCACCGCGGCAACCGCAATCAGCAGTCCCACCACGACGTATTCCATCATCACGGCACCTTTTTCCTCGCCGACGAGTCTGCGAAGAGCACGACCGGCAAATGAATTTGCCGCCTTCTTCAAGAAACTTTTGTTTTTCATTTTCCCTAAACCTTTCGTTGCGGGGATTATATGTTGCGGCCGACCTTATGCCGACCGATACACTCTAATTTTATGGAAACGGCATTGAGATGACATGGACCATGAGCTTGAAACGTTTGAGATACGCTTCGCCGAATCGTCCATATCGCCCGGTCTCCTCTGTTTTGACAAACTTACCATTCTGTATTTCATAAACATCACGCCGCTCATTCATCTCTAAATCCATATCCGGCAAAAAGAAATGAGAGGCCACAATGATAGTCAGAATGACTCCAAAGTTCAAAATCAGATATTCCATCATCACACTGCCGCCCTCGGAAGCCCATCTCCCCGAGGCGGTAGCTGACTGGAATTTATTTTTCATCACCCGCATAGAAATTCCCCGCCATGCTTCTTTTTGAAATAAAATTATCCGTTCCCGGATTTTGAGCTCCGGAAAAACGAAAAGATTGAACGGGGTGGGAATATGGCATGAACGCACTGATTCCCCCGGAATCATCATTCATGCCCAGTTTACGAAAAGACCGGATCGGGGGAATAAAGACACCCCGTCCTACACTTATAAACATACTGCCATACCCCGTTATCAAAAACACACCACACACACTTGTTATAATACCATATATAGTGTTCGAATTCAAATTATTTCTAAGTATTTCACCAAATTTCCTGAAAAAATCGATAATTTTGAATATTTGGGGCAAGACGAAGGCCTGCAATGCCATTTTTTCAGCCCCCTTGAAAGTATATTAATCACCACAGAAGTATATTAATCATCCTATTCAGAGATTATGATTTGAAATTTCATGCTGTTCATAGTAAAATAGTGGGATACTTGAAACCATGAACCGGGAATTATTTTATGAAATTGGATTTTCGCATCGACTGGGGTTATCAATTTTTGTATTCACGACGGCATTATCATCCATTTTACTGCTGGGACGGGCATTTGGAATGCTCCGGCGGCGAAATCGCGGAAATTTATCAATTGGATTATCCGGTAATCTGGTTCGGGCCGGGACATTGTCCGCATGAAAAGAAGCTGGACACGCACGCGTGGCAAAGCACTACCCGGCGTGGTTTCTCCGGCATTCGGGTGGTCGCGGAAGTGAATGAAAATACTGATTTCAAGCTGGCAACGGCGGCCGGAACTTTTGAATTTACCGCCGGACAAATTCTCCGGAATGGACGGTTGGTCTTCCCGGTCGGGCCCAAATATTCGCATTGCCATGTGATAGTCACCCGCTCGCGTCACCTCTGGTTCCGACCGGAGCCGAAGCCGGGCCAACAGGTCTGGGAAGCGGATGATTTGAGCGTACCAGTGCGGGACTGGGCGCGGATGCGTACCGCCTGGCTCGCCCCCGGCGAAAGCGTCGAATTCGAGGCTGAAACCGACTCCGCCGAAGCAATACTGCATCTGGTGGCGATGGCCGCTCCCGAGTATACGCAGGGAGCCGAAAAACAGCTCCATGATAATTTCGATATGGAGCTGTACTGCGATGACGAACCGGTTTCGGCGTTCTCGCATTATTTCCGTGAGCATGATACTTATATGCAGATGCTGGAGGACGTCTGGACGCGTTTCCGGGTAGCCTCGGGTAAGCATCGGTTTAGGCTGAAAAACTGCCATACGAAATATTGCCTGCTGATCAGCCGTTTGACTCTGCAAATGAGTCATCGACAGCATTTGCAATTATCGCTCCCCCCGTGGGCTTTGGCCGGTGAAAAATTGATCGGGCGGATTTATGCCGAAAAACCGGACGCCGTCCAGATCAAATGGCCCGAAGGCAGTGTCACCAGTGAGCTGCAAACCGGTTGGAATGAATTCACTTTCGCGCACTCCAAGCCCGGTGTGAATATTCCGGTAAGCGCCGGAAAATCCTGCGCCGTCATTCCGGCGGTTTACGCTCTGGCGGACGAAACGCCCGAGGTTACAGTGGGTTTCGACATGACCACGGTACCGCATGATGACAACGGGTTCATGGACTGGCTGCTGGATTACACCTGGCGAACCCGTCTTGGCAACCTGGTGGTTTTCCGTTCGTTCCTGCGCCCTGAAGGAAGTCGAAACTATCTGACAGTCAAACCGGAACTCTTGACCCGCTGGGGCGAGTTCTGCCGCGATCACCATATTTATGTCGAGGCGGCCACCGACTATGCCGACGGTTCCTTGGTGGCGGCGGCCGGCAACATGATGCACAGCGCCGGAAAGCATGAGTATCCCGGAGCGGTTTATGCGCGCGATCCGGCCGAGCCGTGGGCGTCGCCGGATATGAAAACCGCCGCCGAGAATTATCAGAAGTACCTGAAAATCCAGATCGACCAGGCCCATGCGGTCTGTAACCGCGCGGCTTTCGGCGACGCCTCCGGCGGACACCGTTATTGTTATCTGGCCGGAGCGGACTTTATCCGCACCGAAACCATGGTGCCGCACACTCAACATTTATGCTCGCAGGCGCGTCCGGCGGCGGAAGCGCTCGGCGATGGCGAATGGGGCGTGCATATCGCGATTCACCACGCCGTACAGCCGTATTTCGAAACACACCTCGGAATCTATTTTCTTTCGATCTTCCAGCCATGGATGATGGGGGCTTCGATGATTTACGAGGAAGACAGTCTGTTTGTCATGTTCAAGGAGGAACGTCTGGCCTGGGACGATTACTTGACCAAGGGCAAGCGCGACATGACCCGCGAGTTTTACCGTTTCGTCAAGACACATCCGCGCAAAGGCAAAGCGGAACGCCGGATTGCATTCCTGGAAGGCCGCTACGCCGCGCCTTTCAACGGATTTATCTGCGACTGCGAACAGGACCCGCATTATTCGGTCTGGGGACTTTTCGGCAACAACGACTCAACCTGGGGCCATGGTCAGCCGGAAAAATGCCGCCAGCTCCTCGACGTGCTGATGCCGGGAGCTTCGACCCATCCGCTGCGCCAGCGTTATGACAAGCGCCGTTTCTTCTTCTCCGGTACTCCGTACGGTGACTTCGACGAGGTACCGGTGGAGGCCGCCGCAGACTATTTCCACCAGTATTCGCTGCTCCTGAATATCGGTTGGAATACGATGATCGCCGAAGATCATGTCAAGCTCAAAAATTTCGTAGAAAACGGCGGAGTCCTGTTTACCGGTCTCCCGCAGTTCAGCACTCATACCAAGCGCGATTTTCTGCAAAACCGGCAGGACCTCTTATTGTGGAACAATGGCGACCTGAGCGAACTGTGCGGGGTAAAAATCCTCGGCCCCGGCCTCGAATACAGCGGCCAGTGGAACACCGCCAATCGCGAACAGTTCCCGGACATCGAACTCTCGGCCCAACCCAATGACAGTATCACGGAAGACGGCCCATGCCGTTTGGCGGAAATCGAACTGAACGGCGCGGAAGTCGTCGCCTGGGACGCTTCGAACGCCAAACCGCTGGTCGTGCGCTACAAGCTCGGCCGCGGCTATGTGTATTTGTTGACCGCCTGGGCGTATCCGGGGCATGAACAACTCCAGCAGACGGCGGCTTCCTGGATCGCCAAGCTTGCCGGCGACAGTCGCGGCGCCTGTTATGTGAAGGACGCCTCGCGCGAGGTTTTCTGGAACGTCTGGCCGGAGTCCGAGTTTTACAGCCGGATGATGCTGTTGAATACCGACTGGACGGTTCGCGGCAACGCCAAGTGCGTGCGAATCGTAACCCCGGCGGCCGAATTCGAAACCGAAGTAATCGAGCGTCAGCCGCTGCTCCTGACCGCCACCCGGTTCGCAGTGATCAAGCCGTCGCCGGACGTCCATGTGGAAGTGATCACAGCCAACGAAGTTTCGGCACAGCTCAAACTGCATGGCGTCGGCAATCAGTCCGTCACGGTTTATTACAATGACGGGCGAGTCGAAAAACGCGAATTGGATTTCAGCCGGAACACGGTTATCAACCTGACGCTGATCGGGGAATAAACTGGAATTGGAGAGGATAGTCTTGAATCGCTATCCTCTCCTCGAATGACTGATTATTTGTTGAAATAACTCTGGCCCACTTCGCAGCCGTCGGCGATCAGTTGCCGGCGCAGTTCCTGATGATTGACCTGACGCGGAGTGATATTCTGCTTGAGCGACATAGCGGCGGCGGTTCCCACCGCCTGCCCCATGTTCAGGCAGGTCAGGACCAACCGGCAACCGGCCTGAGCCATGAATTCCGTGGATAAACAGCGTCCGGCGACCAGCAGATTGTCGATCTTGGCCGGGACCAGCGAGCGGTAGGGAATGGAGCTCGGGAGTTCTTTGCGCTTGAAGTTTTCACCGGTCCGGCCCCAACCGTCGGAGATGTTTTCGTAGCCTCCGGGGGGAGCCCAGGAACCGCCTTTGCCGTGCGTGGAAACATAACAGGTTTTGCCGTCGATTTCCAGAGCCGCCCACTTGACGTTGCCGGGGCCGTCCGGATTGTGAAGGTCATAGTGATGGCCGGTCAGGCAAACGGTATCGTCGAAGGTGTTGGCGCGGGCGAAATCCAGCGTGGTCAGGATGTATTCGCCGATTACCCGGCGACTCTCGCGAACCCCCAACAGACTGCCGGTGTCGATCAGGTAGCTTTCCTCATATCCCGGGATGCATTTCTTGATGAATTTGGAGAGGATATCCGCCTGCTCGCGTCCTTCGATATACATACGGGTCAGGTCTTTGGCTTCCAGCGGACGGGCGTTGCGCGAGTGGGCGAAGCACATGGAAATTTCATCCTTGCAACAATGCTGAGGGCGTCCGGGCACGTGGGTTACCCAGTTGAGGTGATTGTCGATCATGTAAGGCATATCGCCGTTTGCCACGGCTTTTTCGATCAGCTTGATCCACTGCGGATCGGTTTTCTTGAGCGCTGAATCCTGGTATTTGTCCCAATCGACGCCCCCCAGGCGGAATTCCAGAGAACAGGCCTGGTGCTTGCCGTCGGACGGGCGCCCCGCCATGCATTCGCAACCGGCGAAAAACGCGATGTCGGCATCACCGGTACAGTCGATGATGCGTTCGGCCAGGATCACCTGCCGCCCGGATTTGTTTTCGATGACTACCCCGCGGACTTGGCCGTTGGTGACTATGGCGTCGACCGCGTGGGAAACAAACAGGACATCGACACCGGCTTCCAGAACCATCCGGTCGAGGATCAGTTTGTGCTTTTCGGGGTCGCTGTTGCGGTGCCAGTGGCCGTTGACTTCATCAAGGCGGGCGAGCATTTCACCGCTGATGCCTTTGGCGAAATCCAGCGGAATATTAACCAAACCGGCGGTCGCCAGGCCGCCAAGCATGGATTCGCGTTCGATCAACATTGTCCGGCAGCCTTTGCGGGCGGCGGCCACTGCCGCGCCGAAACCGGCCATGCCGCCGCCGCAAACCAGTACATCGTAACAGCCGTAACATTCCATGGTGATTTCAGTGTTGATAAACTTTCCATTCAATTCTTTGAGCGGGATCATTTTTTTACCTCCGTTTCGGTTATGCTGATCGCTTCGTGAGAACAATTGTCGTAACAGGCTCCGCAATGAATACATTTGGCCTGGTCAATTTCCATCAGGTCATTGACGATAATAATAGCGTCTGCCGGACATGCCCATTTACAGGCAAAACAGAATCGGCATCCGCGGTCAATCCGGTATACTTTCATCTTTTGAAACTCCTTTTTCTAATTGAAAATTGAAAATTAAAGAAACCGTTTCAGTCACTTTTTTCCTTAAACCTAAACTCATTGCAAGCAATCTTTCCCACACAATTTTCCATTTTCAATTTTCAATTTTCAATTATTATTATACCGGCGAACTTGTTTTTCGACAATGCTTGACATTGCTGTTTTATTGATCTATATTGCTGTAAACAGTAAATCAGGTAATAAAATGCATGATTTGGAAACGGCGATCGGAGAATTTGAACAGGCTTTT
The DNA here is from genome assembly GCA_031548025.1 of Victivallaceae bacterium. Taxonomy (GTDB): domain Bacteria; phylum Verrucomicrobiota; class Lentisphaeria; order Victivallales; family Victivallaceae; genus UBA5239. The sequence continues at coordinate 17,771 of JAVBRM010000080.1, read as the reverse complement.
GACTGCAAAATCACGGCGCATCAATTCAGTAAGGTTTTTATCGGTCCGGACGGTAAATCCATGCTTGGTCCCAAGCGCCCGTCGCACCGGCAGACTTTTCCCTGCTGCATGGCGGAAGAACGGGATTATTGCATTCAGAATTGCATGTTTGATTTCAACCGCAAAGTCGCGGCCGGCGGTCGGAAATATTATCTCAAGCGTTGCCGCAATCAATATATTGAAGTGGCGGTGCCGCTTTACCGGCACAACAATCATATCGCAACATTTTTCGCCGGTTTGTGGCGCCGTCCCGCCGACCCGGTAAAGATCCGGCGGCTGTGCCGGATTTTCCCGTTTTTCTGCGAAGGATTGCTGCGCGAGGCGGAGTCGATAAGCCGGAGCCGCCACACGGATTTCCGCTTTATGGAGAGAATCAACGAATTCATCGCGTTCAACTTTCCCAAGCCGGTTTCAGTCAGCGACCTGGCGAAAGATTTGTCGCTCTCGGTATCGCGGACCTGCCATGTCGTCAAGACGATTTTCGGCCAAACCTTTTCGGAATTGCTGACCGCGGAGCGCCTGAGCCATGCCAAATTCTACCTGACCAACAGCGATTACCGGCTGCACGAAATCGCCCAAATCTGCGGCTTCGGCAGCGCGGAGCATTTTAACCGGATGTTTTCCCGGCACTATCAGATGCCCCCCGGCGAGTACCGCCGCCGCAACAAGGCTATCGTATAGATTTATACACGCCATGTGCAAGTTTTATACCGGAATCACCAGAATGGGTTTGGCCTGATAAGTAAGCAATTGCATTTCCGGATGCAAAATTCTCAACATCAAAGCTTCAACCGCGATCTTGCCCAATCCGGCCGGATCGATATCAATCCATACGGGCTCATGCTTCAAGTAGCCGCTGTAAACATTCTTGTCGCCGGCCACCATCTCAATGTCTTTGGACGGAATGATTTGATTGGCGACCAGCTCCGAGTAGATCGGAAAACCGAGCATATTGGCGACAAAGATGCCATCGGGACGGGGAGACATTTCCCGGATCTGCTCGACAGCCTCGCGCGCGGCTTTTAACTGATCTTCCACCGGAGTGTTGAGGCCGTCACGAAAATTAAGTTTTATGATTTTGCAATCCATACCGTCATATTCCGCGGCATTCATGAAAGTCTGTTCTCTTGTTTTCCAGTATGAACTCCGGGAAGGCGCCTTGCAAGTGATGCAGCAGAGTTTCTTGCAACCCTTTTGCTTCAGGTAGTTGTACGAAATTTCGGCAGCGTGTACATGGTCCGGCTGAACTCGGTCGCCAATATCTTGCAACCCCGGCTGAAGCAACCAGACCAGCGGAAACGATTTGATTTTCTCCTCAAACTCCGGCGAAAAAACGCCCCCGTTGATAAAAAGTCCATCGGTTTTTCTTGAATTTAAAACATCGGGAATATCTTCAAGGGAAGACATGATTTCAATATTCGCGGAGAGTCCCATGGCATTCAGGGATTCAGAAATTCCCATCAGCATGGACTGTCCGGTCAGGCTGGATGGAGCCCCCTTGCCGTTGGCCCAAATCATCGTAAATGTCCGATGCTTCAGCAGCGGGGATGATGAACCGGCGGCGTCCGCCACCCGGCTTTGTAGATCAGGAGCGCCATTTTTATGTTCTCTGATAATCTTGGCAATGAGTTCACGGGTCTCGTCTTTTACATAGCCGTTGTTTTTCAACGCACGTGAAACCGTGGTCGGAGAAACTCCGGCAATTTTTGCTATTCCTCTAAGCGTAATGGACATAATTTCATCTCCTGCTTCATCGCACTGTTACACATTACTTGCACGAATGTCACATATTCAATATATTATATAACATAAATCATTAATTGTCAAGATCAGAAAAAAATAATAAACATGTTTTTTAATGCAACACAAATCAAAGATAAAAATATCGATTCTTGATCTTTAAAAAAATAATCAAATAACAACAAAAACAAATATGTTACAAAAAGAACCACATATAATAAAATCATATCAATTTAATTATAAACAATATACAACACATAAATCCTTCACATACATCCCAAACACAAAACATACATGTTACAATATAAACATAAAATAGAAACATATTTTGAATTTTTCTTTGTTTCGCATATTGACAAATCGCCAACTCGGCTATATAATTATAGCATGAGGCTTAAAGAAACAGATAATATTTTTTTATGTTGCAAGTCGTGTAACATAAAAAACAATAAGCCTAGGGGCATTTGAAAACTCATTCAACACTATTGAATCAAGAGGGAAAGCTATGTCGAAACAATGGGAAATGAAAAAAGTCAGGCCGGGATCGAAAAATTTTACACTCATTGAACTCCTGGTTGTGGTCGCGATCATCGCAATTCTGGCGGCCATGCTGCTGCCGGCCCTGAACAAAGCGCGTCTAAAAGCCAAGACAATCGACTGCAACAGCAGATTGAAACAAAACGGGCTGGTCTTGAATTTCTATTCTCAGGACAATGATGAATGGATTCATCGCACCCCCATGGGCTATGACGCGTATACTTCGAACGCCGGCGACCGGCATTGGGCGAATCCCAGTGCCAGAAGTTGGTACTGGACCTATTTTGATCAAAAAGGGAAAGGCATCACGACTTTTCGCGCTTGCCCGCAAATAGATCCTTCCGGGGTCTGGAATTATGGATATAATTCTTATTTAGCCAAGAAACTTTCAGTGATCACTCAGCATAGCGAACGGGTCGTTATGATCGAATTGTCGGCCGCTTCCAAAAATTATTGGACATACGATCCTTATAATAGAGGGAGTGTCTCTAAAATTGCCAAACGCCATGCCAATGGTACCAACCTGCTTTATGTTGACGGCCATACCCAATGGGCTTCATATGCGTGGATCACGGAATCGGTGGTTCACAAGAAAGCTTTGCAGATTGATATACTGTAATTTTTTCTTCAAGTAAGGGACACTGGCATGCATCGCTTTAAAAAATTCGAGAAGACACCGATTTTGGAGAATCACCTGAATCTTGGCGGCAGAAATCCGGCCGGTGAGGAAATCAGTTTGAACAGCGCCTATATGACCCGCGCGGGAAAACCATGGGTTCCGATTATGGGTGAATTCCACTTTTCCCGTTGCAACCGGTCATATTGGACACAGGAGCTGACTAAAATGAAAGCCGGAGGCATTACGCTGGTGCCGTCTTATTTATTCTGGATTCATCATGAGGAGATTGAGGGTGAACTCAATTTTTCCGGCAATAATGATATCCGCGCATTTGTCGAGGAATGTGGAAAATCCGGATTAGATGTCGAGATCCGTATCGGCCCCTGGTGTCACGGAGAATGCCGCAACGGCGGGCTGCCGGACTGGCTGCTGAAAAAAGATTTTCCGCTGCGCCACAATAACCCCGGCTATATGGCCTGTGTACAGAAATGGTATGCCGCAATTGCCGGTGAATTGAAAGGGTTGTTCTATCGCGACGGCGGCCCCATCGTTGCCATTCAACTGGAAAACGAATATACCGAGGGCGCAGAACATCTGGCGGAGCTGAAAAAACTGGCCATTGCCTGCGGCATGATCGTTCCACTGTACACCGTCACCGGCTGGAATGACCGCGCCGGAGCCAGAATCCCGGTCGACGAAGTCATGCCTTTGTTCGGGGGGTACTGCGACGCTCCCTGGGATCACGGTACCCAAAAACTCCTTCCGTCAACGCATTATTTTTTCAATCAAATGCGCAATGATTCCGCAATCGGCGAGGATTTACGCGTGGGCAATGAAGAAGCCGACGACGGCTGGCGGCTGCCTTATGAGCGCTATCCTTTTGCCACCTGCGAGCTGGGCGGGGGGCTGCAGAATACCCATCACCGGCGATATATCATCGAAGGCATGGACATTTATGCCGTTTCGTTGGTAAAACTGGGCTGCGGCAACAATCTGCCGGGGTCTTATATGTACCACGGCGGCACCAATCCGGTCGGCAAACTTTCCACTTTTCAGGAATCGAAAGCGACAGGATATCCCAATGATTACACGATTCTTTCCTATGATTTCCAAGCTCCGCTTTCCGAATACGGCGAAGTGCGCGAACAATACCGGCTGTTGAACCTGCTTCATCTTTTTCTGCAGGACTTTCAGGAATGGTTCGCACCGCTGTCCGCCGTGGACGCCATGACCGAAGTGTCGCGCAACGATGTTGATTCACTGCGCTATGGCATGCGCACGGATGGCAAATCCGGGGTGGTTTTCATCAATCATTATCAACGCCGCAGTAAACTTGCGGATATCGATGGCGCGGTGATCGACACCGGATGCGGAGTAGTTTTCCCTCCGATCAATGTGCGGGGCGATGTCAGTTTTTTCATGCCGTTCCGCATGAAACTTGGCAGCGTTGAGCTGGAGTATGCCACGGCGCAGCCGGTTTGCCGCCACGGGAATACTTTTTTCTTCGTAGAAATCCCGGGTATCGCGGCCCAATATCAATTTGAGCCAGACTCAGTGAAAACCGAAGCCGATTTCACGGTCGGAGACATTCGGATCATAACGCTGCCCTGGGACGCCGCCCGGTATTTGCGCTGCCTGAACGGCGGGATTTATATCGGCAACACCTGCGATCTTTATTGGTTCGAAAACCAAATACACGCCGTCCAGGATGGCCGGTTCGAGTACTCACACTGGACGGGAAATAATTTCGAAACACTTCAACTCGGAGAAGCGTATACACCGGCGGTACCGGTATTTGAACCGCTCACGGAAGCCCCGTTCAAAATCCCGGAACTGTTTGCCCCGGAACTGAGGATCGGCGGCAAGCGCAAAGTAACCTGGAAAAAAATTAAAGTCGACCGCGCCAAAGGCTTTATCGAAATCCCGGATATTTATGACGCCGCGCAGCTCTATGCGGACGGGAAATTGGTCGCCGATAATTTTTATTACGGCAAGCCCTGGCGGCTCCCGGCTTCAATACTTTACGGCAAAGAATGTTACTTGGTTTATTCTGAATACCAAGGCGAATTCTATCGTGAATTTTAGGGACTGTAGCAAAATAAACTATGGTATTTCGACAGGAGATATGTGATGATTTTTGATTTGAATTGAGAGGCGCATAGTTGGCTATGCAACGAGCAATTCAGACAAAAAGCGCACATAAGGCCAGAGAAATAGATAGTTTATTTTGCTACAGTCCCTAAAAGTTAAGAAAATTATTTTTCCAACTTTTCCAGCATTTCTATAGCCGCCCGGTGATAAATAGCATACCATTCGGGGGCTAGAAAGCATTCGGTTACTTCATAGCCGCCTCGTTGATAGTCTTCCGGTGTGGCGCCATAGTGCATATAGCCATTGGAGTAGGCACTGATCAATGTGGGCTTGAAAGGCGAGGCTTTTTTGATATTCAAGCCGACTTCGACCAAAGCCTCAACCGGAGTGCTGACGATAACGGCGTCGCCAATACGCAACGCCAACAGTTCAGCCGGGATTGAATCTTGGCCGGAATCAAGGTTGATTTTTTGATGCCGCTTCAGAGTTGCTATATCGTCCTGGATTTTCGCTAAACGCTCCATAGCCTCGATATTGGCGAGATATTTTTCCAGATTTTCCAAATTGTTGGCATCACGGTCAACCAGGCGCTCGTCCTTGAGATACCGATAGGAATAATCCGACGGATAATCCGGGGAAAGTTTATGTTTCAAATACAGCGGTAGAAATGTCTTGAAATTCAAGCTGATGAACCGTAGCGAATTCAGTAATTCCTCCTGTTGGAGCTTCAAATCCCCCAGCAGGACAGGAATGTCATTCCGCCGGGGGAAAGAGACAGATTCCGAAACCACTTTCAAAGCGGCTTGATTGGTCGTAATATTCCGCCAGGCCTTGAGGACGCTCCAACCCAACATTTCACCAATGAGCCGTGAATCGCGGGGGCCGGTCACATCCTTGTAGGCCGCTTCGGTGATATCGCCGCCGGCCCCCTGTAGGAACAAGGCCATAGCTCCAGTCATTTCCTCGATTACCCCGGAGGCGAATCCCGGGTAATTGGCGGTAACCTTGCCCCCCGGCACGCCGATCAACGGATGACAGGCGAAATTATACACAATTGCGAATGGCTTCCCGTCAAGCCGGTCGATCCGAATGATGCCGATTTCCGGGTCGACCGGCCCCAATTTTTCGACTTCCTCATCCGGTGGGGAGGGAATGCTCTGGCGCACCGTCCAGCCCTTGCCGTTTTTCAACCGTAGGGTGCGATTGATCATAATGCGATCCTCAAAACCGGTTCCCGCGCCGACTTTGACCTCGACCAGCTCCGCCGCTGCCTGTCGGACCGCGTCGAATGTCCGCTCCCGAACCACAGCCTCGCCACAAAGCATCGGCCCGACCGTATGAGTATGCGAAGCGTTAACCAACACCCACGGGATATTCAACTCCCCGGCCAGACGTTTTTTCAGGTTCGGAAAAAATTCCTCGCTGAGATCGAATTCTCCGCCGATTCCGACCGTATCCATGGTAATAATCGCCAATCGGGTTGTTCCATCGTCCAACACCAATACTTTCGCATACAACGGATCATTGAGCCGCTTCGCATCATCGACTCCGATTTCACACTTAGCAATCCCTGCCAATAACTTATCTTTAATCATATGCAGTCACCTGTTTTGTTCGAATATTTTGCGGATAATCCGGTAATCCACGTCATTGAGCTTACGAAATTGCGGCTTGGTAAAAGTTCGCTGCTGATACAGATTCTCCACCTGGTAAATACATGGAATTCCGAACCCAGGTTGTTCCGGCAGCAATTCGATACAATTTTCATTCACCGAAAACCTCATGGTTCCATCCGTATCGACCAGCTTGCCTTTCATAGCGGTTTGGTAAATGTCCAGCCGTTCGCGCATGGTTTCGCGAGGATCTCCGTAAACAGTATACAAATCGCCGAGCCGGACCATATCGCAAACATCGCGGAAATACGGATTGGCGATAAACAGCGAAACCAACGCATCCGGCTTGACCGCCAGAGCTTTTTCGTAGAGGATTTTGCAATAGAGATGCTGAAGCTCCGTGCCGTAAATTCGCCCGTGATTTTCGACGTCGTCCCCGGCTGGAATACTGGTCGTACCATCTACCTTGAAACCATCCGCGTTAAGCTGGTACGGTTTGGAGCCGAGCATATACTCGATTCCCTCTTCCATGATCTTGCGATATTCAGGATGAGTAGGGTCAACCGTAACCGGCAGTCCGGATTTTTTCATGCAAAGTTCATCCGGCACTCCCTCACGGCTGACCCACGACGGTAGCCAAAGCAGAACCTTGATTCCCTTACTGTGACAATCATCGATAAATTTCCGCATAGCCGGCCATTTCGTAGTGTCTTCCCGGAAACGGCCATGCTCTTTTTGCCACTTGGCGTCAATGATCAGAGTTCCGAAAGGGATTTTTTTCTTCTCCAGAATACGCAGCCATTTCTCATGGTTGGCCTGAGTGCATTCGTGTCCGGCAAAATCGGGATTTTCTCCCTCCGACTTGGAGGCGGACAGCTCTTTTTGAGCACCAAGCGCGCACTGTTCATGCCATGGGCAAAGGATCGGCTTCCGGTGCCAGGCGATTTGCCGCTTCCGCGGCGGTTCGATCGACCCGGCGGTTTCCAGAAGCTTGCAATAATTCTTCAACGCGGCGAGTTTGCCGGAAGAAAATCCCAGCACCAGCGTCGGAGTGCGCCATTCGCCGTCAACCTGCTGATGCCCGGAATATTGAATCGAAAAAGACTGCGTATTGACGATGCTGTCATGAGCCTCGGCGATTTCCGCCGATTTGTAGTTGAAATCAAACGAATCGAAACAGTTCTCACCCTTGGGCACAACCAAACCACCCCACATTTTCTTGCCGGTATCGCGACGGTTGAAAATAAAAACAAAAGGACCGCTGCTCAACGCATGCCCCCAATACGTGGTGTCATTGGCCTGCCCAATACTGAAAAACTCGTTAACGAAAAATTCCTGTTTCCCCAGAAAATTCGGACAGCCCGGCGTGAAACTGTCGAATCCCGGCACCGATCCCCATATTTTGCCATCCTGTATCCCTGTGAAAAAGAATACCCGCCCGACCTGACCGCGCCCGCGAACTTTGACATAATACTCGATCCGGTCCGGCAAAAAATTCACATAACTGATTTTCCGCTCCCAAATCGAACTCTTGAAATGGATTTCAAACGAAGAATCGGATATCCGACGAACCTTCAACAAGCCATCGGTCCGGTCAATCTCCCCGAGCGTGTCGACCCTGCATAAAGGCGAAAAATAATAATGAAATTTTTCATAGAAAACCCTGAACTGCTCATAGTCCGGCGAATAATGAAAATTGTACGGTACTTTGTTCATATTAGTGAATGGTCCATTTGATTTCGTAGTTGACGCTTTTTCCAGGCAATAAGGAATATTTTTTGAAGATCGGCTCAAAAGTGGAACAAGTCTGTTTGCCGGAATCCCAGAAAACAAAACTTTGGAGAAGGTCTGCAGGCACTTCTGCCGAAATCTTGCGTGGAGTCCAAGGAGCAGAAAAAACAACTTTTTGCGAGGCTGTTTTGAAGCTTTTGTCCATGCTGAACGTTTTTTCCAACTCAGGATCAGGCGCGGCGAAGCGGTAAATTTTAAAAATCAAGTCACGGGTGAAAGATTGACCATCGCCAAAGGTAGCGATACCGCTTTTGCCATCGCGGGTACTCAGGAAAGCAGGAAGATTGTGGTAGCGGAATGAGAAGTCGATAGTGCGATCAGTCGGGTTGTCGATTCGTGTATTAACTGTAATTTCACGCGTGGAACAAAAATACTTCTTGGTGATTTTCAATTCAGCCAAGTAATTATTGTCGCGCCGGTCGATTATTCGCTCCAGAGTAACTGTTATTCCGTTGCCAGCAGCTCGCAGATCAATAATTTTATAACCGGATGTCACTTGAATTGCGGCTTGCTCCGGCCACCAGAAAGCATCCACTGCCATGCCTAATTTATCATCTTTACAAACCAGCGGAATGTTACCGGCCTGGCATTCGGCGATGCGCCCCCCGGTAGCCGGGTCAATCAAAGCCCGGTATTGGGGGGTCTTGATTTCGAGATAATTACGACTGTCTTCTTTGATCGCTTTCTGGCTGATGCCAGCATTATCAATGGGCTGAATCAAACTGAAGTCATTACGCCGGGTTTCCCGTTCGGTTGCCGTCTGGAGGGCAGCAGCATAATCCAGCTCCCATTGCATGGATTTTTGAATGACCGGGCTACGGCGGGTCATTTCCGCCCGCATCTGTTCCTGAGAAAATGCCTTGCCATAGTCGACTTCCCGCCGAGGTTCAACGGTCAGGAAACTCCAGCGCAATGCTCCCGCATGAGCCAGAATGCCGGATTTGAGCTGGCTGCCGGAGAATTCACCGAGGTATTCCCGGTTCAAATGCACCGCATAAAGAGCCGAGGGGTTCAAACCACTCAGCCCAACGCTGAAAAACGCTTCACCCTTTAGCCAGAAATTGCCAATGGCGATCAAGTATTTTCCCTGATTCTCAAATGCGTTCCACTGCAGGATGGCGGCACTCTCGAGTCCTTTGATTTTGTGTTTGTATTTTCCCGGTAGAATCGGTTTGGGAAGCGGGGTTTCCGGAATGACTTTGGCTTTTTCTGAAATATTTTTGCCGTCATAAATATAAGTTTCAAAGTCGGCAATGTCGCGGTTGGCCTGGCCGATGGCCAGCCAGTAGCGGTGATCATAACCTCTGGGAAAACGGTAGCCGAAAGCACCGTCCCAACCGTTCAGAAAAAAACAAAGGAATTCAAAACTGATGGCTTCAGGTTCGGTAAACCAGTCTTCCCCCTGAATACCCTGAGGAAATGCAATCAGCTTGGGACGACGCACTCCGGATTTCAGATTGGCGGTGAGAAACTCCTGAACATCGCGTCCTACCAGATAAGTGGCCAGATGTGCTCCCGGAAAGTATTCGTACGGTTGGCTGGGCTGATGAAAAATATAAGGTCCCCATGGTTCCAGCCAAGGCAATTTACCCATATAGTCCGCCACGTCATATTGCGCATAATTGCTGTGATCACCCTCGATCATGGAATCCCAGGCCACTTCCGGAATAAAGTGTGAATCTTTGTCGGCCTCTTTTCCAATACGATTGATGATCTTTTCTAACGTTTCCACCAGCAAGGCATGCTGATGACTGCGGAATTTGATCCAGTCGGCACGATAGTAGGCAATGATCTCTTTCGGCCACCTGGCTTTGACTTTTTCCGGATCTAGTTTATCGGCAGTGAATTGAAAGAATTCGTCACGGCAGCGGTCGCAGAAACATCCCTTGAAGTCGAACATATACGGTTCCCAGTTCGACATGATGTGGTCGGTGATATCGTCTTTGACCAGAAGTTTTTCATACATGGGAACAAGTACATGTTTGAAATATTCGCCTTCGCGGTAAACTTCCACCGGGCAAATGTCCTGTATGCGGGAAGAACGAATATAAGGCGTGCCGTCCGCCAGTCGAAACAAAGCATAATCCGGTTTTCCCGTCGGTCCCAGCTGATAACCGTCGCAGGAAAGAGATGTCTCGAGATAACGCTCGATGCCGAGTTGTTTGAGGGAGACATTGAGCGGAATGAAACCGCCACCATGAACGCTGTTGAATCCGGCATTACGGTAAAAATCAGACAGAGGCTTGACGCCGGCCCCTGTATAATCCCACTCGTATGCAAACATCCCGCCGCTACGGAAGCGTTTGGGTGAAGATGCTTGAACAGGCTCCATCACCTTCAGCTGAAAAGTCTCCAGCGGACTTTGATAATCGCCGTCAAGAAATCGGTATGAGGCCGGGTAGAGGGTTTCACCCGGCTGCAATGAAGTATCGACCAAGGCGGAGGCAGGAGCCCAGGTGTAGTAGCGGTCTTTTTGGATGCCGCTTTTCATGGTGCTGATGTCGATCAGAGTGGTGGTGGAACCGTCAGCATTGCCAGTCGCTGAAATGACTGGCATTTGGCGGAGAGTGTCAATGATCTTGAAGCCCTGCGGGAGTGTCAGCTGAAGCAGAAGCTGCCCAATCGATGTTCCTGGCTCGTTTTTTACGACAAACGACAATGAACCAGGCTGCCCCGGAGCCAGGGCAAACAGTTTATCCATCATCGAGGCCGGAAAAAGCTTGCCGGTAATCCCGGAGGCTGATTCTACCGGTACCATCTGAACATCATCCAAATAAATCTGGCCGATTCCATAAAGCGCCAGACTCAAAGTCACCAACACGGTCTGCGGTGGAGCAATAAATTCGAAAGAACGCTCCTCCCAGCTGGCCGGCACGGTCAAAATCTGCTGGGTTGCGGGTGCCAAACTTTTTGCCTTTCCCGGCAACTGGTTATCTTTGCATTCAGCAAAACCGATGAAGGTGTTGTTACCGGGAACGGCCTCTATCTTGCCGCGCAACTTCATGCTGACCCGATATTTAACCGGATTATCAGCCAGCGGGACCTTGACCCAAAGAGCTATGCGGTTGGACATTTGCGGGCGTCCCTGTTCGTTCTGCAACTTCTGCATACTCATAGGAGATTCCAACATGACGCACTGTTTGCCAGAAGCGGGATTAGCGGTCACGATCCGCCGAATGGCCAACGCAGACAACTGTGGCAGCAGGTCGTTTTCAGCCTGTTCGGCACTGTGAACATAAAAGTGCCCGCCCCATTTGTATTTTGCCAAGTCCTTATAATTGGCGACATTGATGTCCGGTTCTTCAAAGCCGCCCTGTTCAATCAGATTGCCCCCCTGGGCTTTGCTGGAGTCGGGTTGAATTTGGGCAAAGTCGACACTGACTCCTCCGGGGTCGAGTGCCCTCAGTGAGCAGCAAGCGATCATGATTGCCGCGAAGTAAAAAGAATACTTCATGATTATTCACTCCTTTTTTATTTGAGGTTCCCATTTGCCGCATATTTGGACAAATGGTTGGTTAATGTAAATTTTCTGTTATAATTGTTATTTACCAACCCAGAAAGTCAAGGTGCGGTCAGCAGCGGAAGCAGGAGCTTCTTTCTGTGAAATCATGCTGACATGGGCATCGTAAAATGCAACTGAGAATGAATTATTATGCGGAAAACAGATGACGCCATCGATCATGAAATTCGATCCGGCGTAATTCTCGCCGAGCATTGCACAACTGGAGGGTTTTGACAAGGTTGTCAATTTCAGTGACTTGGTAAAATCATTACCATTGACCAGATAACCGTTGTAACCCACCGTTCCGTATGTATAACTGTTGATTAACGGTATACTTTGAACCGCCAGTGCCAGTTGGGCGGCAGTTTGGCATACCAGAAGTTTATCGGCAAGCGCAGGACCGGCTGATTTCAGATATTGGTAAGTATAAAGTTCACGTAGATACCATCCCCAAGGATCAGCGCCCAGTTTATGAATCGGCATCTGATCGTTAAAGTCATTGCCATAGAGCAGAAATATCTGCCCCAGTTGCTTCTTGGCGGAAATGCAGTTGGAAGCATAAGCCTTTTCGCGGGCTTTGTTCAAAGCCGGTAATAACATTGCCGCTAATATTGTAATAATAGCAATAACGACCAGCAACTCTATAAGTGTGAATTTTGATTTGCTTTGCATTTTTTTATCCTTCTATCTGGTTTTATATTTGATGCAGGAGTCGCGGATGATTAGTTCCGGTTTCAGGTTGATTTTATGTTTATCCGGAGGCGTTCCGCCCAGATGGGCGAGCAGCATTTCCAGGCATTTGCCGCCGAGGTCGTTAAGATGATAGTCCATCGTGGTCAGCGGCAGCGGCGCGTAGCCGTTGAGCTGATTACCGCTACCGACTACCGATAGATCTTCGGGGACTTTCAGACCGTGCTCATTGGCAGCGCGGATCGCTCCACAGGCCATGTAATCGTCGAAAGCGATTACGGCACTCGGGCGGCAGCCGGTTTTCAGCAGCTCGGAAAATGCTTTGTAGCCGCTTTCTTCGTCATAATATTCGCAGGATTTGAAAAGGCGGTCGTCATTTTCCAGATTGAAATCTTCGATTGCCCGTTGATACGCCATGTAGCCCAGTGGCGTGCTGCGGGCGCCGGAGGGGCCGGAAAGCACCGCGATTTTCCGGTGGCCGAGTTCATTCAGGTATTTGAGCGATTCGTAGACGGAACGGTAACTGTCTACCGTTACGGAATACAATTCCTCACCGTAAATATCGTTATTGGCCAGGACAAAGGGAATCTTGTGTTGTTTCAACAACAACACCGAGCTTTGCGGCAGCTCCGTCAGTACGACCAGGCCGTCGAATTCTTCGTTGGCAATGAACTCACGAATGGAATAGTTGCTGATGCAGAAGACCTTCAAACGGCATTTGGAGCTTTTGGCTCCATCGGAAATACCCTTTAGAATTTTGACTATATACGGATGGTTGATATCGTCGAAATCCGCCAGCAAGACCCCGATACCGGGTATTGGCGATTTCCGTTTCTTACGTACCGGACTGGAAATTTCCGCATGGAGGTCGTTTACCATCGTTCCCCTGCCCTGCACGGTATGGACCACGCCCTCGTGCATTAAATCGTTGACCGCCTTGACCGAAGTATTGCGGCTGGTCGAAAACATTTTCGCCAATTGATTTACTGAGGGCAAGATATCGCCGGGCTTGTATTTGCCCTGCCGTATTTCTTCTTTCAGTACATCTTTGATTTGCTGATAAGTTGGAATTTCCATACCGTTCTTTCTCTTAAGTGTTATGGTAAACCATAATTATATTATATCGTCAATTTTCGATTTGTCAATATCCTCAAATGGGATTTTTACCTGTTTTTCGTGCTTTCGAGACGTTTCGTTTCCGGGCATAAATGGTTATAATAATCTATAAGAGTCTGGTAAAAGGCCGGACGGATGATATATTATTAAAATCAGGAGACTGAAAGTGAAGGTTTATATCCAGTTCGATTTCGAAGGTATTGCCGGTTTTGTGGTGAGGGATAACCGCGATCACAATGAACCGCAGGTCATGGAGCGTTTTCTGCGCTACCGCCGGATCGCCGCCATGGAAGTTTCGGCGGCGGTGAACGCGGCTTTTGAAGCCGGAGCCGACGACGTGATAGTTTGGGATTCGCATGGTTCCGGCATCACATTGCCGGTGGAGGAGTTGCCGGAGCGCACCCAACTGATCACCGGTGAATACCGCAAAGGTCCGTGGCTGCCGTTTCTCGAAGGAACCGATATCGGCATATATCTGGGTGGGCACGCCATGGCCGGAACGCCGCGGGCTACCGTGCCGCACACCTTGATGACCCTCAACGACAAGGCTTACGGTGAAGTCGGCATGTTTATCAACTGTTGCGGCGGCTGGAATATCCCCGTGGTGATGGTCAGCGGCGACCTGGCGGTGAAGAAAGAGGTCGAATACCAGATTCCGGCCAGCGAAATCGTGGTGACCAAGGAAGCCCTGGGGCCGACCCTGGTCAAGACGATAACTCCGCAACTATCCTGCAAGCTGATCGCCCAGGCGGTAAAAGACGGTATCGCCCGGGCCGGCAAGATCGAGCCATTCCACCTGGAACCACCGTTTACCTTCAAAGCCTCCGACGGTAGCGAAGATTGGATCTATGACCGGGACGGCGACATGGTAAACGCCTACCGGATGTATTTAAAAGAACGGTACGGCTACGAATCAGGCTGGCCGGATTATAACTTAAGGGAAAATTAAGACAAATGAAAGAAGCCAATTACGACGAATCCAAAGTACCGGTTTTTGAATTACCCTCTCCACTGAACACCGCGGACGGCAGCAAAATCAAAACCGCTTTCGAATGGGTGAATTGTCGCCGCCCGGAGATTTTAAAGCTCTACCGCGACGAAGTGTACGGCAAATTGCCGCCCCGCCCGGATCAAATGTCGTTTGAGCTTCTTTCATGCCGTGAAGATGCCTTGGACAATACCGCTATCCGCAAGGAGATCCGTATTCATGTGGGCATGAACAATGGACGCAAGCATTATTTCGACATGCTGCTGTATATTCCGAAAAATGCCGCCGGCCCAGTCCCGGCGTTTCTCGGCCTGAACTTCAAGGGCAACCACTCCACGACGGATGAAAACGATGTCGGCGAAACCGGTCTGCTCCGGCCCGAGCCGACGCCGCGCAGCGAAAGCGAGCGCCGTTGGAAGTTCCGGGAGCTCATCCGGCGCGGTTACGCCTCGGCGACCATTTGCTATTGTGATATTTTTCTGGATGCAGCGGACGGCTGGAAAAACAGTATCTATACCCTTTTCGAAGACAATTGCAATCTCAATGGCGGACATGAATGCTACAGCGCCATCAGCGCCTGGGCGTGGGGACTGTGCCGGGCCATGGATTGCCTGGAAAACGAACCCCTGATCGACCGTTCGAAAGTCGCGGTCCACGGACACTCCAGACTGGGTAAAACCTCCCTGTGGGCCGGTTCCAACGACACTCGTTTCCGCTTTGTCATCACGAACGATTCCGGCTGCATGGGATCGGCGCTTTCCAAACGTTGTGTCGGGGAGACTATCGAAGTCATAACGCGGGTATTTCCGCATTGGTTTGTAAAATCCTTTGCGCAATATGCGGACAGGGAAGCGGAATTGACTTTCGACCAGCATTTCCTGATTTCTCTGATCGCTCCGCGCCCGGTATGCATCGCCAGCGCCACCGAGGATTTGTGGGCCGACCCGAAAGGCGAATTCCTGTCCGGCGTCCACGCCGCCGAAGTTTATCAACTGTTCGGAGCAAAAGGACTGGGAACGGACATCATGCCGCCGCCGGACACCCCCGTGACCGGTGAGATCAGCTATCACCTGCGGACCGGCAAACATGACCAGCTCATAGAAGACTGGCGGCACTATATGGATATCGCCGACCTCTATTTCCTGTAAGAATTGGTGAATTGGTGAATTGGTGAATTGGTGAATTATGGGAGGCACTCAACCTCCCCCACAACAATTAGTGAATTGGTGAATTATAGTTGACGCCATGTGCAAGTTTATTTTGGCGATAGATTGAGCTGGTAGGGCGCTCTCTCCCCAGAGCGCCGTTCATCTCGAACTGAATATCCTGTCGCCTTCGGGTAACATGGTAGACAAGCCCAAGTGAACGGCGGTCTAGGGACAGACCGCCCTACCTGCTATGTTCAAATTCATGGTTTTTGTTTGCCTATTTTGGCTTATCGGAAAAAATAAGTTTTTAATGAACCAAGGCTAAATATATACAACGATAAGAGAATATCAATTCAGGTTTACAAAAATGTTGAATAATCTTGTCGTTTCTGACAGTTATCGTTTTAATGAGGATGATCGTAATTACATTAACCTCAAAATCTTAAAAAAGTTTTGCTTATTTTTGCCTATCTTTAAATCTGCTGTTTTTGTGTCTCTATTGGTGAAAATAGGTCCGTATTTGGGTAATGGTCCATGTAAAAGAGTGTCCATACGCGTGAAGGTATGAGTAAATGAGTCCATATTTTGGTAAATTGCAGTAAATTGGGTTCTTCGTCGGTTTGTGCCATGAAGTAGCCGGAACCCCTGCGCCGTAAAGGTCGCAATCCGGCATAACCGTTCGCTTCGCTCTCTATTATTCCGTTTGCTCTCTTGACTGCTTCGGGAACCCGGCTGGAGATGAGTTGTGGTTTCCGAAAAAAAGTTTCGGAAACCTTTTCAAAAAAAGAAGCGACTGGTCGCATCAAGCTCTATGTTTTAGTTACCACACAGAAACATGGAGGTGAATACGATGTCGACCAGTCTAATGTACCATACACAGGGAATCCGTAATTTTCAACACGAAAGCTATCGTTTCGAAGGAAAATGTGTGATTGAGCGCATTCGTCGAAAGTCTCAACGTTGCCCGGACTGCGGCAGCAGCAATGTCACAGTGAAGCACCTGAGATGCCGTCAGGTGAAAGGACTGCTATGCGGCTCAAAAGAAATGCTTTTCGAGTTCGATGTACACCGGATTTATTGCTTGAAATGCGGGCAAAGGAAGCTTGAAAAATTTGATTTTCTGCCGCATCCAAAGGCTCGGATCACGAAAAGCCTGGAACGGACGATCATTGAGATGCGCCCGAAAATGTGTATTACGGATTTGGCTGACCACTATGGCGTATCCTGGCACACGGTCAAAAACTGTGAAAAGCGCCATCGTGCCAGGAAGTATCGGACTGTCAAGCTTAAGAATGTTCGCGGCATCGGCATTGACGAAATTTATGTGAGCCGCGTTCGGGACGAGAAGTATCTGACTGTCGTTCGGGATATAGAGTCCGGCGCGGTTCTGTTCGTCGGAGAAGGGAAAGGGGGTGAAGCGCTGACGCCGTTCACCGAAAAACTGAGATGTTCCCGCGTCAAAATTGAATATATCACTATGGATATGTCGAATGCTTTTGCATCTTGGGCGAAGACGAATTGTCCGGATGCCGAGATTGTTTACGACCATTTTCATGTCATCAAGTTGATGAATGAACGCCTGGATAATGTTCGACGTCGGACCGTCAAGGAACTCGACGAGAAAGAAGCGGAATTTTTGAAAAAACAACGTTATCTTTTCCTCCATAATCGTGAAGATCTCACCCCGGAATGCAGTTTGCTGTTGAACAATTTGCGCGGCATGTTCAAGGAACTCGGCGATACCCATTTGATGAAGGAAGCCTTACGTGGGATATACGCCGTTGCAAAGGATGAATTCCAAGCGGAAGACGCATTTCGAAGATGGTCCGATATGGCCGACGAAACAGACGTACCGGAACTTATATCGATGGCAAAAACCATCAGAAATCACCTTGCC
>JAVBRM010000064.1:0-47684 GCA_031548025.1 Victivallaceae bacterium | reverse complement strand
TATAAACATTTCCCGACATCCCCCAAATACGGAGACAGGGAGTTCCGCCAAAAAGTTAAGTTTTTGCATCAAATCGTGCATTATTTTTCGGACGCAAGCAGGGAATGGATCACGAAAAGTCATGATCCCGACATCAAATTGCCAAGAATTCGATTCAAAGAGAACGGGCGCCCTCAGGCTTCTCCCTCTTTCCTCTTTCCCCTTTTACCTTTTCTCTAAACTCAAGGCTTGGCGCGCAGTACTTTGACCAGCTGCCAAATGGTGGAGAGCAATTTCACTTTAGAACCGGCCTTGTCTTCCCATACGGGCAAGGGATATTCGTAGACTCCGCGGATAATTCTGTCCCGGCCGAGCTCGGCGACGAGCCGTTTGTACATTTCCACATCAAAGAACCACTTCGAGGAAAAAGGCTTCCGGGAAGATATTTCGGCCCAGTCGGCGATCATGAGCTTGGCGCCGCACTGGGTGTCATAAACCCCCAGCTTGAGGTGGCTACTGACGATCGTAGCAAAAAAGCGGCCCAGATAATGGCGCAACGCTTTCCGCTCAATTTGGGCCCCCAGACGCGCCAGCCGGCAACCGGTCACCATTCCCAACTGCGGTTCGTCTTTTAGTTTCTGGACAAAAAGCGGAATTATTTCCAGCGGGGTCGCCAGGTCGCCGTCCCAGAACCCAATCGTTTCCGGCTTTTCCTTCAAGGCAGCGATCATTCCCTGGCGGACAGTTTCCGCCTTGCCCTGGTTGACCGGAAAATCGATACCATGGATGTTGGGAATTTCGCTCAATCGGGAGATGATTTCCCAAGTCTTGTCGGTACTGCCGTCATTGAGGAGCCACAACGCAATTTCAGGATGCGCAGCGGCAAATTCAGTTATGGGTTTAACTTCAAGCCGCTCTTCCTCGTTATAACACGGAATCAGAATAACAGTTTGCAATTTTTCAGTGGACATAAATAATTACCCGGTTTTGATTTAAAATATACTTATAAAATATACCACCGTTGAAACCAAATTCAAGACCGCCGAAAAAATAACTCAACTTAGACTTGTTTTTCCAGTTTGGAGTATTTGATTGCCAACTCCTGGTATACCGGGGCGGTGGTTGGATTGGGATCGACTTTTTCCACGGTTTCGCAGAAAGTTTGGTAGAGCTCAGCGAAGGGGATTCCGGCGACGGCGTTGGCGGCGCGGATTGCCGCTCCCAGCCCCGCCGAGTTGGTGACCGCTACCGTTTCAATCTGCGCCTGGAAGACGTCCGCCAGAATCCGCCGCAACCCCCGGCTTTGCGAAGCGCCGCCGGTGATCCGGATCCGTTTGAAATCCTCATCCTGCCAAGCCGAATGCAACTTCATGCTCAGGGCTTGCGATTCCAGAACCGCGCGGATTTTTTCCGCGTTGGAAGCCGTGGCATAATCGAAATTATACCAGACTTGCGGAGCCAGTACCAGCGGGGTGCTTTCCGGTTCAAAATACGGCAGCATCAATTTGCCGTCGTTGCCGGTTTTGGTATTTTCAATACAGTTGTCGAATTCCTGCCAGTTCACCCCACAGTCGTTTTTGATTTTTTCCCGGGCCAGCGAGCCGTTGGTAAAACAGATCAGGCTCATGAAGCCGCCCTGCGGATTGCCGAAAACGTGCCCGAAGCCATCCGGGTCGGTTTTGTAGTCGGGCATGGCGGCGAAAAAGGTGTCACTGGTCCCCAGGCTGATTACCGCTACGCCGGGCTCACCGGCGCCGACGCCGATCAGACTGCTCGGATTGTCGCCGGACCACGCGACGACCGGGATTCCGGCCTTGAATCCATATTTAGCGAAATAAGGCGTCAGATGGCCCGCGATCCGGTTGCCAGGGCATGGCTCAGGGAGTTTGCCCTTAAGGTCCGGCGCGGTGAATCCGGTGATTTCCGGGTCCCATTGCATGCTCTGGAGGTTCAGCAGATTCATACCGGCGCCGTCGCCGTAATCAATCGGAGCATTGGCCCCGCACAATACCGAGCACAGAAACGAGCTGACCAGATGAATGACTCTGGTATTGGTATAATCGGCCGGGTATTGTTTGGCGAAACGGCGGATCTGGGGGCCGGTGAAACGTTCGATCGGCGGGCTGCCGGTTACCTCGCGGACGTAATTGTCGAAACGCCCGGACAGGTCTTTGCATTCTTCTCCGGTCGAGCGGTCCATCCAGATCGGCGAATGGCGGCGGCTGAGCATCGGCCCGACCTGTTCGGCCAGAGATTTGCCGCTGTCGAAAGCTCCGGGAAGGCGTTTCAAATAGACGGAACCGTGCTGCTGGCCGGAACCGGAAATTCCCAGAATTTTGCCGGTATCGACTCCCGAAGCCTGGATTTTGTCAAACAGCATTTCCATGCCGTCCAGCCACATCAGCGGGTCGGCGTGTTTGATCAGCGGGTCGGAGTTGGGGATAAAACCGTTGGGCGATTTATATTGCGGCAGATCATTGCCGAAATTGACGGCGAAACTTCCGGCGATGACGCCCTTACCGATATCGATAATTTCCGCTTTTATGCCCTGGGTGCTGGCATCAATTCCAAGATACAGACTCATTTTTTCCGATTCCTTGTTTATTAAATTGACAATTGAAAATGGAAAATTAAAAATGAGGGAAAGGGGGGAAATTCCTCTAACTCATTTCAATGTTCTCTCTCCATAATTATCAATTTTCAATTTTCAATTAAAAGTTACCTGCGGCCAATGACCATGATTGTGATATCCGCCCCTTTCAGCGGCTTGCAGGCCTCGCTCAGGGTTGCTCCGGTGGTCAAGACGTCGTCCACCAATAGAATTTTCCGTCCTTTCAAATCATCTGCCCGGCGTAATTTAAATGCGTTGTCGAGATTTTTCAAACGTTGTTCGCGGTTTAATTTAGCCTGCCGTCGGGTGGCGCGGCTGCGGGCCAGATAATGCTTCACCGGAACATGCAATTCCTGTCCCAGCAACGAGCAGAACAAATGCGCCTGGTTGAAGCCGCGCCAAAGGTAACGGCTCCAGTGCAGCGGCACCGGGACGATCGCGTCGAAGTGGCTTTCCCGCCGGTGAACTTCTTCGGCAGCCAGCGCGGCAAAAGCCCGCGCCAGCTCTACCTGTCCGGTGTATTTGTAGCGGTGTATCAACTCCAGCCCGAACGGGTCGAGTTCAAACAGCGCATAGGCATTGCGCCACGGACGAATTCCGATACGGAGACATTTGGAGCAGTATTCCAGGATGCCGTCCTGCTTGCCGCCGCAACCGGGACAGCAAGGCGGTTCGATCCGCTTGATTCTGCTCAGGCACGTTTCGCAAAAACAGTTCCAGCCGCTCCCCAGCTCTTCCCGGCAACCGGGACAGGGAAACACGCAAAATTGCTCAATTGAATTCCGCCCGTAACGCTTCAAAAGTTCCATTTTCCAGACTGTCGCGAACCCGCTGCATCAGGTTCAGATAATAATGCAGATTATGAATGGTCAGAAGCTGCAAGCCGGTGATTTCACCGACATTCATCAAGTGCCTGATATAGGCTTTGGTGAAATTGCGGCAGCAGTAACAGTCGCACTGAGGATCGACCGGAGTAAAATCCTCCGCGTAGCGCCCGGCTTTGACCGGAATGGTTTCGCCCTTGCCCACATAAGCGCTGCCGTGCCGCGCCATCCGGGTCGGCAATACGCAGTCGAACATGTCGATACCGCGGGCAACCCCTTCGATCAACTGTTTGGCGGTACCTACACCCATCAGGTAATGCGGTTTGTCTTCCGGCAAATGCGGTACGGTCCAGTCCAGGCATTCGAACATCATATCTTCGGGTTCGCCCACGCTCAAGCCGCCGATAGCATAGCCTTCGAACCCGATCTTGACCAGCTCCTGCGCCGAGCGCTCCCGCAAGTCGCGGTACATCGAGCCCTGGACGATGCCGAACATCAGGTGCCCGGGCAGCATCGGTTGTTCGCGCGAGACTTTTTCCCATTCGAGGGTCTGCTCCAGCGATTTGGCCGCATCCTTGTACGAGCATGGGTAGGGGGTGCATTCGTCGAATGCCATTACAATATCGGAGCCGAGCACCTTCTGGATGTGGATCGACTCTTTAGGTCCGAGGAAAAAGCGCGAACCGTCGATATGCGAGGAGAACCATACGCCGTCTTTTTCGATCTTGCGCAGTTTCGCCAGGCTGAAAACCTGGAAGCCGCCGCAGTCGGTCAGGATCGGCTTGTGCCAGTTGCTGAATTGATGAAGTCCTCCGGCTTTTTCCATGATCGCCAGACCGGGCTTCAAAAACAGATGATACGTGTTGCCGAGAATGATCTGCGCGCCGAGTTCTTCCATGCCGCGCGGGGTCATGGCCTTGACCGTGCCGCGGGTTCCTACCGGCATGAACACCGGAGTCTGGATGGTTCCGTGGGGAGTTTCGAGGACGCCGCGCCGCGCCATACCACATTTGTGAGTTATTTTAAAAGTCATTAACTAACATACCTTTCATAACTTCGGCGGAAGATGTCCCGAGCGCTTCGCCGATGGCCGCGCCGAACTTGAACGCCGCCGCCGGACCTTTGCCGGTGACGATCCGGCCGTCGGTTTCGGCGAATTTTCCGGTATAACTGGATTTGCCGAATTGGGCTTCCATGCCGGGATAGCCGGTAACCTTTTTGCCGTCGAGCAGTCCAAAGGCCGCCAGGGCCAGCGGAGCCGCACAGATCGCCGCCGCGATTCCGCCGTTTTCGTATACCGTCAACACCGCTTTTCTGACCGCCTGGCTGTCGCGCAGATTGGTTGCGCCCGGCAGGCCGCCCGGCAACACCGCGGCGCTGAATTCATGGAGAACGACTTCAGACAACAGCTTATCGGCTTTCAACACCATGCCGTGGGAACCGGTTACTTCGAGAGTTTCCACTCCGGCCAGGGTGACGTCGAATTTCATCCGCTTCAAGACGTCGGCGGTAATCACGGCCTCGGCTTCTTCGAAGCCCGGCGCCAGCATTATCAGAATTTTTTTCATAGTATACCTCCGGCAATAAATTTACACTCGAACCGGATTTTTACCAGTTCCAAATTAGTTTTTAACCGATCAGCGGTTATATTACTCCTAACAAGAGGATAATTTTATGGATACCAAGAAAAAAACGATATATTTAAGCGGTCCGATCATGGACGAACACGAAGGCATTGCCCGCGAGTGGCGCGAAGCCGCCAAAATCATGCTCAAGGATAATTTCCGCATGCTCGACCCGATGCGCCGCAAATTCGTCGACCGCCAGGTGGACAGCGCCAATGAAATCGTCGAATTCGACCTGCAGGACGTGCGCGAAGCCGATATTATTCTGGTCAATTACAACAAACCGAGCATCGGCACCAGCATGGAAGTGTTTTACGCCGCCCACAATCTCGGTAAATTCGTCGTGACTTTTTCGCCCTTCGAGTACAAGGACTGCAGCCCGTGGATGGCCCGTTTCTCCACCAAAATCCTGACCTCGCTTGAAGACGCGGCCCTGTACATCAACACCCATTTTGCCGACGCCTGATGACCGACAGCTTCACATTGCAGCCGGACGATAACGGCCAGAGCCTTGCCACGCATACCCTGCGGGGCGAGATTCTGCGCATCGTTTATGAAAATGACGACAAAACGTATATCGTCATGAAACTGATCGATTCCGCCAATGTCGAACATACCGTGATCGGCAATATCGTCGGCGCTTATGCCGGGCAGGATATCGAGGTTCACGGGCGCTGGGAAAACCATCAGGAATACGGGCGCCAGCTTCGCGCCGAAGGTTACCGTTTTCTGCTCCCCTCCACCAAGGAGGGGATTATGCGGTACTTATCCTCGGGGATCATTCCCG
Organism: Victivallaceae bacterium; assembly: GCA_031548025.1. Taxonomy (GTDB): domain Bacteria; phylum Verrucomicrobiota; class Lentisphaeria; order Victivallales; family Victivallaceae; genus UBA5239. The sequence goes on along the minus strand of JAVBRM010000064.1, from coordinate 41,858 downwards.
GTATCGGCCCCAAATACGCCAAAAATATCGTCGAGAAATTCGGCGAAAAAACCCTCGAAATCCTCGATAATTCGTCGGCCCGCCTCCGGGAAGTCCCCGGGCTCGGCAAAAAACGGATCGAACTGATCCGCAAAGCCTGGCAGGAACAGAGCCTGCAAAAGGATATTTATATTTTTCTCCAGAGCCTCGGTATCAGCCCGGCTTACTGTACCCGGATTTACCGGCGCTACGGCGACGAAACCCCGGATAAAGTCCGGGAAAATCCCTATCAACTGGCCCGCGACGTCGACGGCATCGGGTTCGTCATGGCCGACCGGGTGGCGAGTGCCCTCGGGATCGAAAAAAATAACATCGCCCGCCTCGCTTCCGGCGTCAATTATACCCTCGGGCAGTTGACCAGTTCCGGGCACACCTGTTATCCGAAATCCGAACTTCTGAAAATCGCCGCCGAAACCCTCGAAGTTTCCATAGAGGAAGCCGAGGCGGGGCTCGAACGTGCCGTGCTGGCCCGTCAGGTCATCGTCGCCCCCGATCCCGAGTTTGAAGCGCTGGTTTATCAGCGGCTGCTCTATATCGCCGAACACGAAGTCCCGAAAATCATCGTCAACCTGGCGCGAACCAGCCGTTTCGCCGGCAAGCGCTTGGGCGCGGTAGCGCCGCGCGACGACCTGCAGTTGAGCGACGAACAACAACTGGCGGTGGAGCGCGTCGCTTCCTCGCCCCTGACCATCATCACGGGGGGCCCCGGCGTCGGCAAAACCACCGTCATCGGCGAAGTGGTCCGCCGGGCCAAAGCCGCCCGGCTCAAGATCATGATGGCGGCCCCCACCGGCCGCGCCGCGCGCCGCATGAACGAAACCACCGGACAGCCGGCCAAAACCATTCACCGGCTCCTGAAATGGGACCCCGCCGAACGCAAATTCGTTTTCGACGCGCATAATCAATTGAACTGCGATTTGTTGATTATCGATGAAGTTTCGATGCTGGACGCCATGCTGGCTTTGTCGCTGCTTCAGGCGATCAAACCCGGCACTTCGCTGATTCTGGTGGGGGACTCCGATCAGTTGCCCTCGGTCGGGCCGGGGCGGGTGCTGCATAGCTTTATTGAATCCGGGCTGTTCCTGGTTACCCATCTGTCGAAAATTTTCCGGCAGGGGGCCGACAGCTATATCATCCGCAACGCGCATCGGGTCAATCACGGGCAACTGCCCGAAACCAACCCCGATCCCCGGCGCCTTTCCGATTTTTACTGGATCGAACAGGACGACCCGGAGCGGGTCCAGGACCTGATCTGCCGGATGGTTACCGAACGCATTCCGGAGCGCTTCGGCCTGCGGCCCATCGACGATATCCAGATTCTCACCCCGATGAACCGCGGCAACTGCGGCACTGTGACGCTGAATAATTTCCTGCAGGAAATCCTGAATCCCGGCCACAAAGCCCAGTTCAAAATGGGCGAGCGCACTTTCAAAACCGGCGACAAGGTCATGCAGACCGCCAACAATTACGACAAAGGGGTTTTCAATGGCGACATGGGCCGCGTGGCCCATATCAACAGCCATGAGAAAAAGTTCATCGTTCTTTTCGACTCCAACCAGAGTATCGAATACGACATGAACGAAGCCGACCAGTTAAACCTGGCCTACGCGGTAACGGTCCACAAATCCCAGGGCAGCGAGTTTCCGGCGGTGGTCATGCCCATGCTGACCCAGCATTATATGATGCTCCAGCGCAATCTGCTGTATACCGGCATGACCCGCGCCAAAAAACTGCTGATCCTGATCGGCAGCCGCAAAGCCGTGGCCATGGCCGTCAATAATTCCCGGCTGGAACCACGCTTTACCCGCCTCAAAGAACTGATCAAAGCCTTGTGTTAGCAATCTTTGGGCTGTTAGGCGCTCCGTAGAGCGCCGCCCATCAGAGCCTCAGCGTTTGCTGAGGACTTCTTTTTCGTAGTTGCGGACTTTGTCCAGCCAGGCGATGCCGACCGGGACGTTGTTTTTCGCGCAATAATAATCCCAGATGATGCCGAACGGCATGCTCCGCATTTCCTCGAACATCGCCAGCCGTCCGGTGTTGTCGCCGGCCAGTTCCAGTTCTTTGAGCTGATCGCCGGGTTCGAGCATGGCGTACAGCAGAGCTTTGAGCATATTGCGGGTACCGATGGTCCAGGCCGCGGTACGGTTGATGCTCGCATCGAAATAATCCAGGCCGATATGAACACGTTTCTGGAAGCTGTGACGGACGATTTCTTCGGCAATCGCGATCAGCTCGTCGTTCATGGTCACCACGTGGTCGCTGTCCCAGCGAACGCCGCGGCTGACATGCAGCAGGACTTCATCCACAAACAGCAGCGAAGCCGAGAGTTTATCGGAAATGACTTCGGTCGGATGGAAGTGTCCGGCGTCGAGGCAGAGCAATTTTTTGTTGGCCACAGCGTAGCCCATGAAAAACTCATGCGAACCGACAGTATAGGACTCCGCGCCGATCCCGAATAATTTCGATTCGACCGCGTCGCGGTTATATTCCTGGTTGATTGGTTCGGCAAAGATCATGTCCAGCGATTCTTTCATGCGCTTCCGTGGCGAGAGGCGGTCCGCCGGGATATCCTTGCTGCCGTCCGGCATCCAGAAATTGGTGATACAGGTTTTGCCGACTTCGCGTCCCATGGCTTCGCCGATCCGGCGGCAGGCGATCCCGTGTTCGATCCAGAATTTGCGTACCGCGGGGTCCGCGCTGCTCAGGGTGCCTTTGTCCGCCAGCGGATGGGAGAAATACGACGGGTTGAAGTCCAGGCCGAGTCCGTTGGCTTTGGCCCAATCGATCCAGTTCTGGAAATGTTTGGGTTCAAGCGCATTGCGTTCGATTTTTTCGCCGTTGGTTTCGGCGTAGAGCGCGTGAATGTTCAAGCGGTGCTTGCCGGGGATCAAGCTGAAAACAAAATCCAGGTCCGCACGCAATTCTTCCGGAGTCCGGGCCCGTCCCGGATAGTTGCCGGTCACCTGAATGCCGCCGGTCAATTCGGTACCGCCGTTTTCGAACCCGCTGACGTCGTCGCCCTGCCAGCAATGCAGTGAAACCGCCATGCCGGCCAGCTTGGCCATCGCGGCCTCGGTATCGATCCCCATTTCCTGATAACGTTCCTGAGCCAACTGGTACAATTTTTCGATTTTTTCCATGATATTTCCTCCGTTATTTTTATGCATATAACAATAATATATCCCTGATTCAACCTGAAAACCTTGACAAAACAGTCAAAAAACCGCACAAAACCGGCATCAGGAGAAAGATTTGGTCCGGCAGTTTGCATTTATCGTGTTTAAGGGGTATAGTTTAGGAACATTTTTATGGAAGAGGATCGATGCTGGCTATATCAAAAATCACGAAAATCGGCAAAACATACCGTAATATCATACGGTATCACCAGATTCTTCAGATTCTGGCCAAGTACGGTTTCGGGGATATTCTCCAAGCCTTGAGGATCGATAAATATATCAAAGGACTTAAATGGGTCCAGGACGAAGAATCCGTCCTCTCGCAGCCGCGGCCGGTCCGTCTGCGGCTGGCCCTGGAAGAACTCGGGCCCACATTCATCAAGCTTGGCCAGGTTCTGGCGACCCGCCCGGATTTGCTGCCGCAGGAATATATTCATGAGCTGACCCTGCTTCAAGACCGCGTGCCGGAGTTCCCGGCCAAAGAAGCGAAGATGATTATCCTGGAAGAACTCGGCGCGCTCCCGGAAGAGCTGTTCCGCGAATTTTCCGAAGAACCGATTGCGGCGGCCTCCATCGCCCAGGTGCATTGGGCGGTAACCAAAGAGGGCAATCCGGTGGTAGTCAAGGTCCAGCGCCCCGGAATTCGTGAAATTATCGAAAATGACATTGAAATCCTGATCCACCTGGCCGAAATCGGCGAGGCCCATGTCGAGGAATTTTCCATTATCCAGCCGTCCGGAATCATCAAGGAATTTGCCCGTTCCATCGAAAAGGAACTGCATTTCAAGATCGAAGCGACCAATGCCCGGCGTTTCCGGGCCATGCTGAAAAACAATCCGCACCTGAACGCGCCCCGGATCTTCCGCAAGTATTCCACCGACAGAGTCTTGACCATGGAGCAGGTCAAGGGGTTGCGCTGTACTGAATTCATTCATAATCGCGAAGACTATGCGTGGCAGTTCAATTTGCGCGACATCGCCAATTACGGTGTGGATTCCATTCTGGAACAGATTTTCGTTCACGGTTTTTATCATGCCGACCCGCATCCCGGCAATATTTTTCTGCAGGAGGGCGATGTCCTCTGTTTCATCGACTTCGGCATGATGGGGAGGATTACCCTGGAGGACCGGCGTTGCTTTGCCCGGCTGCTTGACAGTGTGATCCGCCGCGACCAGGAGCGGATCGTCAGCGGCTGTTTGAAATTCACCGATCCGCTGGGTGAGGTCGATCTGGTACGCCTGAGCGAAGATATTTGCGACCTGATCGACGAAAATCTCTATCTGCCCATCGACGAACTGCACTTGAGCGAAGTATTCGAAAAAATAATGAATATTCTGGTAATGAACCGGCTGCGTATCAAGCCGGATCTGTATATGCTTTTCAAAACCGTGATGACTTTGGAACGGCTTGGGCGCGACCTCGATCCGCATCTGAAAATCATCGCCCATCTCGAACCGTTTGTCAAGAAACTGCGCTGGATGACCCTCAGCCCCAGCAATCTCTGGCGGCGTTTTTCCGGTCCGGCCGAAGATTTTATCGACGTCGCCGGCCGGATTCCGCTGGATATCCAGAAAATTCTGGCGCAAACCAGGGACGGCAATCTCCAGGTCCGGATCAAGTTGGCGGATATTGATTCGCTTGAAGACAAAATGATGAAGGCCAGCGACAAGTTATCGTATGCAATCGTGCTGGCGGCGCTGGTGATCGGCTCTTCGATCGTAGTCCATGCGCGAGTCAGTCCGATGTTCAAAGGGGTTTCCATTATCGGAATCGCCGGTTATCTCCTGTCCGCAATTCTGGGATTCCGCCTGCTGTTCATGTCCCACCGGCAAAAGAAAGAAACCAAAAGACGTTACATAAAGCACGACTGATTTTGATATGTCTCTTTAATGGAAAATGGAAAATGGAAAATGGAAAATTGAGAAAAGGTTTACAATCATTCGATTATTATAGATTATTGAAGATGGTCAAAGGGATTTCTTCTATTCCCTCATTTTCAATTTTCAATTTTCAATTTTCAATTCCAAAAACTTACATACTATGTTGAAGATAATTACAAAACTACGGGTTCTCCTGGACCCCCGCGACAAACTCAAGCTGATTCTCCTGGTATTGGCGATGGTTTTCGGAGCCTTGCTGGAAATTGCCGGGCTGGGATGTCTGCTGCCGGTGATCGCGGTTTTCGTCAAGCCGGATATCATCGAGCAGAATGCTTACTTGAATTATATCTATAATACCTTCCAGTTCCAATCGCATTTGTCTTTTGTCATCGCCGGTATCGTTTTCATCTGCTTGTTTTTCATGATGAAAAATACCTATTCATTGTTGGTCATTGCCATGCAGTCACGCTTTTTATACCGGAAGCAATATGAGTTCAAAACCCGGTTGCTGAAATCCTATCTGGATATGCCTTACTGTCGGGTAATCAACAGTTCGGTGGCGGAACTCAATACCAAAATTTCCTGGGTGACCCGGCTTTGTACCGGCTTGATCATGCCTTTGATAATGGCGACAACCGACGGTATGGTTATCGCGGCCATTGCGGCGGCGTTATTCTATTTTATTCCCTGGATGACCCTGGGAGGAATTACCTTTATTTCAGTAGTGGCCGCCGGGATTTATTATCTGATGCGCACCATGAATACTCATTGGAGCCATGAAGTAGTCAAATATGAAACTTTGGGAAGCAGATTCTGTCTGAGCGCCCTGAACGGCATCAAATATATCAAAACCGTATGCAGTAAAACATATTTCATCGACAACTACCGGAATAACATGAAAAACTCCATGGATTATGAAAGAAAAATGTTTATCTGCGGTCAGGTCCCGCGCCTGGCCCTGGAGGTAACGGCTCTGTTCCTGATAATGGTATTGTTTGTTGTCATGATCATGCTCAAATACAGCGATACCAGGATCATCCTGACCTGTTCCATGCTGATCGCGGTCATGACCAGACTGCTGCCGGCCTTCAGCCGGCTTCACTACAACGTCACCACCATGCGGCAGAATGTTGCGATTTTCGATGCTCTTTTTTACGACCTGGCCACGCTTGAATCGGAGAATATCGATGATACCGGAGAGAAATTAACCCTGGAGCATGCCCTGACCTTGAAAAATATTTCCTTCGGTTATGATGAAAAGAACATCATTGAAAATTTTTCCTGCCAAATCGAGTCCCGAAAAAGCGTTGCCGTTATCGGCAAAACCGGCCGCGGCAAAACCACTCTGGTCGACCTGATTATCGGTCTGCTGAAACCGAACAGCGGTGAAATTCTGACCGACGGCCGCAACATCGAGGACAACATGGCAGCCTGGCGCGGCCTGATCGCTTATGTCCCCCAGACCATCTATTTACTGGACGATACCATCCGGGCCAATGTGGCATTCGGCATTGATCCGGACAAGATCGACGACCGCAAAGTGATTGAATCGCTCCAGATCGCCCAGCTTGAAGAATTCAGCGAACGTCTGGATTATCGAATCGGCGAAAACGGCAATTCTTTGTCCGGCGGCCAACGGCAGCGCCTCAGCATTGCCCGCGCTCTTTACCGCGACCCTCAACTTTTGATTTTGGACGAGGCGACCAGCGCCCTGGACAACTCCACCGAAGCCTCCTTCGTCGAAGCCCTGGAACAGTTGAAGGGCAAACTGACGATGATCGTAATCGCCCACCGCTTAACGACCGTGGAAAAGTGCGATCAGGTCATCGATATGGATGTCCTTTCAAAATAACGGACTCTACTTGATCTTTTTGGTCAGGGCTTTTTCGCTTTGAATACGGACTTTCCGGGTGAGATCGACAAAAATATTTTTTTCGATGTCAGTGAGATCCGCCATGATCAACTCGTGGCAGCGTGCGATGAGTTCTTCGAATTTCGGAACCAGGCTCAAGGCTTTTTTCGTGGCGTGCAATTTGAAATTGCGGCGGTCTTGCTCGTCGACTTCCCGGGTAATCAGCCCGGCGGCCAGCAATTGCTGAACGATGACCGCGGTGGTGCTTTTGCTGATCATGATCTCCGTGGAGAGCTTCTCCTGGGAAATACCGTCATTCTCCGCAATCCCCATGATGAACGGGAACTGTCCCATCGTGATATGAAGTTTTTTCAATTCGCGGGCATAGTAATTATGAGTGCTTCGACTGATGGTGTAAATATCCAGCGTCAGTTTTTTCATTCCGGCAACTCCATGTTTTGAGAAAATCAATTCGTATCAGAACTGTATATTAATATATAATATAGTATGTAAAGTTTATATTTCAATAAATTTTGTGGCTGATTTTTGCAAATATTACTTGTTTTTCAGGAAATTCATGATATTTTAAATCGTTCGCAATAGAACTAATATGATAAAAATTTATGGAGGCAACATGTTACGGTTTGTATTTTCTGGAATTGCCGTCGCGCTCTGTTGGAGCGCTGTTTCAACAGGCGCAGCCGAGCCCGGCGAGCGCAAACCGCCGGTTGTGGTCGCCCCGGTCAAGATGCTCAAGGAAACCTCGCCCAAGCGCTATGTCGGCTCCATTGAGACGATCAAAAATGTCGATGTCATGCCGCGTATCACCGGAAATCTGCTGAAGGTCAATTTTACCGAGGGAAGTATCGTCAAGGAAGGCGATCTGCTTTATGAACTGGAAGATACGACCTACCGGGCGGCGGTGGACGTCCTGAAGGCCCAGAAGGAACAGTTGGAGGCGGCGTTGCGTTACGCCGATGTCCAGTTCCGCCGGAGCCAAACCCTGCGGGCCAGCAATGCGGTGGCGGAAACCTCGCACGACAAAGCGGTCCTGGAAATCGACTCCGCCAAGTCGAAAATCAAAGAAATCAGTGCCTCACTGATCGACGCCGAAAACAATCTCTCCTATACTCGAATCCATGCTCCGCTGACGGGACGGATCGGCAAAAGTGCGTGGTCCGCGGGCAATCTGATTACACCGCAGGGCGGCAAGCTGACCGATATCGTGATGACCGCGCCGATTTATGTCCGCTTCAGCCTGAGCGAAAAGATTTTCCGCCGTGATTTCGGCGGCAGCGCGGGCATTAAGGAAAAAGCGGTCATCCGCGTACAGTTGGCCGATGGCAAAGTTTACAACGAAACAGCGCAGATCACCCTGATCGACAACAAGATCAATACCACCACCAATACCATAACTCTGTGGGCGATATTTGCCAACCAGGATACTCAATTGATCCCCGGCGGTTTCGTTACCGTGTTGGTCAGCAGCAAACAGGACAAACCGTATGCGGCCATCATCCCCTCGGCGCTGATCGCAGATGAAACCGGATATTTCGTCTACGCGGTCGATGCCGAAAACAAGGTCATCCGCAAAGAAGTGAAGGCCGGCGACATTGCCGAAGGCTATCAAATCATTCTGGAAGGGCTTGACGGTTCCGAGCGGGTGATTATCGACGGAACCCACAAGGCCAGGCCGGGCATGACCGTGACCCCGACCGCTCCGGAAGCGGTAAGATGAGGTAATTATGTTTGCTGAAATTTTTATCAAACGTCCCAAGTTCGCATTTGTAATTTCCATTGTTACGGTACTGGTCGGCGGCATTTGCCTGATCCGGCTGCCGATCGCCGAATACCCGGAAATCGCCCCGCCGACGGTCAAAGTTACCGCGCAATACCCCGGCGCCACCTCGCAGGTGATCGCGGAAACCGTCGCCAGCGTGATCGAGGAGCAGGTCAACGGCATCGAAGACCTGCTGTATTTCAAATCCGAGAGCGACAACAACGGCAACTATACCCTGACCCTGACCTTCAAGTCCGGGATCAACTCCGACATCGCCACGGTCAACGTCCAGAACGCCGTCCAGCGCGCGGAATCCCAGCTGCCGGACACCGTCACCCAGATCGGGGTGGTGACCAAGAAACAGTCGACCGACATGGTCGGCGTTTATGTCTTCCGGACCAACGAAAAAGAACTTTCGCAGCTACAGCTCGCCAACTATGTCCGCATGAATATCAAAGACCCGTTTGCCCGATTGCCGGGGATGGGTTACGTCGAGATCCTGGGCGAGCGTAACTACAGTATGAGAATCTGGCTCGATCCGCTGAAAATGTCGTCGCTGAACCTGACTCCGGAGATGATCATCGGCAAGATTTCGTCTCAGAATATCCCGGCGGCGGCCGGTTCGATCGGCGGCGAAAAATCCAGCCCGTATCTGCAGTTGAAACTGGACGTTCTCGGCCGTCTGAAAACCCCGGATGAGTTCAATGAAATCGTCATCATGACCACGCCGAACGGCGACCAGGTCACCCTGGGCGATGTCTCACGCATCGAACTGGGTGCGGAGCGTTATACCGATGAAGGAAGTTTCAACGGCAAACCCTGTATCGCGATGGCGATTTACCGCCAGGACGGCGCCAATGCGGTAAACCTGGTCAAGGATGCCAATAAACTGCTCAAAGAACTGGAAAAACGTTTCCCGGAAGGAGTCGAATCGGTCCTTTCTTATGACCCGACTCACTACATTCAGGTCAATGTCGAAGAAATCGCGACGACGCTGATCATCGCGTTGCTGCTGGTTATTGCGATTACCTATATTTTCCTGCAGGATTGGCGGGCTACCCTGGTTCCGGCGCTGGCGATCCCGGTGTCGCTGCTGGGTACGTTCTTTTTCATGACCATTCTGGGCTATTCCATCAACGTGCTGACGATGTTCGGCCTGATTCTGGTGATCGGCTCGCTGGTCGACAACGCGATCGTGGTAGTGGAAAACACCATGCGCATTATCGAAGAGGAAAAACTGTCGCCGCCGGAAGCCACTGCCAAAAGTATGAAACAGATCACCAGTCCGGTTATCGCCGCTACGCTGGTGTCGGTAGCGATTTATGCGCCGATCGGATTTTACGGCGGGATCGTCGGTACGATTTATATGCAGTTTGCCGTGACGATGTGTATCTCCTTGTGTATTTCCGCTTTCAACGCGTTGACCTTGAGCCCGGCGCTCTGCGCGCTGGTTCTGAGGCCGGCGGGCGCCCCGCGGAAAAAATTTATCCTGTTCCGCTGGTTTGACACTTCGCTGGATGCCACTAAAATGGGATTCATCTATTTTTCCAAGTTTATGATCCGCCGTTTTTATCTGACGGCCATCGTGGTTATCGGGGTGCTGGTCGCAAATTATTTCATTCTGCAGCAACTGAAGGGGGGCTTCCTGCCGGATGAAGACAAAGGCGTTCTGATGTGCGAACTGGAACTTCCCCCGGGAGCCTCTCTCGAGCGGACCAACGCAGCCATGAAAATTTTCAATGAAAAAATCCAGAAAATTCCCGGGGTTAAGGATATTATCATGGTGGCCGGATATTCGATCATGAGCGGAGCCAGCGAAAACCTCGGATTTGCGATCATTTCCCTGGAAGACTGGAACGACCGCAAGACTCCGGATTTGAGTATTTCCGCGCTGCGCCTCAAGATTCTGGAGGAAGGCTCGACGATTCCGCAGGCCGAATTCCGGGTATTCCAACCTCCGGCCATCATGGGGCTCGGGGTTACCGGCGGGGTTACTTTCGCCTTCCGGACCACCGGCAACGACACTCCGCAGCAGTTTGAGCGCCAGATGGGAAAACTGCTTGGCGTCCTGAACAATAAGGAAGCCATGCCGGATGTCATGTACGCATTCAGCGGTTTCAATGCCCAGACTCCGCAGCTTTACCTCGATATCGACCGGCGCAAAGCGGAAGCGCTCGGGGTGCCGGTCAGCCGAATTTTCACCTCGCTGCAGAGTAATCTGGCTTCGCTGTATGTCAACGACTTCAACATGTACGGATATTCGTTCAAGGTCAAAATTCAGCTCGACGGCAAAGACCGCTCAACCCTGAACAGCCTCGATGAACAGATGGTCCAGAACGATTACGGCGAAATGGTCCCGCTGACCGCGGTGGCCGAACCCCGGATTACTCTGGGCGCAAGGAAAATCGAACGTTTTGAGCAGAATATGGCGTCGGCGATCACCGTGATTCCGCTCCCCGGAGCTTCGACCTCGAAAATCATGGACCGGATCGAACAAGTCGTCGCCCGTGATTTCTCCAAGGAGTATGCCGTCAGTTGGACCGATATGAGTTATCAGGAAAGGAACAATGACGGCCGGATTGCCCTGTTGATGACCCTCGCGGTTATTTTCGGATATCTGTTCCTGGTGGCGCAGTACGAATCGTGGTCGATTCCGATGCCGGTGATCCTGTCGGTGGCGTTTGCCTCGCTCGGCGGGATTCTGGCGCTGTATTTTACCGGCATGCTGCTGGATATTTACGCTCAACTCGGATTGATCATGCTGATCGGATTGTGCGCCAAGAGTACCATTTTGATGGTGGAGTTTTCCATGCAGGAACGGGACTCCGGCAAATCCATTGCCCGTTCGGCGATCAATGGCGCCAATTACCGTTACCGCGCGGTGTTGATGACGGCTTTGAGCTTCGTTTTCGGGGTGGCGCCTCTGCTGCTGGCCTCGGGTGCCGGAGCGGAGAGCCGTAAAGTGATCGGAACTACGACATTCTGGGGTATGTTGGTGGCAACCATCTTCGGGGTGGCGTTGATCCCGCCGATGTACGCATCTTTCCAGAAAACCCGTGAAACCGTCAAAAAGATCAGGAAGAAAGGGTGACCACCGATTTGCCGGGGACCAGGTTGGTACTGATATGGGCCGTGTAGGGTACGCAATCACCCCGAAGCTGCTCATCCATCATCTGCCAGGCTTTTTCGGCCAGCGCTTCGGGGATGTTGGTGAACAGCGTGGGACGGGGAAGCATTTCGCTTTCCTGCCCGGTGGCGACCACGGAAATATTGCGCCCCACCAGCAACGAGCGGGACGAGAGAAATGCATACAAAGTCGGCAGCCAGACGCTTGGGCAAATGACCGCGGTCGGCCTCGGCTTCTGCTCGAACATTTTCGTCAATGAACCGACGAGCCGTTCTTCGTTCGGGTAAGCCGCCAGGAAGTGCGGCCAGACCCGGTAACCGCGTTCCGCCATCTTCCGGTAATACTCATTGAGCATTGGCAGATCAAAATGGGTATGCCGTTGGGAATCGCAAAAAATATGTCCGATCAACTGATGATTGCGGGCAAATAAATATTCCATTGCCTGATCCATCAGTTCTTCTCGTGGCGGATTGACAAAGGGAACCTCCGGGCAGGAAGTGCCCGATACCGAAACCAGATGGATTCCAAGCCCCAGCAAGCAGCGGAGAAAGTCAGCACTGCCCGGCGAAACAATGAAAACCCGGGTTAATTTTTCGCGTTGAATTTCCCGGGCATAATCAAATGCGGACGCCTTTTCTTTCAGACGCAATACCCGCATGGAAGCGCCGCGCGCCACCCCCGCTTCACATAGCGCGGTGACGGTCTTGTGAGTAAAGCTCGGTACATGGAGGCTGCCGACCGCATCCAACTGCCCCGTCCGGTTGTTGACTACAATGCCATACGGAGCTTCGTTCCCGGGTATATTGACAGTGCGGAAACACCCAACCCGGGCTTTGGCCTCCAGCATTCCGGCGGCAATGGCTTCGGCAATGGCATTTTCAAGCATGATCCGGCCCAGGCCGCTGGCTGCGACGAGGCAGCGCAGCGATGGCAGCGCTTCGCCCGGCTCCAACAGTACCAGTTGACTGCGGATGAATTCCCGGGCCAGTTGATTTTTATGCGCTCTGATTCCGGTGTTTATCATGTTGTAAATTAATCCGCCCAAACTCCGGATGCAAATTATCCTGTGTATTTTTTTCCCAAAAACTGTGTTCTTTTTTTTATTTTATGTTAGAAATTTATACCGGGACTTGTTTTTTCAGTCGATTAACGCCATAATACTGGTATTGATGAAAAATTTAAGAACCGTTTATCAGAGAGACAGCCAATGAAGTCAAAATTTTTCACACTTATCGAACTCCTGGTCGTGATTGCGATTATTGCTATTCTTGCTGCGCTGCTGCTGCCGGCCCTCGCCAAAGCCCGGGAAAAAGCGCATATCATCAGTTGCTCCAATAAACTCAAACAACTGGGCCTGGCCGAGTCCCTCTACGCTCAGGATTATCTGGACTGGCGTCCCGCCGCCAATGTCAGCAGCGATTACAGTGGAATCAGCGGCAGCCTCAGCACTAAGATTGACGGTTGGCGGGTCTTGATTACCCACGGTTATTTCGGAATTCCCGTTACAGACAACATTCAGGACCAGCAAAGAGCCTATTATCACTGTCCGGCGGACCAGGTTAATTTCGTACCGAGTGATACCGCCAGTTATCTCGGATTATGGATATCCGAGTCCAAAGCAGCAGACTTTTTCGGAGCGGCTTTCGCCGAGTCCGGGCAAAGTGTCCGTTACACCGGCAAAGCCAATTCCAAAAACAAAGTCGCCATCGACTATGGTGTGCTAGCTCAGATTCCAAATCATCCTGCGACCCTGAACCTTTTGGCCATGGGGGGACATGTCATCACCGTTCCACGTCCCTCCACTACCGTCACCGGAACCTCTTGGAAAAAAAATATCGTCAAATGGCTTAATGAACAATAGGAGATCCACGTAATGAAACTGACCGGCTTCCTGCTGCTGGCGGCGTTTACTGCTGTCGGCGGAATTTTCGAAATCACCGATTACGACAATCTGCAGCTAAAATTTCAAGGCATCCCGCTGGTTGTCGGCGAGCGCTTCAGCCTGCGGGTAAAAGACGGCTTTGCCGGTGATCAGACTCTTAAGGAAGAAATCGGCGGCAGAGCGGTGGTGAACCATTGGGGCGAAATATCCAGCGTACCCTATCGTCGGGAAGTGGCTTTGAACAACTCCGGCAGCGAAGCGGAGTTGAATTTTCAGATGAATTTCGGGACTTATCTCAAGGAGTTGGAGGGAAAAAACATCAGCTATGAATTCTCCATTCCCCTCGATGCCGTGGATGGCATGAAATACACCGCGCTCACCGGCCGCGCTTCCGGGTTTACAGAAAAAAGCGGCGTCATCAGCCGAAAATCGCGGGATAATTTCATCGGCGCCGCGGTCCGGCAGTTGGCATTCGAGGGAAACGGTAAAAAACTGGTCATCGACTTCTGCCCAATTCCGCCCAATAACCGTACCGACTTTGGCCCCAACGGGATTCAGGGCTTGTGGAAAGTCGTCAGAAATGATGATAAATTGGTTTGCAGTATGAGTTTCTCTCCCCGGTATTTCGGCGGCGCTCATACGGGAAAAGTCAAATTTTATTCCGGCGTCTTCAATGATTACGATACGCGTCATGCCGCCCGCCGGAACCCGTATTACACCGTTATCGTTCCGGACCGTCAATATGCATTCGGCGCCGCGAAATCCGGAAAACAATATACCAACGCGGGCACAAAAGTGTTCAATCCGGAATCTAATGCCGGCTGGCTTGACAACCAGGGAATTAAAGTAGAAAATCACCGCCCGTCCGGCGCACTGTATTCAGCGGTCTGCTCCGACAAACCGGCGGTTTTCAAAATGACCGCCTTGCGTTCCGGGCTTCATATCCTGACCTTCGTCAGCGCTACCGGCGACCAGGCGGCGGGGCCCTTTGAAATTGCGGTTAACGGGCAGACTGTAGTGGAAAAATTGCGCATAGCTCCCCGCAGTGTAAGTATCGTCAACCACCCGGTCTGGCTGGAAAAAGGCAGCGCTGAAATCCGGTTCTCCGGGGAATGGCGGATTTCAGCCATAGCCGATCAGCTGATGATGGCAAGCGCGGAAGACTTCACTTTCCGCCGGGGATTCTGGATCAACAGCAAAGTTCCCTGCCCCTCGATCATGTTCAACAACTCCGAATACGCCGCCAGGCCGGAAATGAAAACCGCTATTGATTCTTATCCGCTTCCCGAACCGGGGCAGGAGCTGCCAAAGGCTAAACATGCTATGACCTACCCGGTCTGCCACGCCGAATTTACCGGCAACGACTGGCGCTTTCAGACCCGGGCGGTTGCCCTCGGCCCCCCAAACACCGGACACTTGAATGAATTCGCCAAGCCGGAAGACCTGCAGCGACGCCTAGCGGAGATCCAAAACGACCTTTGCAATGTCATCATTACCAATGGATTAATGGTTCGTCACGCTTATCCCGCTCATTTGAAAAGAGCGGAACGGATTTTAACCGATACCGTCAAGGGCGCCCATGCTATGGGAATGAAAGTCATGGATCATCAGGATTATTCCCTTCTCCCTGGCGAGAATATGAGTTTCCGGATACTCGCGGCCAATACGCCTTTTCTGCAACAAACCATCGACGGCAACTTGCCGACCCGCGGTTTCTGCATCGTCAATCCGGCCAAAACCGAACAATATTTCAATTATATGATCCGCCATGTGAAAGCTACTGATATCGACAGCATCAAAATCGACGAAGTGAATTTTCACGGAGATGAGTTTTGCGGATGTCCCTCTTGCCGTAAGGCTTTCACTGCCGAAACCGGCCGGCAGCTCCCCGCCGACGAACTTTCCGAACATCTGCAAAACCAGGATTCACCGCTTTGGCGGACCTGGCTGGACTGGCGACGCAAAAAAGTCGGTGATTTCTGGGTGGAACTGATGCGCCGGATCAAAACAGTCCGCCCGGATTTCGTCATCGCCGGATACTCCACTCACATCGGACTGACTACGCCGCGCGCATCCAATGAATTCGGAGCCGATCTGGAACAATGTGCCAGAGGCTGGAGCCTGATCGGCACGGAAATCATGTCGCGCAATGTTTTCGAGAGTTACCGCCCCATTCAATCGTTCCGTCAGGCATTCAATATCTACCGCAACAGCAGCGGCTTGCCGGTATACGGCCTCATTTACGCCTACAATTGGGACCACCTTTATTTCGCCTGGGCGCTGAATAATATGTATGGACAGGTGATTCAGATTCCTACCGGCGTGCAATGGCAGGAAGGCATGACCAATTTCCGGTTGTTTACCCCGGAAAAAGGAAATATGCGCTTCGAAAAAGCCGAAGCGGTCACTGATATTGCCCTGCTTTTTTCCCATCCCAGCCGCAATTTCCCGCAGGGATCCGCTTACTATCCGGATATTCTGGGTACGTCGCAATTGTTGAATCTGCGCCATATTCCCCATGAATTCATTCACGAGGGAAGCCTCTCCGCCGGGGGTTTGAAAAAATACCGGATTTTGCTGGCCAATAATGCCATGTGTCTTTCTCCCGCGCAAATCACGGCGCTCCGCGAGTTCGTCAAGGATGGCGGCAAAGTCCTGTTGACCAGCCATGCCGCTTTGGCCGATGCTTCCGGCGCTCCCTTCGAACAATGGCCGTTTCAGGATATTTTCCCGGAAATGAAAGCCAATTCGAAGATGCGCCTGGTCAAAGCCGCCAGATTCGTCGACGCCGCTCCGAAAACGACATATACCGCCGAAAAACCGTTCTTCGGCCTGCGTCAGGTTTTCGCCCCAAAATTCGGCAATCTTGAAGTCCTGATGGAAGCCGAAAACGCCGCCGGTACTCGCGTTCCGGCCCTGGTCAAAGCCGGACACGGAAAAGGCGCGTTCTATTTTTCGCAGTTTCAAATCGGGGTTCCGGCCCTTGCCCGCGAGTTCGGAGTCCGCCCCGGCTCGCTGATGACCTTTGAGCGCCAACCCGGGGCGGAAGCCATCGGTCATCTGATGCTCGAAAAGATCATCGGCGACGCCAAAATCTGGAACCCCGGCAACACCCCGGAAAAGGTTCTGACCAGCCTCTACCGCGAAAACGGCGTCACCCTCATTCATTTCCTGAACGCCACCGGCACGAAGCTCAAATTCAACGACCCGGTTCCCTTCGGCCCTCCCGAACAACCGTTCCCGAAACTGCCGGAAGACATCCGTTTCAGTATCAGGTTGGACAGTCTTTCGGAGGCTGACGCCGTCTCTCCGGATTTCGAAGGGAGCAAGCCCCTTGACTTCAGCAAACAGCCCGATGGAACTTACGCCATCACCCTGCCGAAAGAACTCCTCACCGTCTACACCCTGGTCCGGCTGAAATAGTCTAAGGAGAAAGGGTGACCACCGATTTGCCGGGGACCAGGTTGGTACTGAGGTGAGCCGTGTAGGGCACACAATCGCCTCGGAGTTGCTCATCCATCATCTGCCAGGCTTTTTCGGCCAGCGCTTCGGGGATGTTGGTGAACAGCGTGGGACGGGGAAGCATTTCGCTCTCCTGCCCGATACTAACTACGGAAATATTGCGGCCCACCAACAGCGAGCGGGACGAAAGAAACGCATACAGAGTCGGCAGCCAGACGCTCGGACAAATAATCGCAGTCGGCGCCGGCTTCTGGTCGAACATCACTTTCAGCGCGTTGGTCAGCCGTTCCGCGTCCGGATACGGAGCGTGAAAATGCGGCCAGGCCCGGTAACCTTTTTCCGCCATTTTGCGGTAATATTCATTGAACAGCGGCATCTCGGAATGCGGCCGCCCGGGAATCTGGCAATAGATACGGCCGATTCGCTGATGGTTATGGGCAAACAGATAATCCATGGCTTTGTCGATCTGTTCATTTCCCGGAGGCTGTACTGAAAATACCTCGGGGATGGAGGAGCCGGTTACAGAAACAAGTTTAATCTCAGGTAAACGCAGACAGCGCAAAAAATCGGCACTGCCCGGCGAAACCACAAAAATCCGTTTCAATCGTCTTTTCTCAATTT
This sequence comes from Victivallaceae bacterium, assembly GCA_031548025.1. GTDB lineage: Bacteria > Verrucomicrobiota > Lentisphaeria > Victivallales > Victivallaceae > UBA5239. Next base: position 24,039 of record JAVBRM010000064.1, on the reverse strand, counting down.
CTTTGAGGTAGTCGATCACGGATGCATTTTCAGGTAGCCGCAGAACTTTCATCGTTGCTCCGCGCGCCACGCCCATTTCATACAACGCGGTAAGTACTTTGTGGGTAAAACTCGGTACCTGGAAGCTGCCGACAGCGTCCAATTGCCCCAGCCGGTTATTTACCACAATGGCAAACGGCTCATTGCCCTCCGGCATATTGTCCGTACGGTAATAGCCGGATCTGTCCCTGGCTTCGAGCATCCCGGAGGCAATCGCACCGGCAATCGCGTTTTCAAGCATTATCCGTCCCAATCCGCTGATTTCGATCAGCTTGCGCAACGGCGGCAACGGCCTTCCGGGTTCCAGCAACACGAGTTGGCTGCGAATGAATTCCCCGGCAAGTTGGTTCTTATGCGCTCTGATTCCGGTGTTGATCATATGATATACCCTAATTGAGTATAAATTATCCCTCGCTGGGCCATATGCAAACCGATCTGTGTATCTTTCTCTTAATTTTGTGTATTTTTTTATATTTTCAGTTAAAAAATCGGTCTAATATCTTGTTTTTCCGCAGAATTGCACCATAATATTTATTGAAACGTAGAAAAAAATACACAAAATGGAATTTCAATGATGATCAACCGTTTCCGCGACCATATAAATGAAGATATTCTCCGCCATAACACCATGACTCTTTACGAATTGGAAAAATCAATCTGTTATTCAGATTTCGACAAATCCAGCCGTTTCTGTATGGAAATGCTTGAAAAAGCGGGTTTTACCGATGTAGAACGGCAGAGCGTCAAATCCGACGGTCTTCATGCCGTCATGGACTGCATTATGCCGGAGGCTTGGGATCTGACCGGACATTCGTTTCTGAAAATCACGGACCCGGATATCCCGAAAGAATGGCAAACCCTGGCCGATACCGATGAACAGCCATTGTCGGTAATGACTTGGAGCGGCTCGACTCCGCCGGAAGGCATCCGCTGCGAAATTATCGACGGCACCGGCCTCGATCTTTTCAATCCCGGAGACTCTGTCCGAGGCAAATTCGTCCTCTGCAATCAACCCAAGACCTGTTATTACGAACTGGCCATGGCTGGAGCGCTGGGAGCGGTTTTTTACAACGCCGACGTGGCGGAGACCTATCCGGATGAAATTCGCTGGATGAACGGGCAAGGGCGCATCGGCTGGTATCACGCCAAGGAAGATCCGCGGCTGCCGTTCTTTTCCATCTCTCCCCGCCGCGGTGAGTATTTGAGAGCCCTGCTGCAGAAACGCAAAGTACATATTCACGCTTTAGTGCAGAGCCGGACGTATGACGGGGAAATTTATACCATTACCGGCCGCATTCCCGGCGAAAGCGATGAAGAAATTGCCATACTTGCCCACATTTACGAACCGTTTCCCGCCGACGACGCCTGCGGAGCGGCCGGTGCCGTGGAAATCGGCCGGATCCTCAAACAGATGACCGCCGAAGGCACGCTACCGTCCTTAAAACGCAGTTACCGGGTAATTCTGGCTATGGAACGTTACGGATTCGCTGATTACTTTTCCGATCCGACGCGGTCTGGGAAAGTTCTTTGTGCGTTAAACCTGGATTGTCTGGGGCACCTGACCTATCGCGACGCGGGCATCCCGCTGGTCAGCCGCCGCAGTACGGTTTCGCTGCCGTTTTTCGGCGAATTGCTGATCGACGAACTGATCGCCCGGCATGATCCCACGCTGAAATATACATCAATGCCGGGAAGCCTCTCCGACGATACTTTCTGCAGCGAACCGCTGGTCAATGTCCCGACCAACTGGCTGAAAACCGAAAGTCCCGGGTTCCATCACAACACCGGCAAGATGTTTCATGAGGTCGACTGGGAGTTGACCCGGCGGATGTTGACCGTCGAAGGCGGCTATGCCGCTATCTTGTTGACGGCGGGCGAAAAGGAATTTCGCGAGCTGCTGCCGGTAATCGAGCGCCGGGCTCTGGAAGATTTCCAACGCGAAGTATCCACTCGAACCGACAGTTTCGAAATCAACTCTTTGATCGATTATCACGCCGGGCGGGTTCTTTCGCTCAACCGCTTCGTTCCGGGGCTGGTCGATGAAATCTCGATACGGGAACAATTCCAGCGCTTTTCTCCTCAAGCCGTTGACCGCACCGTCAGTTTATCGGCGGCGGAGCAAGAGGCCTCCCGAATCATCCCGGACCGTGGCGACTCCTGGCTTCCCTTCAGCCTGGCAAGGGTACCGTATACGGAACGCAAAGTATTCCGGGACAATGCAGTCGACTTTACCGGCTTCAGCCTTTTTGACGGCAAACGCTCGCTGCTGGAAGCCCTCAAACTCCGGAAATTTTTCCTGAATGAACCGTTAAACGACGAAATCATTTTCCGGTCGATCGATTATTTGTATTATCTGGAACAATACGGTTACGTCAACATAGAAAAAGCGGATAAGTCATAAAAAAAATCAATTGTCCCGCAAAATGGAGTGATGAAAATGAAATCGAGAAATTTTACCCTGATTGAACTCCTCGTCGTGATCGCGATCATCGCCATTCTGGCAGCCTTGCTGCTTCCCGGCTTGCTGGCGGCGCGGGAGCGCTCCAAAGCAATAAATTGTGTGGCTCAACTGAAAAATATCGGCTGGGCAGTCCAAATGTACGGAGATCTGTTCGGCGGCGACATCTTCTATTCGCCATCCGCGAGCAGCGCCGGCGATGCGTGGCTGGCCCAGCTCATTAAGACCGGAGTTTTGCAAAACGGCAGAACGGGATTTTGCACCAGCCAGCGGGCTGAACTGAAAGATATGGATACCGGTTTTCCAAACACCTGGTATTCCTACAGCGCTTTTTTTACCAGGGATGACCCGCCGATTTTCAACTTGCGCCAGGAGCATCTGGATCACCCCCGGGAACAGACCATTTTGCTGGGCTGCGGTTATTCCATAGGGTCCACCGGTCCTATTTTCCGCATGAGCGCCAATAACGCCACCAGCGAAAGTTATGCGCGCCCGGCGTTGGTCCATCGCGGCCGGGCCAATGCTCTTTTCGCCGGTCTCCATGTCGCCTCATTGGATGAATCCGGCCTGGGGCAGACCTGGAGCCCGTCCGGCGTGGCCGTTAATTATTGCTATGAGCCTGTAACCAAAAGATATATCAAAACGATCCGTTAACCTTGGAGAAATCAAATGAAAAATGTGATTGCCGTCATTTTGCTGGGTATATGCCTGAATATATTGTCAGCTCCCGCCGATGAATTTTTCAACAAGGGTTCGCAGTCGGCCGATATCAAACTGCCGGCGGACGGCATCTTCCCGCGCGGTCAGAAAATGGGAATTTATTTTTATTCGGTCGGCGGCGGCTCCGAAGAAAAACTCAACGCACTGTTGCCGCCGGAAATACGCAAAGCCGACCAGGAAGCGATTCTGACTTCCGGAGCCATCACCATGTTGGGGCAGAATTACGAACTCAACGATGGACTTTTCGAATTGAGCAAGCAATATAATCTGCCGTTGGCGTACCCGGTGGAACCGGTGGTTACCGGCGAGCGGGTAATCAGCATGAAGCAGATCGACAAATGGGCCAAAGACAAGCGCCCGTTCCCGGAAAAAGAACTGGTGGAAGCCACCCGCAAGGCAGTTAAGGAGGCCATGGCCAATGCGAAAATCGTCTGGTGGCTGGTCTTTCCCTCGGAATTGCGTTTCTGGCGCGCTTACGAGGTGAAATATCTGGAAGTCGTTACCCGGACCATTCGCGAAACCGACCCGGAAAAACGCCCGATTTTCATGTATGAACCGGGGCACCGCGACGCGGAGGCCATGTCCAAAATGGGCCAATATACCGACCTGATCGGCAAAGGCATGTATGTGAACTACGGCGGCAAGGAAAAAGAGCGTGTTTACTGTCGCTGGACCATGGAGCAGGTCAAAGGAGCTTTGAAATTGCTCAATCGCGACGAAAACATGGCACTTACCCTGCCGGAAATGTTCAAACAGCCGCAGCCGGAAGAGTTGCCGCTGATCGATACCTGGGTCCGGCATGACGTTTATTGCAGTTTGATCAACGGCGCCAAAGGCCTGCTGATCTTTTCCGCCCGGAGGCGGCCGAATTTCACCGCCCGCCAGACTTACCTGGACGCTTATTACAGAGTTAACCGCGAGCTGATCGGCCCCCGGCAGCTCAGCCGCCCGTTCCTGTTCGGCGCGCCGATGAACGACCTGACCATGAAGCAGTTGAGCGGACCGGAAAAAGTAACGTTGACCCTGCCGAAAGAAGTGCTGGAATACCCGCCGGTTTCCTTCGCCAACCTGGCGCTGGACCGTGAACGCTACATCTTTCTCGCCAACTCCGCCAATGATCCGGTGAAAATCGAAATCGACGGATTGCCGGCGGACGGTGTTGTGGTCGCGGATTTATTCGACGCGAACCGGAAAGTCACTCCGGCCGGAAGTAAATTGGTCATCGATATTCCGGCGCTGGGAGTGATCGGCTATAAACTTTCCCGGAGGTGATTATGATACGGATTTTGACTTTATTCCTGCTGGCTTTTACGGTTGGCTTGACTGGAACCACGGTCGAGGAATTTTTCGCCCAAGGCGCTAAATCATCCGATATTACCGCGCCCGCAGACGGAATTTTCCCGAACGGGCAGAAGATGGGCTTCGCGTTTTACGCAGTAGGCGCCGGCAAAGAAGGTCCCAAGCCGCGCAAGGATTTGGAGGCTCAATGGGAAGCGGACAGGGAAAATATTTTCCGTTCCGGCGCGGTGACCATGGTCGGGCAGCAGTACTGCGATGTGGAAGATCATTTGAAATTGGCGGAAAAGTACAATCTGTCTTTGGCGTTGGCGATAAACCCGGTCGTCGAAGGGCAGAAGCTCAACAGCATGAAGAAGATCGACCAATGGGTCAAGGACAAGCGCCCGTTCCCGGTCAAAGAAGTTACCGAAGGCGTCACCGAAGTAGTGAAAAAGGCCGCGCCAAGCAAGCGGGTGGCCTGGTGGGTCATCATTCCCAACGAATTACGCTTCTGGAAGAGTTATGAAATACAGTATTTGGAGCTGGCGACCAAAATTATTCGGGAAAACGATCCGCTGAAACGCCCGATTTACATGTACGAGCCCAATCACCGCACCGCCGAGCCTATGGCCAAAACCGGCAAATTCACCGACTTGATCGGCAAAGGCATGTATACCAATTACGCCAGCAGCAAAAATCAGCGGGTATTCTGCCGCTGGACCATGGAGGAAGTAAAAGGAGCGCTGAAATTGCTTGGACGCAGCGAAAACATGGCAATAACCCACCCGGAAATGTTCCAGCAACCGGAAGAAAACGAAGTTCCCATGATCGAAACCTGGGTTCGGCACGATACTTATTGTTCATTAATCAACGGAGCCAAAGGCATGCTGATTTTCTCTGCCCGGCGGCGGGAAGGATTCACTGCTTTTGACAAATACCTGGCAGCCTATTTGAAAGTCGGCAGGGAGTTGGAAGGTCCCATGAAACTGAGCAAGCCTTTTCTTTTCGGGACACCGTTGAACGATCTCGAAGTGAATATCCAGTCCGGCCCGGAAACGGTGAAAGGCACTTTCAACAAGAAAGAAATGGAATTCCCGTCATTGTCATTTACCAATCTGGCCTTGGACGGAGTACGCTACATCTTCATAGCCAACTCCGCCAATGAAGGGGTGGATGCCGCCATCGGAGGATTTCCCAATGGCACCAATGTCATGGTCAAGGATTTGTTCAGCGATCATCCGTCATTCCGGGCTACCGAGGGCGAATTTGAAGTCAAGCTTCCCGCCCTCGGCGTAGCGGCCTACAAACTGTACCGGAATAATTGACGGATGACCCGTCACTTGAGGATTTGAGGCGGGAAAACAATCCGTCACTTACCCGTCACTCGGAAATCTTGCACTCGCCCCGCATTTTGGCGAGCATATTTTCGGTGACGTGGAGCACTTCGCCATCTCGGAGGAAGGCTCTTTCCATGCGTTCGAAAATGTTGTTGCGGGCCTGTGCTTTCAGGCAGTCGATGTCGCCGATGATGTTGATTTCGCGGCGGCAGCGGGTGTGGGCGACGTTGATCCGGTTCGGGTTGTCGATGAAGCCGATACTGCCGCCGGGGTTGCTGCGGACGTAACAAATAATCACGATGTCACTCTCGCCTCCCTGGAAACTGTCCACCGTGGCAATCCGGGTATTGACGAATGTTTTCCATTCATTGTCGGATATTTGACGGATCATTCCGGCACATTCCCGGGACAGAATTCTACGGATCAACTGCATCTGCTTGCGATAGGGTGCGATAATCGTAATTTCACTGAGTTCATAACGGCTGAGGGCCCGGTAAAAGGCGTGGGCACAGATAAGCGCTTCGGCCGGATTGGAAATGCCGGGCTTGCTTCCTTCCAGCGACAGGTTTTCCGCCCGGATGGAATCCGGCAGGTGGGATGTGGAATAAAACAGCAGGGTCTGCGACGAATACTTGCGGTTACGCTCCTGAAATGACAGTTGGTAATATTCGGCCTGGCGGCTCGGCTTGACCCCTGCGTCGTAGAACAGGGTCGAGGAGAACCGCAGCAACCGCGGATTCTGGCAGCGGTATGAGCGCTGCAACATGATTACCGGGCAGCCCCGCGCCTCGATCAGCCACTCCAAAGCACTGCGGGTGATCATGTAACGCTGTTCATGGGTAACCGGTTCGCACTCCTGGTAAAGACGTTCCAGAACCGGCTGGGGCAACGGAAACGGCGGCAATTGCTGGTGGTCGCCAAAAAGCACGGCGCGCTTGCCGAGTTTAACGCAAAGCAGAAATTCTTCGAGGTTGGCCATACCGGCCTCGTCGAAGATGATTACATCGTAAGGACCGTTTTTGAGCATGTCGTCGACGACGATTTCGTCTTTCAACAAGCCGACATGGGTACCGGCATAGATACCGCCGAGATTATGGCGGCGGCGCAATTCGATGAAGCGCGCCACGTTGGTCGTTTCACCGATCCAGCAACTTTCCATTACGTCGGGAGCAATACTGTAGGAATTTCTGCCGAAGCGCAAGACCGGTAACCCGTTGAGGCGGCGGCAGATATTGTCAACGGCGGTGTTGGACGGGGCCGCGACCAGCACCCGGAGGTTGCATTTGCACAGATAGCGAACCACCTGTTCCAGGACATGGGTTTTGCCGGTACCGGGCGGTCCCTGAATCAGGACCAGATTGTTATCCGGGTTTACCGCGGTGCTCCAGGCCTGGCGTTGCGATGAATCCATATCGACGGGGGCATTGGGGCTGATCTTAAAATTAAAGGTAAGAGCTTTCAGGCCAAGGACATAATCCATGGCGTCAAAACTGCGTCCACCCTTCAAGCCCTCGCAGAGATCTTCAACCAGGCTGGCCATCATCGAGCGGGGACTGCGCTGCAGTCGTCCGAACATTTGTCCTTGATACTGCCCGAAGCGATTGATATCATCGCTGCGGAGCCGCCCCAGAATCACATCGCCATCATAAATATCCACCCGGAAAGTAGCATACATTTCGCGTTCGCCGCGAATAAATACATTGACGATATCTCCTTCGCTGAGAGGAATTTCCGGATCGATTTTTATTTTCAGGGCCAGCTCTCCGCCATGTGGCGGCGCCATGGCTTCGGCTTCGCGGAAGACCAGGATGAATTCGCGTTCGTTCTCCGCCGCCAACCGGCAGCCGGCCGCCAGGAAGTTCAGATTGCGCCGTACCGACCAGCGGGTCTGGGCCGGCAGTCCGTCGCGAAGGTTGCGGATGCTCAAAGCCGGGTTGAAGTCCTCTTCCTCGTCCTGGGCGTAACCACCGTCCAGCGGCAGAATCAACTGCTGATTAATTTCATCGCTGGCCTGGTCGGACAATGCCTGTTGGAAAAGATTGCGCATGAAACCGACCGACATCAACTTCATCGAATTGACCACTTTGCGGTCGTAACTGCCGGCAATCTGGTCGAGATAATCGGTAAATTCTTTTTTCTTGAGTTTCAGGATGTCGACCTGCGGCTGGTTTTGACGGAGCCAGGCGGTCAGGTCATAAATAATTTCCAGCTTTTCGCCATGCTTCAGCTCGTCGTTATCGAAAAAAACGACCTCCTCTTCACTGACGAAGGGATCGCCTTCACTGAAAAACAACAGGTATTTCTTTTCCCATTCGGCGCATTCGACCGTCAGCGAGGCACAACCATTGGCCTGGTCCCAACCGAAACAGGCGAGTTTGCGGCTGTCGCTGCCCGGCAATTCGAATTTGAAACCGAACATTTCGATGGCGTCTTCGGTAACCGCGAATGGCATCGGTTCCTGGATATTTTCCCAGAGCTCGTAAAATTCACGGGAAATGACCTTGTCGGGAGACATGGACCAGAGCCGTTTGCCTTCGTCAAAATAGAATTTGATTTTATCGAGATGCTGCTGCGCCATGTTTATTTCTTTTCAACGTTGGCGGCGCGGTCCGGGAGCGGCAACAGAATTTTGAATTCCGCCCCTTTACCCGGTTCGGAGCTCAATTCAATCCTGCCGCCGTATTTATAAATAACATTGCTGCAAAAATGCAGTCCTACGCCATGAGCGGCGCTGCCGTCGTTTTTCTTGGTGGAAAAACCGAACCAGAAGATTTTTTCCCGCAGGTCCGGAGGAATTCCGGGGCCATTGTCGCGAATGGTGGTAACCGCGAAGTTGCGGCCTTCGCAAACTTCTTTTTTCAGACTGAGGAAAATTTCATATTTTTTGCCGGGCTGGCTTTCTTCCGAAATCGCCTCCACCGCATTCTTGAAAATATTGATATACACCTGGATGAGGACTGAGGAATCGATCAGCAGCTCCGGCAGCTCGCGGTTGATATCCTTCTTGATTTCCACACTGCGCTTATTGAACGATTCTTCAAAAATCAGGACCGCGGCATCCAGCATATTGGCCAGCTGGACCATATTCTCGGTGCCGAGCTCGCCCATGAAACGCTGCTGGAGCTCGATAATTTCGCTGATATGATAAAGCTTGGCCGAAATTGAATTGGTCATGGTCATGACTTCCTGGGAATTGCTGTCCATGCACTTCATAAGTTCTTTGATCATACCGACATATTGCCTGCCGGCCTTGTCTTCAGTCAGGAATTTCTGCAACGTCCCGGCAGCCAACTGGTTCTCGATATTCGGCAGGATTTCGCGGAGAATGAATTTCTCGGGGCGGTCCTCGCTGCTGAAATTCATCTTTTCCTTGAGACTGGAAATCGTCAGTTTGGCAATGGTGATGGCATTGCCGATATTATGAATGATACCGGTGGTAACCTGGGACATGCCCTCTTCGCGCGCTTCCTGGAGGCGCAGTTCATAATCATGCCGGAACTGGGCGGCCTTGATGACTTCGAGCTCCAGCGACATCATTTCCGCCAGTCGAATCAGGAAGTAACCGTCGGAATTGACGATGTTGTCGCTCTTGGAAGTCATTACGATACAACCGTAAATGCTGTTGCGGAATTTGATCGGCGTGATTACCGAATAAGGCGCCAAGGTGGCAAAGTCGGCGGCAAAACCGGGCGGCGGCGCTTTGCTGAATACCGCGAAACCCTTGGCGGCGCAGACTTTTTCCAGTTCCTCGGAGTGAAGCGCGGTTTTCAGGCCGCGAATGGTATCGCCGGTTGATTTTTTGGCATCCGGCGGAGGCGGAATCAGCGACGGAAACGATCCGGCCGCGACGCAACCATAGAGATAACTGTCGTCGCCGCAGAGCAGCACCGCTCCGCCGTCGACCTTGAGAGTTTTGACGGTAAACTCGATGAATGAGGGGAGAAAATTGCTTTCCCGCTCGGGATGCGCGATGATTTCGCGGGAACTGCGGAGCATTTCGGTGGCGGCGGCGCGTTCTTTTTTGACGCCCTTGCGGAGCGCGCGGTCAATTTTGTTCAGGATGATGATCTTGGAATACAACAGGATGTTTCCAATCAACAACGCGACAATGATCACTGCCAGAATCAGAATTATAACCATAACAACCTCCTTTTAACGTGCCAGTTCTCCCGCACGATATGAACTGCGGACCAGCGGAGCGCTGGCCACCGAACCAAAGCCGATACCACGCGCATAATCACCCCATTCGGCAAACTTTTCCGGCTCGACATAGCGGTCGAGCGGCCAGTGGAACGGCGAAGGCGGCAAATATTGGCCGACAGTCAGGATAGAGACCCCGGCATTCCGCAAATCATGCAAAGTTTTAATCACTTCATCATCAGTTTCGCCCAAGCCCACCATCAGCCCGGACTTGACCGGAATTCCCAAGTTGTTGGCCGCCGCCATCGCCAGAAATTCCAGCGATCTCCGGTAGGTGGCCTTGCTGCGAATGTCGTTGGACAGCCTTTCCACGGTTTCCACATTGTGGTTGAAAATCGTCGGACCGGCTGCCAGAACGGTTTCCAAATCAGCCTTGTTACCGTTGAAATCCGGAGTAAGCACTTCGATGCCGGCCCCCGGCAATTCCCGGCGGAGGGCTGTAATGGTCTCTGCGAAATGCCCGGCCCCGCCGTCCGGCAGATCATCCCGGGTAACGCTGGTTACCACCACAAATTTCAGTTCCATCTTCGCCGCGGCTTCGGCTACCCGCTGCGGTTCTCCGGCGTCCAGCGGAGCCGGATGCGAGCCGTGCTCCACCGCACAGAAACGGCAATTGCGGGTGCATTCATTGCCCATGATCATAAAAGTCGCGGTCCGGTGATGCCAGCATTCGCTCAAGTTCGGACACTTGGCGCTGGAACAGACTGTATTCAGTTTTAACGACGACAGGATCGAATTAACCTCTTCACGGGCGCCTCCGCAATTCACCCGGATTCTGATCCAGGGCGGCAACTTACCGCGTGTCTGAGGTTGGTTCATAATGCATCAACGCTCCAGTGAAGCCAGAATCAGGCAGACGTTGGTGCCGCCGAAAGCAAAACTGTTGCTCAAGGCATATTTGACCGGGACGTCGCGGGTCTTGCGGACCAGGTCGGCCCACTCGAATTCCGGTTCCGGGTTATCCAGGTTGATTGACGGGCAGATAAAGCTTTTTTCCACCATCAGCGAGGTAAAGATCGTCTCCACCGCACCGGTGGCTCCGATCATGTGGCCGGTCATGGATTTGGTGCTGTTGATCGCCGAGCTGCCGCCGAAAACATTCTTGATGGCCTTCATTTCCTCGGGGTCGCCGATACCGGTGGCGGTGCCGTGGGTATTGATGTAGGCGATGTCTTCCGGCTTTAACCCGGTGGCTTTGAGGGCGATACGCATGACGTTGGAAGTGGATTCGGCATCGGGCTGGACCATGTCGGTGCAGTTGCTGTTCGCGCCCCAGCCGAGGATTTCGCAGATCGGCCGCGAATTGCGGCGCTTGATGCTGGCTTCCGATTCCAGGACGATCCAGCCGGCGCCTTCCGCGATCACGAAACCGTCCCGGTCGACGTCGAACGGACGGCTGGCGATAGCCGGCCGGTCATTGTATTTGCGCGCCAGCGCCCGCATGGCCATGAAGCCAAGGGCGTGAATCCAGTTCAATTCCTCGGCTCCGCCGCAAACCACGATATCGTATTGTCCGGACTGAATCAAGCGGCTGCCCTGCATAATGGCGTGGGCGCTGCTCGAGCACGCCGAGCTGATATCATAGCTTTCTCCGGTGAAACCGTAGATCAGCGAGAGATTCGACACCGAAGACGACGGCATGACCCGCGGCACGATAAACGGAGAAACACTCCGCAACCGCCCGGTGTTACTGAACGCAGTGGCATTTTCGAACATTTCCAGATAATTACTGCCGGCAATCCCGCCGATAACCGCGATTGGCTGCTTTTTGATGTCGTCGGGGGTCAAAGCGGCTTCCTGGAGAGCCTCATAAACCGCGGCCACCGCCATTCTGGCATTGGCGGGAGTAAAACGCAGACGTTTTTTGTCCAGCAGCGGACATACCGGGTTTTCATCGGCGGCGCCGGCGACCTGACTTTCCAGATTGCGAGCCCCCCATTCCTCCATGAAAACAGTCCCCGAACGGCCGGCACGCAATGCCTCCTCGTTTACACCCACCCCATTTCCCAACGGAGTAATCAATCCCCTGCCGGTAATAAAAACTCTGCTCATTGTTATTCCTTAAAAATTCAATGGATATAATATCTCTTTTTCCAAACTATAGTCTTAAATCGGAACAAATTCAACAGGGCAAGAAGAAAAAAGCAGACTTTATACGGCTTGTGTTTTCTGTCGTTTGATGGCAGGAGGGTCGATACCGACAACCGGCACCAGCAATACCAGTTCGGTAATCAGATTTCGGATGGTGAGCGAAACATCGGCGGGAGCACCGGTAAAAATCAGGCTCCCGGATAAATCGACGCCGTTGCTCGCGCTGAAAAATACCGGATTGTTGATGTCGGTGATCGGGTAAATTCCGGCAATGGAATTATTTAGCGGCGCGGATTCTCCGCGTTTGGCCAGATAATACATACTGTGTCCGTCCGAGGAAATATTCCAGCCTTCGCCGAATACTTTAATGACGGCATCGTCGTCTCCGCTTAAAATTCCGGCATTGTTTGCGGCCGAAAACGAAGGTTTGACCGCATGCGGCAGGGAATGAATATCTTTTTCCGACGGGGCGTCCCCTAAGCGGAGAACGGAGTTGGCGGCGGCCAGGTTGTTGATGCCAAATGATATTTCGTCATTGCCGCTGTGAATATATGAATTGCCGATAGTCAGAGTTGAATTGTCTTTTTCGATCCGGATATGCAAAGCACTGCCGTCACTGTCTGAACGGTTACCGATAAATAACGAATTTCCAAGCAGAATTCTGCCATCGGCCGCCTCCGGCTTTCCGAGTTCGTCCGGAAGGGGATTGCTGAAATCAAAATTGAAAATATCACCGCACCCGGAAGGTATTTCACCCTCGAGCATCTGAGAAATTTCGGCATCGATATCCATCACCAGCGGAAATCCGATTCCATGGCGGTTTGTCGTTTCCGCAATCGGCTGGTTTTCAGCGGCTTCGGCCATATCGCCCCACCCGGCTGCTTCGAAAAGAATCCGGTCTTCCAGTCGATAAAATTTTAAATTCTTACTCATACGCGGAACTGCCTCGTATTTTATCCTTACTAATATACTACACTAAAAGTTGGATTTTTCAAGAAGTAAAATAAATTTTTACTTTTGTAATTGTGAAATTTTTGTTTATAATGCTTGTTAAATCCGGGTGGCGGTGCTAATTTATGGCAATCAAATAAATAGGAATGAGAATATGACTTTCAAGAGAGTTTTTGCCGGAATGGCGGCAGTATTGGCGTTAATGCTGGTTTCCGGTTGCGCCCGGATCGTATCAGTGGCGGAAGTTCTGCAGCAACCTTTGGACAGTTCGGTTTATACCGCTTGCAATATCTGGTTTCAGGACCCCAATAACATTTCCAGCGTCAACTATCAGAAAGGCGGCCGCTTTATTCCGATGGGTACCAAGATTGAAGTGCTGGAAGCGGACGAGCGGAAAATTGTTTTCAAGGACGATTTGGACAATCAGTTTACCATTCATTACGACAAACAGATGATGATGACCCCGATCGAGCAGTACATTCTGCAGATTTTTACTCTGAAAAACCGGGAAGTGATGCTTGAAGGAGTCGACCCGGAGGTAGTCAGAGATATCGACAAGGGATTGATTGTCAAGGGCATGTCCAGACCGGAAGTCATGATGGCCTGCGGGCCGCCTCCCAAGTACCGCACTCCCGACTTGAACAATACCACCTGGATATATTTCCTGGACAGGAACAAAACCTACCGGGTGATTTTCAGCGGGCGTTATGTCGAAACTTTGATGAGCATTAACGATTGACGGACCAGGAGATAAGACGATGGCAAAAAAGACAATATTGGTAACCGGCGGCAGCGGTTTTATCGGTTCTCACCTCTGCGAAGCCTTGCTGAAGGGCAATAATGACGTAATCTGTGTGGATAATTTCTTCACCGGCTCCAAAGACAACATCCGGCATATGATGACGCATCCGAATTTCGAACTGATGCGGCACGACATTACCTGGCCGCTGTATGCGGAAGTCGATGCGATTTTCAACCTGGCCTGCCCAGCCTCGCCGATTCATTATCAGAGGGACCCGGTCCAGACGACGAAAACCTGTATCATCGGCGCGGTCAACATGCTCGGGCTGGCCAAACGGTTGAAAATTCCGATTCTCCAGGCTTCCACCTCCGAAGTTTACGGCGACCCGCTGATTCATCCTCAGACCGAGGACTACTGGGGCAACGTCAATCCGATTGGCGTCCGCAGCTGTTACGACGAGGGCAAACGTTGCGCTGAAACTTTATTTTTCGACTATCACCGCCAGTTGGCGACGGAAATCAAGGTTGTGAGGATATTCAATACCTACGGGCCGCGGATGCGCCCCGACGACGGACGGGTCGTCAGCAATTTCATCGTTCAAGCCCTGCGCGGCGAAGATATTACGATTTACGGCACCGGCGAACAGACCCGGAGTTTCTGTTTTATCGACGACCTGATCCGGGGACTGATCGGAATGATGAATACTCCGGCGGAGGTTACCGGGCCGATCAATCTCGGCAATCCCGGCGAATTCACCATGCTGGAACTCGCCCAGATGATTATCGAATTGACCAACACCAAGTCAAAACTGATTTTCCAGCCGCTGCCGCAGGACGACCCCGTCAAGCGCCGTCCGGATATCACCAAAGCCAAAGCGACCCTGGGCTGGGAGCCGACAGTATGCCTCCGCGACGGTTTGATCAAAACCATTGCGTATTTCGATTCTTACTTGAAAGGTAGCCATGACCATGCATCTCTTTAATGCCGATGAAATTAAGGCGGGAGCCCGTGGGGAATGGCTGAAAGCGCCTTCCGCGGACTTTCATGTGAAATCGGTAAAGACCGATACCCGGCAGGATTGTACCGGCAGTCTTTTCGTCGCTCTGGTCGGTGATAATTTCAATGCCCACGACATGCTCGACAAGGCCGTCGAGGCCAAGGCCGCCGCTATATGCATCGGACGCGAATACAGCTCACGGGTCCAGCCGGAATGGAATATTCCCGTACTGTTGGTCGACGACACGCTGGACGCTTATCAGGACCTGGCGGCCTTTCACAAACGGCGTTTCCCGGAATTGCGCACTGTGGCGGTTACCGGCAGCGTCGGCAAGACCAGCATCAAAGAGATCGTCCGCTCCATTCTGGTGGCCGCGGCCGGCGAAGAAGGAGTGCTGGCTACCGAGGGCAATACCAACAATCAGATCGGCGTTCCCCAGAATCTGCTGAAACTGAATCCGAACCATCGGTTTGCCGTTATCGAAATGGGAACCAATCACCATGGTGAAATCGAGCCCCTGAGCCGTTGCGCCGCGCCCGATGTGGCGATTGTCGGTTCGATCGCGCCGTGTCACCTGGAGTTCCTGGGCGATCTGAACGGCGTGGCCCGCGAAAAATCCAAAATTTACAGCAATCTGAATCCGGACGGAACCGCGATTTATCCGGAAAACTGCGCCGGCAACGAGATTCTCAGCCTGGCGGCGGCTCCGTATATGAATTTCTGCTTCGGCACCGACGAAAACGCCGATTTCCGGGCGATTTACCACGGCGGCAACCTTCATGGCAGCAGTATCGAGCTTTTTATGCGCCCATACGGCTGCAGCATCAAAGTCGACTGGAAATTGCCCGGCGCGCATCAGGCTTTGAACGCGGCGGCGGCCTCAGCGGCGGCGGCCAGCCTCGGGATTCCGGTGGAAACCATTGCCGAAGGCCTGCGCAAATGTTCGCTGCCCGGCATGCGGATGGCCGTAGTCGAGCGCGACGGCGTAGTCTGGATCAACGATGCCTACAACGCCAACTCCGGCAGCATGAAAGCCGCTCTGCACTGGCTGGCGGAATTTGCCGATCCCGCCCGTTTGATGCTGGTGCTCGGTGACATGGGCGAATTGGGCAGCAACAGCGACCATGAACACCAGGAAGTCTTGAAAACCGCCTTCGAACTGTTTCCGGGAACCCGTTTCCGGCTGATCGGCAAGAATATGGCCGCCGCCTGGGATAAACTCGGTCTGAAGGGCGATGTTAAATTTTTCGCCGATTCGACGGCCGCCCGTGAAATTCACGGCGAAGTTGCGGCGGGTATGACGGTTTTGTTGAAGGGTTCGCGTTTCATGCGGTTGGAAAAAATTCTGCCGGAGTGAGTTATGAATGAGATCAGAGATATTCTCGCCAAATTCCGACTGATTGCCGGTGAAGCCGGCGAAATGCCGGACGGGCTCAGAGGAGTTACCAATGACTCCCGGAAAGTCGAAAAGGGATTCGTTTTCGTGGCGATCCCCGGGGCTAAACTTGACGGCAACGATTATCTGGACAACGCGGCCGCCAAAGGCGCGAAACTGCTGATTCATACCCGGGATTATGTTTCACGGGACGGCATATGTACGATCAAAGTCACCGATGCGTATTATGCTTATGCACTGTTGTGCGAATATTTCCAGGGCTATCCGGCCCGGAGGTTCCGGCTCCACTGTATTACCGGGACCAACGGCAAAACCACTACCGCTTATCTTTTGTGGAAAATGCTCAACTCGTGCGGTCATCCCTGCGGCTTGATTTCCACCATCAAATACGCCTATGCCGATTTGGAGCGCGACGCCGACCGGACCACGCCGGAAGCCGGAGAACTCCAGAAGATTTTCCGGGAAATGGCTGATTACGGCTGTACCGATGTGGTCATGGAAGTTTCCAGCCACGGCATGAGCCAGCATCGCTTGGGCAGCGCCCCGGTGGAAACGGCGATATTCACCAACTTGACCCAGGATCACCTCGATTACCATGGAACCATGGAAAATTATTATCAGGCAAAAAAAATCCTGTTCACCGAATACCAGGTCAAAAATAAGATCATCAACACCGACGACCCGTACGGCGGCAGGCTGGCTGGTGAAATCCCCGGCGCAATGACTTTCGGGCAGAATCCCGCCGCCGGTTACGTGATTTCCAATACCAAACTGGAGGCGGACGGCAGTACTTATACCCTGAATAAATCGACGATTCAGATTCACCTGCCCGGTGAACACAATTTGTATAACCTGACGGGGGCGTTGATCGCCGCCGAATGCACCGGCGTCTATTTTGCCGAAGCCCTGGCGGCAGTCAAAGACATCAGGGTGGACGGACGCCTGGAACATTACATGATCGAGGGAGCCGATTATTATATCGACTATGCCCACACTCCGGACGCCCTGTACCGAGTGCTGAAACTGTTGAAGAAAATCACCGCCAAACGGCTGATTACGGTATTCGGCTGCGGTGGCAACCGGGACATTTCCAAACGCTCCCAAATGGGCCGGATCGCCGAGGAATTGTCCGATATCGTAATCCTGACCAGCGACAATCCGCGGGACGAAGAACCTCCGGCGATCATCAAAGACATTCGTTCGGGCGCGCCAAGCGCGTTGATTGAGCCCGACCGCCGCCGCGCCATTGCCATTGCCCGTCAAATGGCCGAGCCCGGCGACACCGTGCTGATCGCCGGCACAGGGCACGAAACCTATCAGGAAATCAAAGGCATTCGCGAGTATTTTTCCGACCGCGACGAGCTGCTGAATATCTGATTGCCGGTAATCCTTCAGCAAAGTTTTTTAAACATGCAGAAACTTGAGTTTTTACTGGGACAAGGTCCTTCCCTAATTATCAATTATCAATTTTCAATTTTCAATTAAAAAAACTTGCACACTGCGTGAATTATGTCAAAAGTTCCAGAATATTACGTCGGTTGATTTTTTCGATCAATTCGTCGGGCAGTTTCAGGGTTTCATACAATCGATCGTAAAATTCCATCAGTGGTCGGCTGCTGCATTCGCCCGGATGAAAGGCGTCGCCGTCGGAGGCATAGCAGAGCTTTCCCACCGTGCCGACATCCAATCGCCCCTCCGGCGCAAAAAGGTCGCGCCAGAACGCCATGGGTTTTTTATAAGCGGTACCGCCGGAGAGGTCGGCATAAATATTTTTGTGTTGCCGGATTACGCACCACGCTTCTTCCCACCACGGATTGCCGAAATGCGCCATCAGAATTTTCAGGTCCGGAAAAGCCCGTCCGATCCGGTCGAGCCCTGCCGGGCGCATAGCCGTGATGTTGATAGGGTGTTTACGACCCAGCAAATAACCCGGATCATAAATCCTCAGGACCAGGAATCCGGTATGAAACACCGCCAAGCCATTGTGCGCCAGTATTCGGCGGTACAGCGGGAAATAACGGTCATCTCCATACGGATGCATTGGGGCGATGAATTTGATGCCTGCCGCGCCGCGAGCGAACAGCCCATCGATCTCCTCAGGGGTCGTATGGTCCATATCCACTTGCGGAATCGGAATGACAAATTCTCCGAAAACCTCTCTGAGCGAAAAAGCGATCTCCGGGGGATCGAGCGCCAGAACTTTTTCGATGCCGCAAGAGTGATTTTCGCGGATCATTTCCCGGGACGGAATCGAGTTGTTCCAAACCGACATGAGCGGTGGTGCCAGAATTCCCTTTTCATTGCGTACAGCATGCATGCCGTGAATATGCGCGTCAATGCGCAATTTACTGCCGAGATCCATATGATAAATTCCTTACAAGTTATGTAACGAGCAATTCCGGCAAAAAGCGCCGGGAAGAATCAAAAATTGGTAGTTCAGCATTTTCCTTCTCCCTTATTATTTGGCGTGCCAGAAAGTTTTGCCGTCCTCGGTGGCGTCATAGTTTTCATGGGCGGGATAAGCTGGGATTGCGGTTGCATGTCCGTCCATGAAAACCCCCGCCGAAGTATTGCCGGGGTGCCGGAAAGCGGTATAGTTGGCACCAAGGGTGGTGGAGGCGGAATCCGCGTCAATGAAATGGATAATCTTTGACAGTGGAATTGCTCCTTTTTTTAAATCTTCATAACGTTTGGTATATGTAGCGTTTTTCAGTCCGGCGGCGGCCCCGAAAGAGCTGTTTACGCCGATGGTTTTGACAATAACCGTATCCGAGCCGATACCCTCGGGACAGGCAAAACGGCTGGCTCGTCTTTCTTTAGCCCGGGCAGCCGTCGGAACATAACTGAAGTTCAAGATAGAGCCATGAGCATAAGACGAATGGGCCAACCGGTCCGGCAAATAATCGGACATGACATGAGGTGTCAGGGAAAAAGTACTGCCCCCGGCCGTCCAGTAGGTCATATAGTAACCATCGGTGTCCGCCATATACATTTGATTGGCTGCTCCGAACTGTTTGTGGTTGTTCAGACAGGAAATGGCGCGCGCTTTGCCGCGGGCTTTGTGCAGTGCGGGTAACAGCAGAGCTGCCAGGATCGCGATGATCGAAATCACGATCAGGAGTTCAATGAGAGTAAATCCTGAATATTTTCCCTTGCCGACATTCATAATATGATCTCCTTTTTTCAGCGTGCTTCCAGCTTGGCCATCATTTCCGGATTGCGGTTGAATGCAGTTCCGGTCGGTGAAAGCATATAAAGCTCGACGGTATTTCCGGCCAGGCGTTGGCGTCCGATTTGAATTCCACAGGGAACACCGCTGTTGGGGCGGACCGCGCCGAGATCGGTAAAGTCGACAGCCAGTTCAACAGTCCAGCGATCGGCCAATTTTTTTGTGCTGCAGGCGCTGACAGTATAAAAATTCGGCAACTCGGCGGCGTCGGGAATCGTGGGGTCGCGGTCAAATACGGTGCCGTTTGGATTGACCGTGATGACTGGCTTGCGTCCGTTGGCGGTTTCAAGCCAGATTTCCACCATGTCGTCGTTGAAGATACTGAAGTCGTCGCGTTCGGCGGTGCGGGCGCGAATTTTATCCATTTTCGGTTCGAGACATTCGATTCCGATATAGAGCGTATTGCCGATATAGCGGAAATGCGCGGTGGTGGCGATATGGTTCGGCAACTCCCCGGTAATGATGTCCCGGAGCGGATATCCCTGCGGCGGGCGGCGGCTTTGCCATTGCCAGAAACGCTTGGTCAGGTCGCCGTTCACCTGCGGCTTGGTGTCGTCGGAGAACATACTCGCCCGGACCACCGGGCCCTTGCGCTCCAGGTTGTCGAAGGCCTTGTTCAGCGAAGCCATTTCTTCTTCAAGTTTAGCGATGCGCCTGGCATATATCGTATCCGGACCGGTATTGGCTTTGGCCTTTTCAAGCAGGCCCAAAAGCAAGGGGACATCTTCCTTGCTGAGGTAACTGCCGGAAGCGCTGACCAGACGCGGCAGCGGACGCATCCAGATTTTTTCGGCCAGCGTGTAAAGTTCGCGCATCTCTTTGGCGGCGGGCCCGTAATAACGTTCACAGAGGTCGTCAAGTTCCCGGACCGGGTCGCATTTACGGTCCCAGGTCATTTTGTTGCGCAGATAAAACATCGGGCAATTGATCGCGGGGCGATAGAATCCGCGATGGACACCGCCGCGCGAATCGGCAACCATCCCCTCAAGAAGCCAGCCGTCGCACCGGTCGTACATCATATTGAAATCCATTTTCAGATTCTCCGTGAAAATATAGGGAAACGGTGGGCGCTCGCCCTTATAAAGGGTCTGCTCGTAATAATAATCATAGAAGATCAGTTGTTTTTTGTCGGTAACTTTTTCCAGCCACTCTTTGAGGAGCGGACGATAATCATTGCCGGGCAAATGCACCAGACCCGAATTGTGGCAAAAATAGACGGTGAGATCTTCCGGTATCCTATCCAGTTTTTCCGGTATCCGGTTGGTGCCGGAGTAAGCGTAAACATGCTTGCGCTGGAATTTGCCGAAGGGATATTTCTGATTGTAGCGTTCGCGAATATCGAGCACGAAATCCCAGTAATAATCGCTGAAACGTCCCTTTTCGCCGCGGGTACTGACCCGATTCCAACCGTTAGCCACGTCTCCGTCGTCCAAGCTGGTCCAACCATCGGGCGAGCCAAAAGAGGTGAAAGGCAGCCGGACCGGGTAAAAACGGTTGAAATTGTCGAGGTAAACCATAAACTGTTCGCGGAATTTGGGGCTGGAGAGTTTGGGTGATTTCCAGTTGGTTTGACCGTTGACCTTGCCGGCCAGCTCCGGATCTTCATGACCATCGAGCAAGCGGCCGATCATGTGGATCGGAAAAATCTGTTCAAACATACCCACGCCCATCGACTTGATCCACAACCCATTGTCGCGGAAACAGACACTGTACGGATAATCGCGGACGGCAAATTCCGGTTCGCGCTTGAATTCCCCATCGGCAATCGCCAGGTCTTTCGACTGCGGAATCACTTTGCCGAGGTCCTCGTCCGGAGGCGGAAACGAGAAATACCAGCGGAACCCGAATTGTTCCAGAAACCCGTAAGCGCCGTAAAGCGTGCCGGTGGCGTTGCCGCGATTGAACTCGAGCCGGGGTTCCGTCCGGGTCTGCCTTTCGACGGCACTCATGAAGGACGGCGACCGCCATTTATGCCCGGTAAATTCCTGCCACTTTTCCTCTACTTTGGCGAGGTATTCGAAAGAGAGTTTGTAATCATTGTACCAATCGATATCCACTCCGGCCACGATCACGTCATTACCCTTTACCCGGATTTTATAACCATCGTATTTAACATCTTTCAAGGAAAATCCAAGCTGCCGGGTGAATTCGCTTTCTCCGACATACAGCCGGGTCGGATATTTGCCGGTGGGCGCCGGGACGATATCGAGCTGTGCTCCGGACATTTTTTCAATATATTTCCGGATTTCTTCGGCGGCTATCCTGATGCTCTGATCGGAGGATGGCACCTGGATGATCTCCGCCATAGGTTGGCCGTTTTTCACGATTTCCGCGGCAAAAGATGCAGCACAAGCCAAGGCTAAAATTATCGGGACGATTCTACGCATGCTTTGATTCCTTCTATTTCGTAAGTTTTTCTTCCGCCAGTTTTTTGAATCTTTCCGGCAGTTCTGGAACAGCGGCAGCCTCTCTGAAAAATGCACTGGATCGGGCTTTATCGTTATTTCGGGCATAGAGGTTCCCCAGCGTAACCTTGATATTGAACTGTCGGATCGGGGCGGCATCGCACTTGGGGGCATATTCCTCCAGAAATTTAATTGCCTCGCTAATTCTGCCGGTATCCGACAACAACATTGCATAACGGCAGTTCACCCGCTGACGGTACAGGTGCGGCAGATTGTTTTCCAGCGGAAATCCCTGCCGGAGTACCGCCATTTCTTTGTCCGGGTCCTTGAACGAAGCGCCGTAAATGGCCGCGACCCGGTAGATCATAACATATTTTTCGTTGGCGGGAGCGGTCGCGTCGATCGCCAGTTGCAAATCGGTCTCCGCACGGTCGAAATTCTTGTTTTCGGCATACGCCTTGCCGCGTATGAGCGCCGCTCTCGGAATTAGGGCGTCCGGCCAGGATTTGATTTCTAAACCTTTCGAAAATCCGACCAACTCCGCCCACTTGTTCCGCTGTTCCAGTATCTTTATATTCGCAAAATCCTGAATGGCTTTGCTTTGAATCCGTGCGGCGTATTTCGGCGCATTGGCGGCGTTCCCCCCGTCCAAAGCTTTTTCGACGGCCGCCAGAAATGCGGCATCTGCCTGTTCCTGTTTTCGGAGGTGTTTCGCTGCCGGTAAAACATCGATTTTTTCCGCCAATTCTACATAAGCCGCTTCGGCTTCGGCCGGCTTCAACTGCTTGATTTGCTGATACCGGACCGGAAAGACTTCATCCTGGGCAAAGATCGCCGGCACAGTCAAAAGTACTGCCGCCATTAACGTTTCTTTCATGATTTTCTCCGTTTTCAATTTGCATGATTAAAATTCATGGTTATAATTATAATCGAAAATAAATCAAAATCCATACCTCAAACAAACATGAATAATACCAAAAATGAACATGTCTTCTCTTTCCCGAGACGAGCATTCAGCGAAGCCGAATCGGCCAGCGGACTGTGGATCGGAATGGCCTACTCTTCTTTTTCCCCCTCCCGGAATGCTTTTCCCCATATCAAGCGCCGCCGCCTCGATTATTATTCGATCTCGCATCTTTATTCCGGCGGCGGTAAAATTGAAATGGGCTCCGAGCCTGAACGCATTCTCCATCCGGGCGACTGCATTGTCATTACCCCGCAGGTGGTCCATCGTTATGGCAGTTACGATGAATATCAGTTTCTGGAAGATTCTGTCAAATTTGCCGGACCGGTTGCGGATATGTTATTCAAAGCCGGCATCATCAAAGCCGGCATCTATTCTCTGGGGACGACCCGGCTCCTAAAACCCATTATTGAATTATTGGCCTCTTCCTCGGTGAAAAAACGCCTGCAAGCCAACCTGATCCTGCAGGAAGTATTGATGAAAATCTATCTCAATGAAGACAACCCGGAAACCTCTCCCTTGGACCAACTACTGGAAATGATCAGGACCTCTCTCGATAAACACTGGACGTTGGATGAAATGGCCGAACTTTGCCAGATGAGCAAAAACCATCTGCGCCGAGTTTTCCTGAAAATTACCGGCATGACCCCAAAAGCCTATGTCGACCAACAAAAAATTAACCTGGCATGTACCCTGCTGCTCTCAACAAAACTCTCCATTGTCGCTGTTTCCGAACAACTTGGCTGGGATAACCCCTACCATTTTTCCCGAAGGTTCAAAAGCATAACCGGAATCTCTCCGCTGGAGTATCGGAAGCATGCTATTCTTCCGCCTGAAACATCGCGTTTTTCAAAAAGTTAAGTTTTTGCATCAAATCGTGCATAATTTTTTGGAGCCAAGCAGGAGCACGAACAAAAAAAATGGCAATACCGACATCAAATTGTCAAGTTTTCGGTTTTTTTTATGATTCTATCGCGAACCGGAACATCGGAATTTAGCACTTTGATGTCGGAAAGTTCACAAAAAGTTCGTTTTTCGTGATTTGGCTCTTGACGGAAGGTAATTTGTGGGGTAATATAGAGTTGTCAAAGGGAAATAACCTCAATAGGTTGAAAGGCAGTGTTTATGCATGCAAAAAAGAATCCGAGAATTTTAATTGTTACCCCGGAAATTACCTATTTACCGCAGGGAATGGGCAATATGTCGAATATGCTGCGGGCCAAGGCCGGAGG